>NZ_SPQS01000021.1 GCF_004570865.1 Bradyrhizobium frederickii
CGGTGGGTTCGGCGATCCGACTCCCGCCGCCCGGACCGAAAACATCGGCAGCGCTGCCTTCGAGCTGGGCCTTCCACGATGTGATCTGATTGGGGTGAACGTCGAACTGCTCCGCCAGTTGCGCCAGCGTGCGGTCACCCTTGACGGCGGCAAGTGCCACCTTCGCCTTGAAAGCCGGAGTGTGGTTCCGCCGTGCTCGTCTGCTCATCGTCTCTCCTGATTCGCGGGTCAATCTTGCCCGCCGTCAGGCAGAAACTCCACTTATCGCGCTGTTCAGATTTGCGGGACCAGCTCAATCCATAGCTTCAGCGAGCCGTCATTCCAGCAATCTTCGATCACCTCCCGGCGTTTCTCGGGTGATAGGCCGGCCCACGCATGCTCGAAATCATATTCGAAACCTGTGAAGGTGTGCGGCAATCGCTGCTTGAAGTGCTCGAACTTGGACTTGTAGGCCTGCGCATCCGCCGCGCTGAATTTGGGATTCTTCATCGGGATGATGTATTGGGGCGTACGGATGAAGACCTTGAGATGGCCGACCTCGCCCGCGATCGTCTGGATGACCTGGATGCCGGTTGCGCCGTTGCCGATGATACCGACGCGCTTCCCCGCGAAGTCGATCGGCTGCTTTGGCCAGCGCGCTGTGTGGAACAGGCGTCCCTTGAAAGTCTCCTGGCCCGGAAACGACACGTGGGGGGCCGAGAGCATGCCGCAGCAGGTGACCAGGAACTGGGTGTCGATCACGTCGCCCTTATCGGTCGTGACTAACCAGCGCTGTGTTGCTTCGTTGAAATGGGCGCTTCTGACCGTTGTGCTGAACTGGATGTCCTTGCGGAGATCGAGACGGTCGGCGACGTAGTTGAGCCATCGTTCAATTTCCGGCTGGCCCGGGAATTTCTCGCTCCAGCTCCATCCCTTATAGAGCTCCTCGGAGAACAGATACTGGTAGATGTAAGCTTCCGAGTCGAAGCGCGCCCCGGGATAACGATTCCAGTACCAAGTGCCGCCGACGCTCGACGCGGCGTCGATCGCCCTGACTCTCAATCCCTGCTCGCGCAAACGGTAGAGTTGATAGAGTCCTGCGACGCCGGCTCCCACCACGAGGGCATCGAGCTTGGCCGGGTCATGCGCGCCATTGCTTCCATTGGTCTTGCCATCGGTTTCCATATGAGTCCCTCCTCACGTTTCCAGAGCGCACGCGACCTTCCCCCGTCCATGAGGTCGTCGGACGTTGGTGCATCGCGTCATTTCGATCCCAGCAGCGCGATGGAATGGGCTCGTTTGGCCCGCGGCCGCTCCGCCGCTTCTCCTGCTCTGCCCGGAACGCGAGAAAGGCTACGAGACGCCGAGCTTTGGGGCTTGAACAAAACCGACAATCCTTTGGACGGAGCCCGGCGCCGGACCTCGACACAGTTCGCTTGGCAAACTGCAAAACCGGCTTATGCTCTCCTCCTGCCGTTCGGCCAATGAGAAGCGGAAGCGGTCAACCGCGCCACAAATTCCTAAGGAGGGGAGGCTCGCGCGATGGGCCAATTCATCACGGTCGAGGAGCTGCCACGCTACGCGCCCGGCGAGCTGATGCTGGACAGTTCGGCGGTGGGCAAATCCGACTTTCGGCTGCGCGTCTTCCGCTATGCGCCATCGGACATCTGGGTCCCCCCAAACGAGAACTTCCTGATCGTCGTGTATCGCGAAGGCACAACGTCGATGAATCGCCGGGTGACCGGCGTCTGGAAGCAGGATCATGTTGGCCGCGGCGTTACGACACTGCTAACGCGTGCGGAGCCTTCGAACTGGCGCTGGAGCCACGACATCGAGGTCAGCCATTTCTACATTTCCCCGACCTTGATGGCGAAGACGGCGAGCGAAGCGTTTGACCGCGATCCGGACGGCATCGAGCTTCACGACCTGCTCAGGATCGAGGATCCGGTGCTGACCTGGATCGGCGACCGCATGGTGCACGAGGTGTCCGAAGGAGCTCCGGGCGGACGGCTCTGCTATGATGCGCTGGCACTTCAGGCGAGCGTGCACCTCCTGCGAAGATATGCCTCCGTGCAATTCAAGATGCCCTGTGCACAGGGGCGCTTCAGGCCAGCCCACGCGCGGCTGATCGAGGACTATATCGAGCAGAACATGTCGAGGAACATCACGCTCGAGGAGCTCGCCAATATCTGCAACTGCACGCCGGTGCAGTTTGCGCGCAAATTCCAGGTCCACTACGGCATGCGGCCGCATGCCTATGTGCTGAGCCGCAAGGTGCAGCGCGCGTGCCAACACCTGCGCAGGGATCGGCTCGCTCTGAAGGAGATTGCGCTCTTGAGCGGATTTTCCGATCAGAGCCATCTCAACCGGATCTTTCGCAGACACCTGAACATCACCCCAGCAGAATATCGCAAGAGCTGCCTGAGTTAGTCTCGCTGCGTCCCAATCGGACCCGTTCCCGACCATGAAGGTTCGGTATGGGATGGCGGAATTAGCACTCCCTTAACCAACCTGTCCCATCTTGCCAGGATGGTCTCCCGCGCGCGCCTGAAATCGATCCTGACCGGCCTTACCCTCTATGCGATGGCGGCGGCCATCGTCGGCTATTTCGGCGTCAACGCCTATACCGGCAAATACGGCCTGAACGCCCGCCAGGAGCTCGATCAGGAGATCATCGCGCTGACCAGCGAACTGGCCCAGCTCAAGCGTGAGCGCGCCAGGAGCGAGCAGCGGGTGTCGCTGCTGCGGTCCGAGCGGATCGACCCCGACATGCTGGACGAGCGGGCGCGCTTCCAGCTCGACTATGTCAATCCGCGCGATCTCGTTCGGATGATCCCGGCGAAGTAGCGTTTTCCGCAAGCTTTGAAACCGACACGAAAGCGGCTGGCGAAATCCGACCTCGTTGCGCTTTGCTCCTTCGAAGGTCGTAACTCCGGAACCGGCTGCCGCCTTGACGACCGCACCGCGGCGGGCTCATGGCTTGTGTAGCGCTCGCTGAAGTTGACGCAGATCAAACGGGTGGCGCCGG
Organism: Bradyrhizobium frederickii; assembly: GCF_004570865.1. Taxonomy (GTDB): domain Bacteria; phylum Pseudomonadota; class Alphaproteobacteria; order Rhizobiales; family Xanthobacteraceae; genus Bradyrhizobium; species Bradyrhizobium frederickii. The sequence goes on from NZ_SPQS01000021.1 coordinate 3,008, forward strand.
CACCTTCTAGTCTGTCATCCGGAGGAAACTGTGATGAATGGGTCAATGCCCCGGCATCACGCGGCCCGTGTCGAGGCCGCCATCGCGTCAGGCCAGGCGGCTCGGTCCGCGCTCGTGGCCTCGTGGCGCCGTTCGTCCAGATTGCATCATCTCGATCCCGGCGGCCGCACCTCGCCGCTGCGGCTGACCGAAGCCGAGCTGCACCGGGCGCGCGAGCGCGTCGCGCCGCTGCTGGCGGCCGCGCAAGGCGCGATGGACCGGCTCTATCAGGCCGTCGGCGCGAGCGGCTGCTGCGTGCTGCTCGCCGACGGGGAGGGCGTGCCGGTCGATCGCCGCGGCACACCGGCGGACGATGCGACGTTTCAATCCTGGGGCCTGTGGACCGGTGCGCTCTGGAGCGAGGAGCATGAGGGCACCAACGGCATCGGCACCTGCCTCGTCGAGCAGCGTGCGCTGACGATCGACCGCGACCAGCATTTCTTCGCCCGCAACACGCTTCTGAGCTGCACCGCCGTTCCGATCTACGACCATGAGGCCGCGCTCGCCGGCGTGCTCGACGTCTCCTCCTGCCGCGCCGACCAGACCGATGCGTTCTCCAGTCTGATCGCACTTGCGGCGGGCGAGGCGGCCAAGCGGATCGAAGCGGACCTGTTCCGTAAGGCGTTCGCCCATGCCCGCATCGTGCTGACGCAAGCTGCGGACGGCCAATGCGGAGGCCTCCTCGCGGTCGATGCGGACGATCTCGTGATCGGCGCGACCCGCTCCGCCCGGGCGGCGCTCGGAATTGCCCCCGGCCGGGCATTGCGGCCGGTGCCCGCAGCCGATCTGCTCGGCGGCGATGCCGCGCACGATCATCTTGCCGGCGGTCAGCGCGCCGTGGTGCAACGGGCATTGCTCCGCGCCGGCGGCAATGTCTCGGCGGCCGCCAAGGCCCTCGGCGTCAGCCGCGCCACGCTGCACAGGAAGCTGAAGCGGTTCGAACTGAACCACTGAGCCGGGCAGGTTACTCAACCCCCCATCTCGTGCCCCGGACGCAGCGCAGCGCGTCGCTCTTGCGACGTGATGCGCTGCTGAGGCCGGGGCCCATATCTCCACACCCTGCTGTGCCGCTTCTGGGTCCCGCGCTGCGCAGCAACGCGAAGAGCGTTGCAGCGCGTCCGGGACACAATCACTGTCGCAGAACTGCGACAGGTCCGCCCCACCATCGCTCCCGCCGGGGCTGACAGAAAACGCCTCCCGCATCATCGTCGGCGCAAGTCGTGAGCACACGACGGCAAGCAAGCAGCAATCAACGGGAGTGATCAATGAACAAGGTGGAATTCCTCAGCGTCACCAAAGTTCCATTTGCCGAACGCTACGACAATTTCATCGGCGGCAAGTTCGTCGCGCCGATCTCCGGCAAATATTTCGACAACGCCTCGCCGGTGACCGGTCAGGTCGTCTGCAAGATCGCGCGCTCCGAGGCGCAGGACGTCGAGGCCGCCCTCGATGCGGCGCATGCCGCCAAGGCGGCCTGGGGCCGCACCAGCGTCGCCGAGCGCGCCGCGGTCCTGAACCGGATCGCCGATCGCATGGAAGAGAATCTCGAGCGTCTCGCCATCGCCGAGACCTGGGACAACGGCAAGCCGATCCGTGAGACCCGCGCCGCCGACCTGCCGCTGGCAATCGACCATTTCCGCTACTTCGCCGGCGTCGTGCGCGGCCAGGAAGGCTCGATCGGCGAGATCGACCACGACACCATCGCCTATCATTTCCACGAGCCGCTCGGCGTGGTCGGCCAGATCATCCCCTGGAACTTCCCGCTGCTGATGGCCTGCTGGAAGCTTGCGCCCGCGCTCGCCGCCGGCAATTGCGTCGTGCTCAAGCCTGCCGAGCAGACCCCGGCCTCGATCATGGTTTGGGCCGAGCTCATCGCCGACATCCTGCCGCCCGGCGTCCTCAACATCGTCAACGGCTTTGGCCTCGAGGCCGGCAAGCCGCTGGCCTCGAGCCCGCGCATCGCCAAGATCGCCTTCACCGGCGAGACCACGACGGGCCGGCTGATCATGCAGTACGCCAGCCAGAACCTCATTCCCGTTACGCTGGAGCTCGGCGGCAAGTCGCCGAACATCTTCTTCAAGGACGTCACGGCCGAGGACGACGATTTCTTCGACAAGGCGATCGAAGGCTTCGTCATGTTCGCGCTGAACCAGGGCGAGGTCTGCACCTGTCCGAGCCGTGCGCTGGTCCATGCCGACATCTATGACCGCTTCATGGAGCGGGCCTTGACCCGCGTTGCGGCGATCAAGCAGGGCGACCCGCGCGATGCCACCACCATGATCGGCGCGCAGGCCTCCGGCGAGCAGCTGGCGAAGATCCTGTCCTACATCGACATCGGCAAGCAGGAAGGCGCCAAGGTGCTCGCGGGCGGCGGAAGGGCCGAGCTCGGCGGCGATCTCGCCGGCGGCTTCTACGTCAAGCCGACCGTGTTCGAGGGCCACAACAAGATGCGAATCTTCCAGGAAGAGATCTTCGGTCCCGTGGTCTCGGTCACGACGTTCAAGACCGACGACGAGGCGCTCGAGATCGCCAATGACACGCTGTACGGCCTCGGGGCCGGCGTCTGGAGCCGCGATGCCAACCGCTGCTACCGCTTCGGCCGGGCGATCCAGGCCGGCCGGGTCTGGACCAATTGCTACCATGCCTATCCCGCCCACGCGGCGTTCGGCGGCTACAAGCAGTCGGGCGTCGGTCGCGAGACCCACAAAATGATGCTCGATCATTATCAGCAGACCAAGAACCTCTTGGTCAGCTACAGCCCGAAGAAGCTCGGCTTCTTCTGATCGGGAATGCGGAGAGGGCGGCGCCATGTCCGGCGCCGTCCGCTTCGACGACGGGGATCGGCATGATGCATAGTTCTTGAGCTGGTCTCAGCTCCGCATCGTGACGCGTAGATTTGTTGCCCGATCGGCGCCAAAGATTTTCCAATATTTCGACCACGTTGCAGTGCGGCATAATGAAAGTCGTGCCAAGTCGCCGCGGTGCTTTCCAAGGGCGTTTGACTTGGGTTAGAGAGGGCGAAAGTTTTCTCTGACCCGGAATTCCTATGGCCGCACCCAAGAAAGCCGCCGCAAGCACTCCACAGGACAAGACCGACGGCGGTTCGCCTCCGGAATTCACGCGGGAGCAGGAGCTCAAGGCGCTCCGCGACATGCTCCTGATCCGGCGGTTCGAGGAAAAGGCCGGCCAGCTCTACGGCATGGGCGCGATCGGCGGCTTCTGCCACCTCTATATCGGCCAGGAGGCCGTGGTGGTCGGCATGCAGATGGCCCTGAAGCCGGGCGATCAGGTCATCACCGGCTATCGCGATCACGGCCACATGCTCGCCACCGGCATGGACGCCAACGGCGTCATGGCCGAGCTCACGGGCCGCCGCGGCGGCTATTCCAAGGGCAAGGGCGGCTCCATGCACATGTTCAGCAAGGAGAAGCATTTTTACGGCGGCCACGGCATCGTCGGCGCCCAGGTCTCGCTCGGCACGGGTCTGGCCTTCGCCAATAACTATCGCGGCAACGACAATGTCAGCGTCACCTATTTCGGCGACGGTGCGGCCAATCAGGGCCAGGTCTACGAGAGCTTCAACATGGCGGAGCTCTGGAAGCTGCCGGTGATCTACGTCATCGAGAACAACCGCTACGCCATGGGCACCTCGGTCTCGCGCGCCTCGGCCCAGCAGGATTTCTCCAAGCGCGGCGTGTCCTTCAACATCCCCGGCAGGCAGGTCGACGGCATGGACGTCCGCGCCGTGAAGGCCGCCGGCGACGAGGCAGCCGCCTGGTGCCGCGCCGGCAAGGGCCCCTACATCCTGGAGATGCAGACCTACCGCTATCGCGGCCACTCCATGTCCGACCCTGCAAAATACCGTACACGCGAGGAGGTCGAGAAGGTCCGCCACGATCAGGACCCGATCGAGCAGGTGCGCAACCGCCTGTTGGCCGCGAAGGTCAGCGAGGCCGATCTCAAGGCGATCGACGCCGAGGTGCGCGACATCGTCAACGCCTCCGCCGATTTCGCCCAGCATGATCCCGAGCCGGATGCCGCCGAGCTCTGGACCGACGTTTACCGCTGAACGCGCGCAAGCTTTCGTTTGGAGAAGACATGCCAATTCAAGTGCTGATGCCCGCGTTGTCGCCCACGATGGAGAAGGGCAACCTCGCCAAATGGCTGAAGAAAGAGGGCGAGACCATCAAGTCGGGCGACGTCATCGCCGAGATCGAGACCGATAAGGCGACGATGGAGGTCGAGGCGACCGACGAGGGGACGCTCGGCAAGATCCTGATCCCCGAGGGGACCGCCGATGTCGCCGTGAACACGCCGATCGCGACCATCCTCGCCGACGGCGAGAGCGCTGCCGATCTCGCCAAGGCGCCCGCGCCGGCCGCGCAGCAGAAGGCCGCGGAATCCGCCGCCCCCGCCGCTGCGAAGGCCGAAGCGCCTCAGCCCAAGGCCGCACCGGCGCCGCAGGCCGTCGCCGAACCCGATCCGGAAGTGCCCGCCGGCACCGAGATGATCACGCAGACCATCCGCGAAGCGCTGCGCGATGCCATGGCCGAAGAGATGCGCCGCGATCCCGACGTCTTCGTGATGGGCGAGGAAGTCGCCGAATACCAGGGCGCCTACAAGGTCACGCAAGGGCTGCTCCAGGAGTTCGGCGCCAAGCGCGTCATCGATACTCCGATCACCGAGCACGGCTTCGCCGGCGTCGGCGTCGGCGCCGCGATGACGGGCCTCAAGCCCATTGTCGAGTTCATGACCTTCAACTTCGCCATGCAGGCGATCGACCAGATCATCAATTCCGCGGCCAAGACGCTCTATATGTCCGGCGGCCAGATGGGCTGCTCGATCGTGTTCCGCGGCCCGAACGGCGCCGCCGCGCGCGTCGCCGCCCAGCACAGCCAGGATTATTCGGCCTGGTACTCCAACGTACCCGGCCTCAAGGTCGTCGCCCCGTTCTCGGCGGCCGACTACAAGGGTCTGCTCAAGGCCGCGATCCGCGATCCCAATCCGGTGATCTTCCTCGAGAACGAGGTGCTGTACGGTCACACCGGCGAAGTCCCCAAGCTCGACGATTTCATCATCCCGATCGGCAAGGCCCGCATCGTGCGCGCAGGGACCCACGTCACCATCATCTCCTGGTCGAACGGCATGACCTATGCGCTGAAGGCGGCCGACGAGCTCGCCAAGGACGGCATCGAGGCCGAGGTGATCGATCTGCGCACGCTGCGGCCGATGGACACCGAGACCATCATCAACTCGGTCAAGAAGACCGGGCGCGCCGTCACGGTGGAAGAGGGCTGGGCGCAGAGCGGCGTCGGCGCCGAGATCGCCGCGCGCATCATGGAGAACGCCTTCGATTATCTCGACGCGCCGGTTGCGCGCGTCTCCGGCAAGGACGTGCCGATGCCCTATGCCGCCAATTTGGAGAAGCTCGCGCTGCCCTCGGCGGCGGAAGTCGTCGAGGCCGCCAAAGCCGTCTGCTACAGGTAGGCCATGTCGGGCCCGAAGGAGCAGCCACTGCCGCCCGACGTCATGAGCCGCGACGACGCGGTCGAGATCCTGCGCGTGTTCGTGCTGGACGGCGGGCTGTCGATGGCGTTCCAGCGCGCCTTCGAGGAGCCCGACATGTGGGGCCTGCTGCTCGTCGATCTCGCCCGCCACGCCGCGCGCGCCTATGCGCGCGAGAGCGAATACACCGAGGAGGACGCGTTGAACCGGATCCTGGAGATGTTCCAGGCCGAGATCGAGCGTCCCACCGACACCGGCACCACGACGCCGCGCGGCAAGGGACACTGACCGTGGCCATCGAATCCCATCATTTCGATCTCATGCTCGAGGCGATCCGCGAGGCCGAGGCTTCGATCGCGCAAGGCGGCCTGCCGATCGGCGCGGTACTGACGCGCGACGACAAGATCATCGCCCGCGGCCACAACAACCGCGTGCAGGAGAACAATCCGATCCTGCACGGCGAGATGAGCTGCCTGCGCGCGGCCGGCGCGATCTCGTTCCACGACACCGTCATGTACACCACGCTGTCGCCCTGCGCGATGTGCGCGGGCGCGCTCGCGCTGTTCAAGGTCAAGCTGGTGGTGATCGGGGAGTCCGTCACTTTCGAAGGCTCCAAGGACATCCTCGACAAGTTCGGCATCCCCTGGATCGACCTTGCCGACGACCGCTCCATCACCATGATGAAGAATTGGCGTTCCAATCCAGCCAATGAGCGCCTGTGGCAGGGCGACATCGGCAACTAAACCTGGTCTGTTCGTCTTCGGTTGTCGAAGACGACGTTTTGCAAAGTTCTTCTTGAGGTCAGCATGCCCATCAACATCCTGATGCCCGCTCTCTCGCCGACGATGGAGAAGGGCAACCTCGCCAAGTGGCTGAAGAAGGAAGGCGACAAGGTCAAATCCGGCGATGTCATCGCCGAGATCGAGACCGACAAGGCGACCATGGAGGTCGAGGCCATCGACGAGGGCACGATCGCAAAGATCCTGGTGCCCGAGGGCACGCAGGACGTGCCGGTCAACGACGTGATTGCGGTGCTCGCCGGCGAGGGCGAGGATGTGAAGGCGGCGGGTAGCGCCAAGCCGAGCGCTTCGGCCGCGCCGCCGAAAGCAGACAAGCCCGCAGAGACTCCGGCGGCGGCGCCCGCGCCCGCCGCGCCGAAGGCTGCACCGCCGCCTGCCGCGGCCCCCGCGCCGCAGGCCGCAGCTCCGGCCGCGCAGAGCAACGGCCACGGCGGTCGCGTGTTCTCATCGCCGCTGGCGCGGCGTCTCGCCAAGGAAGCCGGCATCGATGTCGGCATGGTCACCGGCACCGGTCCGCACGGCCGCGTGGTCGCGCGCGACGTCGAGCAGGCCAAGTCGGGCAAGGGCCTCAAGGCGCCCGCGGCTGCGCCCTCCGGCGCGCCCTCGATCGCGCCCACCATGTCGGACAAGCAGATCCTCTCGCTGTTCGAGCCGGGCTCCTACGACATCGTCCCGCACGACGGCATGCGCCGCACCATCGCGCAGCGCCTGACCGCGTCGATCCAGAACGTCCCGCATTTCTATCTCACTATCGACTGCGACATCGGCAAGCTGCTTGCCGCGCGCGAGGAGATCAATGCGGCAGCTCCGAAGGACAAGGAGAAGAAGCCGCTCTACAAGATCTCGGTCAACGACTTCGTCATCAAGGCGATGGCGGTGGCGCTGCAGAAGATTCCCAACTGCAACGTCAGCTGGACCGAAAGCGGCATGGTCAAGCACCATCATTCCGACGTCGGCGTCGCCGTGGCGATGCCGGGCGGCCTGATCACGCCGATCATCCGCAAAGCGGAGACCAAGACGCTCTCCACCATCTCCAACGAGATGAAGGATTTTGCCGCGCGTGCACGGTCCCGCAAATTGAAGCCCGAGGAATACCAGGGCGGCACCACCGCCGTCTCCAACCTCGGCATGTACGGCATCAGCCACTTCACCGCCGTGATCAACCCGCCGCATGCGACCATCCTCGCGGTCGGCACCAGCGAGGAGCGGCCCGTCGTGCGCGGCGGCAAGATCGAGATCGCGCACATGATGAGCGTGACCCTGTCCTGCGATCATCGCGCCATCGACGGCGCGCTCGGCGCCGAGCTGATCGGCGCCTTCAAGCAGCTGATCGAAAACCCCGTGATGATGATGGTCTGACGCGGCGGCAGAGGGCGCAACCTTGCATGTCCGGACCCGCTGGCCATGGATATCGCTGCTGCTCGGCGCGGTCGTCGCGCTCAACCCGGTTGGGCTCGATTTTCTTCATTCTGCGTTCTTTGCCGGTGAGCAACTGGCACGGAACATCGCCCAGCCTATCGTGCTCACCGTTCTGGCCGTCATGGTCGTGGCGGTGACGTTCGAATGGCTGGTGAGGTCTTTTCTGGTCAAGCGCCGCGCCCGCGGCGCCTCTTGAGCTGAACGGGAGCCGCTATGGCCGACACATCCTTCGACGTCATCATCATCGGCTCCGGTCCCGGCGGCTATGTCACCGCGATCCGGGCCGCGCAGCTCGGCTTCAAGACGGCGATCGTCGAGAAATCCTATCTCGGCGGCATCTGCCTGAACTGGGGCTGCATCCCGACCAAGGCGCTGCTGCGTTCGGCCGAGATCTACCATTATATGCAGCATGCCGGGGATTACGGCCTGTCGGCGGAGAAGGTCTCGTTCGATCCGAAGGCCGTAGTGCAGCGCTCGCGCGGCGTCTCCAAGCGGCTGAACGACGGCGTCGGCTTCCTGATGAAGAAGAACAAGGTCAGCGTGATCTGGGGCGCGGCTTCAATCGACGCGCCGGGCAAGGTCACCGTGAAGAAGTCCGACGTCGAGGCGCCGAGGGGCGCGCTGGGCGAGGGGAGCTATCAGGCCAAGCACATCATCGTCGCAACCGGCGCACGGCCGCGCGTGCTGCCGGGGCTCGAGCCCGACAAGAAGCTGGTCTGGACCTATTTCGAGGCGATGGTGCCGGAGCGGATGCCGAAATCGCTGCTGGTGGTCGGCTCCGGCGCGATCGGCATCGAGTTCGCCTCGTTCTTCCACACCATGGGCTCCGACGTCACCGTGGTCGAGGTGCTGCCGCAGATCCTCCCCGTCGAGGATGCCGAGATCGCCGGCTTGGCGCGCAAGCGCCTGGAGAAGCAGGGCATCAAGATCATGTCCTCGACCAAGGTGACCAAGCTCGAGAAGAAGGCCGACAGCGTCCTCGCCACCATTGACGACGGCAAGGGCAAGCCTGTCGCGACCGAGTTCGAACGCGTGATCTCGGCAGTCGGCGTCGTCGGCAACATCGAGAATCTCGGCCTCGAAAAGCTCGGCGTGAAGACCGACCGCGGCATTGTCGTGGTCGACGGCTACGGCAAGACCAACGTTCCCGGCATTTACGCCATCGGCGACGTCGCAGGTCCCCCCATGCTCGCCCACAAGGCCGAGCATGAAGGCGTGATCTGCATCGAGGCGATCAAAGGCCTCAAACCGCACCCCATGGACAAGAACATGATCCCGGGCTGCACCTATTGCCATCCGCAGGTGGCGTCCGTCGGTTTGACGGAAGCCAAGGCCAAGGAGAACGGCCGCGAGATCCGCGTCGGCCGCTTCCCCTTCGTCGGCAACGGCAAGGCCATCGCGCTCGGCGAGGACCAGGGCCTCGTCAAGGTGATCTTCGACAAGAAGACCGGCCAGCTGCTCGGCGCCCACATGGTCGGCGCGGAAGTGACCGAGCTGATCCAGGGCTACGTCGTCGCCATGAATTTGGAGACGACGGAAGAGGAGCTGATGCACACCGTGTTCCCGCATCCGACCCTGTCGGAGATGATGAAGGAAGCCGTGCTGGATGCGTATGGACGGGTGCTGAATATTTGACGCAAGGGGATTGCGCGGCGGTGCGCGCCGCTGGTCGTTCCGTCATCCTGAGGTGTGAGGCGGCCGGTGCGGAGCACCGGAGGCCGAGCCTCGAAGGATGAGCGGCCGAACTGCAGCAGCCGGGCTGGTCGCCCTTCGAGGCTCGTCATACGGCGCGCTGCGCCGCATGACGAGCGCCTCAGGGTGACGGATCGAATAGCGGAACACGAATAACAAGAGGGAATGAACCCATGCACGACAACGACAACCTCACCATCGAGCGCCCGACCTTTGTCACCCATCTCGAATGTGCGATGGAAGGCGATCACTACGCCGCTGACCAGGTCCACAATCTCTCCAAGGCCGGCAAGCCGCTCCTCGTCCGCTACGACCTCGCCGGCGTGAAGAAGGCGCTGACCAAGGACGCCCTCGCACAGCGCCCCGGCGACATGTGGCGCTACCGCGAGCTGCTGCCGGTGCGCAAATGCAAGGACATCGTCTCGCTCGGCGAGGTGACCACGCCGCTGATCCGGCTGCCCAAGCTCGGCAACAAGCTCGGCGGCGGCGAGATCATCGTCAAGGACGAAGGGCGTCTGCCGACCGGCTCATTCAAGGCGCGCGGCCTCGTCATGGCGGTGTCGATGGGCAAGGCGCTCGGCATCAAGCACATGGCGATGCCGACCAACGGCAATGCCGGGGCGGCGCTGGCGGCTTACGCCACAAGCTGCGGCATCAAGACCACGATCTTCTGCCCGGCCGACACGCCCGAAGTGAACGTCAGCGAGATCGAGCTGCAGGGCGCGACCGTCTACCGCGTCAACGGCTATATCGACGATTGCGGCAAGATCGTCGGCGAGGGCAAGGCCAAGGTCGGCTGGTTCGACACCTCGACACTGAAGGAGCCGTACCGCATCGAGGGCAAGAAGACGATGGGCCTCGAGCTCGCCGAGCAGCTCGGCTGGGACGTGCCCGACGTGATCTTCTATCCGACTGGTGGCGGCACCGGCCTGATCGGCATGTGGAAAGCGTTCGACGAGCTCGAGAAGATCGGCTTCATCGGGAGCAAGCGCCCGCGCATGGTCGCGGTGCAGGCCTCCGGCTGCGCGCCGATGGTGCGGGCCTATGAGGCCGGCACCGAGCATGCGACGCGTTGGGAGGACGCCCACACCATCGCCTCGGGCATCCGAGTGCCGCAGGCGATCGGCGATTTCCTGATCCTGCGCGCCGTGCGCGAGAGCAAGGGCTTTGCCATCGCGGTCGACGACGACAAGATCTCGGCGGCGCTGAACGAGGTCGCCCGCGAGGAGGGGCTGCTGCTATGTCCCGAGGGCGCTGCCACCTACGCGGCCTACAAGGAGAGCCTCGCCGACGGCCGCGTCTCGAAGGCCGACCGCGTCATGCTGTTCAACTGCGCCACCGGCCTGAAGTATCCGCTGCCGCCGGTCACCCGCACGCTCGACCGTCACAAGCCGATCGATTACACGCAATTCTAGGAGTTCTCCCTCGCCCCGCTTGCGGGGAGAGGGTCGGGGTGAGGGGGAGCCTCCGCGAGGCCGGTGGCAGTCGAGTTCGCGGAGACTTCCCCTCACCCTGAATCCGCGCTACGCGCGAATTCAGGCCTCTCCCCGCAAGCGGGGAGAGGCAAAGAAAACAAAAATGACATCGCTGGGGAGAAGACAATGACCAAGGCTGCCTGGGCTGCGCTATTTGCCATTCTCACGTTCACCGGCGCCGCGCGCGCCGATGACTATCCCTCCCGTCCCATCACCATCATCGTGCCGTTCGCGGCCGGCGGCCCGTCGGATGCGATGGCGCGTGTGCTCGCCGAGCGGATGCGCACCTCGCTCGGCCAGGCCGTCGTGGTCGAGAACGTCACCGGCGCGGGCGGCTCGATCGGCGTCGGCCGCGCCGTGCAGTCGCCGCCGGACGGCTACACCATCTCGTTCGGCCATCTCGGCACCCACGTCGCCAATGGCGCCGTCTACAAGCTGAAATACGATCTCGTCGCCGATCTCGAGCCGGTGGTGCTGCTGCCGAGCAACCCGATGATCGTCGTCAGCAAGAACGCGGTGCCCGCGACATCGCTGAAGGAGCTGGTCGAATGGCTGAAGTCGCGCAGCTCGCCGCCGACGGCGGGCACCGCCGGCGCCGGCTCCGGCAGCCACATCGCCGGCGTCTATTTCGAAAGCGTCTCCGGCATCAAGCTGCAATACGTGCCGTATCGCGGCACCGCGCCTGCGCTGAACGATCTGATCGCCGGCCAGATCGACATCATCGTCGACCAGACCTCCAACTCGATCGCTCAGGTCCGCGCCGGCACCATCCGCGCCTACGCCATCACCGACAGCAAGCGCCTGTCTTCGGCCCCGGATATCCCGACCGCGGAGGAGGCGGGCCTGAAGGGCTTCAACATGACGCTGTGGTCAGGCATGTGGGTTCCGAAGGGCACTCCGAAGGAGATCGTGGCAAAGCTCAACGCGGCGGCCGTGGAAGCGCTGAACGATCCCGCCGTGCGGAAGCAGCTGGAAAACCAGGGTCTGGAGATGACACCGAAGGACCAGCTCGCGCCCGAAGCGCTCGGCATCCGTCAGAAGGCCGAGATCGCAAAATGGTGGCCGATCATCAAGGCGGCGAACATCAAGGTGGATTGAAGCGGGCGGTGCTGTTGTCACGTGCCGGCGCTCACGGCCGGGCGATCACTCCAGGCTTTCGCGACCCGCTGCCAGCGCATGGTCCAGGCATTGCATCAGATCCGAGGCGGCGAAGGGCTTGGCGAGAAAACACGTTGCGCCCGCTTTTAGCGCACGCGCACGAACGCTCTCGTCCGGGAAAGCTGTGATGAAGATAAACGGCGGAGCCGAACCCTGCGCGCGCATCTGCGTCAAGAGATCGATCCCGTTTACCGGCGGCATCTGCACGTCGGCGATCACGCATGAGGTGTCATTCGAATCGGTCGACCTCAAGAACTCCTCGATTGAGGCAAACGTGCGGACGACGTACCCGCGCGACTCCAGGAGATTGTTGATCGCGGCCCGAACGTAAGGGTCGTCGTCCAGCACCGAAATGACCGAAGCCGCTGACAAGACGTCCGCTCCTCGTCCGGGATTGCGCTCGCCGCCGCTATGGCCCGACATCAACCCAGGGTGGACCGGCCAGTCACCGTTGGAAACTCATACTTAGGTTTGTACGTCGGACTTGTTCGGCCCGATGCCGAGCGCCTCGCTCATTCTCACGAGCTCTGCCAGCGACTTCGCGCCCATCTTGCGCATGATCTGGCCGCGATAGATCTTGACGGTGATTTCCGCCAATCCGAGCTTGGCGGCGACCTGCTTGTTCATCAGGCCGGACGTCACCAGCGACAAGACGTCGCGCTCCCGCGAGGACAGTGACTCGAAGCGTGATCTGAGCGTGGAGACGGTCCTGTTGAGGTCGCGCCGTTTGCGATCTCGCTCGATCGCGGCCTGGACTGCGTCCAGAATATCCTGGTCGCGCACCGGCTTCGTCAGGAAATCGATCGCGCCGCTCTTCATCGCTCGAACGGTCATGGGAATATCGCCATGACCGGTAATGAAGATGATGGGCGTGTGGATATTTGCCTTGGCAAGATCGGCCTGGAGGTCAAGGCCGCTGACTCCAGGCAGGCGGATGTCGAGCACCAGGCAGCTGGGGACTTCCGGCGGCTTCGCCTGAAGGAGTTGCGGCGCCGAGCCGAATGCCTCGACCTTGAGGCCGACCGACTCGAAAAGATTGGTGAGCGCCCGGCGCATGGAAGCGTCATCGTCGACCACGAAGACGATTGGCTCATCGCCGTCCTCCTGCGGAGGGGAAGGCCGGGCGCGCTCGGTCACGACGTTTCCTCTCGATCAAGCGGCAAGGTGATCTGAAAAGTCGCGCCGCGCCCCTGGTTCGGTGCGGCGGAAAGCCGTCCGCCATGGGCTTCGATGATGGAGCGACAGATCGACAGCCCCATGCCCATGCCGGAGGATTTCGTGGTGAAGAACGGCGTGAACAGGCGGTCTATCGACTGCTCACAGATGCCGACGCCGCAGTCGGAAACGCTGAGCAGCATCGCGCCGTCACCGCTCGCTGCCGAACGGATCGCCAGCTCGCGCGGGCGATCATTGACGCTTTCCATGGCCTCGATCCCGTTCATGATCAGGTTGATCAGAACCTGTTGCAATTGGATTCGATCGCCAACGATCTTGGGCAGCGCCGACGACAGCTCCATTCGAATCGACACGGCGTGACTGGCCATCTCGCGCTGAACGAGCGCGACCGCCTCCCGCACGACGCCGTTGACGTCGAGCGGAGCCATCTCGACCTCGGTCCGCTTGGCGAGCGCCCGAACCCGGCGGATCACGTCGCTGGCACGCGTGCCGTCCTCGATGATCCACTCCACGGAGCGGCGCGCCGCCTGGATATCGGGCGGACTGCGCTGCAGCCAGCCGAGGCACGCGTCAGCATTGGCTATCACTGCGGCGAGCGGCTGGTTGATCTCGTGCGCAATCGAAGCGGTCAGTTCGCCCAGTGTCGTAACGCGCGTCACGTGGGCGAGTTCGGCTTGAGCCTTGCGCAGCGCCGCTTCCGCCTGATCGGCACGGATGGCGGCGGTCACGTCGGTGCAGACGCCACGATATCCGAGAAAAGTGCCGTCGGCGCCGAAGATCGGCTTGCCGCTGGTCCGAACATAGATCGGCTGCCCGTTTCGGTCCCTGCTGCGATACACGAGGTCGCGGAATGGGACGTGAGCATCGAGCGCCGCGCGATGTTCTTGCCACTTCTCGGGCTCGAGAGCGGCGTCCGGAGCAATGTCCCACCGCGTCAGTCCGATCAATCCCGCAGGCGCGGTGATGGTATCGGAGTGTTCCGATACCTGGGTCACGCGATGGTCGGGTCCCGTCTCCCAGAACCAGTCGGAGGCGGTTTCGGCATAATCGCGAAAGCGCTGCTCGCTGTCACGCAGCCTGCGCTCGGCCTCTTTGGTCGCCGTGATGTCGGACACCGACCCGACGAATTCGACCTGACCGCTGGCATCCCGCGCCGCCCGGGCCACCGCGCGGACGTACTTGATCGAGCCGTCGCCCATCACGAGTCGGTACTCGTGATCGTAATCCTTGCACTCGCGTGCCGCCCGACCCGTGGTCCGGAGTACCGCAGGCCGGTCCTCGGGATGGATGCGCTCGAGCATGCGCGGGATCTCTGGCTTGATTCCCTCCTCGAATTGGAAGATGCGATAGGTTTCCTTGGACCAGGTGATCTCGCCGGTTGCGGCGCTCCAGCCGAAACTCCCGGTGTGGCTCAATTCCTGCGCCTGGGCGAGGTAAGCCTCGCTCTGTCGCAGTGCATTCTCCGCTTCCTTGCGCTCGGTGATGTTCTCGCAGGCCACCAGCACGAGCGGTTCGCCATCGGCCCGCAACATGGCCTTGGCGTTCTCGCGCACCCATAGCACCGAGCCGTCCTTGCGAACCTTCCGGATTTCCCAGGTGTGTGACTGATCAATGGTCTTAAGGCATAGCGCGACACACGATCGGACGAAGTCGCGATCTTCCTCGAAGAAGACACCCATCACCGATCGGCCGATCAATTCCGCGGCCGTGTAGCCCAGCTGTGCCGCGCCGAAACTGTTGACGTTGATCACGGTTCCGGCCCGATCGACCATGAAGTACATGACCGGGTTGTGCTCGAAGACCTGCTGCCACGGCTTGACCGCCTCGAGCAAACCAGCGTCAGGCTCGGTGCGAGGCTTGGCAGTGACAACCTGCCTGACGCAGCCGACGAGGAATTGCGTGGCTGACTTCCCGAACGTTGCTGCCCGGCCCGACTTCATCGCAGACGCTCCCGGCGCTCTCTGCGTGAGCACGAGTAGAGCACGTTGCCGCGAGAGGAGCAATTACGGCCAAAGTGGGGGGCAGGGAGGGGCGTTTCGCCATTGAACGACTGCGCGCGGGAAGATGCACCCCGAAGCATCAAGCACGCCGTTCCGGACCAATTGTTTCGCGGTGCCCGTGCAAGGCGCGCATCGTGCGTCGTCTCGTTGAACGGGAATAAGCCGTTAGTCCCCGGGCAACTACGGGGCAAACCTAGGTATAGCTCCTTCATTCCAAGTCATTACGCACATTTACCTCCGTACAATTGAGCGCATCGTACCGGGGACCTAGTCTCGTGACCATCGGGAGTGTCGACAGCCAAGAACGGGCGGCTTCATTTCTCGACAGCCGCGTCGCGGCAATTCACGACCCGCATGAAGTCGAGGGAACGACTGGCGCAAGCAAGAGAGGGAGAGAACAATGTGCGATACGTCGCAACTTCCTGAGCGTCGCCTATCCGAGTCCGAACGCTGCTCTTCGGTCAATGGCTGTGCAGTGTGCGGCGGCAAATTCGGTCTGATCCGTTACTATTCCTGGCGCACCGCGCTCTGTTCCAAGAAGTGTGTCGATCGCTTCCGCACCCGCCGCGAACGCGACCGCCGGTGGTTGTTCCGGGCTCAGGTTGCCTGAGGCGAATTGGAGAACTGACCTCGTTCCGCAGGTCTGACCCGGGAGCCCGTGCGTTGAAGCGCTCATGCAAGCTCTTGTGCTCGATGATTCTCCTCGGCTCCACTGCGGTCCAAGCACAGGAGATTGGACAGGGTGCCGTTCATCGCCAGCACCCACCCCAGGACCAGGCGCTGCACGAACAATTCTATTCGACCTGGCACATGCCGGACAATCCGAGCGTCAGTTGCTGCAACAGCGCTGACTGCTATCCGACCGATATTAAATACATCGACGGCCAGATCTATGCACGGCGCCGGGAGGACGGGAGATACATTCTGATCCCACCCCAAAAGGTGGAGCGAAACAGGGATAATCCGGACGGCCGAAACCATCTTTGCGCTCCACCACCCGCACTGTCTCCGTTGGACAGCGTTTACTGCTTCGCCTTGGGAGGTGCCACATGAGATTCGCGTTCGTGCTCGTAAACGACCGTACTCCGTTCCGGCAGACCTGGTGCATGCAGTGCTGCGAGCCGATCGGCGGCAGCTATCTCCGCGAGATCGCGACCCGTCTGCCTTACTGCGACTATCAATGCTACGCGCTGTTCTGCCAGGCGCTCGCGACAAATGACGTGAGGGCGGCTTCATGAAATTCGTGGTGGTCAATCACGAGCCTCCGTCGTGCCCGGCCACCTGCAGCACCTGCTCGCGGTCGATCGGGTCCGGCTATGTCCGGCATGTGCAGACAAAGCTCCGTTACTGTGACCACGATTGCTATCGGCGAGGCGAAGTCGTGAGGACGTCGATGTATTGGTCGGCGCGGCTCACAGAGCCGGCCATCGGGAGCGTCGAGGCCGTCGCCGGCAACATCATCGAGATGTTGGCGGTCATGACTGCCGTCTCCTGCTGGAGCTGGACGATATTTGTCTGGACCTTCGCAAGAGCCTCGACCGGCGTCCACTTGGACGGTCGCGATCTGATCGCAACGGAAGGAGGTGACATCTAGCTGCGCGACTGCACTCGCGTGGAAGCCGCAGCCCCGCAACCTTGCAGGCGCCCGTGTCCAGCCCCGGCGGCGTCGACTAGGGAGCGGGAGCTGCGGCCGCTACGGGTGCCGTTGCTCCGGCCTCGTGCGTGACGACGCGTTCGTCGCTCTTGCCGGCGACCACGCTGCTGGCTTCGAACCGCGCGCGATAGACCAGCACGTTCTCGATCACGCGCTGGACGTAGTTGCGCGTCTCCGACAGCGGGATGCGCTCGACCCAGTCGACAGGGTCGACCTTGGGATCCCGGGGATCGCCACGCGCCTGCACCCATTCGCGCACACGGCCGCGGCCGGCATTGTAGCCGGCGAAGGTCATGATCTGGTTGCCGCGATATTCCGACAGCAGCGCGCTGAGCTCGGCCGCGCCCATCTGCGTGTTGTAGACGGGATCGGAGACCATCTTGTCCCAGTCATAGGTCAGGCCGAAGCGCTTGGCGGTGTCGCGTCCCGCTTCCGGCGTCACCTGCATCAGGCCGACCGCGTTGGCGGGCGACTTGTCGCGCTGGTCGAACGAGCTTTCGGTGCGCGCCACCGAATAGATCACGCTGGTCTCGATCTCCGGCGCGACCTGCCGGTGCTCGGGGATGCCGATGGTCGGAAAAGCGTAATGGTCGAGTGCGAGCCCGCGCGCCAGCGCCGTCTTGCCGACCTCCAGCATCACGCGGGCATCGTTGCGACGCCTGGCGAGCTCGCCGAGCGCTTCGAGCGCGGCGACGTCAGTGCTCTCCTTGGCAAAGTCCTCGGCGTAGTAGAACACCATGTCGCGCTCGCCGATGCCGTAGAGCATGTCGGCGGCGCGCACGCGCTCGTCCGCGGGCGGCGTATCGGCGGCGGCCAGGACGGGCGAGGGCGCACGCAGCTCGACGCGGTCGAGGCCGAGCTTGGCGCGCGCCAGCTGGCCGTAATAGGCGGTCGGATAGCGCGATGCCGCCCGATAGCTCATGCGCGCATCGGCCGCAGCACCCATCGCCTCGGCGGCGCGGCCGCGCCAGTAATGGGCGCGCGACAGCGCGATCGGATTGGCCGAGCCTTCGTCGACGGCGGCGAAGTGCACCATCGCCGTCTTGGGATCGTCGAGAAAGCGCAGCGCGATCCAGCCGCACATGAAATGGTAGTCGACGCGATAGACTTCCTTGTCCGGCACCGCGGCCGTGCGCACCACGTCATAGGCGGTTCTGAACTTGCCCTGGTCGAGCAGCTTGCGGGCCAGCATGCGGCGCTCGCGCCACCAGGCGTCGGTATCCTGCGCCGCCATGGTCTCGGGCGCCGCCGCCAGGATCACCTCGGCGGCGTCGTCGATGTGGTCCTTCTGGAGGTGCCATTGGGCGCGGCACAGCACATAGCCGAGATCGCGGCGTGCTTCGGCCGCTACGTCATCGAGATAATCCTTGGCCTTGCCGGCCTTGCCGGTCACGGCGGCGCAGGCCTTGACGATCGCGAGCGCATCCTCGCCGAGCCGTTTCGCGGCGCGCCGCGCCGCCGCGTAGTCCTTGGCGCCGAGCCGCTTGTCCATGCGGGCGCGATGATCGTCCGCGGTGAGGAGGTCGCGGAACGCCTCGTAGGAATCCTCCTCGCTGCGCTCGGACAATTCATCCGTGCGCCAGGCCTCGCGCACCAGCCGCGCCGCCCTGTCGGTATCGCCTTCAGCGAGCAGCACGCGGGCGAGCGCGAACTTGCCCTTGGCGCTGATCGGCCGGTCCATGGTGAATTTGTGCACGGTGGCAGCGTCGCTCTTCTCCTGCCACAGCCGCGCCTCGGCACGGCGGCGCAGCAGCGTGCGGCTCGGCCAGTCCGGATTGGCGGCGAGGAACGCGGCGTAGCGCTTGAAATTCGCCGTGCTCTCGGAATGGCGCAGCATGAACCAATCCGCGAGCTTCTGTCCGGCTGGATCGGCAATGCGATCGCGCGCCGCGCTTGCATCCTCGCTCTTGCCCTTGCGCGCAAGGTCGATCGCGTCCTTCAGCGCGGCGAGATCGCCGGTCAGCGGCGGCAACGCCGGTTTGCTGGACGGCGCGTCGTCGGTCTTCTTCGACTTGCGCTTGGCCTCGGCATGCTTGCCGTGGCGCGACTTCGCCGAGGACTTCGCCGCGGCGTGACGCTGCTTGCCGGCTTTCGCCTCATGCGTCTTCTTCGGCGCGGACGATTTGGGCGCGGACGATTTGTGACCGCTTTTTGCCGCCAGCTCGGAGGGAAGGAGAGCCAATGCGGCCACGGCAACAACACACGCGAGCGAGCGTAGGCACTGGTTCATTCCATGGTCCCCCTGCGAAACCACCACAAACCAAGGTCCGCGACGACATGCGGCTTGAGAATCAAAGACACCGAATACGATGCCACCGGCATCGTCTCGCATTCCTCACGCTGTCGCAACAATGCGGCGAAATACGGATGTGATGCGGGAACTCCTGGAACTCGACCAAAGGTTGTTCCTTTTTAACCTTTGTTAACGATTGGGCGCGCGCGACGGCGAGCGCGGTTCAAGGCGCCAGAAGGAACCAGATTGCGCGTGTTCCCGCAGCCGGATCCGGTGTATGGAATTCCGTCCTTCATCCTTTTGGCCTTTGCCCGCACCTATGCCGATTTTCAACCAGTCGATCCGGCGCAAGATCGTCGGCATCGCCCTCGGATTGATCGTCCTGATGCTGGTCACCTCGATCCTGTCGATGGTGATGTCGAGCCAGGTCGGTATCCTGCTGGACGAACTGACCAATCGCTACATCCCGGCCTACAGCCATCTGGCCCGCGCCAATATCCGTTCGCTGGAGCGGGCGCTGGCGCTGCGGCAAATGGTCATGACCAAGATGGAGTCGTCGTCGGACGAGGAGGCGTATGCGGCGCGGCTTCGCGACTTCGAGGCATTGGACCGCAAGTTCGAGGAAGAAGCCGAGACAGCGCGCAAGCTCATCAACGCGATCATCGATGATACCAGGACGTATTCCGACAATGCCGCGCTGGCACGGCTCGACGTCCGCATCGAGAGCGCCGTCACCGAGCTGCGGCGCAATCTGGACGAGGGCAATGCGAAACTGCTCAAGCAGATCGAGGCCAAGGACATGGTCCAGGCCCGCGCCACGCTGGAACAGCTGGACACCCTGCGCGATGCGTTCAACCGGAAGGTCGATGCGATCCGGGCCGACATGCTGACGCAGGTCTTCTTCTCGACCTCGCAAGTGATCAGCCGCCAATACCAGGCGATCATCGTGTCGGGAGCCGTGACCTTGCTCGCAGCGGTGGTCGGATTTGCCTTTGCGCTCCTGGTGTCCAGCGGGATCACGCGCCCGGTGCGGCTGCTGCTGGCCGGCACCCGCGAGGTCGAGGCAGGCCGCTTCGACAAGACCATCACCGTCTCCACCCAGGACGAGATCGGCGAGCTCGCCGCCGCGTTCAACCGCATGACCGAGCAGCTCAGGCACAACGAGCGCGTCCGCGAGACCTTTGGCCGCTACATCGATCCCAAGGTGGTGCAGGGGCTGATCGACCGGCCGGAGGTCGCGATCGACGGCGAGCGCCGGCTCATGACCATCATGTTCTGCGACATGAGCGGCTTCACCTCGATGAGCGAGGGCATGACGCCGCGCGGCCTCGTCAAGGTGATGAACCACTATTTCACGGTGATGTCCGCACCCGTCAGGAACAATCGCGGCATCATCGACAAATATATCGGCGATGCCATCATGTCCTATTGGGGTCCGCCCTTCATCGAGGAGAACGAGCAGGCCCTCCTGGCCGGCATCGCGGCGATCGAGATGGCCGATCAGGTGCCCGCGCTCCAGCGGCAGCTGCCCGACCTGCTCGGCATCCGCGCCATGCCGGCGCCGTGCGATTTGCGGATCGGCATCGCCACCGGCGAGGTGCTGACCGGGAGCATCGGCTCCGAACTGATGATGAGCTTCACCGTGATGGGCGATGCCGTGAACCTGGCCTCGCGGCTGGAAGCGGTCAACAAGGTCTACGGCACCCGCATCCTGGTCTCGCAGGCAACTGCTGAAGCGATCGGATCGCGGCTCGAGCTGCGCGAGATCGATCGCCTCGCGGTCGCCGGCCAGAGCGCGCCGCAGGCGATCTTCGAGGTGATGGCGAGGGCGGGGGCACTCACCGATGCGCAAGCCAGCTTGCGCACGCACTATGCCGAGGCGCTCGCCGCCTATCGCGCCCGGCGCTTCGATGCGGCGCGCGCTGCCTTCAACGCGGCGCTCGAAGCCGTCCCCGGCGACGGGCCTTCGCGCACGATGCTCGGCCGCATCGCGCAGTTCGAGCCGAGCCCGCCCGACGAGGGATGGGACGGCGCCTGGCGCCTCGACAGCAAATAGGCTGCCGCACCGGAAAAATTGCTTCTGCTCGATAACGATGTTCGCCGTGACCTATTTCCCGGGCTTAGGTTGGATGTCCTTGAGGCGTTTGATGGGGACACGCCGATGCCAGAACTTGAGGACAGGCTGGAACGGTTCGAGACGCTCACCGCCGAATGCGAGCTGATCGCCAAGCTCGCCACCGACAGCAAGAAGCGCGAGTTCTATCTGAAGCTTTCGGAGCAGTACCGTCAGTTGGCGGTCGATATGCGCCAGGCGATCGCGACCAAGGCTGCGGCCTGAGGCCGGCTGCAATCCGTTCTTAAGGTTTGGCGCGCATCCTGATGGCATGCGGGCGTCGCTGATCGGCGGTGCCCGTGGTGGGAAGGCCGGTGTTCGTTGCAATGCAGCGTGCCCCGTGAACGTCATTTGCCATGCCTGATAGGGCATCCCATGCGCCTCGTTGCCGTGATCATCATCGCGCTCATGACGGCGGCCTGCGATCAGGAGCAGGACATCACCGGCTCGACGTCGGCGGCCTGCCCCTTGCGGAACTCCAGCTACAATCCCCGCGACATGAACCAGTGCGTCAACGCCTGCAAAGCATGCGATCGCGGCACCACCGTTACCTGCTCGACCTCCTGCACCCTCAAGGGCGCGCGCTGAGCGCAGGGCCGGCTGTCCCGGAGGTGCCTCTCGCAACCGGTGGTGCTGGGGCACCGGAACGATTCACTTGGGTTAGTCATTGAAGGAGGCAGGCAGGACGCGGAGTCCGATGGAAATGGGTATGCTCGATCCCGGTCGATTTCTGGTGTCGTGCTCGCATTGCGAGGCCTGGCCGATGGCCGCCAACGTGAAGCGGTCGAGCTGGTCAGCGTCCCCGCATGAGGTCCGCTTTGTCTGCACGCGCTGCCGCCGCGAGGAAACCGCGATCGTCTCGGCCTCCGGCGAATTGACCCCGGTCAAGCGCGTCGATGTTCCGCCGCGCGACGTCGCTGTCGCCTGGGCCCAGGCCCAACGTTTGCGCGGGCGAACCTGAGCCCCGGCACAGCTCTCATGGACCTGGATTGGCCGCGGCGTCGCCGCCGGCTCGCGCTGGCGACAACGATCGACCGGTCGATTGACTCCCGGGGCGGGCGACACGTAAATGAGCGCGACGGTTCTCCTCACGGAGATCAAAAGGGAATGTGGTGCGGGATGTCCCAATGCCGGGATATGTCTCAACGCCACGGCTGCCCCCGCAACTGTAAGCGGTGAATCTTTCGTCCTGTGCCACTGGGAATCTCGGTCCTGGGAAGGCGACGTAAGGTAACGACCCGCGAGCCAGGAGACCTGCCGTCAGCCGTGGTCACACGCGAAGATGTCGGTCGGGGAGTACAGACATTGGCTTCATCGGAGCAGTCCATCGCTCTGCCGTGAAACCTCGTTCGCTGTGACGTGCCACTGACGTCCTACCGAGGTTACAACATTGTCCCGTCTAGTCTGTGCCGCCCGGCGCCTCAGCGCTGGCCTGTTCGCGTCCGTCTTGCTCCATTCGCTCGACCTGCCTGCCGCCTTCGCCGAGCAGGGGCTTGCCGAGCAATTGCCGCCGATCGAGGTGAGCAAGCCCGACGATCAGAACCGCACGCGGGCGAGGGCGATCGGTGAGGGCGATGCGACGCGGCAGCGGCGAGCCGCAAACGCCGCGCCGGCAGGCGATGGCACCGGCCCATCCGGCTCGGGCTCGCAGGCCCTCACCGGCGACGGCGGCATCGTCGGGGCCGCCACGACCGTCATCACGGCCGCGGATATCGCGCATTCGCCGTCGCAGACGCTTGCCGAGATCATCGCGACACAAGTGCCGGGGGCCCAGATCACGACGTTCTATGGCGGCCAGATCGGCGCCAAGACCAGCGTGGACCTGCGCGGTTTCGGCGCCTTTGCCACCGCCAACACGCTGGTGCTGGTCAACGGCCGGCGGCTCAACGACATCGACATGGCGCAGGTGGACCTCTCCACCATCCCGCTCAATTCCATCGAGCGTATCGAGATCACGCGCGGCAATTCCGGAGCGGTGCTCTACGGCGACAACGCGGTCGGCGGCGTGATCAACATCGTCACCAAGACCGGCGTCGGCGGACCGCCCGTGACCGCGCGCATCGAGGCCGGCTTCGGCTCTTTCGACACCAGGCTCGGCAACGTCTCGGCCTCGCTCAATTCCGGCCCGTGGTCGACCTCGTTCTACGGCAATACCGTCAGGACCGATGGCTACCGCGACAACAATCGCTACGTTCAGGAGAACGGCGTCGGCAATCTGAACTACACGATGCCCGGCCTGTCCGCTTTTCTCACCGTCACCGGCGACAATCAGGAGCTGCGGCTGCCGGGCGGTCGCACCGTCGATCCCTCCATCGGTCTCGACGAGCTCAGGACCAATCGCCGAGGCACCAGCACGCCGTTCAACTACGCCAACCAGCAGGGCTTCAGCGCGACGGCCGGCTTCACCAAGACCCTGGTCAACGGCGTCGATCTTATCGTCGACGGCGGTCTGCGCGACAAGAAGCAGCAGAGTGCGTTCTTCTCCGGCTCGACGCCGGTTCCAGCCTTCTTCACGTCGACTTATGTCCATTCCAACCTGACGAATTGGTCGATCACGCCGCGGCTCACCGTGAAGAGCCTGCTGCTCGGCATGCCGTCGCAGCTCCTGACCGGCATCGACTATTACGATGCGAGCTTTGAGCAGAACCGCGGCGCCGGGCAGGGGCTCGCCGCCTGGCATAATTACGACCTCAGGCAGCAGACGGTCGCAGGTTATTTCCAGCACACATTGGGCGTGCTGCCCACGACCGACATCTCCTACGGCGCGCGGGTGCAGAATGTCAGTCTTGCGGCACGCGACAATTTCGACGCGGCAGCGCCGTTCAACGCCGACATCGGCGCGCTGCCGCTGACCAGCGACGAGACCCAATATGCGCTGCATCTCGGGGCCGAGCATCGCCTCAACGACATGGTCTCGCTGTTCGGCCGCGCCGCGCGCGCGTTCCGCACGCCTGACGTCGACGAGCGCCTGTCCTCGGGACCGTCGTTCGATCCCCTGACCTTCGCCGTGATCCCGCAAACGTTCCAACTCAAGACCCAGACCTCTCAGGACATCGAGGGCGGCCTGCGCGTCAAGGGCGGCGGACTGCAGCTGCAGAGCAGTCTCTATCTGATGGACCTCACCAACGAGGTCCATTTCAACCCGGTCCTGTTCTACAACACCAATCTCGACCCGACCCGCCGCTACGGGTCGGAGACCAGTCTGTCTTATCGCGTCAACGACGCCCTGCTGCTGCGCTCCGGCATGGCCTATACCCGCGCGGTCTTCCGCGAGGGCGTCTGGGCAGGCAACGACGTGCCGCTGGTGTCGCGCTATACGGCGAGCGCGGGTGTCACCTGGAACGTCTGGCAGAACTACGTGGTGCTCGATGCCACCGCGCGCTTCTGGAGCGAGCGGCGCATGGACAACGACCAGGCGGGCACTCAGAAGCCGATCCCGGCCAATGGCACGATCGACCTCAAGCTCAGCGGCCAGTATGAGCGCTACTTCTGGTCGCTCAGCGTGAGCAATGTGCTGAATGCACTCTACTACGACTACGCCATCGCCAGCACCTTCACGGACGGCCGCTTCAGCGCCTATCCGCTTCCCGGTCGCACCTATCTGCTCAGGGCCGGCGCCACGTTCTGATTTCACGCGGGCTGCATTTCGCCGGCAAAGCGGCCAGCCTGCCTGCTTCGATGAGCGCGAGAACCTGTGCGACCCATCGGTGGGTGGCGGGTGTTGGATCGGCTTTGAGGTCGGGCGTGTCGGCGATCAGGCCGCCCAGCAGCAGATCCAGTGCTTCCGCCGTCAGTTGGACTGTCATGCCCGCCCCTGCGTCCGGCGGCAGTGTGGCTGGGCCGCAGGTGCGTTGCCAATCAGCAAATTCGGTTGTCCCAAATGTTGGTGAAACGCGCTCGCGGTCCTTGTGCTCGTGCTGTCAATCGCCGCGCCCGTCTGCCACCTGTCGTTGTGCCGTCGCGTCGAAGGGAGCGGGCTCGACGCCTCACTTCCCAAAAATCAGGAGGAGAATGAGCAGGACCGGCGGTGCCATTCCCAGCGCAATTATCCCGATCTGAACCCAGCGTTCGCGTCCCATGCCGTGTTAGAGGCTATCGATAGGTTGCCGAAAGTAGTGTGCACTTTTTGCCCGAGCATGCGGGCACGGCGTTTTTGCTGACGCTTACAACGGGCGCAGGCTTATTGCTGGAGAGCACGCGTCGTAGCAGCGCCAATTATGCTTGATCTACGTCAACATCGCCCGCAGGCAGGCCAGCAGTCTTGAGTGCTCCTGAACTCCAAGGTCGGAGGAGCATGATGTTGAAATACACTCTCGTCGCTTTAGCGGCGTTCACTCTGCTCACTGCAACTCTCATCCCTGATGATGCGTATGCCCGCCGTGGCGGAGGTGGCGGGTTCCGTGGCGGCGGAGCTGGCTTTCACGGTGGTGGCATGCGCGCCGGTGGCATGCACGCCGGACGCATCGCGCGGCCATCGCATCCGATAGCGGGCCGCCCGATTGCGGGGCGTCCCGGCCGTCCAATCGCAGGTCGCCCGGGCCGTCCCATCGCGGGCTACCCCGGTTATGGTCGCGGTTATCGTCCAGGTTGGGGGTACGGCGCTGCGGCGGTGGGCGCAGCTGCTGCGGCGGGTGCCTACGGTTACTACAACTCGAACTGCTACTATGACAGCTACGGGCAATACATTTGCCCGAGGCAATATCCCTATCAGTACTGACGTCAAAGTCTGGACGGCGGTCCAGCGCCGCCGTCCACCTGCGAATGCTCAAACGCTGGGTCCTTTGAGCGACGCTGCTCTCGCTGGGGACGCGCGATGGTGGCTTTGCCGGCAGGCAGGCGCCGACTCACTTGCCTCAGCGAGGCGCCCGGTTCGGAATAGGACGCAATGTTCGCGCTGCGAAATTCGAAGTTGTGGAGTGTCATCCTGCCAAGGGTATTAAGGTAGGCAAATCCGTGTCTTCCCGGTAACGATTGTGCTGCCCGCGCAACACTCGACCCGCATTTAACCTTCATGAGAGGCGGTGTGCATCGCCGCCGCTTTTTGGCCACACCCGAACATGAATAAAATCACTCTAATGTTTTTGAAGGGCAGCGGCAGCTTCGAAGGCGTCGGAAAATCCCAAGGTCGATTCAAATCTTGGCTCTGATTTTTCGGGTCTGAAAGGGTTGACCGGGGAAACTGGTTTGCGATGCGCACGAAGATTGACAAGCAGAGGCTGCCGAGCCGTCACGTGACGGAAGGCCCTGCGCGTGCGCCGCATCGGTCCTACTTCTACGCCATGGGTCTGACCACCGAGCAGATCCACCAGCCCTTCGTCGGCGTCGCTTCCTGCTGGAATGAAGCTGCGCCCTGCAACATCGCGCTGATGCGCCAGGCCCAGGCGGTGAAGAAGGGCGTGGCATCGGCCGGCGGCACCCCGCGCGAATTTTGCACCATCACCGTCACCGACGGCATCGCCATGGGACATGACGGCATGCGCTCGTCGCTGCCGTCGCGCGAATGCATCGCCGATTCCGTCGAGCTCACCGTTCGCGGCCACGCCTATGACGCCCTGGTCGGGCTCGCCGGCTGCGACAAGTCGCTGCCCGGCATGATGATGGCGATGGTTCGTCTCAACGTGCCCTCGATCTTCATCTATGGCGGCTCGATCCTGCCCGGCACGTTCCGCGGACAGCAGGTCACCGTGCAGGACATGTTCGAGGCCGTCGGCAAGCACTCGGTCGGTGCCATGTCGGACGAGGACCTCGACGAGATCGAGCGCGTGGCGTGCCCCTCGGCGGGCGCCTGCGGCGCGCAGTTCACCGCCAACACCATGGCGACGGTCTCCGAGGCGATCGGCCTCGCCCTGCCTTACTCGGCCGGTGCGCCGGCACCGTATGAAATCCGCGACGCGTTCTGCATGACCGCGGGCGAGAAGGTCATGGACCTGATCGCGTCCAACATCCGCCCGCGCGACATCGTCACCCGCAGGGCTTTGGAGAACGCGGCTGCCGTGGTCGCCGCCTCCGGCGGCTCGACCAATGCTGCGCTGCACCTGCCGGCCATCGCGCATGAGTGCGGCATCAAGTTCGACTTATTCGACGTCGCCGAAATCTTCAAAAAGACACCATATGTCGCGGATTTGAAGCCGGGCGGCCGTTATGTCGCCAAAGACATGTTTGAAGTAGGTGGCATACCGCTTCTGATGAAGACGCTGCTCGACAACGGCTTCCTGCACGGTGATTGCCTTACCGTCACGGGCCGCACGATCGCCGAAAACCTCAAGAGCGTGAAGTGGAATCCGCACCAGGACGTGGTGCACCCGGCAGACAAGCCCATCACCGTGACAGGGGGGGTGGTCGGTCTGAAGGGCAATTTGGCGCCAGAAGGTGCGATCGTGAAAGTCGCGGGAATGTCCAACCTCAGGTTCACCGGTCCGGCCAGGTGCTTCGACCGTGAGGAGGATGCTTTCGAGGCGGTCCAGAACCGCACCTACCGCGAAGGCGAAGTCATCGTGATCCGCTACGAGGGGCCGAAGGGCGGCCCCGGCATGCGGGAAATGCTCCAGACCACCGCGGCGCTGACCGGCCAGGGCATGGGCGGCAAGATCGCACTCATTACCGACGGCCGCTTCTCCGGCGCCACCCGCGGCTTCTGCATCGGCCATGTCGGCCCGGAAGCCGCCATTGGCGGCCCGATCGGGCTGCTCGAGGACGGCGACATCATCGAGATCGACGCGGTCGCCGGTACCCTTAACGTAAAATTGAGCGACGCCGAGCTCGCCCAGCGCAAGACCAAATGGAGCGCTCGCGCGACTAACCATACGTCGGGTGCGCTCTGGAAGTATGCTCAGCAGGTTGGACCAGCGGTCGGGGGGGCAGTGACCCATCCGGGCGGCGCGCACGAGAAACAGTGCTATGCGGACATCTAGGCGTGCCATAGTTGCGTTTGTGTTGGGGGCTAGTGCGCTGGTCGCGCCGGCGCTTGCCTTCGACGGCGCTCCGGTCAACCCGAAGGACGCGACCATCCCGGTCGTGACCACCTTGCCGGGGACCGCGGCGACCGTGCGCGGCAAGATCGCGCCGGCGGCTGTGCCTCAGGAAACCTCGCTCAGTGCGCTGCAATATGCCGCCGAGGGCGGCCACCCCATCGCGCAGTGGAAGCTTGGCCGCATGTACGCCAATGGCGACGGCGTCGCCCAGGACGATCTGCGCGCCTTCGAATATTTCAGCCGGATCGCCAACGCGCATGCCGAGGACAGCCCGTCGGCGCCCCAGGCGCAGATCGTGGCCAACGCCTTCGTCGCGCTCGGCCGGTACTATCTCAGCGGCATCCCGAACTCGAAGATCAAGTCGGATCCGGAGCGGGCGCGGGAGATGTTCTCCTATGCGGCGTCCTATTTCGGCAATGCCGACGCGCAATACGATCTCGCCCGGCTGTACCTAAAGACGCCGGACGCCTCGCGTGAGGATTTCCGCTATGGCGCGCGCTGGCTCGGTCTTGCCGCGCAGAAGGGCCAGCACCAGGCACAGGCGCTGCTCGGCCAGATGCTGTTCAACGGCGACCGTTTGCCGCGACAGGCCGCCCGCGGCCTGATGTGGCTGACCCTGGCGCGTGACAGCGCGGGCACGGAAGAGACCTGGATCAAGGAAAGCTACAACCGCGCCTTCGCCAAGGCCTCCGACGACGACCGCGCCATGGCCCTGCAAATGCTGGAGCAATGGGTGCAGGGCCGTCGGGAATAGACGGGATCGCGTAGGGCGGGCAAAGGCGCCTTGGCGCCGTGCCCACTATTTCGCCGATTAGGCCGCCTCCAGATCCAGATCCGCCCACACCGGCACGTGGTCCGACGGCTTCTCCCAGCCGCGCACATAGCTGTCGATCCCGACATTGGCGAGCTTGTCGCTGGCCTGCGGCGACAGCAGCAGATGGTCGATCCGCAGCCCCTGGTTCTTCTGCCAGGCGCCGGCCTGGTAGTCCCAGAAGGTGTACAGCCCGCCCTCGTCGGTGACCGCCCGCAAGGCGTCGGTCAGGCCGAGGCCGAGCAGGGACTGAAAGCTCTCCCGCGTATCGGCCTTGAACAGGGCGTCCTCGGTCCAGGCGGCCGGATTATGCACGTCGCGGGCATGCGGGATGACGTTGAAGTCGCCCGCGAGGATGAGCGGCTCCTCGGTCTTGAGGCGCTCCTTCGAATAGTCAAGAAGTCGGGACATCCATTTGAGCTTGTAGGGATATTTCTCGGTCCCGACCGGATTGCCGTTGGGCAGATAGAGGCAGGCGATGCGCAGCACGCCCGATTTGAGCGTCACCACGCCTTCGAGGAAGCGGGCATGGGCGTCCTCGTCGTCGCCGGCAAGCCCCGACTTGGTCTCGTCGAAGCGGAGCTTCGAGAGCAGGGCGACGCCGTTGAAGGTCTTCTGCCCGTGCGTGACCACGTTGTAGCCGAGCGCCTCGATTTCCAGCCGCGGAAAGGCCTCGTCGACGCATTTGATTTCCTGGAGGCAGACGATGTCCGGCTGGCACTCCTTCAGCCAGGTCAGCAGCAGGTCGATCCGCTGCCGGACCGAGTTCACGTTCCAGGTGGCTACTCTGATGGTCATGTCGGCGGGCTCCGGGCAGGGGCCATGGTTAGAACAAACTGCAAACGCGCCCGTCAAGGATGCCGCAAAATCTCCCACAAAATTAACCCGGCTTAAGCAGGCGGAAGGGCATTGATCGTCAAAAGGTTCCTCGGATGGGCTGGCCGGACAAGTCGATGAAGCGAACTGCGCCGCGTGACGGCCTGATCGGCGCCTTCCTGTATTGGCTCGGCGGCTTCGAGATCGAGGACGGGCTGACCGCCGGTCTCAGCGAGCGCGAGATCCGCCGCATCCGCGCCAAGCAGATCGACGCCGTGACGCAGCTGATCCCGGTGACCATGGCGGTGACGATGCTGAACGTCGCCATCGTGCTGATCCTGTTCTGGGGCCGCGGCTGGAACGACTTCCTCACCATCTGGGGCCTGACGCTCGCCACCACCGCCTCGCTCGCGGTGCGGTCATGGCGGAGGTCGCATCAGAACCCGCCGCAGGAGGCCTCGCCCCGTGCCGCGCGGCAGATGCTGCGGCAGGCGGCCTTCCTCGCCGCGATCTGGAGCGCGCTGCCGCTGGCTCTGTTCAGCCGCATCGAGCCGACCAGCCAGCTGATCCTGGCCTGCCTGATTGTCGGGATGATGTCCGGCGGCGCGTTCACACTCTCGACCTTCCCGCGCGCCGGCCTCGTCTATCTCGCCACCGTGACGGTCGCCTGCGCCGGCGCGCTGCTGTTGTGCGGCACCGGGCCCTATCTGGTGACGGCCGTGTTCCTGCTGCTGTTCGCGTTCTTCATGGCGCGCAACATCGTCTCGCAGGGCAATCTCTTCCTCGGCAATCTCAAGGCCCAGCTCGAGCTCGAGCGGCAGACCGAGATCATCTCGCTGCTGCTGAAGGATTTTCAGGAGAACGCCAGCGACTGGCTGTGGCAGACCGATGCCGAGGGGCGTCTGGTCGACGTCCCCGACCGCTTCGCCGACGTCGCGCAGGTGCCGCTGCCGCTGCTGAAGGGATCGTATTTCGCCGACGTGCTCGACATGCTCTGCCCCGAGGACAAGAGCGCGGCCTACAACGTCGTCGGCCTGATGGAGCAGAACGAGCCGCTGCACGAGATGAACCTCAAGGTCGTCGCCGGCGGCGAGGCGCGGCTGTGGTCGCTGACGGCGAAGCCGGCCTATGACCGCGAGGGACAGTTCCTCGGCTATCGCGGCTTCGGGCGCGATGTGACCGAGCGCTGGCGCGCCGAAAAGGCCGAGGCCGAGAGCCGCGCCAAGTCCGACTTCCTCGCGGTGATGAGCCACGAGATCCGGACGCCCATGAACGGCGTGCTCGGGCTTGCCAGCATGCTGCTCGAGACCAGGCTCGATCCGGAGCAGCGCGAGGCGGTCACCACGATCCGCGAATCCGGCGACATTCTCCAGCGCATCCTCAACGACATCCTCGACCTGTCCAAGCTCGAGGCCGGACGCTTCCAGTTCGAGGCGATCGATTTCGCCCCGCAGACGCTGGTCGAGACTGTCGCAAGCGTCGCGCGCGCGAGCGCCAAGGGCAAGAGCAAGGAATTGGCAATCAAGATCGGACTTGATCCGAACCTGCCGCCGACGCTGCGCGGCGATGTCGCGCGCATTCGCCAGGTGCTGCTCAACCTCGCGTCCAACGCGGTGAAATTCACCGATGAAGGCGAGGTGACGATCTCTGCCACCTGTCAGGCGCGCCGCGACCTGCTGGCGACCGTGGAATGGGCGGTGACTGACAGCGGCATCGGTATCGCCCCCGAAAAGCTCGGCCAGCTCTTCAGCGACTTCGCGCAGGCCGATGCCTCGATCAGCCGCCGCTTCGGCGGCACCGGGCTCGGCCTTGCGATCTCGCGGCGCATCATTGAGCAGATGGGCGGCACGATCGGCGTCACCTCGACGCCGGGGCAGGGCTCGACCTTCCGTTTCACGCTGGTGCTGCCCTGGAGCCTGGCGCAGGCATCCGACCAGGCGTCGGAGCGCGACGAGGCCGACGAGCTCAAGGCCCGCATCGCCGGCCTTGATCGGCCGCTAAAGGTGCTGGTCGCCGAGGACGATGCGGTCAACCGCATGGTCGTGAGCAAGATGTTAGGGGCCTTCGACGTCGAGCTGCGGGTCGTCACCGATGGCGCCGAGGCGGTCGCGGCTGCGACCGAAGGCAATTACGACGTCGTGCTGATGGACGTGCGCATGCCCGACATGGACGGGCTTGCCGCCACCCGCGCCATCCGCGCGCAAGGCGGGCGCTTCGCAGGCCTTCCGATCGTCGCGCTGACCGCGAACGCCTTCCCCGAGGATGTCAGGATCTGCCGCGAGGCCGGCATGTCGGACTTCCTCGCCAAGCCGCTGCGCAAGCTGGCGCTGGTCGCCGCCCTGCTGCGCGCGCTGGATGGCTACACGATGTCGGACGACGCGCCGCTCCAGCCGGACCTGATGCCGGTCGCAATGGAGTGGACGGACGAGGAAAGGCAGGCGACCGGCACGTAGCCGGGTCAGACCGAGAAGCTGGTGCCGCAGCCGCAGGACGCGGTGGCGTTGGGATTGTTGACACGGAACGAGGCGCCGATCAGATCGTCGACGAAATCGACCTGCGATCCCGCCAGGAACGGCTGCGAGGCGGAATCGACCAGCACCACCGCATTGTCCTGTTCGATCACGAGATCGTCGTCGGTCCGGGCACGGTCGATGTCGAACTTGTACTGGAAACCCGAGCAGCCGCCGCCCTCGACCGAGATGCGCAGCATCGCGCCAGACCCTTCGCCCTTGAGGATCTCCCCAATCCGGCGTGCGGCCCGGTCGCTGATGGTCACGGCAGTGGTCATTGTCGGTCTCCGATAGTCCGGTCGTCCTGCGTCATACCCATTTCATTTGGTATCCCGCGTCCGGCATAGTTAAGTGCAAGGATACGCAGAATCAAATGGATAGGGACTAAATTCGTCGTGTCCGTCGGAATGGCAGCCCCCCGCGCGCCCTATGCCTGCGATCCCGACCGAAGCCGTGGCCGGCTGGTGGCGGAGCCGCCGAGCCGGACCCGCAGCCCGTTCCGGCGGGATTGCGACCGGGTGATCCATTCCACCGCGTTCCGCCGGCTGAAGTACAAGACCCAGGTGTTCGTGTTCCACGAGGGGGATCATTACCGCACGAGGCTGACCCACTCGCTGGAGGTGGCGCAGATTGCCCGCGCGCTGGCGCGGCAGCTCGGGCTGGACGAGGACCTCACCGAAACCCTGGCGCTTGCCCACGATCTCGGTCATCCCCCGTTCGGCCATGCCGGTGAGCGGGCGCTCGATGCCTGCCTGAAGGAATTCGGCGGCTTCGACCACAATGCCCAGACGCTCCGCGTCGTCGCTTCGCTGGAGCACCGCTACCCCGAGTTCGACGGGCTCAACCTGACCTGGGAGTCGCTGGAGGGCATCGTCAAACACAACGGTCCGCTGACCGATCGCAGCGGCGCGCCGGTCGGGCGTTATCGCGAGCACGGCACTCCCGTCGGCATCGCCGACTACGTCAAGACCTATGACCTCGAATTGTGGAGCTTCGCCTCGCTGGAGGCGCAGGTTGCCGCGATTGCCGATGATATCGCCTATGACGCCCACGACATCGACGATGGCCTGCGCGCCGGCCTGTTCCATCTCGACGATCTCAAGGTGATGCCGCTCACGGCGGAGATCATCGCCGAGACCTCTGCGCATTATCCTGACCTCGAAGACCTCAGGCGCGGCGCCGAACTGGTGCGCGAGCTGATCTCGCACCTGATCGGCGCGGTGTTCGCGCAGGCGCAGAAGAACCTCGCCGCGGTGAGGCCGCAATCGGCCCAGGACGTGCGCCAGCAGAGCCGGACCCTCGTCGCGTTCCCACCCGAGGTCGCGGAGGAAGAGGCCGCCATCAAGGCCTTCCTCTACCAGCACATGTACCGCCACAAGCGGGTGATGCGGGTGATGGGGGAGGCGGAGCAGATCCTGTTCGACCTGTTCGCGAAATACCTGCAATCCCCTGGCGAGCTGCCGCCGGAATGGCTGCTCGGGGCGGAGGCGGACAATGAGGGCGACAGGGCCCGCCGGATCGGCAATTTCATTGCCGGAATGACCGACCGTTTCGCCCTGACCGAGCACCAGCGGCTCTTTGACTCGACCCCGGATTTGCGTTAGGCGGCGGCCATGCCCGACACATCCTCATCCCTGCATTTGTTCGCCGACGTGCTCGCACGCGTGCATGCCGCCTGCCGCGCGCTTGCGAAGGACGCCAACTGGCCCGAGGGCATCGATTTCTCACGCGTGGTGGTCGAACCGCCGCGCGATGCCTCCCATGGCGACATGGCGACCAACGCTGCCATGGTGCTGGCGAAAGAGGCCAAGGCAAAGCCGCGCGACCTCGCCGAGCAGATCGCCGAGCGGCTGCGTGCCGACGCGCTGATCGCCAAGGTCGACGTCGCCGGTCCCGGCTTTATCAACCTGACACTCAAGCCGGCCGCCTGGGCCGAGGCGCTGCGGACGGTGCTGCGCGAAGGCGCCGATTACGGCCGCGTCCGCGGCGGCTCCAAGGTCAATGTCGAATACGTCTCGGCCAATCCGACCGGGCCGATGCATGTCGGCCATTGCCGCGGCGCCGTGTTCGGTGACGCGCTGGCGAGCCTGCTCCAGTTCGCCGGCCACGACGTCACGCGCGAATATTACATCAACGACGCCGGCGCCCAGGTCGACGTGCTCGCGCGCTCCGCCTTCCTCAGATATCGCGAGGCGCTCGGCGAGGACATCGGCGCGATCCCGGAAGGCCTCTATCCCGGCGACTACCTCAAGCCGGTGGGGCAGGCGCTGGCGAAGGAGCACGGCGACAAGCTCCTCGCGATGAGCGAGGCCAGGTGGCTGCCGACGGTCCGCGCCAAGGCGATCGCGATGATGATGGACGAGATCAAGGACGATCTCGCCGCCCTCAACATCCGCCACGACGTGTTTTTCTCGGAGCGCTCGCTGATCGAAGGCGGCAACAACAAGGTTGCCGAGACCATCGACTTCCTGAAGGCCAAGGGCGACATCTACGAAGGCCGCCTGCCGCCGCCGAAGGGCGCCCCGGTCGAGGACTGGGAAGATCGAGAGCAGCTGCTGTTCAAGGCGACCGCCTACGGTGACGATGTCGATCGTCCGCTGATCAAGTCGGACAATTCCTACACCTATTTCGCCTCCGACATCGCCTACCACAAGAACAAGTTCGACCGTGGTTTTGCGGAGATGATCGACGTCTGGGGCGCCGATCATGGCGGCTACATCAAGCGCATGCAGGCGGCGGTGAAGGCGACGACGTCGGGCAAGGGCTCGCTCGACGTCAAGATCGTCCAGCTCGTCAAGCTGCTGCGCAATGGCGAGCCGGTGAAAATGTCCAAGCGGAGCGGGGACTTCGTCACCTTGCGTGAGGTGGTGGATGAAGTCGGCCAGGACGCCGTCCGCTTCATGATGCTCTATCGCAAGAACGACGCGGTGCTCGACTTCGACCTCGCCAAGGTCATGGAACAGTCGCGCGACAACCCGGTGTTCTACGTGCAGTACGGTCACGCCCGCGGCCACTCGATCTTCCGCAACGCGCGGGCCGAGGTGTTCCCGGAGCTTCCCGAGGATACCGGCGAACGGGTCGCCTGGCTCAGTGAGTCGGCGGTCGAACGGTTGTCGGACCCGGTCGAGCTTGAACTTCTCAAGCGCCTCGCAATATATCCTCGCATGCTCGAAGCCGCCGCCGCGGCCCACGAGCCGCACCGAATTGCCTTTTATCTCTATGATTTAGCCAGCGAATTTCATGCACTTTGGACGAAGGGGCGCGATTTGCCCTATTTACGCTTCATTATCAATAATGATGCAGATCTAACAAAGGCGCGGCTGGCCATGGTCCAGGGCGTCGTCTCGGTTCTGGCATCGGGCCTCGCCATCCTCGGCGTCCATGCTCCGAACGAGATGCGGTAGTTTGGGGCGAACTACTTAAGGGGAATTCGGGGGTAACCGGCAGAAGCCGGATCGCTTAGACTTGGTTGAAAGCCTTGTGGGTCGAAAGCCGTGCCTTGGTCGAGGGGCGCGCGGCTTTCCCGAAGGGACGCATCATCACGATGGCCGAACGATATCAGGACAGACCGTTTCCTTCCGATGACTATGGTCGCGGTGGCGATCAGCATGGCAGGACGGACAGCGATCCCTTGGCTGAGCTCGCCCGCCTGATCGGACAGACCGATCCTTTCGCCGCGCAGTCGCGGCCAGGTGCGCGTCCGCCGGCCATATCTCCGCCCACCCAGGGCTATCAGGACGACGACCGGCACGACGATGATCGGCATGACGATGCCGAGCCTGCGCCGCCCGGACCGCCCTCATGGGTGCGGCGCGCCAATGTGCAGCCGCAGCCGGCACCCGCGGAGCCTGACTATCCGGTAACCGTCAATCCGGTTCATCCGTTGCATCGCTATTCGGTCCCGCCCGCCGCGCCGGAGCCTGAACTTCGTCAGCCGCCGGCCTATCAGGATCACGCCTATCAGGATCAGGCCTACCAGCAGCAGGCCGCCCATCAGGAGCCGTATCTGCAGCAGCCCGATCCGTCGCGCTACGACGATGCGCTCTATGGCCGGCTCGAGGCGGGCGAGCAGGACTACCAGCGTGAGCCGGCCTATCCGGACGATCCTTACGCGTACCAGAGCGAGTATCCGGAGGAGGAGCTCGACGAGCCCAAGAAGCAGCGCGGCGGCATGATGACGGTCGCGGCCATCCTGGCGCTGGCCGTGGTCGGCACCGGCGCGGCCTTCGCCTACAAGACCTATATCGGCTCGCCCCGCAGCGGTGAGCCGCCGATCATCAAGGCGGACAACACCCCGACCAAGATCGTGCCCGCGCCGACGGATTCCTCGGCCAAGGTGCCGGATCGCATGGTGAGCGGCGACGGCACCGAGAAGATCGTGCCGCGCGAAGAGGCGCCGGTGGACGTCAACGCCAAGGCAGGCGGTCCCCGCGTGGTGTTCCCGCCGCTGAACCAGAATGCGAACCCGCCATCGGTCGCGAGCGTGTCGCCGTCCACGGTGCCGCCGCCAGGCGCAAGCAACGGCACGCTGCCGAACAATTCGCCGCGCCCGATCAGGACCGTCGCCGTGAAGGGCGATCAGACCGACAGCGCCGCACCGCAAACGGCTGCCGCCGCCAAGCCCACTTCCGCGCCGAAGCCTGTTGCCGCGCCGGCACCGGCTGCGCCGCGCAACCCGCCGACCTCGGCCAATGCCAGCGCCAATCAACCGATGTCGCTGGCGCCGCAATCTTCCCCGGCGGCCGAGCCGCCGCAGCGGATGGCTGCGACCACGCCGACCCAGATCGCGCCCGCCAGCAGCGGCGGTGGCTACATCGTGCAGGTCTCCTCGCAGCAGAGCGAGGAAAGCGCCGCCTCGTCCTACCGCGTGCTTCAGAGCAAATATGGCAGTGTGCTCGGCTCCCGCTCGCCGGTGATCAAGCGGGTCGACCTGACCGACAAGGGCAAGGGCGTCGTCTACCGCGCCTTCGCTGGTCCCTATGCCTCGGCGGAGGAAGCGACGCATGCGTGCAACAGCCTGAAGTCCGCCGGCCTGTCCGCCTGCTTCGTCCAGAGGAATTAACGGCCGTTTCCTTGACCCCCTCGCGGGTCAGGGTTAATCGGCCGTTATGAGCACGCGGGCCTTCATTACCGGCGTATCCGGAACGGAACTGACCGCCGTCGAGCGGGAGTTTATCCGCGACCAGCGCCCATGGGGCTTCATCCTGTTCAAGCGCAATGTCGCAACGCCAGCGCAAGTCGCTGCATTGGTTGCAGAATTGCGCAAGGAGGTCGGTGTCGCCGACGCGCCCGTCCTGATCGACCAGGAAGGCGGACGGGTGCAGCGGCTCGGTCCGCCGCACTGGCCGGTCTATCCGCCGGGCGCCGTGTTCTCGACCTTGTACGACACTGATTCGGCGCTTGGCCTCACTGCGGCGCGCCTGTCCGCCCGCCTGATCGCGGCTGACCTGGCCGATCTCGGCATTACCGTGGATTGCTTGCCGCTGGCCGACGTGCCGGTCGCGGGCGCCGATGCCGTCATCGGGAACCGGGCCTACGGCACCGAACCGGTCAAGATCGCGGCGATCGCGCGCGCCGTCACCGAAGGGCTGGAGCAGGGCGGCGTGCTGCCGGTCCTTAAGCACATTCCCGGTCATGGCCGCGCCACCGCGGACACCCATTTCAAGTTGCCGACGGTTGATACGCCGAGGGACGAGCTGGAACGGACCGACTTCGCGGCGTTCAAGCCGCTGTCGGACCTGCCGATGGCCATGACTGCACATGTTGTGTTTAGCGCGGTCGACCCCGCCCATCCGGCGACGACATCTGCGACAATGATTGCTGACGTGATTCGCGGCGCAATCGGGTTCCAGGGTTTGTTGATGAGTGATGACGTGTCGATGAACGCGCTGTCGGGGAATATCGCCGAACGGACCCGCGCCATCTTCGCGGCCGGCTGCGATGTGGCCCTGCATTGCAACGGCAATATCGAGGAGATGCGTGCGGTTGCCGGTCAGACGCCTCTGCTGTCGGGCCGGGCGCTGGAGCGGGCGAATGCCGCGCTCGGCGCGCGCAAGGCGCCGCAGCCGCTCGACCGCGAGGCCGCACGCGCTGAGCTGGACGCATTGATCGCACGGACAACCACGGCATCCGCATGACCGCAGAAATTCTATCCTTCGAAACCGGGCGGCCCGCAGAGCTTGCCGAGGGTGAGCCGGCGTTGGTGGTGGATGTCGAGGGCTATGAGGGCCCGCTTGACCTGCTGCTCGCGCTGGCGCGGCAGCAGAAGGTCGACCTTGCCAAGATCTCGATCCTGGCGCTGGCCGACCAATATCTCCACTTCATCGAGGCGGCGCGAAAGATCCGGCTCGAGCTTGCCGCCGACTATCTCGTCATGGCGGCGTGGCTCGCCTTCCTGAAGTCGCGCCTGCTGCTGCCCGAGCCGCCGAGCGCGGAGGGCCCGAGCGCCGAGCAGATGGCCACCGCGCTCGCCAACCGCCTGCGCCGGCTGGAAGCCATTCGCGAAGCCGCCAACCGCCTGATGAACAGGCCGCAATTGCAGCGCGACATCTTCCCGCGCGGCGAGCCCGAGCAGATCGCCGAGATCAAGCATCCGAAATACACCGCGACATTGTACGATCTGCTCACCGCCTATGCCGCGCAGCGCCAATCGCGCGTGCTGGCGAGCGTGCATCTGGCCAAGCGCACGGTGTGGTCGCTCGCCGAAGCGCGCGCCACGCTGGAGCGGCTGGTCGGCAGCCTCAACGAACAGGACGACTGGGGCGTGCTGGACGATTTTCTGGTCAGGCATGTCGCCGATCCCACGCAGCGCGCGACGGTGTTCGCCTCCAGCTTTGCCGCCGCGCTGGAACTGGTGCGCGAAGGTCAGCTGGAACTGAATCAGAAAGAGGCGTTTGCGCCCATCTATTTCCGGAAGGGGCGCCCAAAACCGGTCCCGGACGCAGCTCCTGCGCCTGATGCGCCGGTCGCTTAAGTGCAAGAAGGAGAATCTGCCATGGCAAGCCTGGCTGAAGTGCGGGTAGAAGAGGCCGAGCCGATGGAGAACGAATCCCAGGCACGTCCCGAGGAATTGCGGCTGCTGGAAGCGCTGCTGTTCGCTTCGAGTGAACCGCTGGACACCGCGACGCTGGCCAAGCGCATGCCCGAAGGGGTCGACGTCAAGGCCGCGCTGGAACAGCTCCAGGCCGACTATTCCTTGCGCGGGGTGAATCTCGTCCGCGTCGCCAACAAATGGACCTTCCGCACGGCCGGCGATCTCGCCTGGCTGATGACGCGGGAAAGCACCGAGACCCGCCGCCTGTCACGCGCCGCGATCGAGGTGCTGGCGATCATCGCCTATCACCAGCCGGTGACGCGCGCCGAGATCGAGGAGATCCGCGGCGTCGTCACCTCGAAGGGCACGCTCGACGTGCTGCTGGAGACCGGCTGGATCAAGCCGCGTGGCCGGCGC
The DNA here is from genome assembly GCF_004570865.1 of Bradyrhizobium frederickii. GTDB lineage: Bacteria > Pseudomonadota > Alphaproteobacteria > Rhizobiales > Xanthobacteraceae > Bradyrhizobium > Bradyrhizobium frederickii. The sequence continues at coordinate 42,830 of NZ_SPQS01000021.1, forward strand.
AAGACGCCGGGCCGTCCGCTGACCTTTGGAACCACGGAGGACTTCCTGTCGCAGTTCACCCTGGAACAGCTCGGCGACCTGCCGGGCCTCGAGGAGCTGAAAGGCACGGGTCTCCTGGATTCGCGCCTGCCGACCGGATTCAGCGTGCCGACACCGTCTGACGATCCGACGCTGCGCGAGGACGAGGATCCGTTGGAACCGGGCGATGACCTCGATTTGGCGCTCGCACCTGCGGTCGAGCCCGAGACTCCGGAAACGACTGCGGAAGCCGGCACTGAGGATCGCGGCGAGGGCGGCAGCGAGGACTGACGTACCGTCCGCTTACGGTCCCCTGCGACCGGTTAACACTAGCAAGATTACGTAGCGCCGACAGCGAATTGGCGCTGCCTTGGTCCTTGTTTTTGAGGCCTGCCAAGCCTAGGTTTCGGTAAGATCGGCCGGGTCCCCGGCTATGCGCGTTTGGAGGGTTGCAGGATGGGTTCTCTCAGCATTTGGCACTGGATCCTGGTGATCGCAGTGGTCCTGCTGCTGTTCGGCCGCGGGAAGATTTCGGATCTGATGGGCGACGTGGCGCAAGGCATCAAGGCGTTCAAGAAGGGCATGCAGGACGACGACAAGTCCGCCGAGAAGCCCGAGCCGGCCAAGTCGATCGAGCACAATGGTGCACCGACCGCGGCGCGGACCGACGTCGGCAGCAAGGCCGTCTGAGCCGAAAGCAGCACGCGAGACGCGGGTAGGGCGGCCCCGATCCTGCGCGCAAGGGATTGGGCCGGTTGCGGCTTCGCGTGAACGGAAGACCTCATGTTCGACATCGGGTGGAGTGAACTGGTCCTCATCGGGGTCGTGGCCCTGATCGCCATCGGCCCGAAAGAGCTGCCGGGCGTGCTGCGCATGGTCGGACAATGGATGGGCAAGGCGCGCAAGATGGCCGCCGAATTCCAGGGCCAGTTTCAGGAAGCGATGCGCGAGGCCGAGATGGCCGACCTCAAGAAGAGTTTTGACGAGGTCAAGGAAGCTGCCACCGGATTCAATCCGCTGACCTCGCTCCAAAAGGACGTCAGCGACGCGCTCCGCGTCGATGCGCTGGACAAGCCCGCAGAGACGCCGACGACCACGGCTGTCGAACCGCCTGTCGCTCCTACCACTCCGGAAGCGCCGACGCCCGCGACTTTCATGGAAGCCGAAGCGCATGCGGCTGCCAACGAGCCGCTTGCGATCACCCGTGAGGTCGAGCAGGCAAAGGTGGCGCAGGACACCGCGCCCTCCGAAGCGATCAAGGACGCCAAAGCGTCATGACCGACGCCGATATCGAGGCCAGCAAAGCCCCGCTGATGGACCATCTGATCGAGCTGCGCTCGCGGCTGATCAAGGCGCTGCTCGGCTTTGGCATAGCCTTCATCTTCTGCTTCTTCTTCGCCAAGCAGATCTACAACGTGCTGGTCTGGCCGTTCGTGTGGATCGCGGGCCCCGAGAACTCCAAGTTTATCTACACGGCGCTGCTGGAATATTTCATCACCCAGCTCAAGCTCGCGTTGTTCGGCGCGGGCTTCATCTCGTTCCCGATCGTCGCGACCCAGATCTACAAATTCGTCGCGCCCGGCCTCTACAAGCACGAGAAGCAGGCCTTCCTGCCGTATCTGGTCGCGACTCCGTTCTTCTTCGTGCTCGGCGCGGCGCTGGTCTATTTCGTCGTGCTGCCGATGCTGGTCCGCTTCTCGCTCGGCATGCAGCAGGCCGGCGGCGACGAGACCGCGCAGATCCAGCTCCTGCCCAAGGTCGGCGAATATCTGTCGCTGATGATGTCGCTGATCTTCGCCTTCGGCATCGCCTTCCAGCTTCCGGTGATCCTGACTCTGCTCGGCCGGATCGGCATCGTCAGCTCGAAGATGCTGCGCGAGAAGCGCCGCTATTTCATCGTCATCGCCTTCGTCATCGCCGCCGTGCTGACGCCGCCCGATGTGCTCAGCCAGTGCTCGCTCGCGATCCCCCTGATGGCGCTCTACGAGGGCTCGATCATCGCGGTCGGTATGGTGGAGCGGAAGGCCGCGGCCTCGCAAGCGGCTACCGGCACCGACGTGTCGACGCCGGCCAATCCGGCGGAGTAGGGGCGGCTCCGCCCCCTCGGTGTCATTCCCCGCGAAGGCGGGGAATCCAGTACGCCGCGGCCCTTCCAGGAATCACCGCGTCTCTGGAATACTGGATCATCCGCCTTCGCGGATGATGACAGCTGTGCTAGGGGGAGCGGCCATTTGCATGAATGCAAATCGAGAATTTGCAGGCTTGCAACAAGCCCAGGACCACAGCCATGCACGACATCAAATCGATCCGCGACAATCCGCAAGCCTTCGACGCCGGTCTCGCCCGGCGGGGTCTGAAGCCGTTGTCGGCCGCGCTGCTCGCGATCGACGAGACGCGGCGTGCGGCGATTCTCGCGTCCGAGCAGGCACAGGCGCGGCGCAACGCGGCCTCCAAGGAGATCGGCGACGCCAAGAAGGCCAAGGACGAGGCGCGCGCCGCCAAGCTGATGGCCGAGGTCGCCGAGCTCAAGACCACGATGCCGCAGCTCGAAGCCGCCGCGAAGGCCGCCGACGAGGAGCTGAGCAGAGAGCTGTCCGCGATCCCGAACATTCCGTTCGACGAGGTGCCCGATGGCGTCGACGAGCACGGCAACGTGCAGCGCCACGTGTTCGGCAACAAGCGCAACTACAATTTCGCGCCGAAGCTGCACGACGATCTCGGCACCGCGCTCGGCTACATGGACTTCGAGGCGGCGGCAAAGCTTTCCGGCGCGCGCTTCGTGGTGCTGAAGAAGGGCCTCGCGCGGCTCGAACGTGCGATCGGCCAGTTCATGCTCGACCTGCACACCACCGAGCACGGCTATACCGAGATCAACCCGCCGCTGCTGGTGCGCAACGAAGTGATGTTCGGCACCGGACAATTGCCGAAATTCGAGGACGATCAGTTCTGGGCGATCAAGGGCGAGCTTCTCGTTGCGCCCGACCAGGAGCGGCTGAGGACCGAGCGCCTCGGCCTGATCCCGACCGCCGAAGTCTCGCTCACCAATCTCGCGCGCGAATCCATCCTCGACGAGAAGCAGCTGCCGATGCGGCTCACCGCGCTGACGCCTTGCTTCCGCGCGGAGGCCGGAGCTGCCGGGCGCGACACGCGCGGCATGATCCGCCAGCACCAGTTCACCAAGGTCGAGCTGGTCTCGATCACGACGCCGGAGACCAGCAAGGACGAGCTGGAGCGGATGCTGTCCTGCGCCGAGCAGGTGCTGCAGAAGCTCGATCTGCATTATCGCGTGATGACGCTGTGCGCGGGGGACATGGGCTTCTCGTCGCAAAAAACCTATGACATCGAGGTCTGGATGCCCGGGCAGGGCGAGGGCGGCATGTTCCGCGAGATCTCCAGCTGCTCGGTCTGCGGCGACTTCCAGGCGCGGCGCATGGATGCGCGCTCGCGCGGGCCGGACGGCAAGCCGCGCTTCGTGCACACGCTGAACGGCTCCGGCACCGCGGTCGGCCGCGCGCTGATCGCCGTGATGGAAACCTATCAGCAGGAGGACGGCTCGATCGCCGTCCCCGACGTGCTCCAGCCTTATATGGGCGGAGTGAAGGTGATCGCGCGCGACTAAAGCGTTTTCGAGCGAAGTGGATACCGGTTCGCGTCAAGAAAACGCGGCATGACGAGAATCGCGTTGCGAAGATCGGGCGGCCGGCTATCCTGCCGGCCCCTCGACAACGCGAACCCCGCCCCCTTCATGGCCTTGCACCGCGACATCTTCTGGATCGGTCGACAATGGGCGGTGACGGGGGCCGGCATTCAGGCCGTCGATCAGCGCCTGCGCGGCGTGCTCGACATCGAGATCGCGCAGCTCTGGGACGACCATCTCGTGCAGAGCCGGCGGGCCAAGCCCGGGGTGAATGCAGCCGATTTCGACAAGGCGCTGACGGTGGCCCGCGAGCGCTTTCCGCAGGCGCCGGCGTCGGACCCGTTCGTCGCGCAGCTGAGGGCGCTCGGCGTGATCGAGGCCCCCGTCCTGAGTCCGGCCGTACCGGCAATGCAGCTGCGGGCGGAAGGCCGGCTGGCGCGCTTTCTGCCGCAATGGCGCATCCGCCGCTGACCGGCCCCGGCCGGGAACCTGCCGCCAGACCGCAATCACCCGGTTTGCCTGATCGGCCCCAGCCGGATAAGACGGCTCAGACCCCGCTTTCCGGAATCGAACCTTTCGCATGCGCATTCTCTGCACCAATGACGACGGCATCCACGCCCCCGGCCTCCAGATCGTGGAGGAGATCGCGCGCGCTCTGTCCGACGACGTCTGGGTGGTGGCGCCCGAGCTCGACCAGTCCGGCGTGTCGCATTCGCTGTCGTTGAACGATCCGTTGCGCCTGCGCGAAGTCGGGCCTCGGCATTTTGCCGTGCGCGGCACGCCGACCGACTGCGTCATCATGGGCGCGCGCCATATCCTTGGGCCCAAGCTGCCCGACGTCGTGCTGTCCGGGGTCAACAAAGGCCGCAACGTTGCCGAGGACGTGGTCTATTCCGGCACCATCGCCGGCGCGCTGGAGGGCACCATTCTGGGCCTGCCGTCGTTCGCGCTGTCGCAGGAGTTCAGCGTCGAGACCCGCGAGCGCCCGCCGTGGGACACCGCGCGCAAGTTCGGGCCCGACATCCTGCGCAAGGTGATCGCCGCCGGCATCCCGAAGGACACCGTCATCAACGTCAACTTCCCGTCCTGCGCGCCGGAGGATGTGCTCGGCATCCGCGTCACCCGCCAGGGCAAGCGCAATCTCGGTTTCCTGCGGGTCGACGAGCGCAAGGACGGCCGGGGCAATCCCTATTTCTGGATCGGCTTCGAGCGCGCCGCCATGATGGACACGCCGGCTGACGGCACCGATCTGGCGGCGCTTCGCGAGCGCTACGTCTCGGTCACCCCGCTGAGGCTCGATCGCACCAATGAGGCGTTTTCGGAAGAGCTCAGCGCAATGCTGAAATAGCTGCTTATCCGCCGCCGCGGAGCGCGGCTTCGATGGTCTTGCCAAGCGCCTCGAGCTGAAACGGCTTCTGGAGCGCCGGCCGGTCGCGGTACTGCTCGGGCAGGCCGGAGGAGCCGTAGCCGGTGGCGAAGATGAACGGGCAGCCCTTGGCCTTGATCACGTCGGCGACCGGCGAGATCACCTTGCCATTGACGTTGACGTCGAGAATGGCGATGTCGAACTCGGTCGCCTGGGCGAGCCGCATGGCCTCGTTGATGTCGCCCGCCTCGGCCGCGACCTTGTAGCCGAGCTCCTCGAGCATGTCCGCGACCATCATCCTGATCATCACCTCGTCCTCGACGAGGAATACAGAGCGGCCGGAAAGCCCTGTCGCGGTCATGGTTGAGTCCTTGCCCATTGCCGAAAACGTTCGCAGATATCACGAATTGACGCAATGCGCGTTTCGACCGACGGATGCCTGAAAATGGTCGTCGCAGCTTCGTCCGCGGCAAGCCAATCTGTGGTTAAATGCGCCATACGAACGCTACCATGAGTTCCTGAGCAGGAACATGATTCTCCTGCCCGGGCTCGACGCCCGCCGGGCCGGCCAAGACAGCACAAGCAGGCAATGACCTCCCATCAGCACCCGCCGGAAAAGATGATGTTTCAGCTCACGCTGAGGCGTCGGGGCATCAGCGATCAGGCGGTGCTGCGAACCATGGAGGAGGTGCCGCGCGAACAATTCGTCGACGAGGCCGATCGCGACGGGGCTTACCGCGACAGCGCGCTGCCGATCGCCTGCGGGCAGACCATCAGCCAGCCCTTCGTCGTGGCCTACATGACCGAGCAGCTGCAGCTCCAGAAGCGGCACCGCGTGCTCGAGATCGGCACCGGTTCCGGCTATCAGGCTGCCGTGCTGTCGCGGCTCGCCGGCCAGGTCCTGACGGTCGAGCGCTATCGCAGGCTTGCGGACACGGCACGCGCTAGGCTCGAAAAGCTCGGCTGTCACAATGTCGAGGTGATGCTTGGCGACGGCCTCAATCTGCCGCCCAATATCGGCCCGTTCGATCGCATCATCGTCACCGCCGCGATGGAGCAGATCCCGGAGAATCTGATCGAGCGGCTGGAGGTTGGCGGCATCCTGATCGCCCCGGTCGGTCCGCATCAGGGCGTGCAGACGCTGATCCGCCTGACCCGCAGCGCGGCCGGGATCGAGCGCAAGGAACTCGTCGATGTCCGCTTCGTGCCGGCGCTGCCCGGGGTGGCGCGGGAGCTGTAGATCTCCGGATCGGCTGTGCGGCCAATATCTTATTGGGAGGGTTAAGCCGTTATTTACTCGGTACGTGTTTACTTAAAAGACCAGTTCTGTTGCGTACGAGTGAGTAACCATGTCCGCTGTCGCCGAGTTGCTTTACTCGCGCCGCGTGCCGCAGGTCGCGGTGCTGGCGCTGATCTCCTTCAGCTTCGCAGGGTGCAGCGCCGACATGTCGTCGCGACTGTCCCAGTCGAATTTCTCCAATCCCTTCTCCTCCGAAGCGACCGGTTCGGTGCAGCAGGCCCCGCCGCCGCAGCGTGAGCTGCCGCAATATGCGCGGCCGCAGACCCAACCCGGCTCCTATCAGTCGCAGCCCTTGCCGCCGCCGGCGGTTTCCGCCCCGCAATCCTATCCCGTTGCGGCAGGTGGCGGAGTGTCCGGAGGCGGGCGCGGCGTCGGCTCCTACGCGCCGCCGGCGCAACCGCGTCTGGAGACCACGGCCACCGTGCCGTCGCGCTCGGTCGCGGCTGCCCAGCCGGCCGGCGGGACCAAGATCATCGTCGGCACCAGCGATACGCTGGAGGTGCTCGCCAAGCGCTATCACGTCACGCCGCAGGCGATCCTTGCCGCCAACGGCTACAAGGGCCCGCGCGCGCTGTCGCCCGGCCAGCAACTGATCATCCCGCATCCGGCGACGGCGGCTGCGCCGGCTCCTGCGCTAACTCCGGTCGCGGCAGCTCCCGCTGCGAAGCCGGTTGCCGTCATGGCTGCGCCGCCGAGCACTCACTTCGTCAATCGTGGCGACACGCTCGCCAGCATTGCCCGCAAGAACCATATCTCGTCGGCCGAGCTTGCCCGTGCCAACGGTCTCGATCCGTCGGCCAAGCTCAAGCTCGGCGCCAAGCTGACCGTGCCCGGCGCAAAGACCGCCGCCGTCGCGGCGCCGGTTGCCGCAGCTCCTGTCACGGCCGCTCCGGTTGCGGGCACGCTGCAGCCCGTTGCAGCCGCTCCCGCGCCCGCCACCAAGATGGCCGCGGCCGGCGCGCCCGTGCAGAGCGCGCGCCTCGCCCAGGCCACCACCAATGTCGAAGAGAAGCCCGCCGAGACCCCGGCCAAGGCTGCGGAGACCACCAGCGCGCTGCCGACCTTCCGCTGGCCGGTGCGCGGCAAGGTGGTCACGAGCTACGGCGCCAAGACCAACGGCAAGTCCAACGACGGCATCAATCTCGCGGTGCCCGAGGGGACGCCGGTCAAGGCGGCCGAAGACGGCGTCGTCGCCTATTCCGGCAACGAGCTGAAAGGTTACGGCAATCTGGTCCTGGTTCGGCACTCCAACGGCTACGTCACCGCATATGCCCATGCGAGTGAGCTGTTGGTGAAGCGCGGCGACACCATCAAGCGCGGTCAAGTCATTGCCAAGTCGGGTCAATCCGGGGAGGTGGCGTCGCCGCAGCTCCACTTTGAGATCCGCAAGGGATCGAGCCCGGTTGATCCGCTTCAATTCCTGAACGGGGCGTGAGGCGAGGGCCCGAAGCAGGCCAAGCCATCACCACATGCAAGCTGTCATCGTCCGCCTTGTGCGCAGTTGCGCACTGGGCGGGCGATCCAGCATTCCAGAGACGATTATTGTTGAGCCGAGAAGCCGCGGCGTGCTGGATTCCCCGCCTTCGCGGGGAATGACAGTTGTGGGCGAGGCGACGGCTTGGCCCGCTACTTCGCCGTCAGTTTGACGCCCAGCCGGCCCGCCAGCTCCTGCACGAATTGCCAGGCGACGCGGCCCGAGCGTGAGCCGCGGGTGGTCGACCATTCCAGCGCCTCGCGCTCCAGCGCCTCATCGTCGGCCTTGACGCCGAAATGGCCGCAATAGCCGCGCACCATGGCGAGGTATTCGTCCTGGCTGCAACGGTGGAAGCCGAGCCAGAGGCCGAAGCGATCGGACAGTGAGACCTTCTCCTCGACGGCTTCGCCGGGATTGATCGCGGTCGAGCGCTCGTTCTCGATCATGTCGCGCGCCAGCAGATGACGGCGGTTGGAGGTGGCGTAGAGGATGACATTCTCGGGACGGCCCTCGATGCCGCCTTCGAGCACGGCCTTGAGCGATTTGTAGGACGCGTCATTGCCGTCAAAGGAGAGGTCGTCGATGAACACGATGAAACGGAAGCTGGCGTCGCGGAGCTTCTCCATCAGCATCGGCAGCGTTTCGATGTCCTCGCGGTGAATCTCGATCAGCTTCAGCCTGTCGGCCAGCTTGCGGTCCGCGTTGATGCTGGCATGCGCGGCCTTCACCAGCGACGATTTGCCCATGCCGCGCGCGCCCCAGAGCAGGGCGTTGTTGGCGGGCAGGCCGGCTGCGAAGCGCTCGGTGTTCTCCATCAGGATGTCGCGCATCCGGTCGATGCCCTTGAGCAGGAACAGCTCGACGCGGCTGACCCGCGGCACGGGCGCGAGGCGGCCGTCGGGATGCCAGACATAGGCATCTGCCCGTTCGAACGACTCAGGCTCGAGGGCCGGGCGGCCCTGAGCGGAGAGGTGCGCCGCAATGGTCTCCAGCGCGCGGACAATGCGCTCCTGGGAGTGGTTGGGCGTTGCCTCGCGAGGGGCTTTGACGGTCCTCTTGATCGTCCCCTTGGGGCGATTTGCCGCGACGCGGGCCGGCTTTCCGGCAGGGGTACGGGGGCCTTTGCCGGCCGGGCTTTTGCTAAGGTTTTTGGGCATGTCCGAAGTTCCTGAGAACGCAGCCTTATCGGGCCTGAGGAGCCGCCGCAAGGTGGCTAAAAGGGCGGTCTGGCAGCGTTGCAATTGGGGCAATGGCCGCTATAGTCCGCGCGAATTTGACCGAACCGGTCGCCTTTGAAGGCCTGACCGGTTTTCCCCCGTTCCCACGAGGATTGTCCGAATGCTGATTACCCCTGCGTATGCCCAGGCTGCGGGCGCCGGTGACACCAACAGCATGTTGATGTCGCTGCTGCCGTTCGCCCTGATCTTCGTGATCATGTACTTCCTGATTCTGCGTCCGCAGCAGAAGAAGGTCCGCGAGCACGCGGACCTCGTGAAGAACATCCGCCGTGGCGACACCGTCGTGACCTCGGGCGGCCTCGTCGGCAAGGTCACCAAGGTCGTCGACGACGACCAGATCGAGTTCGAGATTTCCGACGGCGTGCGGGTGCGACAGATGCGCCAGATGATCTCCGGCGTGCGTGCCAAGGGCGAGCCGGCGAAGGAATCCAAGGATAGCGCGAAGGACGCCGCCAAGGACGACGCCGCGTCGAAGTGAGCGCGTTCGCGAGCATCTCAAGTCTCCTGATCTGACAGGTCCAGTCGATGTTGTATTTCACGCGGTGGAAGGCGCTCGGGATCATCCTGACGGCGCTGATCGTGTGCCTCTGCGCGGTCCCGAACTTCTTCCCCGAGGCCCAGGTCAAGACCTGGCCGGCATGGGCGCAGCGCCGGCTCGTGCTCGGCCTCGACCTCCAGGGCGGCTCCTACCTGCTGCTCGAGGTCGACTCCAACTACGTGAAGAAGGAACGGCTCGACCAGGTCCGCGACGACGTCCGCCGGACGCTGCGCGATGCCAAGATCGGCTTCACTGGCGGCGTCATCGTGCGCAACGATGCGGCCGAAGTTCGCATCACCAAGGAATCCGACGTCCAGACTGCGCTCGGCAAGCTGCGCGAATTGTCTCAGCCGCTGGGCGGCCTGATGGGATCCAGCGGTCAGCGCGACCTCGAGGTGACGGATGCCGGCGGCGGGGTGATCCGCCTCAGCGTCCCGCAGGCCGCAATGCTCGATCGTCTGCGCAAGACCATCGAGCAGTCGATCCAGATCGTCGAACGCCGCGTCAACGAGCTCGGCACCGTCGAGCCCGTGATCCAGCGCCAGGGCAATGACCGCATCCTGGTGCAGGTCCCCGGCCTGCAGGATCCGACCCGCCTGAAGAAGCTGCTCGGCGAGACCGCGAAGATGGAATTCCGCATGGTCGACACGACCGTGTCGCCGGACCAGGCGCAGCAGGGCAGGTTGCCGCCGGAATCCGAGCTGCTGATGAGCGCGTCGCCGCCGCCGACGCCCTATGTGGTCAAGAAGCAGGTCCTGGTCGCCGGCGGCGATTTGATCGATGCCCAGGCGACCTTCGACCAGCGTACGAGTGAGCCGGTCGTCAGCTTCAAGTTCAATACTTCGGGCGCGCGCAAATTCGCGCAGGCCACGCAAGAGAATGTCGGGCTGCCCTTTGCGATCGTGCTCGACAACAAGGTGATCTCCGCGCCCCGAATCAACGAGCCGATCACGGGCGGTCAGGGCCAGATCTCGGGCAGCTTCACGGTCCAGTCCGCCAACGATCTCGCGATCCTGATGCGTGCCGGCGCGCTGCCGGCGCCGCTCACCGTGGTCGAGGAGCGCACTGTCGGTCCGGGCCTCGGCCAGGACTCGATCGAGAAGGGCGAGCTGGCGGCTTACGTCGGCTCGATCCTCGTCATCGTCTTCATGCTGCTGACCTACCGGCTGTTCGGGGTGTTCGCCAACATCGCGGTGGCCATCAACGTCGCCATGATCTTCGGCCTGTTGTCGCTGCTCAACGCCACGCTGACGCTGCCCGGCATCGCCGGCATCGTGCTCACCGTCGGCATCGCGGTGGACTCCAACGTGCTGATCTACGAGCGCATCCGCGAGGAGCTGCGCGGCGGCCGCAACGCGATTTCGGCGATCGACGCCGGCTTCAAGCGGGCGCTGGCGACCATCCTCGATTCCAACATCACGACCTTCATTGCCGCCGCGGTGCTGTTCTACATCGGCACCGGCCCGGTGCGCGGCTTCGCCGTGACGCTGGGCATCGGCATCATCACCACGGTGTTCACCGCCTTCACCATGACCCGGCTCATCGTCGCGGGGTGGGTGCGGTGGAAGCGGCCGCAGAGCGTGCCGATCTAGGAGCTAAGACCGTGACATACTACGTTCTCATCGGGCTTGGCATTCTGATTGCCGTCCTCACCGTGATCGCCGCGCTCGGCGTGCTGCCGTCGCTGCGTATCGTCCCGGACGACACGCATTTCGATTTCACGCGCTTCCGCCGCATCAGCTTCCCGATCTCGGCGGCGCTCTCGATCGTCGCCATCATACTGTTCTTCACCCACGGGCTGAACCTCGGCATCGACTTCAAGGGCGGCACGCTGCTGGAGGTGCGGGCGAAGTCCGGCGCCGCCGACATCGCGGCGATGCGCACGACGCTGGATGGCTTGCGTCTTGGCGAAATCCAGCTGCAGCAGTTTGGCGGTCCCGAGAATGTCTTGATCCGCGTTGCCGAACAGCCCGGCGGCGACAAGGCGCAGCAGGATGCCGTGCAGAAGGTGCGCAGCGCGCTCGGCGATTCCATCGAATACCGTCGTGTCGAGGTGCTCGGACCGCGCGTCGCGGGCGAGCTCCTGGCCTACGGCATGGTCGGCCTGATGCTCGCGATCGTCTCGATCCTGATCTATCTCTGGTTCCGGTTCGAATGGCAGTTCGCACTGGGCGCCATGATCGCCAACGTGCACGACATCGTGCTGACGATCGGATTCATGTCGATCAGCCAGGTTGATTTCGACCTGACCAGCATCGCCGCGCTGCTGACCATTCTGGGCTATTCGCTCAACGACACCGTCGTCATCTACGACCGCATCCGTGAAATGCTGCGTCGCTACAAGAAGATGCCGATGCCGCAGCTGCTCAACGAATCCATCAACTCGACGCTGTCGCGCTCGATCATCACCCACTTCACGGTGACGCTGGCGCTGCTGGCGCTGCTCTTGTTCGGCGGGCACGCGATCCACAGCTTCACCGCGGTGATGATGTTCGGCGTGGTGCTGGTCGGCACCTACACCTCGATCTTCATCGCGGCTCCGATCCTGATCTATCTCGGCGTCGGCGAGCATCGAGAGGATGCGCCCGATACGGCGACACCGGCGAAGAAAAACAAGGCATGATCCGAACCGCACGCCCCCGCACGAGTTGGCGAGGGCAGTAAGCTCATTCGGACCAAGCTCATGGCCGGCGATCCCAACGCACCCCATTTCCCGCGCTCGGCGCCGATCGAGGCCTATGGCAAGGGCGGCTTCGCCTTCGCCGGCATGTCGCACCGGGGCTCGCTGCTGTGCCTGCCTGACGCGATCTGGGCCTGGGACGTGACGGATCCCCAGAAGATCGACCGCTACTCGCTCGATCGGGTGTTCACGGCCGCCAACGGCATCGACACGCTCCTGATCGGCACCGGAACTGGGCTCTGGCTGCCGCCGCCGGAGCTGCGCCAGGCCTTGAAAGCGGTGAGGGTGGTGCTGGACACCATGCAGACCGGACCTGCCGTGCGCACCTACAACATCATGATCGGCGAGCGGCGGCGGGTTGCGGCTGCTCTGATCGCGGTGCCATGAACAGCACATGAGCAGCGCCGCGCCGCCGCCCGATTCCGCCAGCTTCTGCGCCGATCTCGTGCGCCGCCACGACTTTCCGCGCTATGCCGCGAGCCTGTTCGTGCCCGCCGCCGAGCGCCGGGCGCTGCTTGCGCTCTACGCTTTCAATGTCGAGATCGTCCGCGTCCGCGACCAGGTGAGCCAGCCTTTGCCCGGCGAGATCCGCTTTCAATGGTGGACCGACCTGTTCTCGGGCCTCGTCCATGGCAGTGCCGAGGGCAATCCGGTGGCGGCCGAATTGCTGCGGGCGATCCGTGATTTCGACCTGCCGGTCGAACCGCTGTCGCTGCTGGTCGAGGAGCACCAGTTCGACCTCTACAACGACCCGATGCCGACCATGGCGGCGCTGGAGGGCTATCTGGCCGCGACCTGTTCGGCGTTGTTTGGTCTGGCGGCGCGGATTCTGGCGCCGCCGTCGGGGGCGGTCGAACATCTCGCCCGTCACGCCGGGCTGGCGCAGGGCATCGCGCAGGTCATCACGAATCTGCCGCGCGATGCTTCGCACCGGCAGCTGTTCCTGCCGCAGCAGGTGCTGGCGAGCCATGGCTGCCAGGTGGAGGACGTGTTTGCCGGCAAGGAGACGCCGAACCTGCGCGCCGTGCTGGAGCAGCTCGCCGGCGAGGCGCAACAGCACTTGACCACGGCCTTGTCGCTGCTGGCGGACGTTCAGGCAGCGGTGCGTCCGGCGTTCCTGCCGCTGAGTCAGGTCGGGGCGGATCTCAAGCGCCTGTCGCAGCCCGGCCGAAATCCGTTCGCGCTGCAGCCGACCTCGCGGCTGCGCACGCTCTGGACGCTGTGGCGGGCTTCACGTTCCCGGGAATTTACCAAATAGCGGCTGGCTTATCGCCTCGAACCGCCGGATGCTCTATGCTGTCCCATGGCTGAATTGTCCCAAACCACATCGCCCGATCTCAGCGGCTTTCCGGTCGCACCTGGTGACGTTCAAGCCGCCGCCGACACCATTCGCGGCGCCGTCGTCGAGACGCCCTGCAGCTACAGCCGCACGCTGAGCGGCATCTGCGGCTGCGAGATCTGGCTCAAATTCGAGAACCTTCAGTTCACCTCGTCGTTCAAGGAGCGCGGCGCGCTCAACCGTCTCACCGCACTGACGCCGGAGGAGCGTGCGCGCGGCGTCATCGCCATGTCCGCCGGAAACCACGCCCAGGGCGTCGCCTACCACGCCAAGCGGCTCGGCATTCCCGCCACCATCGTCATGCCGGTCGGCACGCCGATGGTGAAGGTCGAGAACACCAGGCATCACGGCGCGGAAGTGGTCGTCACCGGCGCGACGCTGGAGGAAGCGGCCGCGTTCGCGCGTCACCATGGCGAAGCCCGCGGCATGATCTTCGTCCACCCCTATGACGATCCGCTCGTGATCGCGGGGCAGGGCACCGTCGGGCTGGAGATGATGCGAGCGGTCCCCGAGCTCGATACGCTGGTGGTCCCGATCGGCGGCGGCGGCCTGATCAGCGGCATCGCCATCGCCGCGAAATCGATCAAGCCGTCATTGCGAATCCTGGGCGTCGAGGCCTGGCTCTATCCTTCGATGTACAACGCCATTCACGGCGGCAATCTGCCGGCGCGCGGCGATACGCTCGCCGAAGGCATCGCGGTGAAATCGCCGGGCAAGATCACCACCGAAATCGTCCGCCGCCTTGTCGACGACATTGCGCTGGTGAACGAAGCCGAGCTCGAGCGCGCGGTAGCGACCCTGATCTCGATCGAGAAGACCGTCGTGGAGGGCGCCGGCGCCGCCGGCCTCGCCGCGCTGATGTCCGATCCGCCCCGCTTTGCCGGCCAGATGGTCGGTCTCGTCCTGAGCGGCGGCAATATCGACACGCGGCTGATCGCATCCGTTCTCACGCGCGAGCTCGCGCGCGAAGGGCGGCTGACCCAGCTCTCGCTCGATATCCCTGACAGACCCGGACAATTGGCCGCGGTGGCCGCGCTGCTCGCCGAAGCCGGCGCCAACATCATCGAGGTCTCGCACCAGCGCACCTTCTCCGAGCTGCCGGCCAAGGCGACGCTCCTGCAGCTCGTCATCGAGACCCGCGATGCTGCGCATCTCGACGAGGTGATGGCCAGGCTCAGCGCATCCGGATTGCGCGCGCGCTGCACGTGAGCGGCACGCTTCTCCTATCGCGAAGCCAGACCCGCCAGATGCTCGACCAACCTGTCGATCTCGGCTTCCGTGTTGTAATAATGCGGTGACGCCCGCACCACATGCGGCAACGCGCGAAGCTCGGCATCGATGCGCGTGCTCGACGGATCCGAGGCGCCGATCGTGATGCCGGCCGCAGCGGCGCCGGCGACAATGGCGTCCGCCTCATGCCCGTCCATGGTGAAGCTGACGATGGCGCCCGGCGCGCGTCCGAGGTCGCGAATGGTGACGCCGGCAAGAGCCGCAAGGCCGCTGCGGAGGCGGCCGGCAAGCAGGCGGCAGCGTTGTTCGATCGGAGCGATGCCGATCTCGAGGGCGTAGTCGACGGCCGCGCCCAAGCCAAGCCGGGCCGCGTAGTTGTTCTCCCAGGTCTCGAAGCGGCGGGCATCGTCCCGCAATTGATAGGCGTCCCGTGAAACCCAGGGGGCGGCAAAGTGGTCGATCATCGGCGGCTCGAGCCGTTGCAGCATCGCGCGGCGGACGTAGAGAAAGCCGGTGCCGCGCGGGCCGCGCAGGAATTTGCGTCCCGTGGCGGACAGCATGTCACAGCCGATGGCATCGACGTCGACTTCCATCTGGCCGACCGCCTGACAGGCGTCGAGCAGATAGGCAATGCCGTGCGTCCGCGCGATCCTGCCGATCGCCGCTGCCGGATTGACCAGCCCGCCATTGGTCGGAACCCAGGTGATCGCGATCAGTTTCACCCGCTCGTCGATCATCCGTTCGAGCGCGTCGACGTCGAGCTCGCCGCTGGCATCGCTCGGCACCACGTCGATGACCGCGCCGGTGCGCTTGGCGACCTGAAGGAAGGCAACATAATTGGCGGCGTATTCCGCTTCCGCGGTCAGGATGCGATCTCCTTTCCGAAACGGAAGCGAATAGAACGCCATCTGCCAGGCGATTGTCGCGTTCTCCACCAGCGCGATCTCGTCGGGCGCGGCATTGAGCAGGCGCGCCACCGAGCTGTAGACCGCGTCGAGCCGGTCGGCTTCGCGATCGGCGGCCGCATAGCCTCCGATCTCGCATTCCAGATCGATGTGCCCCTTGATCGCTGTGACAACCGGCGCCGGCATCAGGGCCGCGCCTGCATTGTGGAGATATGCGAGCCGCGAGGCGGCCGGCGTGTCGGCGCGTATTCGGTCGAGGTCGATCAAGTGCGTCCTCCGAAGCTCAGATGCAGAGGCTGAGCAGCTTGATGTGACAGCTGCTGGACTTTGGCTTGCTCGCGGGGGCAGCTTCGCGCTTCACGGCAACGACGGGCTCCTTGTCCTTCTTCTTGCCCTTGCCCTTGGGCTCGTAGTCGCCCGCGATCACCATGGCCCAATAGGTGCGCTTGCCGCTGGCGTTCTTGGCGCTGGCGATGCCGACGCGGGAGGCGTTGTGCAGCAACAGGTTCTTGCGGTGGCCGGACGAGTCGATCCACTGTCCCAGGGTCTTCTCGAAATTGTCGTAGCCGTAGGCGATGTTCTCGGCGGCGCGGCCCGCGCCGGCCGGCGCGACGCGGCGGTTGAACGATCCGAGGGCGTCATGGCTGAGATTGTCCTTGGCGGCCATCGCGCGGGCCTGGTCCATGGCGATGCGGTCGAGGACGGCATCGCGGACGACACGGACTTCTCCGTGCTTGAGGCGGAAGTTCGAGATCAGCTCGGCGGCCGAGTCCGCCATTGCGGGCGCCGCTATGAGCAGCAGGAAGCCCGCGATCAGGCCGCCAACGACACGACGCATCATCGTCCCCCAATGCCCATGATCCCGCACGCCCGAAATGATCCGACCGCTTCTCTATCGTCAATGTGGACGCTTCAAGGCGCGGGCAACCCGTCAGCCTGTTGGCAGATCCGCCTCGAAGTTGAAGCGGTCGCGCAGGTTTTTCCGCTGTTCCAGGATGTCCTTGAGGAAGGCGCGGTCCTGATCGTTCTTCATCATCGGCTCGATCAGATCGAGCTGGTTCATGGCAACCAGTTGCAGGATCTCGGTGCGGGGCTTGCCGCTGGTGTCGCGCGGCAGCGCGTGCACGACCTGGATGTGTTCCGGCGGCTTCGGCCCCTTTGCGGCCGTCAGCTCGTTGCGCAACTGGCCTTCGAGCGTGGCCTGGTCCGCCTCGACGAAGGCATAGAGCCCGACACCGGAGCGGCGGTCGGCGAAGGCGACGATGGCGGTATCGCGCACGGCCGGATTTTTGCGGATCAACGCGGTCAGCACCGGCGCATCATTGACCAGCCGGCGGCCGCCGCCTTCGCGGTCGGTGAAGTTGAACAGGCCGCGCGTGATGGCGCGGTAGACCTTCTTGCCGGTGGCGAGCCACAGGCTCGCGGCAAAGGACTTCTTGGCGAGGATCTTCCGCTCGCGCGGTGTCAGCGCTTCCGGAGCATAGGAGCGCTTGTGCTTGAGCAGATGCCGAAGATCCTCGTAAGCGAGAATGCGGTAGAGCCGGCCGCGATGCGCAAAGCAGGCCGCGAGCTGGAAGTCGGTCACATAGGCGCGTCCGTCGCGGCCGACCAGCCAGTTCTGCTCCTTGGCGAGATCGTTGTGGCAGATCCCGGCACGGCGCAGCCGGCGCAGCGCCGCCTTGGCCGAACGGAAATAGGCGAGGTCGCCATGGGGCTTTGCCAGATGCAGTGCGGCGCCGTCGACGAAGCCGCGCACCAGGGCGCGCTGTCCGGCCCAGAGCAGTTCGGGGCCGACATCGAGGCCCTTGGCGCGCGCCAGAGCATGCTTCTCGCGGGCGAACAGATGCCGCGCCAGCAGGAACGACCACCACGGCACTTCGTCGAGCCGGCGCAGCACGGCGTCGACCTCGCCGTTCTCGCCGCGGAAGCGGCCGCGCTCGACGGTCGAGAACACGTCGCGCTTGAGCAGCACGCCCTCGGTCCAGCGCGCCGAAAGCGCTGCGGCGTCGTCTTTGGGGAGGCTCATCGAAAACTCACGCGGCGGCGGCCATGCGCAGGTGATCGGCGATCCAGCGATCGAGATCGGTGAGCGCCCGTGCGCTCAGCGCCTGCTTCTTGGCCACCGTCTTCTCGTTGCCGCGCAGTCGCGTGCCGTCGGGCTTCTTGGTCGGCACGGTCGCGAGCGGCGGGAACAGGCCGAAATTGATGTTCATCGGTTGGAACGAGCGCGTGCCCGGCTCGATGGTTTCGATATGGCCGCCGGTGATGTGGCCGAGCAGCGAGCCGAGCGCGGTCGTGCCGGGCGGGCTGACAAGCGTCTCGCCGCGCGCCTCCGCGGCCGCATAGAGACCGGCGATCAGGCCGACGCTGGCCGATTCCACATAGCCCTCGCAGCCCGTCATCTGGCCGGCAAAGCGCAGCCGCGGCTGCGCACGCAGGCGCAACTGATTGTCGAGCAGTTTTGGCGAGTTCAGGAAGGTGTTGCGATGCAGGCCGCCGAGGCGGGCGAATTCGGCGTTCTCCAGCCCCGGAATGGTGCGGAAGATGCGCTGCTGCTCGCCGTATTTCAGCTTCGTCTGGAAGCCGACGATGTTGTAGAGCGTGCCGAGCTTGTTGTCCTGGCGCAGCTGCACGATCGCGTAGGCCTTGGTGGCGGGATCATGCGGGTTGGTGAGGCCGACCGGCTTCATCGGGCCGTGGCGCAGCGTCTCGGGGCCGCGCTCCGCCATCACCTCGATCGGCAGGCAGCCGTCGAAATAGGGCGTGTTGGTCTCCCATTCCTTGAACTCGGTCTTCTCGCCCGCGATCAGCGCGGCGACGAAGCCGTCATACTGCTCCTTGGTCATCGGGCAGTTGATGTAGTCGGCGCCGTTGCCGCCGGGACCGACCTTGTCGTAGCGCGACTGGAACCAGGCCACCGACATGTCGATGGACTCGCGGTGCACGATCGGTGCGATCGCGTCGAAGAAGGCGAGCGCGTTCTCGTCGGTCAGCGCGCGGATGGCCTCGGCCAGGGGAGCGGAGGTGAGCGGACCGGTGGCAACGATGACGTTGCTCCAATCGGCCGGCGGCAGGCCTGCAACCTCGCCGCGGGCGATCTCGATCAGGGGGTGGTCGTTGAGAGCCTTCGTGACCGCAGCCGAGAAGCCGTCGCGGTCGACCGCCAGCGCGCCGCCGGCGGGCACCTGGTTGGCATCGGCCGCGCGCATGATCAGCGAGCCGAGCCGGCGCATCTCCGCATGCAGCAGGCCGACGGCGTTGTTGGCGGCATCGTCCGAGCGGAACGAATTGGAGCAGACGAGCTCGGCGAGCCCGTCGGTGCGGTGCGCCTCCGTCATGCGGGTCGGCCGCATCTCGTGCAGCACCACGGGCACGCCGGCTTTGGCCACCTGCCAGGCGGCTTCCGAGCCGGCAAGGCCGGCGCCGATCACGTGCACGGGGTTGGATAGGGATCCTGTCATGGGGCGGACAGGTAGCGCTTTTCGGTGGCCAGTGGAATCGCCGAGATCGAGTTTTCTGCCTCCGGAAACGACAACGCCCGCACGAGGCGGGCGCTATCGGTTCGTCCGGTTGAGGGCTGAAGGATATCAGCCCTGATACTGACCGGCGGCAACGCGCGGGATGTCCGAGCGATCGAGGCCGATATCGGCCAGTTCGCGATCGCTGAGCTGGGACAGCTCGGCAACATTGCGCTGATAGTCCCGGAAGGCCTGGATCATGCGGATGAGCGAGAGCAGCATAGGTAGTCTCCTGTAGTTCGATTCAGCCCTTGCCCGGGCCTCATCGTTGAAATGAATATAGATCAGAGTGGTGCAGTGCGAAAGTTCCGATGTTGCGATGCAGCTAAGCGATGGGCGCATAGCGAAGGTAACGGACGCTTAACCGGAGGGCGCTCCTGCCCAGAGCTTGCTCGAAGATATCGAAAGGCGGAGAGAAAGCTCCGTGGAATCACGGAGTTAAGTGCACGCAATTGATCTGGATCATTGTGGAAATAAGTTGCTCGCAAGGGCTCGGCAAGCCGATCGAGTAGCGTCTTGACCCAAGTCTTACTTGCGCGATTCGCATAGGTAAAATGAATCAATATTCAATTCATTGATTGGTTCGAGAGCCGCCCCGACTCACGTCGGCGAGGCGAGCGCAGGTATTGGCAAGGGTGGGGAGAGGGCCATCGGATGCTTCGGCGGAACGCCCAGTCCGATAAGTCCGATAAGGGTTTAAGGAGCGCGAGCGAGCTGGGTGGCGAAATAGGCGACGGTCTTGGAATAGACCTCGCTCTTGTTCCACTGCTTGAGCACCTCGAAGTTCGGACTGCCCGGCTGCCAGTCCTTGCCCTTCTGCCAGCCATAGCCCGCGAGATAATTGGCGGTGGAGGCGAGCACGTCGGGCGCGTTGTGCAGGAGGTCGCGCTTGCCGTTGCCGTCGAAATCGACGGCGTATTTCATCCAGGACGACGGCATGAACTGGGTCTGGCCGAGCTCTCCGGCCCAGGCGCCCTTCATCTCGGCTGGCGCCAGATCGCCGCGCTGGACGATGCGCAGCGCATCCATCAGCTCGGCGCGAAACTGCTCGGACCGCCGGCAATCATAGGCCAGCGTCGCGAGCGAGCGGATCGTGGCGAACTTGCCGGTGTTGACGCCGAAATCGGTCTCCAGGCCCCAGATCGCAACCAGGACTTCGCCGGGAACGCCATAGGCCTGCTCGATGCGCGACAGCACGGAGCCGTATTGCTTCATCTTGTCGGAGCCGCGCTGCAGGCGCGGCGGCACCATGCGGCCGGAAAACTCCTCGAAGGTCTGGCTGAAGACCTTTTGCGAGCGGTCGCGGTTGAGCACGCTCGGATCCAGCGTCACGCCGGCAAGACCCGTGGCAATGGCCTGTTGTGAGATGCCCTTGGCCGCGGCGTCGGTTTTGAGCTCCGCAAGCCAGGCATCGAAATTACCCGAGCCGCAGGCAACCGCGGCGAACGCTGGCTGGGCGGACAGGATTGACGCGGAGAGGGCGAAGGCTGCGAGAGCGAGACGAGAAATCGTCGAGGTCATTCGAGTAAATGAATTCCGTGAAGCGATCTGACCGGTGGCGCAATCTCGGTCGGAACGGCGGCCAAAGCAAGGCGTGCGACAGGGTGCGATCCTGCCCGAGCCGAATTCAAGCTCAAGATCGGCAGGATCGCATGTCACGATATCGTCAGGCGTCCGTCCTGTTCCGCCAGGGGAAGAGGTTGGCCGGGAAGTCAGCAGCCGGCTTGCGCGGACGCTGCGGTGGGGGCGGCACCGGACGTGCGCCGGGCTCCGAGACGATCACCTTGCGGTAGAGATGCCAGGTGGCATGGCCGAGCAGGGGGATCACCACGGCAAGGCCGAGGAAGGCGGGAATGGTGCCGAGCGCGAGCAGCACCGCCACGATCAGGCCCCAGGCCGCCATCGGCACCGGGTTCTTCGCGACAACGCGCAGCGAGGTGCTCATCGCCTCCAACGCACCGGCATGGCGGTCCAGCATCAGCGGGAACGACACGGCGCTGAGGCAGAGCGCGGCGAGCGCGAACAGGAAGCCGGTGCCGCAGCCGACCACGATCAGCCACCAGCCCTGCTGCGTCGTCAGCACGCGCGTCATGAAGTCCGAGATGCCGGTGACGCCCTCATAGCCGAACGCCGCGACGTAAATCGCTTGCGCAGTTGCAACCCAGGTCACGAACAGGGCGAGCAGCAGCGCGCCGAGGCCGAGCATCGCGCCGAACGATGGCGAGCGCAGCACCTCCAATGCGTCCCAGGCGGTCGCTTCTTCATAGCGTTCGCGCCGGCTGGAAAGCTCGTAGAGACCGAGCGCCGCGAAGGGGCCGATCAGCGCGAAGCCGGCGGCAAGCGGAAACAACAATGGCAGCACCGAATAGCCCATCACCACGCGGGCGAGCACGAGGCCGAGCACCGGGTAGATCACGCAGAGGATGATGGCGTGGCTCGGAACGGCCTTGAAATCCTCCCAGCCGCGCCGGAGCGCATCGTGCAGATCGGACAGTTGGATGGTTCGGATCACCGGTCCGGCCGCATCTTCGGTCCGGCCCATCGTGGGGACATTGCCCGGGTAGAGTGTGGCCATGGTCGCTAGCTCCCTTGCCGAGCGGCCGAATTCGGCGCCTGCAAACGGCGCGAGCGGTCGCCATTCTTGAGTTTCGCGAGTCCGACCAGACGCGAATTCCGGAAGGCATCGCGAGCTGAATGCAAAGCGTACGCCCATTTCCGAGTCCTGTCCCTCACGCTTGGGTGAGATTCGATGCCGCAGCGCAACTTCGGCGACGTCATTCGGTCGTCATTTCGCCGCAGATAAGCTGATGCTGCGGGCCGGTTCGCAGAACTCGCGGGCGCTACGCAGTGACTTGGTCTATAAGTGCCACTCAAGGCCCTTCCAACGGATCCTTTTCGGGGAGCAGATATGAGCATTTTCGGGAAAATCATGAGCGCGATCTTCGGTAGCCAGCCGGCTTCCGCCGCACCCGCCGGCGGCGCAGCGTCGCCCGCCGGCGCGGCGCCGGGAGCATCGGCGCCGGCTGCCGCGCCGATGGCCGCGGTCGACGTGGCGGCGATCGTCGACAAGGCGGCGGCCGCGCACAAGGGCGAGAAGCTCGAATGGCGCACCTCGATCGTCGACCTGATGAAGGCGCTCGACATCGATTCCAGCCTCGCGGCGCGCAAGGACCTCGCCAAGGAGCTCGGCTATAGCGGGGACATGAACGACTCCGCCAGCATGAACGTCTGGCTGCACAAGCAGGTGATGTCCAAGCTCGCCGCCAATGGCGGCAAGCTGCCGCCCGAGATCAAGCACTGACCGAGCGCCGTCGTGCCGGAAGGGCCCGCCATCGCGCGGGCCCTTTTGCATCAGGCGACGAGATCCGCATCCTCCGGATGCCGGTCGAGATAATCGACGACGAAGCCGCAGCCGGCGATCACCTTCCTGCCGTCGCGGCGGATCAGATCCAACGCGCCCTTGACCAGCTCGGAACCGATGCCGCGGCCGCGCAGCGCGCGCGGCGTCTCGGTATGGGTGATGATGACCGCCGTCGGGGTCAGCCGGTAATTGGCGAAGGCGATGTCGTTGCCGACATCGAGCTCGAAGCGGCTCCTGTCCTTGTTGTCCCGTACCGATGCGGCCATGCAAGATCCTTCCGACGTGCTGTCTCTCCCAGATCTAGGCGCCTGAACCGGTGCTTGCCAAGGTGCGACCAAGGAAGGTTGCCGCAGGGGAGATATCCGCAAAATGCGTGTCCTGTTCAGTCTCGTGGCGTTGCTTGCCGCGCTGATCTCGACGGCGCCGGCTGCGGCCGAAGGCGGTCCCGCCTGGGATGCATGCGTGGGGTTGACCAGCACGCCGGACCAGCGGGTCAAGGCCTGCTCTACTGTCATCGACACCAAGAGCGAAAGCGGCAAGCGGCTCGCAGGCGCCTATTGCAATCGTGGTCATGGTCTGACCGAGAAGCGCGAGCTCGACGCGGCGCTGTCCGATCTCGACGAGGCGGTCAGGCTCGATCCCGGCTATGCCTGCGCCTACAACAATCGCGGCCGGGTCTATTCGTTCAAGCGCGACTACGAGCGCGCCATTGCCGATTACGACCAGGCCATCAGGCTCGATCCGTCGGCGGCGCTGGCCTACAGCAATCGCGGCGAGTCCCGGTTCAATAAAGGCGATCTCGACGGCGCCTTCGCCGACTTCGACGCTGCGATCAAGCGCGACCCCAACTATGCCATGGCCTATGGCAATCGGGCCCTGGTGTACTACCGCAAGCGCGACATGGCGCACGCCATCGCCGACTACACGATGCGGATCAGGCTTGCGCCCGATCTGCTCGCCTATATCGATCGCGGCAACGTCTACCGCGACAGCGAGCAGCTCGACCGGGCCGCCGCCGACTACGGCGAGGCCATCCGCCTCGCACCGACCGACGCGCGCGGCTGGCGCAATCGCGGCATGATCCGGCTCTACCAGGGCGACACCGAGGGTGGCCTTTCGGACTACGACAAGGCGGTGCAATACGATCCGTCGGACGTGTTCTCGTGGAATAATCGCGGACAGGCCCGCTTGCGGCTCGGCGACAAGCAGGGCGCGATCGCCGATTTCAGGAAGGCGCTGGAGCTGAAGCCCGGCCTGTCATCCGCGCAGGAGTCGCTGAGGAGGCTCGGGGCGCTCTAGCCGCAGTGCGGTATGAGTTCATGACCCGCGGACACCCGCGGCCAGCGAAATAATCCTCGATCCCGGTCTTGCGCAGCCGCCGGCGGTTCCCACGTCCTTTGCAGGGCATACGTCCGAATGCGGCCGGCAGGGTCGCGAGACATTCGGAAGTCGTGATCGCCAGCCGCCGACGTGTGCCTCTGTCATAGGAGGGAACGATGTCGGATTTCGGTTTCTTGAAGACTCATCGAACGTGGGAAGACTGGTGCGGGATGCTGCTCGGCGCGATGATCGTGGCATCGCCGTGGTTTCCCATCCAGGATGCGGCGATTAGCGGACACCAGACGGTGATCCTGAATACGGTCGCCATCGGTCTGGTCGTCTTTGGCATCAGCCAGCTCGAATATGTCGCCTTGCAGCGCTGGCAGGAGGTGACGACGATCCTGATCGGATTGTGGCTCATCGCTTCGCCCTACGTCATGGGCTATTCCGGGGACGGCTTTCTCCGCATCTATCACACGGGCCTCGGCGCCGTGCTCGTGCTGCTCGGTGTGCTGCAGCTGTGGCAGGACTGGGACCAGACTGACCAGGACATGCTCAAGCACGGACAATAGGCCGTAGATATCGGCAGGCCCGCCGGCTGCAGGCGGCGGGCCCGTCTCCCTATCTCGCCACGAGATCCTGATAGTCGGTGTGCTTCTCGATCCACGCTTTCACGAACGGGCATTGCGGGATCAGCTTCAATCCGGCCGCGCGGACCTGATCGAGCGCGCCTTGCACCAGCGTCGAGCCGACGCCCTTGCCGCCGAGCTCCTTCGGCACGTCGGTGTGCTCGAACGTGATGACGTCGCCGTCGAGCTTGTAATGTTCGGTCGCAATACGGCCTTCGACCTCGAGCTCGAAGCGGTGATCGGCCCTGTTGTCGATAACGTCGCTCATGTCGCCTCCGCTGTCGTCGATCTTCCGGCCATTGGCCTCGCGCACGACATCGTAACGCGTGATCAGGCCGGTAGGTTTCCGCTCTGAAGCCGTTCGTTCAATCGGCGGCTTTGGCGAGCCTGGAATCTTCGTGCTGCTGCGGCCGCAGGCATCCCTGGCAGATGACCAGGGAGCGGTTGACCCGGGCATCCTGCTCGGCCTCGCTGCCGTTCTGCTGCTGCCACCATTCCTTCGAAGGCGGCTGAAGCCCGGCTTGCGACCTGCTGCGCCCGGAGCTGGCCACGGCGCGTGTCGGTTGCGAGGCTGCCTCCGGCCGATTGGGATCCTCGCCGGCGCCATCCCAGGCATATCGGGCAGGCTTGAACGCGGGGTCGGGCGTCAGGTGCGCTTGAGTACCCACGGCACATCCGGCCAGCGCCAGCGACAACACGAGGAAAGCGGGCGCTTTGACCATGATACGGCACTCTGTACGCGAGAACTGAGCGAGGGTGCGCCGATCATGTTTAAAATTCCCTGAACGATTGCGGCTATGCCGGCGACCAACGCGCATGCGCCATCTGATGCTTCTGCTCGCCCTGATCGCCTCCGCCGCGCGTGCCGAGGATGCAAAGCCGTTCAATCCGTCGGACTATCCCCCCGGCGTGCAGCAGGCGCTGCGCTACGCCAATGAGGAATGCACCAGCCAGGACGGGGGCGAGGTGAGCTTCGCGCCCGATACGGTGCGTCGGATCGACCTCACCGGCGACGGCCGCGACGACTACATCGTCGATTTCAGCGACACCAAATGCGGTGACCGCGAGACCACTTATTGCGGAACCGGCGGCTGCGTCATGAACATCCTGGTGACGCTGCCGGACGGCAGCGTGCGCAAGGTGTTCGACGGCCATGTCCGCAGTTACAAGATCATGCCGCCACGGAAGGCGCTTGGGGCCGCGCGCATCCGCTTCGATCTGCATGGCAGCTTTTGCGGCGGCTTCGGCCCGCAGGCCTGCGTCAAGCAGAAGGCCATTACGGCGAGCCCGTTCACGTTCAAGCAGCCGTAGGGCAGGTGTGCGGCCGGCGGCCTTGCAGGGGCGCGGGCGATGGCGATAAATGGGCCGCAATAAGCGGGGGGCTCGAGCGCCGTCCGCCCCCGAAGAGGAAGCCCGATGCAGCCCCTGCGCATGTCCCGCCGCGTCATGAATCTCGCTTACATGCTGACCCAGAATGCGCGGCGGCACGGTGCGCGTCCCGGCTTCGTCTGGGGTGACAGATCCTGGACCTGGCGGCAGATCGATGCGCAGGTCTCGGCGCTGGCGGCTGCGCTCGCTGCGCGCGGCATCACCAAGGGCGACCGCATCCTGGTCCATTCCAAGAATGGCGACGAGATGTTCTTCTCGATGTTCGCCGCATTCCGGCTCGGCGCGGTCTGGGTGCCCACCAATTTCCGTCTGATGCCGGACGAGGTCACCTATCTCGCGGAAGCTTCCGGCGCCAAGGCCTTTCTGTGCCATGTCGATTTTCCCGAGCACGCCGCCGCCGTGAAGGGCGGCGCGCTGGAGTTCACCTGGAGCGTCGACGGCAAGGGCGCGTTCGGCGAGACCTCGGTTGCCGAGGCCATCGCCTCGCGAGCCGGAGCGGCGGTCGAGAACGCTGCCGTCGAGCACGACGATCCCTGCTGGTTCTTCTTCACCTCGGGCACCACCGGGCGCTCCAAGGCGGCGGTGCTGACCCATGGCCAGATGGGTTTTGTCGTCACCAACCATCTCGCCGATCTGACACCCGGCGTGACCGAGAACGACGCATCGCTGGTGGTGGCGCCGCTGTCGCATGGCGCCGGCGTGCATCAGCTGGTGCAGACCGCGCGCGGCGTCTGCACGGTTTTGTTGCCGACCGAGAAGTTCGACATCAACGAGGCGTTCCGCCTGATCGAGAAGCATCGGGTCGCCAATCTCTTCACCGTGCCGACGATCCTCAAGATGATGGTCGAGCATCCCGCCGTCGACAAATACGATCATTCCTCGCTGCGTCACGTGATCTATGCGGGCGCGCCGATGTATCGCGAGGACCAGAAGACCGCGCTGATGAAGCTCGGCAAGGTCATCGTGCAGTATTTCGGCCTCGGCGAGGTCACCGGCAACATCACCGTGCTGCCGGCGGCGCTGCACGACGCCGAGGATAGTCCGCATGCCAGGATCGGCACCTGCGGCTTCGAGCGCACGGCCATGCAGGTCTCGATCCAGGACGACGAGGGCCGCGAGCTCGCGGCCAATCAGAGCGGCGAGATCTGCGTGATCGGACCTGCGGTGCTCGCCGGCTATTACGACAATCCCGAGGCCAATGCGAAGGCGTTCCGCAACGGCTGGTTTCGCACCGGCGATCTCGGCCACATGGACGAGGAGGGCTTCGTCTACATTACGGGGCGCGCCTCCGACATGTACATCTCCGGCGGCTCCAACATCTATCCGCGCGAGATCGAGGAGAAGATTTTGACGCATCCCGCGGTCGGCGAGGTCGCCGTGCTCGGCGTGCCCGATGCGACCTGGGGCGAGGTCGGCGTTGCCGTCTGCGTGGCCCGCGAGGGCGAGCAGCCGGTGAGCGAGGCCGAGATGGCGGCGTTTCTCGGTCCGAAGGTGCCGCGCTACAAGATGCCGAAGCGGTTCTTCTTCTGGGACGCCCTGCCGAAATCCGGCTATGGCAAGGTGCCGAAGCGCATGGTGCGCGACGAGCTCGAGGCACGAGGCCTGCTCGATCTCGACAAGACGAAGGCAGGCTGAGCGCAGGCGATGCGGAATATCAAGCAGCCGGGCGCGCCTATCGCAGAGCGCATCCAATGGGTGGAGGCGAGGGGGCGCACCTTCTCGTTCACGCTTCAAGCTGGTCTGCCGCTGCTGGAAGCCGCGCGGCGCGGCTTTGCGGCCGAAGGCTTTACGAGCGGCGTGCTCAACTTCCGGCGCGGCGCGCTCGGGCCGTTCGCCTATGTGATGCCGGCGCTGTCGAAGACCGGCGAGAACGCCGCTTTCTACAGCGACACGTACCGGCCCGGCGGCGTCACGCGCACGAGGCTCGGCAGTCTGACGCTGGGCATGCGCGACGGCGCGCCGTTCTTTCATTGCCATGGGCTTTGGACGGAGGCGGACGGCAAGGCCGGCGGTGGCCACATGCTGCCGGACGAGACTGTCGTCGCCGAACCGTTCGAGGTCGACGCCTTCGGGCTCGATGGCGCGATGTTCACTGCGGAGCAAGATCCCGAGACCAATTTTAAGCTGTTCGGGCCGGTGGCTGCTGGACCCATGGGCGCCCGCACGACGCGTCGCGCGTTTGCGCTGCGGTTGCGGCCGAACCAGGATTTTGCCGCCTGTCTCGAACAGTTCTGCCGTGCGCACGGCATCGCGCGCGCGAGGATCCATGGCGGCGTCGGCTCGACCATCGGCGCGCGCTTCACCCATGGCGGAGTGACCGAGCCGTTTGCGACCGAGCTGGCGGTGACGGCCGGGCTGATCGCGCCCGGGCCCTCCGGCGCGCTCGAAGCTGCGCTCGACGTCGCCCTGGTCGACTACACCGGCGGCCTGGCGGAGGGGCGCCTGGTCCGCGGCGACAATCCGGTGCTGATGACCATGGAGCTGGTGCTGGAGGCGCTGGACTAGATCGCAGCCTGGACTTGTCATTGGCTGCTGAAGCCACTTCTTCTGAGCGCCTGTTCCTGATATGTTCTTGGTTGCGAGTTTCTCGGACAGGGCAGGGAGTGGTGAATATGCGAGGGCGACAGCGCGACATCAGGCTGCCTGCTCCTTATCTCCGGCGCGTCTGGCTCGACCGCGCGCTGGTTCCGGACTGGGAGGCATATCCGTATTGTCTGCCGATCTTCCGCGAGGAATTCGACCTGAGCTTCGACACCGCGATCACCATCGTCGTGGGCGAGAACGGCACCGGCAAGTCGACCATCCTGGAGGGTATTGCAGCGCTCGCAGGTTTTGACGACGCTGGCGGCGGCAAGGGTTATCGCCCGGTCGATCATTCCAATGCGCGCGAGATCATGGGCGGCGAGTTGTCGGTCGCGCTTCGCGCCGGCTGGGTGCCGAAGATCACCAACGGCTGGTTCTTCCGCGCTGAGACCTTCTTCTCGGTTGCAAGATATCTCGACGAGGTTTCCGACAGGCCGCCGGATTTTCTGTCCTACTCGCATGGTGAGGGTTTCCTGCGCTTCTTCGAGGAGCGATGCCAGAAGCAGGGCATTTTCATCTTCGACGAACCGGAATCAGCGCTGTCGCCAGCGCGCCAGATGGAGTTTCTCAAGCTGCTGCATCGCATGGATTCCTCCCGCAACTGCCAGGTCATCATGGCGACCCATGCGCCGATGCTGATGGCCTATCCCAACGCGCGGTTGTTGCGGTTGACCAAGTACGGCCTCGAGCCCGTGACGGTGGAAGAGACCGATCATTACCGGGTGATGCGCGAATTCTGCAACGATCCGCGCGGGTTCGTTGAGGCGGTGCTGGGGGAATGAATGTGCCATCCATTGTTGTTCACCCATTTTCGTAGTATGTTTCTGCCGTGATCAGGTCTTGGCGGAATTCAGCGAGCCGCAGGATCTGGGATGGCCAGCGTCCGAACCAGTTTCGTGGCCTCGATTTCGAGGCGGCGGCCGAATTGTTGCTTGCGCTGAACGTCGCGAAATCGCTCGGAGACTTGAGTCCATTGAAGAGCGTCGGATTGCATAAGCTGAAGGGCGATCGCAGGGGACAATGGGCCATGACAGTCAATGAGCGTTGGCGCATTTGTTTCGAATTCAGCAAGGGCGATGCCTACGAGGTAGAAATCGTCGATTATCACAAGGGCTGACATTCATGGCTCCACTCGTTCATCCCGGAAGGCTGCTCAAGCGCGAATTGGTTGCGCGAGGGCTGAGCGCCAACAGGCTTTCACTCGACATCGGCGTTCCTTCGGGGCGGATCACCGATATTCTGAATGGACGCAGAGGTATCTCGGCTGACACCGCGGTGCGACTTGGTCGGTATTTCGGCAACAGTCCTCAATTCTGGTTGGACTTGCAGGGGCAGTACGACATCGGTGTCGTCGAGCGGGAGAAGGGCGCGGAGATCGCTCGGCGGGTAAGGCCCGCCGACGCGGCTTGATCGGCTCGCCACGTTGGTGTCCCGGACAAGCTGCAACGCGAGAGCGTTGCGGCGCTGAGCCGGGACCCAGCGGCCGAGCAACGCGCTGCTGCATGGGCCCCGGCTCTGCAGCGCATCGCACCGGACGACGCTTCGGATCGCCGCGAGGGCGCTACGCGGCACGAGAGCGAATTCATATTTCCGCTCGAAACTCAATCGCACGCGCGGGTTCCCGTTCTCGCGGCGTATTCCGCCCGAGCTTTGCGGTAGCTATTGCCCCTCGAAGATGCCGAGGGCGCAGGGAAGGCCGGGTGCCGGCTGGCACCCGCGGTCCACTGTGCGAAAGCGTGTGCTTAAAAAAAGCTGCACAGCGGCATACAGGTGAAGCCAAAACATCCGGCCTTCCCTGCGCAGTGGTTTGACGGCTTATGTCGTGCTCTCCTCGGGGAGCGTTGCACTATTGCCCCCGTCGCCTTGCGGATGGCTGATGCGCTTGCCCGGTCGGGCCGCGGCATCACCGCAAGACTTGGCGCACAGACCCCGGGCGCCGGGACCACACGATTTTGCCGTACGCAGGCTGCACCGGTCGTGTCCGCGCAGTCAGTTGCTCACGGTGTGACCCGCCCTGCAACCACCGCCGCGGCAACGCAGCCTGCGTCCACCACGTACCACCCCGCATGTCGTGACGATCGCGATACGCCCCTCGGCCGGGGTGGGATGGCTTTCTATACGATAATCCGAAGTTCTGATAAAGAGAAATGTTTGGCCGCGCCGGCGTTGACCTTCCTGTGGGTGTTTCACCCGTCGGGCGGCGCAACAGGTTGTGGGGCGTGCCGGGCGTCAGCCGCAACGGCGCCACGAACCGGTCTCCCCTCGGCCCCAAAATACGCTAGGATGATCGCAGCGCGCCCAAAGTCGCGCACGATCAACTGGACGCATGAGGAAACGAGATGAGGGTGACGATTGGACGGCGCACGGCCGTGGCGGCGGTGCTGACTGCCGCAGGGGCGGCGGTCTTGACGGCAGCTTTTGCGCCGGCTTTTTCACCAGCCTGGGCCCACGGGCCGACGCGGCAGAAAGTGCGCGAATCCATCGAGATCAACGCGCCGCAGGACAAGGTCTGGGCGGCGATCCGCAACTTTCAGGACATGAGCTGGCTGCCGCCTGTTACCAAGACCACGGGCGAGAAGGGCAACGAGGTCGGCGCGACGCGGCAGCTGACGCTGACGGGCGGAGCGACTGTCGATGAGGAGCTCTACAAATACGAGCCCGACATGATGAGCTATTCGTACCGGATCACGAAGGTCGACGTGAAGGTGCTGCCGGTGACCAATTATTCCTCGACCCTGACGGTGTCGCCGGCTCCCGACGGCAAGTCGAAGCTGGAATGGGCCGGCGCGTTCTACCGCGGCTTTCCCAACAACGATCCGCCGCCGGAGCTGAGCGACGAGGCCGCCAAGACCGCGGTGAGCGGGCTCTACAAGGCCGGTCTGGAGGCGCTGAAGAAGAAGATCGAGAGCGGTAGCTGATCGTGCGGGCATTGGCCTTGCGGGCGCTGCTCCTGGCGGCGCTCGCCGCCGGCCTTTGTTGTGCTGCTCTTGGCCCGGGCTTCGGCAGCGCGTCTGCCGAAGAAGCCTTCATCACCAATCAGCTCAGCGACGATCTGATGATCGTGGATCTCGCGACTGCGCGCGCGGTGTCAACCATTCCCATCGGCGGCAAGCCGGCCGGTGTTGCCGTTAGCGCGGACGGGCGCTTTGCCTATGTCACGAGTCCCGATGCCAAGGCGGTGACGGTGGTGGACGCGGCGACGCGGCAGGTGGCGGGCCGCGTTGAGGTCGGCGGCGGCCCGCTCGGCATCGCCGTGGCGCCAGATGGCAAGACCGTCTATGTCGCCGACTGGTATGCCGCGGCGGTGCGGGTGATCGATACGGCCTCGCGCAGCGTCACGGCCAGCATCGCGGTCGGCGCCTCGCCGTCGGGGCTGGCGGTGACGCCGGACGGCAAGCTGCTGCTCTCGGCTGACCGCGACGACGACAGCGTCTCGGTCGTCGACACCGCGACGCGCCAGCGCAAGACGACGATCAAGGTCGGCACCCGTCCATTCGGCGTCACCATCGATACCGAGGGCAAGCGCGCCTACACCGCCAATGTCGGCTCCGACGACGTCTCTGTGATCGACATCGCGGAAGGGCGCGAGATCGGCCGCGTGCCCGTCGGCATGCGCCCCTACGCCGTGGCGCTGACGCAAGGCCGCGGCTTCGTGACCGACCAATATGGCGGGACCGTCAGCGTGTTCGATGTTGCGAGCCTGAAGCCGATCAAGCGCATCAATGTCGGCGACTATCCCGAGGGCATCAACGCCACCGCCGACGGCAAGCGCGTCATCGTCGCCTGCTGGGAGAGCAACACGCTTCATATCATCGACGCGGCCGAGCTGAAGGTCGTCGGCGAGATCAAGACCGGCGACGGCCCAAGGGCGTTCGGGTTGTTTTTGCGCAGGACGGAGTAGGGCGGTCGTAGCCCGCATGAGCGGAGCGACATGCGGGACAGGGCCATCCTCATCCACTGACGTTCCCGGATGTCGCTTCGCTCATCCGGGCTACTGCACCGGGGCAGAGCGTCCATGCAATCTCATCCATCCGCTCGAACACATGGTCCGGCCCCAGTGCCCGCAGCGCCGCCGGGGCTGCATAGCCCCAGCATACCGCGCCGCAGGCAATGCCGATGGCCCGCGCCGCCTCGATGTCGCGGACCTCGTCGCCGATCGCGATGACTTGGCCCGGCGGGACACCGGCGCGGCGGATGACCCTACGGAATTTGGCGGCCTTGCCGAACAGCGAGGCCGCGCAGTCGAAATGCGTAAACAACGCCCCGGCATCCCCGAGCTTCTCGCGCGCATTGGCCTCGCTGTCGGACGTCACCAGCGCCAGCTGCACGCCGTTCTCGGCCAGCGTCCGCAGCATCGCCTCGACACCCGCGAACAACGGAATCTCGCTGGCCGCCTCCGCCTTCAGCCGCCGCGCATGCCGCGCGATCGCCGGCAGCTTCCACAAGGGGACTTCGAGCCGGGCAAGAATCTCCCGCGTCGAAGCATGCCGCAGCCCCTCGACGTCCTCGTCGGCGACGCGGCGAAAGCCGAAGCGGTCGGCGACATCGTTGATGGTGCGCAGGAACCAGGGGAAGCTGTCGGCGAGCGTGCCGTCGAGGTCGAAGATGGCGAGGGCGTAGGGCATGGAGGCGGGTTTCGAGTTCGCTGACAAGCGTGGCCTGATGTGCTATCGTTCGGCAAAATTCGAGGACAGCCATGCGGCACGAGCGCATTGAAATCAACCCGGCGATCATGGACGGCAAGCCTGTGATCCGCGGCACACGCGTGCCGGTCGAGCTGGTGTTGTGCGAGCTGGGCGCGGGTATGACCATTGAGACCATCATAGCGGAGCATCCGCGGTTGACAGCGGACGACATTCGGGCAGCCCAGGCTTTTGCGGCAGACTATTTGGCCGACGAAGACATCATTTTTCGCTAAACCGTGCTCTGGCTCGCAGACGAGTGCATCGCGGTCTCTCTGGTTCGAGAGCTGCGCGGCGCCGGTCACGATGTGCTCTACATCGCCGAATTTGCTGCCAGTCTGGGCGATGTAGAGGTCATTGCGCTGGCGTCACGGGAAGGCCGTCTTCTCCTTACGGCTGACAAGGATTTCGGCGAGCTTGTCTTTCGTCGCAACCAAGTCGTTCCAGGTCTCGTCCTGCTGCGCATCGATCCGGATCATGGGCCGCTGGTACGGAAGCGGCTACTGGAGGCCGTCGATCACTTCGGTGAAGGGCTCTTCGGCCGCTATGTCGTGATTGACGAGGTTCGCTTTCGATCGCGTCCTTTGTATTGCTGCGCCGGAGGTGACTCACTGCAATTTGCGGACGTGAACATTGATGTCGATATCGATGTTGCTGACGCAAGTCTGAGTGGCCACCCTCGTGCCAGCGGCCGTCCCGTAGACCGGCTCCTCTGACATTGGCCAGCTTCAGGCACCGCCATTGCGGCAGCGGCCCGCTGCTGTCGCCGGCGAGCTGCCAGGCCGGCACAGCTTCCTCGCCGGCCTTGTTGGTGCCGATGACGTGCGGACATAGCTCGCGGTACCGGCCCTCGTAGATACAGGTCACCTGCTGCTCGGCGAGGATGGCGTTGCGGAAGAGAGCATAGGTTCGGCTGGGCATGGAGATCACTCCAGGCAACTTGAGCCGGTTGCTCGAGCGGCGGGTCTACTCCGCCGCCTCGCTCGCCGCGCGTCTCCGCTTCGGCTTCCGTGCCTTCTCCAATACGGGGGCCAAAAACTTCCCCGTATAGCTCCGTGGCGCCTTGGCGATGTCCTCCGGCGGGCCCCAGGCCACGATCTCGCCGCCGCCGTCGCCGCCTTCGGGGCCGAGGTCGATGACCCAGTCGGCGGTCTTGATGACTTCGAGATTGTGCTCGATGACGACGACGGTGTTGCCCTGCGCGACCAGCTCGTGCAGCACCTCCAGCAGCTTCTTGACGTCGTGGAAGTGCAGGCCGGTGGTCGGCTCGTCCAGGATGTAGAGCGTGCGGCCGGTGGCGCGCTTGGACAGCTCCTTGGCGAGCTTGACGCGTTGCGCTTCGCCACCCGAGAGGGTCGTCGCCTGTTGTCCCACGTGGATGTAGTCGAGCCCGACGCGGTGCAGGGTCTGGAAGGTTTCGCGGACGCGCGGCACCGCCTTGAAGAACTCGGCGGCTTCCTCGACCGTCATGTCGAGCACGTCGGCGATGGACTTGCCCTTGAACAGCACCTCCAGCGTCTCGCGGTTGTAACGCTTGCCCTTGCAGACGTCGCAGGTGACGTAGACGTCGGGCAAAAAGTGCATCTCGATCTTGATGACGCCGTCGCCCTGGCAGGCCTCGCAGCGGCCGCCCTTGACGTTGAAGGAGAAGCGCCCGGGCTCGTAGCCGCGCGCCTTGGACTCGGGCAGGCCGGCGAACCATTCGCGGATCGGCGTGAAGGCGCCGGTATAGGTCGCCGGGTTCGAGCGCGGGGTGCGGCCGATCGGCGACTGGTCGATGTCGATGATCTTGTCGATGTGCTCGAGGCCCTCGATGCGGTCGTGCGGGGCGGCGCCTTCGCTGGCATTGTTCAGCTTGCGGGCGATGGCGCGGTACAGCGTGTCGATCAGCAGCGTCGACTTGCCGCCGCCGGACACGCCGGTGACGCAGGTGAACAGGCCGAGCGGAATTTCCGCGGTGACGTTCTTGAGGTTATTGCCGCGCGCGTTGACCACCTTGATGGTGCGGCGATGGTTCGGCGGGCGCCGCTCCGGCACCTCGACCTCGAGCTCGCCGGTCAGGTACTTGCCGGTCAGCGATTTCGGGTTGCGCATGATCTCGGCTGGCGTGCCTTCGGCGACGATGTGGCCGCCATGCATGCCGGCGCCGGGGCCGATGTCGAGCACGTAATCGGCCAAGCGGATGGCGTCCTCGTCATGCTCGACCACGACCACGGTGTTGCCGAGGTCG
Source organism: Bradyrhizobium frederickii (assembly GCF_004570865.1). Taxonomy (GTDB): domain Bacteria; phylum Pseudomonadota; class Alphaproteobacteria; order Rhizobiales; family Xanthobacteraceae; genus Bradyrhizobium; species Bradyrhizobium frederickii. Next base: position 78,267 of record NZ_SPQS01000021.1, read on the forward strand.
CGCAGCCGCTTCAGCGTGTCGAGCAGGCGGGCGTTGTCGCGCTGGTGCAGGCCGATCGAGGGCTCGTCCAGCACGTAGAGCACGCCGGTCAGGCCCGAGCCGATCTGCGAGGCGAGGCGGATGCGCTGGCTCTCGCCGCCGGACAGCGTGCCGGAGGAGCGTGACAAGGTGAGGTAGTTGAGGCCGACGTCGAGCAGGAAGGTGAGGCGCTCGCGGATCTCTTTCAGAATGCGGCCGGCGATCTCGTTCTGCTGCGCGTTGAGCGCGCCAGGCACGGTCTCGAACCATTCGCCGGCCTTCCTGACCGACAGCTCCGAGATCTCGCCGATATGCTTTCCGCCGACCTTGACGCAGAGCGCCTCGGGCTTGAGGCGGAAGCCCTTGCAGGCCTCGCAGGGCACGTCGTGAAAATATTTCGCCAGCTCTTCGCGGGCCCACTCGCTCTCGGTCTCGCGGTAGCGGCGGTTGATGTTGGTGATGACGCCCTCGAACGGCTTCTTGGTGTCGTAGGAGCGCACCCCGTCCTCGTAGGAGAACTTGATCTCGTCCTCGCCGGAGCCGTGCAGGATGGCGTCTTTCGTCTTCTTGGGCAGGTCCTTCCACTTGGTGGTCAGGGTGAACTTGTAGTGCTTGCCGAGCGCGGTCAGCGTCTGCACGTAATAGGGCGAGGACGATTTGGCCCAGGGCGCGATCGCGCCCTTGCCGATGGCGAGCTCCTTGTCGGGGATGACGAGGTCCTCGTCGACATGCTGCTCGACGCCGAGGCCGCCGCAGGCAGGACAGGCGCCATAGGGGTTGTTGAAGGAAAACAGTCTGGGCTCGACCTCGGGAATGGTGAAGCCGGAGACCGGGCAGGCGAACTTTTCCGAGAACAGCATGCGCTCGGGTCCGCTCTTGTCGTGGATCTTGGCGGTCTTCTTCTTCTCTTCAGCGGGAGCGGCCGCAGGCGCGTCGGCGAACTCGACGACGGCGAGGCCTTCGGCGAGCTTCAGCGCGGTCTCGAAGCTCTCGGCGAGGCGTTGGCCGATGTCGGCACGCACCACGATGCGGTCGACGACCACGTCGATGTCGTGCGGAAACTTCTTGTCGAGCGTCGGCGCTTCCGCCAGCTCATGGAAGGTGCCGTCGATCTTGACGCGCTGAAAGCCCTTCTTGAGCCATTCGGCGAGCTCCTTGCGGTACTCGCCCTTGCGGCCGCGCACGACGGGCGCGAGCAGATAAAGCCGCGTGCCCTCGGGCAGCGCCAGCACGCGGTCGACCATCTGCGAGACGGTCTGGCTTTCGATCGGCAGGCCCGTGGCCGGCGAATAGGGCACGCCGACGCGCGCCCAGAGCAGGCGCATATAGTCGTAGATCTCGGTGACGGTGCCGACGGTCGAGCGCGGGTTCTTCGAGGTGGTCTTCTGCTCGATCGAGATCGCCGGCGACAGGCCGTCGATCTGGTCGACGTCGGGCTTCTGCATCATCTCCAGGAACTGGCGCGCATAGGCCGACAGCGATTCGACGTAGCGGCGCTGGCCCTCGGCGTAGATGGTGTCGAACGCGAGCGAGGATTTGCCGGAGCCGGAGAGGCCGGTGAACACCACCAGCTTGTCGCGGGGAATCTCGACGTCGATGTTCTTGAGGTTGTGCTCGCGCGCGCCGCGGATCGTAATTGCGCGCAGGCTCGAGCCCGCGTTCTGTTGTTGGCGCTTCGCCTTGATCACTTCATCCATCCGAGTTGCCCTCAAGCAATCCCATGGGTGCGCGACCGCGCCAGCAAGAGAGCCGCGCTTCGTCCGGAACCGGATCGGCGCCGATGGGGTTGGCAGCGAACGTAGGAAGAACGGAGGCGGATTTCCAGAGGGAGTTGCGAATCGTCAACGGAATGTTGGCGCTCTGGCGGCATCTGGCAGCAGCAGAACGTGGAACTGCATGGACGCGCATGCCCCAGAAGCAGGCCAAACAAAAAGGCCGGCACGAGGCCGGCCTTTCGTAACGGGAGAGTTGGGAGACGAAGCTCAGTACTTCGCAACCACCGGGCCGCCGAAGGTGTAGTTGAGGCGGACGGTGCCCATATCGACGTCCTGCTTGATCCGGTCGATGCGGTCGTTGACGCCGAGAATCGTGAAGGAGTTGTTGCGCTTGCCCATGAACAGATGGTCGTACTCGATCGCCACGGACCAGTTCGGCGCGAAACCAAATTCGAGGCCGGTGCCGACCGCACCACCCCAGCGCGTCTCGCTTGCGCTATCGAGGACGACGCCGCCCACCAGACCGGTGTATTTGGCGTGCGTGACGGCCGCGCCACCCTTCACATACCAGAGCACGTTGTTCCAGGCATAGCCGACCTGGCCGGTGAAGAGGCCAAGTGCGTCGATCTTGGTCTCGTTGACCAGCGGCGCAAACGTCAGGCTGGTATTTGAGCCTTTCAGATTGGCCCAGTCGCCCTGGGCTTCGAGACCGAAGACCCAGTTGGCCGACTGCCAGCGGTAACCGAGCTGGCCACCGACGACGCCGCCGGTCGCATTGTGACAGCCTTCAGCCGTGTCCGGACCGGGCACGCCAAAGATATTGTTGACGTCCCAGCAGTTGCGGCTCGATGCGCCACCGCCGTTAATGCCGACGTAGAAACCGCTCCAATTGTACATCGCGATCGGCGCGACCGGAGCCTTGGTGTAGGGACGGGCCGCCAAATCGGCCGCCGAGGCCGGTGCCAACGCGCTGATTGCGAACAAACTGGCCGAAGCCAGCAAAAGCTTCCTCATATCCATTCCCCAGTACCCGTCTCTCTTTCTTGCCTTCCGGAATCGGAAGAGCAGCGGACCCTGTGATCTTTACACCATTTAAGCCAAAGGTTGTGTCACCTGGGGGCCACATCTCTTGAAAAACACCAGCTGGCGATGTGGGTGGACGCGAGACAACAAAAAGGCCGGCGCAAGGCCGGCCTTTCGTAACGCGAGGAGCGTTGCAGCGAAGCTTAGTACTTGGCGACGACCGGGCCGCCGAAGTGATAGTTCACGCCGACCTGCACGGTGTGGAAGTTGATCGTGCCGGAGGCCAGCGGAGCACCGAGGTTCGAGAAGTAGGTCTCGCTGCCGAGGCTGCGATAGAGGTACTCGCCCTTGACCGACCACTGCGGAGCGAAGAACGCCTCGACGCCGGCACCGACGGTCCAGCCGGAGTGCCACTTGCTGTCCGACACGGACGCGCCCAGTGCGGAGACGGTGACCTTGTTGTCGATCCAGGCGTAACCACCGGTGCCGTAGAGCAGGATGTTGTTGACGGCCCAGCCGATGCGACCGCGCACGGTGCCGAGTGCGTCGGTCTTGGACGCCACGGTGACCCCGAGCGCCGTCGCCGAAGCGTTCACGTCAGCCCAGGCGCCATCGGCCTCGATGCCGAACACGACGTTGCCGGTCTGCCAGTTGTAGCCGGCGGTGCCGCCGACGAAACCACCCTGCATCTTCGGGTCGCTCGAAGAGGCTTCCCAGGCGCCGCCGCCGACGATACCGAGATAGAAACCGGTCCAGTTGTAGACGGAAGCCAGCGGAGCGACCGGCGCCTTGGTGTAGGGACGAGCCGCGAGATCAGCGGCCGAAGCGGGGGCCGCCAGAGCGAACAAACAGGCCGAAGCCAACAAAGCCTTTTTCATTTTCAACTTAATCCCAGTCCCAGTTTCTGTTGTTGCCTTCCTTGACGGAAGGGCATCGGACTCAAACGGCCCAACTGAGGCGGTGCTTACACCACTGAAGCCGCAAGTTGTGTCTCCGAAAAGCCACAGCGGTCGAAAAGGTGATGGTTACTGACTCATTGCGTCGATGATCCTGCCGCCAAACGACAAAGGCCGGCGCGAGGCCGGCCTTCAATCATCGAACAATATCAGATGGGTATCAGTATTTTGCGATCAGCGGTCCGCCCCAGCGGTAGTTCACCCGGATCAAGCCGATATCGACGTCCTGGCTGATACGCTCGGAGCGTGTAACAGCGCCAAGCGGGGCCGCCGGAAGGTTGCCGGAGCCGGTGAAAGTCATGGTGCGGTTGCCGAGGAAGATGTGGTCGTACTCGAAGCCCACCGTCCAGTTCGGCGCAAATCCAAACTCGATTCCTGCGCCCACGGTGCCGCCCCAGCGAGTCTCGTTGGCCCGGCCGAACTCGAGGCCCGCGACGAGATCATAGCTCCGGCAGCGGTCGCTGACGACGGCGCCGCCGCCTTTCACGTAGAGCAGCACGCTATTCCAGGCGTAGGTTCCCTTCGGCGGAACATTCTTGGGCGCCGGCGCGCTGAGTTGGCGCGATCTTGTTTCGGCGCACCGCCAGGAAGAACAAATCTGGAACGTCGCGGCGGTCGATGCTATATGTGGGGATAACCCAGGGGGGGATGGGCTGAGCGGCGCCCGCAAGCGTATAGGGTCGCCCCAACAGGGCGCAGAGGAACGCGGGCAGCGCGCTCGGCCTTTGAAATCAGTGGCATTCGGAGTGGAGAGCGGCGATGGCGGGAAGCGTCAACAAGGTCATTCTGGTTGGAAATCTCGGCAAGGATCCTGAAATCCGCCGCACCCAGGACGGGCGGCCGATTGCGAATTTGAGCATCGCGACCTCGGAAACCTGGCGCGACAAGAACTCCGGCGAGCGCAAGGAGAAGACCGAGTGGCATCGCGTCGTGATCTTCAACGAAGGGCTCTGCAAGGTCGCCGAGCAATATTTGAAGAAAGGCGCGAAGGTTTACATCGAGGGGGCGCTCCAGACCCGCAAATGGACCGACCAGAGCGGCGTCGAGAAATACTCCACCGAGGTTGTGCTCCAGGGCTTCAACTCGACCCTGACGATGCTCGACGGCCGCGGTGGCGGCGGCGGAAGCGGCAGCTTCGGTGACGAGGCGGGCGGCGATTTCGGCTCCTCCGGCCCGGTCAGCAGCGCGCCGCGCCGTCCCGTTGCCGCCGGCGGCGGCCGCAACAGCGACATGGACGACGATATCCCGTTCTGAGCGGCGCGGACGAGGGGGGCGCTGGCCGGGCTCGGCGGCGCCTTCGATGCCGGGTCAGCAAATCTCACTAGTTGACAGAAAGGGCTCGGGATTTCCGGGCCCGCTTCATGCGGGTTGAACTCGGCTTGAGGCCAGGCAAGCGGACCGGTGGGGCGCTCTCGCCGCGTGACGGACCCCCGTGGCCGGGTCGATTTTGGAAGACCTGTTCCAGGTTGATTCCAGGTGCTCCTTGCAACGCCGTAAGTCATTGGAAAAATAAGCGGAAAAAGCGCTTTCCGAGCCCCCGCCAAGGGTGGTTATCAGGGGCACGATGCGCTATATGATTCCCAGACAAAAACTCACCGGATTCCCCCTTGGCTGACGACGACAACAAGCCCGGCGACCAGCCGGCGCAACCCTCGGACATTCGCCCCGTCTCCATCTTCGAGGAGATGAAGAAGTCCTATCTCGACTACGCCATGAGCGTGATCGTGGCGCGGGCGCTGCCCGATGCCCGCGACGGTCTGAAGCCGGTGCACCGCCGCATCCTGTTCTCGATGAACGAGCAGGGGCACACGCCCGACAAGAAGTACGTCAAGTCCGCCCGCGTGGTCGGTGACGTCATCGGTAAGTATCATCCACACGGCGATCAGTCGATCTACGACGCCATGGTCCGGATGGCGCAGGACTTCTCGATGCGCGTGCCGCTGATCGACGGCCAGGGCAATTTCGGCTCGGTCGACGGCGATCCCCCGGCTGCCTATCGTTACACCGAAGCGCGCCTGACGAAGGCGGCCTTGGCCCTATTGGCCGACATCGACAAGGACACCGTCGACTTCCAGCCCAACTACGACAACAACGAGACCGAACCGTCGGTCTTGCCGGCCAAGTTCCCGAACCTTCTCGTCAACGGTGCGGGCGGCATCGCGGTCGGCATGGCCACCAACATCCCGCCGCACAATCTCGGCGAGGTCATCGACGCCTGCGTCGCGCTGATCGACAACCCCGCGCTCACCATCGACGAGCTCATCAACATCGTGCCGGGACCGGATTTCCCGACCGGCGGCGTCATTCTCGGACGGCAGGGCATCCGCTCTGCCTATCACCTCGGCCGCGGCTCGATCGTGATGCGCGGCAAGGTCGCGATCGAGACCATCCGCAAGGAGCGCGAGGCGATCATCATCACCGAGATTCCCTACCAGGTGAACAAGGCGACGATGGTCGAGCGCATCGCCGAGCTGGTCAAGGAAAAGAAGATCGAGGGCATCGGCGACCTGCGCGATGAATCGGACCGCGAAGGCTACCGCGTCGTCATCGAGTTGAAGCGTGACGCCGTGCCGGATGTGGTGCTGAACCAGCTCTACAGATTCACGCCGCTGCAGACCAGCTTCGGCGTCAACATGGTGGCGCTCGACAGCGGCCGTCCGCGGATCATGCATCTGAAGGACCTGCTGACCATCTTCGTCGACTTCCGCGAGCGGGTCGTCACGCGGCGCACCAAGTACCTGCTGGCCAAGGCGCGTGACCGCGCCCATATCCTCGTTGGTCTCGCGATCGCGGTCGCCAATATCGACGAGATGATCCGCGTGATCCGGACCTCGCCCGACCCGACCGCTGCGCGCGACACCCTGATGTCGCGCGATTGGCCGGCCCGGGACGTCGAGGACATGCTGACGCTGATCGACGATCCGCGCCACCGCATCAGCGCGGATGGCACGATCCGGCTGTCGATGGAACAGGCGAGGGCCATTCTCGACCTGCGCCTGCAGCGCCTCACCGCACTCGGCCGTGACGAAATCCGCGAGGAGCTCGACAAGCTCGCGGGCGAGATCGCCGACTATCTCGACATCCTGCGCTCGCGCGAACGCGTGCTCGGCATCATCAAGACCGAGCTCGCCGAAGTGAAGGCCGAGTTCGCCACGCCGCGCCGCACCGTCATCATCGAGCAGGAGGGCGAGGTCGAGGATGAGGACCTGATCCAGCGCGAGGATATGGTCGTCACCGTCTCGCACGCCGGTTACGTCAAGCGCGTGCCGCTGTCGGCCTACCGCGCCCAGCGCCGCGGCGGCAAGGGCCGCTCCGGCATGCAGACCCGCGACGAGGATTTCGTCAGCCGCCTGTTCGTGGCGTCCACGCACACGCCGGTGCTGTTCTTCTCCTCGCGCGGCCAGGTCTACAAGGAGAAGGTCTGGCGTCTGCCGGTGGCGGCGCCGAACGGGCGCGGCAAGGCGCTGATCAACATCCTGCCGCTGGAGCAGGGTGAGCGCATCACCACCATCATGCCGCTGCCGGAGGATGAATCGACCTGGGGCAACCTCGACGTGATGTTCGCCACGACGGGCGGCAACGTCCGGCGCAACAAGCTGTCGGACTTCGTTGACGTCCGCCGCTCCGGCATCATCGCGATGAAGCTCGACGACAGCGAGGCGATCGTCGACGTGCAGATCTGCACCGAGCGCGACGACGTGCTGCTGACCGCCGCCGGCGGCCAGTGCATCCGCTTCCCCGTCACCGACGTGCGCGTGTTCACCGGACGCACCTCGATGGGCGTGCGCGGCATCGCGCTCGCCGATTCGGACAAGGTGATTTCGCTGGCGATCCTGCGCCACGTCGAGACCACCTCGGACGAGCGCTCGGCCTATTTGAAGATGCGCCGCGCGGTCGCCGGCGAAGCCGGGGCTGAAGAGGCCGCCGTGGACGCCGAGGCTGAGGAGACGTCCGGCAGCTTTCAGCTCGCCCAGGAACGTTACGCCGAGATGTCGGCCCAGGAGCAGGTCGTGCTCACCGTGTCGGTCAACGGCTACGGCAAGCGGACCTCGTCCTACGAATACCGCACCACGGGACGCGGCGGCAAAGGCATCGTCGCCATGAGTGTCAACAACCGCAACGGTAACCTGGTCGCCTCGTTCCCGGTCGAGGACGCCGATCAGATCATGCTGGTCACCGACAAGGGCCAGCTGATCCGCTGCCCGGTCGAGGGCATCCGCATCGCCGGCCGCTCGACGCAAGGCGTCATCGTGTTCGACACCGCGGAGGACGAGCACGTGGTGTCCGTCGAGCACATCACGGAAGAGGCCGAGAGCGGCAATGGGACGAATGGGGAATAGGGAGTAGCGACCAGGACTTACTGCCCCATTCGCTATTCGTCGCTCATCATTCGCGAACCTTACAGACCCGACTACGGGGTCCGATTGGCGGTCACGAGGCGCGCCTCGCGGACATTCGTCTTGGTGCCGGCCTTGCGCAGGCACGAGGCCTCGAAATTGGGCCAGGCCTGCTGCGAGCAGTCCTTGCCGACGGCGCGGATATCGAGCCGGTCGCTCTTAGCCAGCGGCTGCGGCACGCTGGCTTCGACCGCCGGAGCAATGCCGGGCAGGAGCGTGAGGGCTGCGGCGACACACGCAGAGAGTGCGATCGCTGAAAGAGCCTTGATCATTGACAGTCCCCTGTGATGTGGCCGCCTACGCCCAGTGTGCGGCCCGTCATTCGTTGGCCGGATTAGTAACCATGGCCAGTTTCCGGACGTCTTCGCCGGCGCGGGAAATGGTTTCGTGTCCACCCCCATTTGTTTCGTGACCGCGCTCAGGACGAAACAAACCGGCCATTCCCGACACGGCGGCGGGATATTGCCGGAAACGGCCGGGAACCGGCCCGGCTTGCCGGGCCGGGCCGGGCGCGGTAGGAGGGGGCTATGCCGCGTATCGCCTTCTATCCCGGTTCCTTCGACCCCATCACCAACGGCCATCTGGACGTGGTCCGGCACAGCGTGTCGCTGTGCGACAAGCTCGTGGTCGCGATCGGGGTCCATCCCGGCAAGAAGCCGCTGTTCTCGACCGAGGAGCGGCTGAAGATGCTCCATGACGTCTGCGGGCCGGTGGCGGCCAAGGCCGGCTGCGTGCTCGAAGCCGTGACGTTCGACGATCTGTCGGTGACGTCGGCGCGCAAGCACGGCGCGACCATCATGATTCGGGGCCTGCGGGACGGCAGCGACCTCGACTACGAGATGCAGCTCGCCGGCATGAACGAGGCGATGGCGCCGGAGGTGCACACGGTCTTCCTGCCGGCCTCGCCGATGGTCCGCCCGATCACCGCCACTTTGGTGCGCCAGATCGCCGGCATGGGCGGGGACGTTTCGACCTTCGTCCCGCCGATCGTCGCGGCCCAGCTCAAGGCAAAATTCGCCGGATAACGGCGCGCGTCCTCTTCAATCTGATCCGGAGTTGTCATGATCCGAATTCTCGCAGTCCTTGCCGCGCTTGTGTTCGCGGTGCCGGCGGTGGCGCAGCAATTGCCGGCCAACCTCGACAAGGCCAACGCCATCGTCATCGACAGCACCAAGGGCCGCATCGTCATCAAGCTGCGTACCGATATCGCGCCTCAGCATGCCGAGCGCATCAAGCAGCTCGCGCGCGAGGGCTACTACAACAACGTGCCGTTCCACCGCGTCATGGACGGCTTCATGGCGCAGACCGGCGACGGCCAGAATTTCAACGGCACCGGCGGCTCGAAATATCCGAACCTGAAGCAGGAATTCTCCAAGGTGCATTTTGCCCGCGGCATCGTCGGCATGGCCCGGCGCGGCGACAGCGTCGACAGCGCCAACTCGCAGTTCTTCATCATGTTCGCCGACGGCGGCAGCCTCGATGGCCAGTACACCGTGATCGGCGAGGTCGTGCAGGGCATGGACGTCGTCGACAAGCTGAAGAAGGCTCCGCCCGGCTCCGCCGGCGGCGCCGTGACCGATCCCGACAAGATGGTGAAGGTGCAGGTCGCCTCCGACATCAAATAGGAGGCAGCGATGGCGCGCCGTGGCAAAAAGCTCATCGTAGCTGCTGCGGCGCTCCTGCTTGGCCTCTCCAGAGCGGCCGCCGAGGACGCGCAGGTCAACACCATCCAGGACGTCTTCCGGCATCTGCGCACCTGCTGGAAACCGCCACCGCCGAACAAGGCTCGCCCACTCGACATCACCGTCGTCGTGAGCTTTAACCGGGCCGGAAACATTCTGGGCCATCCGAGGATTACCTATGAATCCGCGGAGGCCTCCGACAATGACCGGCTGCAATACCGGATCGCGGTGATGGAGGCGTTGCAACGCTGCACGCCGGTGCCATTTACCGATGCAATGGCCGGCGCCGCCGCGGGACGTCCATTCGCGATCCAGTTCCGTAACCGCAAAACGTCACCTGACAAGACTTCACCCCCAACGCAAGAGAGACGAGCATGAGCGTCACCGAAAACACCCTGATCCTCGAGACTACGCAGGGCCCCGTCACCATCGAGATGCGCCCCGACCTCGCGCCCGGCCATGTCGCCCGCATCAAGGAACTGGTCCGTGAGGGCTTCTACGACGGCATTGTGTTCCACCGGGTGATCGAGGGCTTCATGGCGCAGACCGGCTGCCCGCAGGGCACCGGCACCGGTGGCTCCGGCAAGAAGCTGAAGGCCGAGTTCAACAAGGAGCCGCATGTGCGCGGCACCGCCTCGATGGCGCGCGCCGCCAATCCCGATTCCGGCGACAGCCAGTTCTTCATCTGCTTCGACGACGCACGCTTCCTCGACAACCAGTACACGGTGTGGGGCAAGGTCACCGAGGGCATGGAGAATGTCGACAAGATCAAGCGCGGCGAGCCGGTGCAGAACCCCGACAAGATCGTCAAGGCGCGGATGGCGGCCGACAAGGAATAAGCTCGCGACCCTCATCCTGAGGAGCGCGGAACGCGCGTCTCGAAGGATGAAGGCCCCGCTGCTGCAGTCTGGCCTTCATGGTTCGAGACGGCGCTGCGCGCCTCCTCACCATGAGGGTCTGACGGCACGGCGCTGACTCCGACATGCGCACCGATCTGTTCGATTTCGACCTGCCGCCCGAGCGCATCGCGTTGCGCCCGGCAAGCCCGCGCGACTCCGCCAAGATGCTGGTCGTGGAGAACGGCGCGCTGCGCGACCAGATCGTCGCCGACCTGCCGTCATGGCTGAAGCCGGGCGACCAGCTCGTCGTCAACGACACCAAGGTGATCGCGGCGCAGCTGAACGGCCGCCGCATCGGCCGCGAGACCGAGCCCAGAATCGAGGCGACGCTGATCAAGCGGCTCGACGGCTCGCGCTGGCAGGCGCTGGTGAAGCCCGCCAAGAAGCTCGTCGCCGGCGACCGCATCCGCTTCGGCAATGAAGGCAAGGTCTGCCTGCTCGGCCATCTCGACGCCGAGGTCGATGCCAAGGGCACCGAGGGCGAGGTCACGTTGTCGTTCTCGTTCCACGGCCCGGCGCTGGACCAGGCCATCGCCGATCTCGGCAGCCCGCCGCTGCCGCCCTACATCGCCTCCAAGCGTACGCCCGACGATCAGGACCTCGCCGACTACCAGACCATGTTCGCGGTGAACGAGGGCGCGGTCGCAGCGCCCACCGCCGGGCTGCATTTCACCCCGGCGCTGGAGCAGGCGCTGCGCGCGGGCGGCGTCGGCGTCAACCAGGTCACGCTGCATGTCGGGGCAGGGACGTTCCTGCCGGTGAAGGTCGACGACACCGAAGCCCACAAGATGCACGCCGAGTGGGGCACGATCTCGGCCGAGACGGCGGAGCGCCTCAACAGCGCCCGAAAGAATGGCGGCCGCATCATCGCCGTCGGCACCACGTCATTGCGCCTGCTCGAGAGCGCAGCGCGCGAGGATGGCACGATCCAGCCCTTCGCGGCCGAGACCGCGATCTTCATCACGCCCGGCTATCGCTTCCGCGCCGTCGATATCCTGATGACCAATTTCCACCTGCCGAAGTCGACGCTGTTCATGCTGGTGTCGGCATTCTCCGGGCTGGCGCCGATGAAGGCGGCCTATGCGCACGCCATCGCGAACAGTTACCGGTTTTATTCGTATGGGGATGCGTGTCTGCTGTTTCGGGCAGTGCCGTAGGGTGGGTTAGCCGTAAGGCGTAACCCACCACTCGATCTCCGCGGAAGCGGAAGAGGTGGATTACGCCTTCGCCTAAACCTTGCTACGCCATCACCCGCTGCGGCAGGAGTTCGGCGATCTGCACCGCGTTCAGCGCTGCGCCCTTGAGCAGCTGATCGGCCGCCACGAACATCGAGATCGAATGCCCGCTAGCGTCGCTGAGATCCTTGCGGATGCGGCCGACCAGGACGTCGTCCTGGCCCGAGGCGTCGATCGGCATCGGGAAGTAGTTCTTCACGCGATCGTCGACCACCTTCACGCCGGGCGCCTGCGCCATGATGGCGCGGACCTGGTCTTCGCTGATCGGCTTCTCGCATTCGAAGGTGATGGCCTCGCAATGGGCACGCAGCACCGGCACGCGTACGCAGGTGACGCCGACGGCGATGGTGTCGTCCTCGAAGATCTTGCGGGTCTCCTTGATGACCTTGGTCTCTTCGTCGTTGTAGCCGGTGTCGGGGTCGACGGCCGTGTTGTGGTTGAAGAGGTTGAAGGCGTAGGGATGTGGCATCACCTTCGGCGTATAGACCTGCCCGTTGAGATTGGCGCGGGTGGATTCGACCAGCTCCTCCATCGCGGCGGCGCCGGCGCCCGAGGCGGCCTGGTAGGTCGAGATGATGACGCGCTTGATGCGGTTCTTCTGGTGGATCGGCCACAATGGCACCAGCGCGGTGATCGCCGCGCAGTTGGGGTTGGCAATGATGCCCTTGTGGTCGCGGATGCGGCTGGCGTTGATCTCGGGGATCACCAGCGGCACGTTCGGGTCCATGCGGAACGCGGAGGAGTTGTCGACCACGACCGCGCCGGCCTTGACCGCGATCGGCGCATACTTCCTGGAGATGCCGCCGCCGGCGGAGAACAGGGCGATATCGACACCTTCGAAGGACCGCTCGGTCAGCTCCTCGATCACGATATCCTTGCCGCGGAACGACACCGTCTTGCCGGCCGAGCGGGCGCTGGCGAGCGCCTTGAGCTTGCCGACGCGAAAGCCGCGCTTGTCCATGGTGGCGATGAATTCGGCGCCCACCGCACCGGTGACGCCGACAATCGCGACGACGGGATCGTTACTCACTTTGTCCTCCATTGAGATTTGCGAATGAGACAACAAAAAAGCCCCGGACCATCGAGGGCGGGGCTTCGGTAGAGCTGATGCGTTCCAGTCGACGACTACGCGCGCACGCCTCCCCGGGCCCCTGAGGCCGTGGTGGTTTTGGTCGTGCGTTTGGTGGTCGTGAACATGGCGGCGACTTATGCGGGAGAGTCTTGCGGTCGTCAATGGCTTTTCGCCCCGGTCGATGCCGGGGGCGAACTCTGCCGCTATCTGGCAGCCGCTACTTTGCCCTGGCGCCCGGGGGCTCCAGGATGACCTCCTTGAGGTCGTCGCCGCTGATCACGACGATCGCGAAACTGAGCCGGCCGCGTTCGCGCACGAGGCCGCCGCTGATCGCCTTGCCCGAGGCCGCGCGCTCGGCAACGCGCACGGCATCCGCGAGGCGGTGCCTGATCGCACCGAGTGCTGCAAGGTTGTTGCGGTCGTCGTGGTCGAGCTCGGCGAGGGGCAGGGCAGCTTCCCCGCCGACGAGTTCGCCCGTCGCAGCGTTGATGGTGTGGCGCCAGATCCGGTCGTTTTGCAGGGTTTTGACCCGATACACCGCGACGCCGGAGCCGCCGTCAAAACTCACATCTGCGGTGGTGGCGCCGGCGTGGCGGGCTTCGGCGATCGCCATGGCCTGGCTGATCGAGACCGACGAGCTGCGGAAGCGCTCGATCTCGCGGCTGACGGCCTGGCGCTCTGCCTCGGCATCACCATCTGTGTCGCGGTGAAGCGCGGTCGGCGTGGCCGCGGTCACGGTCGCCTGCAACGGCGCGACGAGGAGCAGCGCGGGCAAGGCGATCGCGAGCAGTTGCAAGGTCCGTCGTCTGGCTGTCGTCATGTGCGAAACCTTCGGCCTGCGAGTGTGCCGGATGAACGTAAAGAATTCGCGGCCGGCCCTGGGCAAAGGCCGGCCGCGGAACGCCGCGGCGGGCTGTACCTGCCGTGACGATCGAATCGGTCCGGACCTCCTTGGGGCTGGCTTAAAAGCGGCCCGTACCGACGTATAACTAAACCATACCGTATCGTTCTGTTTTGGTCAATGCCGTTGCGGCGGCCCCCTTAGGGAGAGAGCGCGCGTTCACGGAATCGTCAGCGGGAGGAGCGGCGCCGCGCCGGGCCCTTTGCGGCGTCTCGGACCCGGTCGGCGGGACCCAGCGCGCCAGCAAGGAACAGCTTGATCGCGATACGCATGCGCTTCTCGGCCGATTTCGGCTCGAGGACCGTTCCGAAGGTCGCCATGCGGTGGGTGTGTCCGACGACCACGTCGAGAAACACCTCGGCCGCAATGGTGGTGTCCTCGACGTCGAGCGCGCCTTGCGCAACCAGATGGTCGAAGAAGCGCGCAGTGGTGGCAACGGCCTTGAGCCAGCCTTCCTCCTTGCCGAGCTTGGCGACGTCGGGGAAGTTGATGGCCTGAGACGTCATCATGCGGCTGAAGGCGACGGCGTCGGGACCGCAGGTGAACGAGAGCATCTCGCGCCCAATCTCGACCAGCCGCTGCTCGACCGAGATGTCGGCGGCACTGCTCAGCTGGGTCTCTGCCGCGGCCGACAGCGGCGCAAGCCAGCGCGCAATCTCGCGCCTCAGCACGGCGGCAAACAGGCCGCGCTTGTCGCCGTAGCGGGAATAGACGGTGGGCTTGCTCACCCGGGCCGCTTCCGCGACCGCGTCGAGCGAGGTCGCGTCGAAACCGCGATCCAGGAACAGGCGGGTGGCGACCTCGATCAGCCGCTGGTCGCGCTCGATGGCGGCGGTCTTCGTCGGCCGGCCGCCGCGGGATTTCGGCACCTCGCGCCGCGGCGCTGCCGGTCTGGTCCTGGTCGCAGTCAATCCCATGCCCAATGATTCCTGCGCGTTTCTGACGTTCGTCATTCGCTCTATATCGCGCAGGAGCCGGGGCGTCATCGCGAATCTGGCCGAATTGGCCGTATCGTCAACGGTTTCAGCGGTTCCGTCATCGATTCTCACGGCAGCGTCGAGCTCCAGGCCTGGCCGGACGCGGCCTTGTCATATCCGTATTGATAGAGCGCCCGCATATAGGCGGTGTCGAACCCTTCCGACGGCGGCGCCGGGTAGTCGCGCGCGATGTAGGAGAGATGAAAGCCGAGACGGTTGCGCCTCGCGAAATCATAGGTCGAGAAGATGATCGAGCGCGTCTGCGACTGGGTGATCGCCGACAGGCTGCGCGAGGCGACGTCGATGGTGCCGTTGGAGACGAGCTCGAAATTGCGTTCGATCTTCTTGTTGACGAGGATGTAGATGTCGAATTTCGCACTGCTCGGCAGTCGGCTGCCCTGGAACAGCAGGGCTTCCGGCAGCGTCAGCACCGGCGCGGTCACGCCGCCGTCGACATGCATCTCCTGAAACTTGCGGCCCTGGCCCTCGGCGTCGATCATGATCGGCGGAAACACCAGGGGAATGCTGGCGGAGGCCGCCATCACGTCGCGAAACAGCTTGAGCGCCTCGGGCGTGCCGACGGCGGCGATCTTGCCCATGTCCCAGATCGCGGTGCGTTGGGTGTCGAGATCGGTCGTCACGATCAGCAGCTTTCGCCCCTTGGCGTTTTCGCGCGCGACCTGCGCCAGAATCTCCGGCCCGACAAAGCGTGCGACCAGCTCGCGCAGCCGCGTGTTGCCGAACAGGCCGGATCCGAACAGCACGCGCATGATGCTGGGATCGTTCAGCAGGCTCTCCGCGATGCCGGAGGTGTAGACCTCCTTCAGGGTGTCGTCATATTGCGGGCCGAGGAACGCAAACGGCGCCATCAGGCCGCCGGTGCTGACGCCCGAGACCACGGAGAAGGTGGGGCGGGTTCTCGCCGCGGTCCAGCCGTTGAGCACGCCGACGCCGTAGGCGCCATCGGCGCCGCCGCCGGAGAGCGCCAGATAGGACTTCGTCGCGGTGCTGATGTCCTTGTCGAAGCTGAATTTCGTGACGGGGTCGTCGGCGTAGCGCCTGAGGCCATCGATCTCGAGCACGCGCGATGTGCTGGCTTCGTTGGCCGTGTAGGGCGTGCGGGGCAGGGAGGTGCAGGCGGCGAGCGCCAGGCTGCACGTCAGGACCAGGATGCCGGTCAGGCGGCCGGTTGCGCGCCTGATCCGGTCGTACGGGCGGCCGGAGAGGTCAGTCGAACAGGAAGGAAGCAGCATTGTCGGTGGCTGGCGATCATGCATTTGGCGCCGCCGGCACATTCGCGCCGCGGCATCTCGTCCAGCCCCTGGTAAAACTACACTGTTTCGTTTTGTTTAACAAGGCTGGCAGCGGGAATAATCGTCTCGATTATGTCCCAGTCTGAGGCACCGCCGGCCGCTGCGCGGGTTGATCGACCTGCTCCGACACGCAATAAGCACCGCCATGAATCTCGACAATGATCTTCCCAATCACTTTGAGTTGCTCGCCACCGATGGCGCCGCGCGCACCGGGCGCCTGACCACACCTCACGGCGTGGTGCGGACGCCGGCCTTCATGCCGGTCGGCACCGCCGGTGCCATGAAGGGCATGCACTGGCGCGAGGTGCGCGATGCCGGTGCCGACATCGTGCTCGGCAACACCTATCACCTGATGCTGCGCCCGACCGCCGAGCGGATCGCGGCGCTCGGCGGCTTGCAGCTTTTCACCGGCTGGAACGGGCCGATGCTGACGGATTCCGGCGGCTTCCAGGTGATGTCGCTGTCGGACCTGCGCAAGGTCACCGAGAACGCCGTCACCTTCCGCTCGCATATCGACGGCGCCAAGGTCGAGCTGTCGCCGGAGCGCTCGATCGAGGTGCAGCGCTTGCTCGGCTCCGACATCGCCATGCAGATGGACGAGTGCGTGCGGCTGCCGGCCGAGCACGCCGACATCGAGCGCGCGATGCAATTGTCGCTGCGCTGGGCCGAGCGCTCGAAGCGCGCCTTCGAGAGCGCGCCCGACGGCTACATGCTGTTCGGCATCGTGCAGGGCGGCGACATCCCCCGGCTTCGTCACGCGAGTGCGCAAGGCCTGGTCGAGATCGGCTTCCATGGCTATGCGATCGGCGGCCTTGCCGTCGGCGAGCCGCAGGAGGTGATGCTGGCGATGATCGACGAGACCGCGCCGGTGCTGCCGAAAGAGCGCCCGCGCTATCTGATGGGCGTCGGCACGCCCGACGACATCCTCGAAGCCGTGAAGCGCGGCATCGACATGTTCGACTGCGTGATGCCGACGCGCAACGGCCGGCACGGCGTCGCCTTCACGCGCTTCGGCCAGGTGAATTTGCGCAATGCGCGCCACGCCGACGATCCGCGTCCGCTGGATGAGGAGAGCTCATGGCCGTCGACGCGCGACTGCGCGCGCGCCTATCTGCACCATCTCGTCAAGGCGGGCGAGACGCTAGGGGCGATGCTGCTGTCCGAAATCAATATCGCCTACTACCAGTTCCTGATGCAGGGCATCAGAGACGCGATCGCAGGCGGAACGTTTGAGGAGTTCTATCGGCGTACGCGCGAGGACTGGGCGAGGGGCGACATCGCCCCACGCTAGCTCAGTTGCACACGAAGCGTTGCTTCACGGCATGTTTGGTCACGAAGCCATAGCCGCAATTATCGCAGGTCCAGAGATAGCTGATCATGTGGTCCGAGACGTAGGCGGATGCTTCGGCGGCGACCATGGAGTCGGCGCAGACAGGACAGGTGGGCAACTCGCTGCAACGCGGATCGCGGTTCGGCGCGACGGTCGACAACACTTCAGCAACTGCTGACATCGCGGTGACCTCCCTGCTTTAAGACCTAAGTCTAACATAAGCAGAATCGGTTGACGAGGTCGCAACACAAATGCGTTGGTTTTCTGATCTTCGCCGCTCACGTGATTTTGCGATGCAGCGTATTTAACATGTGCCGCATTGCCGCTTGCGTGTCGCCGCAAGCTGTCTGTAACTGCGCAATGCCGCGATAGACGTGCAGATTGTCGCCACAGGGAGTTCATCATGGACGCATCGTCCAACACGGGTGCAGCGCACCAAGCCGGCCGCGGCCGGATCTATGACTCGATCGTCGAGGCCTTCGGCAATACGCCGATCGTGCGCTTGCGCCGGCTGCCCGGCATGCACGGCGTGAATGCGACGATTTTGGCAAAACTTGAATATTTCAATCCTGCCGCAAGCGTGAAGGACCGCATCGGCGCGGCCATGATCGTCGCCATGGAAAAGGCCGGCATCGTCAAGCCCGACACCGTGCTGATCGAGCCGACCTCCGGCAATACCGGTATTGCGCTCGCCTTCGTGGCGGCCTCGCGCGGCTACCGCCTCAAGCTGGTGATGCCGGAATCGATGTCGATCGAGCGGCGCAAGATGCTGGCTTTTCTCGGCGCCGAACTGGTGCTGACGCCGGCGGCGCAAGGCATGAAGGGCGCGATCGCCGCCGCCGAGGAGCTGTTGAAGACGACGCCGAACTCGGTGATGCCGCAGCAGTTCAAGAACCTCGCCAATCCCGAGGTGCACCGCCGCACCACCGCGGAAGAGATCTGGAACGACACCGCCGGCAACATCGACTTCTTCGTCGCCGGTGTCGGCACCGGCGGCACGATCACCGGCGTCGGCCAGGTGCTCAAGCCGCGCAAGGCCGGCTTGCGCGTGATCGCGGTCGAGCCGGAGGAGAGCCCGGTGCTGTCGGGCGGACAGCATACCCCGCACAAGATCCAGGGCATCGGCGCCGGCTTCGTCCCCGACATCCTCGACCGCGCCGTGATCGACGAGATCGTCAAGATCAACTCGACGACCGCCATCGAGACCGCGCGCGCGCTGGCGCGGCATGAGGGCATTCCCGGCGGCATCTCCTCGGGAGCTGCGATTGCGGCCGCGCTGCAGATCGGCAAGCGGCCGGACGCTGCGGGAAAAACCATCCTGGCGATCGTGCCGTCCTTCTCCGAGCGGTATCTTTCGACGGCTTTGTTTGAAGGAATCTAGGACATGGCGGAGCAACCACCGAGGCGGCCGCGCACACTGGGCGATGCCAGGACGGAAGCAGAGGCAGCGTTCAAGAAGGTGACGGCCAAGGTCGCCGTGCCGCCGCCTAAACCGACGGCTGTTCCCGGCATCAAGGAGCAGGTCACGCTGCGCATCGATCAGGACGTGCTGGAGTTCTTCCAGGAGGGCGGCCCCGGCTGGCAGGATCGCATCAACGAGGCGCTGCGAAAGGCCGCGGGGAAGTAACGAACGTCGTCATTGCCGGTTGGGACGACGATCCGTCCCGTGTCCCGGACAGCCGCAACGCACGCGCGTTGCGGCGCTGAGCCGGGACGCAGAGGCCGCGAACTCCTCTGCGACATGGGCCCCGGCTCAGCAGCGCAGCGCTGAAGGGCGCTGCACTGCGTCCGGGGCAGGAGGAGGGACTAGGCACCGCTCCCACACCGTCATGCTGCGACACCGTCGTAGCAAAGAAAAAGCCCGGCGTGAGCCGGGCTTTTGCATTCTGAGATCGTCGTCTCGCCTCAGCGGCGGAACATGCCGCCCATCATGCCGCCGACGACCCCGCCGACGAAGGCCGCACCGGCGGCATCGCCGGGATTGCTGCGTTGAGGGGCCGGCGCCGGCGCGCTGCTCTGGGCCGGGGCGCTGGCGGCGCGCCGGGCCGGCTTCTGGCTGGTGTCGCTCGCGGTCGCCGGGGCAGCCACGATCTCCGAGAGCAGAGCCTTGTGCTGAAGCTTGTTGAGGTAGCCTGATGAGGGATAGCCGCGCGCCGTCTGCCAGCGCTTGAGCACGGATCGCGTCTCGTCGTCGAATGCGCCGCTCTGCTTGGTGTCGAAGCCGAGCGCCGTCAGGCGACGCTGCACGTCGCGGCGTTTGGTCTTGTCGAGGCCGATCTGGTCCTCGGTGACCTGGGTGGCCTCGTCGGTGAAGGTTGCGGGATCGACGCCAGCGTTGAGGGTGCGGGTCGCGGTCGAGGGGCCGCTCTTGATGGCGGCGAGGCGTGCCAGCGCCAGCGCCTTGAACTGACCGTTCGGATAGGCGGTGAGATAGGCGTTGAGCTCTTCCGGCTTGTTGGACTCCTTCACCGAGCGCCAATATTCGAGCTCGACACCGTCCGAGCCGCCGGTCGCAGCGGGCACCATGCCCGAAGCGGTCGGGGCCGCGTTGGCGACCTGCGTGGTCGGGGCCTGATTGAGATAGACCGAGCCGGTCAGGTTGGTGTGGCCCCAGGGCAGCTGGCCCTTGCGGGTCTCTTCATTGACCTGGGCGCGCACCGACGTCATGGCCTGCTGGATCTCGACGCCGGGCTTGGTGATGTTGTCGATCAGCGCACGCGTGAACGGGCTGTTGTTGCCCTCCTGACCATCGAGCGCGGTCTGGCCGGGACCGGTGGCGAACGCGATGAGGGTGCCTTCACCGGATTTCATCTCGGCAAGACCGCTCTGCACGTTGACGCTGCGGGTCGCGGAGTTCGACTTGATCTTGGCGGCGAACGGATTGTCGCGGCAGGCATCGAGGAAGACGAGCTTGACCTTGGCATCGCCCATGGTCTGCTCGAGCGTCAGGTCGATGTTGATGGCAGCGCCCAGCTTGACGTCCATCTCCGACTTGATGTCGGCGTCGACGGGCAGCAGGTAGTTCGTGCCGCTGACGGCGATGCCGTGACCGGCATAGTAGAACAGCGCGATGTCGGAGCCCTGCGCCTTGCGGCCGAAATCGAGCAGCTTCTCCGTCATCTGGTCGCGGCTGAGATTGGAGCCTTCGATCACCTCGAAGCCGACATTGCGCAGCGTCGATGCCATCGCCTTGGCGTCGATCGGCGGGTTCGGCAATTGCGCGACGTTCTTGTAGGAGCCGTTGCCCACGACAAAGGCGACGCGGCGGTCAGCCTTCGCGGCACTGACCGACAGCGCCATGCACATCAGCGAGGCGAGGAGGGTGAGATAGCGCATTCTGAAATCCCCAGAATCGAATTGCAGGCAGCAACAAATTGGCAACGAACCTACACGAAGTGCCCGACCTCGCGCCACCAAAACGGCAGAACGTCCGTTTCAACCCGCTGCTGTGTGGCCGAATATGCACGGTGAAGGATCGCTCCAACGTGATCTAAATCACACGGCCACTTCGTTTTGTCGTGCGAGGCGGCGCGAGGTTCATCGGGCGGGGGCGGGAACCGGCGGCACCGGCTTCAAATTCAGGAGATTGCCGCACAGGATCAGCGCCGCGCCGAGCACGGTCCAGCCATCGAGCCGCTCGGAATAAAGCAGCCAGCCCGCGGTCGCGGTCAGCGGAACCCGCAGGAAGTCCATGGGCACCACGATCGTCGCATCCGCGTGGCGGAGCGCACTGGCGAGGCAATAATGGGAGAAGGTGCCGCAGACCCCGATGACGAACAGCCAGCCCCATAAACGAGGCGACGGCCAGATCCACACGGCGAGCGTCGGCAGCAAGCCCACGACGGCCTGCACCACGATCATCCAGAACAGGATCGACAATGCACTTTCGGTGCGGGTCAGCGACTTCGCCAAGATCATGGAAATGCTGAAGCCGATTGCAGCCGCGAGCGCGATCAATTGGCCCGGATTGATCTCGCTGGTGGCGGGCCGCACGATCATCACGACGCCGACGACGCCGAGCACGACAGCGGCGATCTTCCAGAGCGTCATGCGTTCGGACAGGAACGTCGCGGCCAGCACGGCGGTCCAGATCGGCATGGTGAATTCGATCGCGACGACCTGCCCGATTCCGATCAGCGTCAAGGCGTAGAACCAGCCGAGCTGGGCAAAATAATGCACCCCGTTGCGAGCGAGGTGCTGGGGCAGGCGCCTGGTCGCGACCGCCTTGAAGCCACCGGCGCGGGAGATGATGGGCAGGAGGAGCGCGAACCCGATCACCGAGCGCACTTCCATAATCTGGAAGACGCTCAACTCGCGCGTGGTCTCGCGCCCGGCAACCGCCATCACCAGCATCAGCGACAGCCAGCCGGCCATCCACAGTGCAGCCATCGTTTTGGACGGTGTCGCGCTCATTGGCGGTGATTGCGGGAGGATGGAATGTGAAAGGACGGCCGGTATCGGCGACATCGCCGCCGTTTGCAACGGCCAAATCTGCGGATGCAGCGATGCAGCGGGTCGTGCTAGGCATCATCGAACAACAACAAAATCGGGAGAGCTTCGCTCATGCAAATCTTGCAGCCGGCCGAATGGACGAAACCACGTGGCTTTTCCCATGGCGTCGCGGTCGAGGGGCCGGGGCGCTGGGTGGTCCTAGCCGGCCAGACCGGCGGCGACGAGACCGGCAATTATGCGCTCGACCTGGCGGCGCAGGTCGAAATGGCGCTGAAGCGGATCATCAAGCTGCTGGACGAGGCCGGCGCGGGTCCGGAGCACATCGTCCGCCTGACCTGGTACCTGACTAGCCGCAGCGAATATGAAGCAGCCGGGGCCGGCATTGGTGCAGCCTGGAAGGAAACGCTTGGACGCAATTTCCCGCCTTCGACACTGCTCTATATCGGCGGCCTCGTGGACGAGCGGGCCAAGGTCGAGATCGAGGTCACCGCGTTCGTGCCGGCCGCATAAAAAATCGATCCGGCGGGGTCGCCGGATCGATTGTCAGATCGACTGCTGGCTTACTTCGACAGCGAGATGTTCGCCCCGCGGAACTGGCTGTCGGCGCGTATCGCGACGTTCTGCTTGTTGCCGCTCGTCTTCAGCGAGATGTTGGCATTGAAGCCAGCGGTAGAGGCAACCAGCTCGTAATTGCCACCGGCGCCGCGCCCCTGGAGCGATCCAGAGATGTTGCGGCTGACTTCGGACCAGTTTCCGGTGATGGCGCCGCCCTCAGCCTTGAGGCTGGCCCCAAAGTTGAACTTGTAGGCGTCGCTGGCGCAGGTCAGGGTCAGCTCCATGGTGGGGCCGATCGGGGCGTACTTGGCCCGACAGCGGATCCGTTCGGTCGAGCCGTCGTCCAGGGCCACCGTCCCCGCGCCACTCCAGCTGCCCGCCAGTGGGGCGAACGGGCTCGACTGGGCCTTGCTTTCAGTGCCGGCGATCCCTGCCGCAAACAAAACGGCGGCCGCGATCAGCAGCCGCCGGCTCCGGGCGCGAGTCTCGATTGGTTTATTGGCGCGATGCTTCCCATCGCCCGCTGCACGGTATGCCTGCAGATGCTCCATTCCACTTCCCCGATCCGGCGTTGCCGTTGAGTTGACCGTTGGCATATGCACCATTGATCGAAACTTTCACAAGACCCCCGCTGCCGATGGTCCCGGAAACGTTAGCGCCGGGCGCAGTGATCTTGCCGTCGGCAACCGTCAGCATGGAACTCGCGGTGGGTTCGCAGGAGCCGCTCTTGGTCACGATCGTGACCTGCCAGTTGCCGTCATAAGGCGTCTGGGCAAAGGCGGAAGCGGCGAGGGTGCCGGTGAAAACTGAAGCGGCACAGAACACCGCAATGCGAGCAAAACGCATAAATCCGTCCTTGAATGTGTCTGATATGCTGTCGCTTATCTGGACCAAATGTGACGGAAATTTGTTGCGATGCCAAATCGAAAATTGTTCCTGTGGGAACAATAGTTTATTTGCGTTTTCGGCTGCGATTTTCCAAGCGGAATCAATGCGGCTTCACGTTAAGGGTAAACGTCAGGAGCGAACTCTTGGACAGGCTTCACGAAAGGCTTGGCGCGGAGGTCGCGAACTGCTCGTCCTGAGTCTTGGCGGGAAGCGCCTTGTGCACCTTGGCGTAGTCGATCACATCGGCCAGGAGCTTGAGGCCGAGGGGGGCCAGCGCGCGCTCCCAGAGCTCTCGCGCCGTCTCGCCTTTCTTGACGAAGCACCAGTCCTGGGCGGCGATGGCGCCGGCGTCCATGCGGTCGGCGAGGTGATAGATCGTGCCGCCGGCGATCGGATCGCCTTCCTTGATGGTCCATTCCACGGCGGCCTTGCCGCGATGACGGGGCAGCAGCGAGGGGTGATAGCCGATCCCGCCAAACCTGGCGGCGGCGAGCGCGTCCTTGCCGATCCGGGCGTGGCTGTGCGCCGTGATGATCAGATCGGTATCGGGGGCAATCTCGGAGGCTACCACCAGCTTCGGGTTGGCCTGCACCACGACCTCGATGCCGGCCGCCTTGGCGGCCGCGGCGAGGCGATCCTCGGCGTCGGCCACCACGACCCGGACGATCGAAACGCCGTGCTCCCGGAGCATGTTCAGGGTGGTCACGCCGAAATGGCGGGAGCCGACGAGGGTAATGCGCATGGGTATCCGATCCGATCTCGCAACTGCGTCATCCCCGATAACACGTCCGGACGTCCTGTCACCACCCGCGCAGCGTTTGCGTGGGTTATCAACAATACGCCGAGGGCGCGGGCTGCGATCGACGCCATGATTGCGCAGCCAGCCGTTCCGGTGCCGCCATGGCGGGCGCAGATCGCCGCGCACTTGCTTCCGCGTCACTGACGAGCGTTGCCGCGCGGCCACGGCGGGACGGCAAGCGTCCGATAATCGGTTCCTGTGTTTCGTTTTTAACAGAGGGACGCTGGGTGGGCTGATAAGAGTGCGTGGACCGGGGCTGGCGACATTTCAACCCGTATCCGTTTTTAAACCCGGCTTGGGCCGCTGGCGCGATCGTCAGCGGCCCTTTCAATGCCGCGTATTGAGAAAATCACGGAATGGTAACGCGATCTCAACCAGCCCGGCGTATCGACTAATCCGTCGCGGATTTGTATTGCGTACCGCGACACCGAAAATGTCCCGCCGGCGCGGGTGCGCCGCGTGGGCCTTTTCGCCGGGACAAATCTCATGCCGCGCGCAATTGAGCAGATTGTCGACAGCTATGTGCGGCTGAAGAACCGCCGTGGGCTCGACGAGCTGATGATGCACAGGCAGCGGCTCGCGGTCGAGCTGAAGAGCAGGTCCGGCTATGATTTCAGCCTGCCGATCGGCCAGATCGACGAGGAGATCGCGATCATCGAGGCGGGCCTCAGCCGGCTCAAGGCAGATAATTCCACGACGAACTAAAGCGCGATGCGATTAGGATGAATCGTCATCGCGCTTTAGGTTGTTGTTTAAGCATGATCTTTTCGGAAAACCGCTGCGCACTTTTCCGGATCATGCTTTAGCGGGGTCTGCGAGGCAAGGCTACGGGACGCCGCCGCGCCCGCTGCCCGCACCGCTACGATGACAATTACTCGCAGGGACAATGCTATCGAAGCGGCACTCGCGCGCCCGGCATGCAGCAGCGCCAGCTGATCGCCGGGCCGACGCGCTTGTCGGTCAATCGCGACGGCCGCCGTCGATCACCGTGAACAAGGGCCGCGCCGGGGTCGGCTCGACCAGCAATTCCTCCACCAGCGCGGTTGCCGCGTCGACATATTTGCGTGTCGGCTTGTCGAGAGGGCGCCTGGCCTCGTCGTCGAGCGCGACCTTTGCGGCTTCGACCAGCTTGCGCATGCGCGCCGCATGGTCGTCGCCCGCCGTCAGCGTCGCGCGCGCCAGCGAGCGCAGCACGAACAGCTCGCCCTCGAGGCGGAGCAGGCGGTCGTTGAGCCTGGTCAGGACGGCGTTGAGGTCGGCCATGATTTTGCTGGTTCGGCGCGAAGGATCCGTTCTGATCTAGCGGCGATCGGTGAACGGAGTCCAAATGGCGCCGCTGCAATTCGGCCGATCCTCCCGCCCGTCGCGGGCGACCGTGCGGCGCAATCAAAGATGCCCGCGTGGTGGGCCGCCTACCATTCCACGTCCGCCCAGCGCCTTCCGAACACGGGTGGCCGCGTCTTCACGGCTTGCCAGCCGAAGAAATGATGCTTGCCTGACCAGGCGTGCACCACGCCGCTGCAGATGCTGCATTTGAAGTGGCCGGCGTGGGCTTCGCTGTGTTCCTCCCTGGTCGCGGTGTAGTTCATGCCGCAACCCGCACAGGTGAATTCTTCGATCGTCCAGATGCTGTTGGCCATTGCAAGGAATGCTTTTTGGTGACCCCGATCCACGGTAGCCGCGGGCGTTTGCAGCGGCGTAAACCGGCGCGCGGGAATCCGGTTAACGGGCGTTAGCCAAGGCCGGGCGGTGTCGGGGGCGGCCGCGGTCGCGGGCCCTGGCGGAATGGCCCGATGTGTTCCCAATCACGGGGCCGGCCGGTTCCAGTCGCCTTGACGCCGGATGCGTTGCTGGCAATAACGGCTGGGCCGCGCAAGCACCGGAAGTTTGCGTTCATGCCGCAAGGAAAGCAGTGCCCGTGAAAAGTCTCCGTCAGCTCCTGACCGGAGAGGACGTCATCCAGCTCGTGATCCGGCTCGGCCTGCTCGGCCTGCTGATCATCTGGACCTTCCTGATCATCCGCCCGTTCGTGCCGATCCTGGCCTGGAGCGGCGTGCTCGCGGTTGCGTTCTATCCGGCCTTCAGCTGGGTCGCCAAAGCCCTCGGTGGCCGGCCCAAGACCGCAGCAGCGATCCTGACCATGATCACGCTCGGCATCGTCATCGGCCCGGCGACCTGGCTCGGCATCAGCGCGGTGGACGGCGTGCGCGAGCTGGCACAGCAGCTCGGCACCGGCGATCTGGCGCTTCAGGCTGCGCCCGAGCAGATCAAATCATGGCCGCTGGTCGGCCCCTGGCTCTACGAGCTCTGGGACCAGGCCTACACCAACGTCCGCGCGCTGGTGCGCGAGGTGGCGCCGTATCTCCAGCCGCTGGCGGGCCCGCTGCTGTCGCTTGCCGGCGATGCCGGCGTCGGCACGCTCCAGTTCCTGGTCTCAGTGTTCGTGGCCGGCTTCCTGTTTCCGCATGGGCCGCGGCTGGTCGCGGCCGGCCGCGGCTTCCTGTTTCGCATCGTACCGGAGCAGACCGAGCATTTCCTGTCGCTCGCGGGTGCGACCATCCGCGCCGTGGCACAGGGCGTGATCGGTGTGGCGATCGTGCAGGCGCTGCTCGCCGGCATCGGCTTCAAGCTCGCCGCCGTGCCGAGCGCCGGCCTTCTGGCCTTCATCGTGCTGCTGCTCTCGATCGTGCAGATCGGCGCGTTCCTCGTGCTGCTGCCGGTGATCATCTGGATCTGGACCGCCAAGGACGTCACCACGGCGCTGCTGCTCACCGTGTTTCTCGTCCTCGTCGGCTTCATCGACACCATGTTGAAGCCGCTCGTCATGGGGCGTGGCCTGACCACGCCGACCATCGTGATCTTTGTCGGCGTGATCGGCGGCACGCTCGCCCACGGCATCGTCGGCCTGTTCATCGGACCGATCATCCTGTCGGTGGCCTGGGAGATGATGATGGCCTGGATCAGGACCGAGGACCGGGCAGGGGCGGGCAAGGACTGATCTCGCCGCCAACGGCGCCGTGCCGCGCCGGGACGACGCATGCCCGCGAACTTGTCTGTTCCCCTAGACAAGTTACGATCGAAAACGATTCTGTTTCAACCACGGCAGCAATGGCGAAGTCTTCCAAGCTGGTTGCCGCAAGGCGCGGCAAGGTATTGTTGGTCAGACGCCGGTCGGACGGCCTGTGGATGTTTCCGGGCGGCCGCAAGCGTGCACGCGAGTCCGCCAAGGATTGCCTGCGGCGGGAGATCAGGGAGGAGCTGCCCAAGCTGAAGCTTGGCAGGATCAGTCTCTGGAAAGAAGTGAAAGCCAAGAACAAGCGCTCTGGCCGCAAGATGAGCGACGCGATCTTCATTGCCAAGAGGGCCAAAGGCAGGCTGGCGATTGGCGACAAGAAGGAGATCGACCGCGCCGCCTGGCAGAAGCCGCGCGGCATCCGTCTGACAGCGACCTCGCGCTACATCCGCGACCGCCTGTTTCCGAGGAAGCAGAAGCGAAAGTGAGCTAGTCCTCGCGTCCCGCCGATTGCGTCCGTCCGGCGAACGATCTCGGCTGCGCCGCGCGCGGCCCCGGAGCGGCCAGCCTGGCTGCACCGGCTTCCCGCATCTCCTTGCGGGCTTTGCGCGCATTGCGCATCGCGCGCTTGATGAAGGGATGCTGGGAATCCTCGGCGAAGAACAGCACCACTTCGCAAGTCGGGCATTGCCTGGAATAGCCGTCCTGCAACCGCCCGGCGCGATCGCGAAACACGCTCTTGCAGCGCGTGCACTGAATCTGGACCGAACTCATGTGCGGACAACAATGACTTTGAAAAATGGATATTCCAGCTGATCCCAAATGTCTGAAGAAAGCTTGAACGGCATCGCGGCTGGATGTCGTAGAACGCGCGGCCCTTCGGCCGGCCGCGGCCGGCCGCTATTGCCCGGCTGCCATCGTGTCCAGGCATTGGGTAAGAAAAGCGGTGCGATCCCTGGGCAGCACCTTCTCGAGATCCGCCTTCAGCGCGCATTCGCGCTGGCGCAGCTGCTCGGCCCGGCGCTTCTCGGCTGCCTCGCGATATTCCGGAGCAACCTTGCTCGGATCGACCAGCGGCTGCGAGCGGGCGGGTGCCGTCGCAAGCAGCGCGATGGCGATGAAAAGGATTGGTTTCAAATGAGCCTCCGTAAAAGGCGGCATCCTAGCGCGCGGCGCGTGCGCGCTCAAACGCGGTATCCCGCTCCGGCATGATTGAACGGGTCGAACGTTCAGGCCATCCCGGCGAATCTTTCGGGCGGCGGCGATGGAACGACTTGGCGTGGCAGGCGTCGAATCCTGGCTCGCGGTCCAACCCCAAGCCCCCCAAAAGCTCCGGGCCGTGAGAAAACCTTCCCCATAAAGGTTGGCGACCTCAGGGCCTCCGCGCTGAGGTCGTTTGTTTGCCGCAAGATGTGAACCAGTTCACAAACGGGCGCTGAAATCGCTGCTATGAAAAGGTCATTGCTTGACCAATTTATTTGAACGAAACGCCCCAGCGTGGCTCCAAGCGCTGGGGTTTTTCGTTTCTCTCCGTGCGCGGAATGGTTACAATCGCGCCAAGCGTCGCATCGACAGACGCAGCTCCCGCGCCGCGCCAGTTCCGTTCCACCGGTCGATCAGCAAGCCCTTGTGTCGGGATCGTTGTGCCGTGCCGAACGTTGCTCCCAGGCGTGCGTTCACGGGGCAAATCTCATATGCATGGCGCGAAGTCGCCGAATCGGAATGAGGGCGGCTGGCGTTCAGTTGACGACGGTTTACGACCAGAAACGGATTCAAGTGAGGCTTACCAAGAAGGCGCGGGTGGCCAAGAGGTCCCCGAAGAAGACGTTGCCGAGCAGGACGTCGACAAGCAAGGCTTTGCCAAACAGGACGTCGCCAAGGACGAGCAAGGCGGTGCAGCGCGCCACGATCTCGTCGTCGTCGCCGCTCGGGGTGCTGGCTCTTCACCTGCTTGCCCAATGGAAGCAGTCCGGACCCGGCGGCATCGTTTTTCTCGCCGAGAACGAGAACAGGGCGGAGCGGCTGGGCAGCGTCATTCACGCGCTCGACCCCGCTTGCGAGGTCCTGGTGTTTCCGCGCCTGAACACCTTGCCGTTCGATCAGCTCGAGCCGTCGCACGAGCTCGCAGGGCGTAGAGCCTCCGTGCTGAGGCGCCTCGCAAAATCCAAGAAGCCGCTGTTTCTCGTCTCGACGGCGGAAGCGGTGATGGAGCGCCTGCCGCCGCCGGCGAGCCTGGCGCGCCTCAGCCTGAGCTTGAAGGTCGGCGGCCCGTTCTCCGAGCGCGAGCTGGAGACGCGTCTCGAAGCCCTCGGATACGATCTCGACGACGAGCCGGATTATCCGGGCGGGGCGCTATTCCACGGCCAGACCTTCGAGATCTTTCCCGCGGGCGCGCTGGGGCCGTTCCGGATCGAGCATTCGGATCGTGCGATCAAGCGGATCGTGGCGTTCGATCCGAACGAGCACAGGATCATCTTCGAGACCAGGGAGCTTCTCGTCGATCCCATGTCGGAGCGGCTTGGCCTTGCCGGCAAAGGCGGCAGGCGCGCGAGCCTGTTCGATTATTGCGGGCGCGCCAAATGGATCGCAGACGCAGGGGTCCCGGCGCACGCCGACGGCTGGCTCGATACGATCGAGGAGGCCGCGCCGCGCGCCGAGCGCGAGCGCGAATATCTCGGACGGCGCGATTGGAAGCAGCTCTCGAGGGGCATGAAGGTGCTGCCGCGCGCGGCGTCCTTCCAGACCATCCCGGAGTTTTCGAAGCTGACATCCGCCAGGAAGGCGCTGCGTGCTTTCGTCGAGGAGACGCGGCGGGCGGGTTCGCGCCTGATTCTCGCCGCGGCGCAGGAGGACGACTTGCGCGTGATGGAGCGCATGAGCGGCCTCAAGGCGCCGCGCTGCGAGGACTGGGACGAGGCGGCGAGCGCGCGGAGCGGCGAGGCGGCGCTGCTGGCCGATCTCGATGCGGGCTTTGTCGTGCCGGGCAGAAAGCCTCTCGTCGTCGTGACGGCCTCCGACGTGCTCGGCAGCCGGGCGCATCATGCGCAGCCGATGGCGCGGGCCTGGAGCACGGCGTTCGACCATGCCGACGTGCCCGAGCAGGGCACGGTGGTGATCCATCTCCAGCGCGGCCTCGGCGTGCTCGACGGCCTGCAGACCGTCAACACCGGCGGTGGCGGCTTGCGGGAGATGATCCGCCTGAAGTTCGCCGGCGACAATGCGGTGCTGGTGCCGCCGTCCGATCTTGCCTTGATGTGGCCTTACGCGGCCGAGCTCGGCAAGCTCTCGCTCGACAAGGCGGACGGCAGCACATGGTGGGCCCGCCGCACCGAAGCGGAGCGCGAGATCCAGGCCGCCGGCAGGGCGCTCGCCAAGCACATCAGCCAGCGCCGCCGGCGGCGCGGCGAAAAGCTGGTGCCGCCGGGATCGGCCTACGAGAAGTTCGTCGCGCGCTTCCCTTACTTCACGACGATCGACCAGGCCACGGCGATCCACGACGTGCTGGACGACCTCGCCTCCGGTCATCCCATGGACCGCGTGATCTGCGGCGACGTCGGCTTCGGCAAGACCGAGGTGGCGCTGCGGGCGGCGGCGGCCGTGGTGCTCTCGGGCAAGCAGGTGGCGGTCGCGGTGCCGACGACGGTGCTGGCGCGCCAGCACGTCGCGACCTTCCAGAAGCGTTTTGCCCCGTTCGGCATCGAGGTCGGCAACCTGTCGCGGGCGACCTCGGGCGCGGAGCTGCGCGAAACGAGAGAGGGACTGCGCAGCGGCCGGATCAAGGTCGTGATCGGCACGCAGGCACTCACCGGCAAGGACGTCAGGTTCGACGATCTCGGCCTCGTCATCATCGACGAGGAGCAGCATTTTGGCGCGGCCGAGAAGGCCAAGCTCGCCGGCCTCGCCAAGAACGTCCACGTGCTGATGATGAGCGCGACGCCGATCCCGCGCACGCTCGCCGCCGGTCTTGCCGGCTTCCGCGACCTCAGCGTGATCGCCTCGCCTCCGGTGCACCGGCTGCCGGTCGCGACCCGGATCGCGCCGCTGTCGGATGCCGCGATCGCCTCGGCGCTCTTGCGCGAGCAGCGCCGCCACGGCCAGAGCTTCCTGATCTGTCCGCGCATCCAGGATCTCGATCCGATGCTGGCGCGGGTGCAGGCGGTGGCGCCGGACCTGCGCATCGTCTGCCTGCACGGCCGCTTGGCCGCGGA
This sequence comes from Bradyrhizobium frederickii, assembly GCF_004570865.1. Lineage (GTDB taxonomy): Bacteria > Pseudomonadota > Alphaproteobacteria > Rhizobiales > Xanthobacteraceae > Bradyrhizobium > Bradyrhizobium frederickii. Next base: position 109,700 of record NZ_SPQS01000021.1, read on the forward strand.
CGAGATCGACGACCGCATGATGAGCTTTGTCGAGGGCAGGGCCGACGTCCTGCTCGCGACCAACATCGTCGAGAGCGGGCTCGACATTCCCCGTGCCAACACCATCGTGGTCTGCTGGCCGGAGAAGTTCGGCCTCGCCCAGCTGCATCAGCTGCGCGGGCGCGTCGGCCGCAGCGGTATCCGTGCCTTCGCTCACCTGTTGACCGAGACGCAATCCGGACAATCCGAGAAGCGCCTGGCCGTGCTCGAGGAGTTCAGCCGGCCCGGCGCCGGCTTTGCCATCAGCGAGCACGACCTCGACCTCAGAGGCGCGGGCGACCTGTTTTCCGAGCAGCAATCCGGCCACGTCCAGGTGTTCGGGCCGGTGCTCTACAGTCACCTCCTCAAGATGGCTTCGGAGAAGCTCGACGAGGGGCAGGCGGTGTGGGTGCCGGACCTGAACCTGCCGCTCGGTGAAATGCTGCCCGAGAGCTACGTGCAGTCCGAGCCGGTCCGGCTCGAGCTCTATGCCCGCGCCGCACGTTGCACGGATGAGGACGACCTCGAAGACCTCGAGGAGGAAACCGCCCGCCGCTTCGGACCCTTACCGAAGGTCGCGCGCGACTTCTTCGCCGCGGCGAGGCTCAGGATCGAATGCAAGCGCAGAGGCATCGTCCGCCTCGACGTCGGCCCGGAAGCTGCGGCCGCGACGTTCCTGCCCGGACGCCTGCGGAAGTCGCGGGGCAAGTCGCTGCAACGCGACGGCGACCGCGTGGTCTATCACGCCAAGATGCAGGACACGCCGTTCGAGCGGGTGGAGGAGCTGTTCGAGCTGCTGGACGAGGGCTGAGGCGGCCTTCAAAAACGCGAAAACAACCCCATGCACAGTAGCTAAGTGCTGCTGGCACAAGGTTTTTTGAATCCGGCGAAAAGCCAGCCGCAACCACCTGAGCGCACGCCTCGTCCTTCGAGACGCCCGCTTGCGCAGGCTCCTCAGGATGAGGCTAAGCAGCATCGGCGCTCGTCGAAACGATCGCGGCGCACCCGGTCCTCATCCTGAGGGCCCGCCAACGGCGGGCGTCTCGAAGGATGGCCACAGGCGAAATCGCTCCCAGCGACTGCCCCCGTACTCGAACGGAGGCGCCGGGCCCGTCGGCCGCCTCCGCCGCTAACGTGGAATTAATCCGAAATGCTCACAATTTTAGGCAGTTGTGTAAGGGTGCTGCGTACACGGACTCGTCGCGAGGACGTTCCATGGGCGGCTTCCTGTTGCTCGCTCATTGGGGTCCATGCACGTGACCACGACATTCGAAACGGCAAGCTTTGCCGAAGAGCTCGACGCCGCAGCCCTTGCAGCCGCCGCGGCAGGGCACGAACCCGAAATGCCCGAAGCTTCGGAGCCGGCGAAGCGGCCCCGCCGGAAATCGATCCTGGCGCTTTCGGTGTGTGCCCTGGCCATCAACGGCGCGGCGGCCATCTACACGTCGCCGGCCGATTTTTCGTCGCTGAACCTCGGCAGCCTCGCCGAACTGCTTCCGCGCCAGGAAGCGTCCGCGCCAAAGCCGGATCCGATCGTCGCGGCCCTGAAGGACATTCAGGCAGCCCAGCAGCAACACACCGCCTTGCTCCAGCAGAACAATCAGGCAGCGGATCAGAACTCGGTTCTGCTACAGCAGGATTCAATGCTGCTGCTGTCGCTGCGACAGAGCATCACGGACGAACGGGTCGATGTGAAGAAGATCTCGTCGCAGCTGTCGACGCTGATCGCGAAGATCGACTCGCTCCAGAGCACGGTGATGTCGGACGTCACCTCGTCCGTCCGAAGAGCGCATGCGCGCTATGGACTGCCCGCCGCGATGCGCAAGCGGATGGTGCGGGAGACGAAGCCCTTGCCCGTGGGGCCGGTGGGGCCGGTGTCGGTTGGCGGCGCGCCGCTGAGCGTGCCGGCTGCGGCGCCGGAGAGCTGACGTCACGTCAAGCCGATCAGCTACGACGACGGCCGCGCTGGTCTGCGCGCGCCGGTTTCGCGCCGACCGTCACTTCAAGGCGTGATCGATCTTGTGTCCCAAATGACCGGTGTCGTGATCACGGCGCAGCTGGCTCAGCGACGTCTCGTTGAGCTGGGCCAGGACCTCGCTGAGCTGCGTCGCATCGGGATACCCGGCCGCAAAGCTCTTGCCGTAGATCTTGCGCAACGTGCCGACCAGCGTGTTGCCGTGCTTCTTGCTGATCCCGCCATCCTTGTCGCGGTGGCGGCCATCCAGGCCCGGTTCCTTCATGCGTCTCTCCCGTGCGGCGTCTGAAGCGCCTGGAGAGAGCCTGCGCCCAAACCGGTGGACTGGCAATGGCACCGCGCGTCCCGGGTTCGCGCATCAGCCCCGCGCACGCCGTCCTGCGCTGGAGCTACCGCGCGCGAACGCGATCCCGCCAATTCCGGCTTCAAGCCAGCGGGATGGTGTCCACCCGCAGGCAGGGACGGCACTGGTACGCATGCACTGCGGGTAGCGTGAAGATGGCCGGCAGCGTGGCCAAAAACGCCATCGGTCGTTTGCACTTCGAACAGATCAGAACGGGCGGGCTATCTTTCGCTGCGCAGATCATCGCCAAATTGTCCACGGGGAGAGGGGACAATAGGCGTCCGCAGCCCGAAGTTCATCTCGGGGCGACTACTGGACTCTATCGGAATCTGGCGCGCTCACTTGCGACGAAGGGGCGCTTTGCATTCGCGTCGACGCAATCGGCGCCGCATGAACGGCGAGTCCTGCTGCCCGCGTCCGACATTGACGGCTGTGGTGGTGAGAACGGCGGTCTCGCGACGCGGTTCGTAAAGCCGTCCCTGCGGAATGACGTGACACGCACCCGAACGGCCGTCCACGTTTGGCTCCGGCCTGATCCGGCGTACTCTCAGGGTGGTTCGTCGCAGGAACGTGCCTCCAAGAGAAGCGCTAAAGCATGATCCGGAAAAGTGCGCAGCGGTTTTCCGAAAAGATCATGCTTAAACGACAACCTAAAGCGCGATGATGATTCACCCTAGTCGCATCGCGCTTTAGGCCGCTTGCTCCTCGAAAGAGGTGTAAATGCGGCCGTTGGGATCAACGACCTGAACGTCCCAGCAGCCGTCCTCGACCAGCTCCCGGGCCTTCTTAAGGGCGGCGGCAAGTGAAGGCCGCTTGAGACTGACCACGCCCGCCGTGTCGAAGCCGTTGATTTCAAACATGCCGCTCCTCCGGTTTTGGGAAGCGTACGCGTTTTGAGAGGGTTGTCAGCGGGTTTTTGGGGCGGGCGGGCGAAGGACAATCTCGCCGGAAGGCACCAGCTTCCCGACGTGCGGTCGCCAAGGGCGCGCCATTGCGGGGAAGGAGCCGTTGCGCTCGCGTCGACAAAATCGGCGCCGCACGAACGGCGCGTAGGATGGATCGAGTCTTGCGAAACCCATAGCTGGCAATTCGGTCGGTCGCTCCGCGGCTTTTGTGGATGGCTCCGATAATCGATCGCGGATCGAGGGCGAGAGGTCGAGGTGCTCGTCGACGATCATTGGTGCTCCGCGCCAGAACGATAGAATTCGACGACGCGGTGCTTCATTGATACCCGGACATCAAAGCCTGCGGACAACCACGCCTTCGCTTGTGGGCTTCTGCCATTTAGTGTGCTCCACCAGCTCGTGAATCTATAGGCCGACCTCGGCAGAGGCTTTCCCAATATCGATTCAACCTCAGCAAAGGTTAGCCGAAGTCTTGGACAGTTCTCCGTTAGCAATCTCTCGCGGAGGGGGCTGTAAATCGAGATTGGCATTGGCGAGCGTCAGGGAGGAGTAATATTGACCAAGATGTCACTGCACCTTTTGACCGAGATCTCTCAAGAGCGCGTGGAGAAAGTCGCTGGCATGGTCATAATGTACGCTGTCATTCGCGATTTGACGGGCGCGCGGCTCCAGTATGCGACCAACGGTTTCAGAGCCGAGCAGCTCAGCTCCTTGCGACCATTGCTCCAGCAATCTATCGGGAATGTCTTCAGCCGATCCAAACAGCTTCAATAAGCGATGTTCGTCATCGTGCTTGTGGTCGTGATGTGCTTTCGCTGCATAAAAAGCGAACAACCCACGAAAGGCATCACGGGAAACGGCAGGCTTTGCCATCGCAATATCCCCCCATAAAATCGGACGGTATAATTCTCGAAATCTGGATCGTCGGCAAAACAAAAGCTAGGGAAAATTTAATCGCGGCTCTGAAGATTTAATCACGGCCCTGAAAAGGAAGGTCAATAGAACTGACGTTAACGCCCTCGGACCTCAGAGGATGTGCTGCAGGACGGTTTCGAGATCTGTATCGGCTTCGTCCGTCTCGCGCCAAGCGCAGCCGGCACGCGCGCCAAATGAGGAACGCATACGCTTACTCCGATATTGCGCTTGGCAGAGAGACGGCCCCGGCTGCAGGGGGGCTTTTGGGGTAGGCCGGGGCCGCTCCGCCAGCTCGGCGGCGAGCCGGCAGCGATTCAAGCATCAGGACGCCCAGGTGTTCCTTGGAAAACCCGCGGGCAGGATGCCTCTCACTGGGTTCGCCTTGCAATTGTGCCAACCTCGTGGCGTAATGCTGAGATTGCCGGGATCGTTTTGTACTCTTGTTATTGTTATTTTGTGAGGTCGTGATGAGTATTTCTGGTCGGACTTCCCATCTTGCTGTCGCCTTGCACCAACGTATCGCATTTCTAGAAAGTCGGATTGCAGAATTGGACGTCTTGCGAACTCGATTAATGCAAGCAGAGTTGCGCCGCCGACGCTCAAGGTCGCGTGGGAAGTCTGTGGAATCGAGCAGAGTAGATAACCTTCCGCACTCAACCGACCACTAGTTGCCAGCTCCCCCCTTATAGCCCCAAGCTATAGACGATTCGTGAGTCGGGGGGATTCATGGAACGAAGGCCGTTTGAAAGCATGTCGATTGAAGAGCTGTGGCAACTCCACAGTGTCGTCAATGACATTCTTGCCACGAGGCTCGTGGCCAAGAAGGAAGAACTGGAGAGGCGGCTTGCGTTTCTCAACCGCGAAGACAAGACCCCTCGCGGCCAGCATTGAGTGAGAGGTGGTGGCTCAGTAGGCCGCCCGTGCCGGCCGGCGCGTTGGTGGGGTTGGTCGCATCGCTGCCACCGTGCACGCTGGCGGCACCCTTACGCTGGCAACGTTGCGTGCCGCGCCGATCGTGCGGAACGTCGCGGCATAAGCCGCAGGATCTGTCTTGAGGCAGCGCGAGCGGTCTGGCTGGCCTGGATGACTAAGTTTCGCTCAGGTGTATGATTCCCAGGGGCGGAGCTTGATTCGTTATGCTGGAAAGCATCTTGGTCTTGCTGGGAATTGGAAACGCGGCAGTCCTGTTCATCGCCCTGTGGGGCGCACATAACCGCCCGCGCCTCCGTTAGCTAGCTCGCTCGTCCAGAAGATTTAGGGTGGTCCGCTCTGTTCACGCTGGCGGGCCCGCCGGTTATGTCCCCCTTGGGCAGGCTCGAAAAGTCGACCAATTAACCATTAAAAAACAAAATGGAATTAAATAAATTAAATGGTGGACAAGATTTAAATTTGGACTAGAGTGCGAATGCTTGGCGCCGGACGCACGCGTCAAGGACCTCCTGGAAGCGGCCCCATCATCCTGCCCCCCTGCTTACGCCGTCCAAAGGATGTAGGGGCCGCTTCTGGCAAATTGGGAGGCGAATCATGCAGTTCCTGTCCTTAGGTGATGTGTTTTTCATCTCCGCAGCAACGGGTACGCTCCTACTGGTTGAGCTCGGAGTTTTGATCATTGTGGGCGTGATCTGAGGCGGACGTTCTCCGGTCAATTTCAATTTCAGCGCTCCCCGGGCCAGCCTTCTTCATGCTTATGATCGCAAGCCGTGGCTCGCCCCGATCGAAGTCAGGCCGGCCGTCGGCGCCGCGGGCTTGTGACCAATGGTCTAGCTGGCGGATCCATCTGACTGGGCACACCAGCTTCAATCCAGAGCGCGGCGATCGGTGGCGGCTATTGATCAATAGTCGTCGCGGTAATAGCGGTGTCGCCACCGTGGGCGGTACTCCTCCCTGTAGTATCGGCGCGGCTCATAGTAGGCGCGGGGTTGGCGCGCGGCTTGATACTCCGGCGGAATGACGCCGTTCGGATAACATCTTCCGTAGATATCGGTATCAAACCCGTAGCTGCACGGCCCTTCGCGGACCTGAACCAGGTTGGGCGTTTCGGTCTGGGTGACCGCGGGTGTCCCGAGCTGGAGCGCAAGGACTGCAGCAGCTGCTGCACTGGACAAGGGCATGTTCAATTCCTCCGGTGGTGTAGAGCTAAACGCTGCAGAGACGCGCGCGGTTTCCAGGGAAAGAGAATGGATTTTTCGCCCAAGCCGTCGCGGCATTCATCGTCTATTCATCGCGGCGCGCGGGGAAGGGGTCGGTGATGTCGACGTCTTTCCCGTCAGACAACGCCACGCGGGCGCTTGCGCAACGACCAGCAACATCTTGGCCAGAACGACGCGAGTGTGGGAGTTTGACTCACGGCAGTCAGGCCAAGCGCAACGCTGGCCCCATCTTCGGCGCTTGCGGACAGAAGCGGATATCAACCTGCCGACAACCCGTGATGAATCCGTCTAAATGGCCCAATGCTGACATTCGCCGGGAGATGTTGATATAAGGCGATACCCCCGGATACGAGGACGTCAGGCTTTGCCAAATCGTCGCCAGATATTGTCAGGAGGCAACAGCCATGGGTTCGCCAATCCTGCCGGCTCGGGGGCAGCAACAGCCCACGTTTCCTTCTGACAAATTCGCCACCGAGGTAATCAGACGGCTCGATCAAGCAGTCGCCGAGCGACGTGTGTGATGACGATGGGAATGGATTGGGATGAGAGCAGCTTACCTTATGCCGATCCCCGCAACAGCGAAACCGGCCTGGTGCGCACTGGAATTATTGCGGCGGAGCGACCGCGTTGCTCGCCCGGCTGATCGCCAAGGGATCAGGCAAGTCACTGCACGACTTCGCACGCGAGGCATTGTTCGATCCGCTCGGCCTGGGTCCGACGCAATGGGCCGCCGGGCCCGATGGTGAGCCATTCGCTGCCTCAGGCGCCCGGATGTCGGTTCGTGACCTCTCTCGGATCGGGACGCTGATGCTCTCGGGTGGGCAGCTCAACGGCCAGCAAATCGTTCCTTCGGAGTGGATCACTCGTTGCACGACGCCGGTTGTCAGTTCCGACGAGCTTCGCCGGTACGGCTATCAATGGTTTCTCCTTGACGTGGCTTCGGCAAGCCGAAGGGATGGGCGGCCGGGCGCCTGGAGCGGATGTGGATGGCGCAGGGGGAAGGCGGCCAACGCTTGTTCATCATTCCTGCGTTGCAGCTCGTCATTGCCTTGACGGCTGGAAACTACGGGATGGAAGATCAGTGGATTCCGCCGACGCGCGTGCTGCGGGAAATCGTTTTGGCGAGTGTGCCTTAGCCTTTTTCACCAGGACAACTCATCAGTTTAGACCTTGGCTCCCATCATCAGCCGCTCCCGCAGACGCTGAAACGTCACGTAAAGCATCGGCACCAGGAAGAGTCCGATCGAGCTCGCCGCGAGCATGCCTGCAAACACGGCTGTACCGACTGCCCTGCGGCTGAGCTCCGCAGCGCCGGTCGCGATCACGAGCGGCACGAGACCAAAAATGAAGGCAACGGAGGTCATCATGACCGCGCGGAAGCGCATATGCGCGCCCTGGATCGCAGCGTCCTCGAGCGCCACGCCTGCCTCGCGTTGCTCCTTGGCGAATTCAACGATCAGAATCCCGTTCTTGGCGGCGAGCGCAATCAGCACCACCAGCCCGATCTGGCCGTAGAGGTCGAGATTGAGGCCGGCGAGCTTGATGCCGACATAGGAGCCGAGCACGCCGACGACAACGGACAGCAACACTGGGATCGGGATCATCGTGCTTTCATAGAGCGCCACCAGGAACAAATAGGCAAACAGCACCGCAAGCATCAGAACGATACCGGTCTGGCCGGCGGCCTGTTGTTCCTGATAGGCGGTGCCAGTCCATGCGAAACTGTACCCCGCAGGCAGTACGCTATTCGACACATCGGCCATTGCGGCCATCGCAGTGCCTGACGAAACTCCGGGCGCCGGGCTGCCGTTCACCGTCACCGAGCGGTAGTTGTTGTAGCGGGTGATCACCTGAGGGCCGGTCACGATCCTGATCCCGGCCAGTGATCTGATCGGCACCATCTGTTCGGTGGCGCTGCGCAGATAGATGCGCCAGATATCCGAGATGTCGCTGCGATCGAACGCCTCGCCCTGGACGTTGACCTGCCAGGTGCGGCCAAACCGGTTGAAGTTGTTGACGTAGATGCCGCCAAGCGTCGCCTGCAGGGCGGTGAAGATGTCGTTGATCCCCACGCCGAGCGCCTGCGCCTTGCCGCGGTCGATGTCGAGATGGATCGACGGATTAGTCGCAGTGAAGGTGGAAAAGACGCGCGCCAAACGTGGATCGGCATTGGCGGCGCCGATCAGCGCGTTTGTGACGCTCGAGATCTCGGCCGGGCTCTGTCCTTCCAATGCCTGAAGCTGGTATTCGAACCCGCCGCCGGTGGAGAGACCGATGATCGGTGGCAGGTTGAACGGCAGCACATTGGCCTGTCGGACCTGCGCGCCGGCGGCAAAGGTCTGCCGGATCAGTGCTTGCGCGGAATCCGCTGCCGCCTTGCGGTCGGCAAATGGCTTTAGGCGGGTGACGACGAGGGCGCTGTTCGATTCCGATGCGCCGTCAAGCAGGGAGAAACCGATGATGGCAAGAACGTGGTCAACGGCCGGCATCTGCTTCAGGACGTCTTCGACCTGCCGGGTGACCTCGCTGGTTCGCGCCACCGACGCGCCGTCCGGCAGTTGGACCGACGTGAAGAAGGCGCCCTGATCTTCCTCGGGCAGGAAACCCGTCGGCGTGATCAGCGATATGCCGAAGATGCCGGCGGCAAAGAGCAGGACGAGCAGAACGGAGAGGCCGGCCATGCGCACGAGGCGTCGGACGCCGCTGCCGTAACGGTCACGAATCCAGTCGATGGAGCCGAGGACGCGGCCCATGATGCCGCGCCTTGGCCCGGTGTGGCGCAGGAACAGCGCGCACAGGGCGGGCGACAGTGTCAGCGCGTTCAACGCAGAAATCATCATCGCGGCGCTGATCGTCACCGCGAACTGGCGGAAAAGCGTTCCGGAAACGCCTGGAATGAATGCGACGGGTACGAAGACCGACAGCAGCACCAGGGTAATCGCGATGATCGGCGCGGTGATCTGGGTCATGGCCTTCTTGCTGGCTTCGGTCGGCGAAAGGTCCGGTTCCTCCTGCATGACTCGCTCGACGTTCTCGACGACGACGATGGCATCGTCCACGACAATGCCGATGGCGAGCACCATCGCGAGCAGGGACACTGTATTTGCTGAATAGCCCAGCACCAGCAGGACTGCGAAAGTGCCGATCAGGCTCACTGGTACCGCGATCGCCGGGATCACCGTCGCCCGGAGATTGCCGAGGAAGAGGTACACCACGATCACGACCAGCACGAAGGCCTCGCCCAGCGTCTTCAATACCTCCGCGATGGTGTCGCGCACGAAACTCGTGGAATCGTATTGCACGAGGTAGCTCAGTCCGGTCGGGAAGTGCTGCGACAGCCGCTGCATCGTCGCCGCCACGGCTTGTGCGGTGGTCATCGCATTGGCTCCCGGCGCCAGATAGATCGCGACCGGGACGGCTGCGCGTCCGTCGATCCGCGCTTCGCTGTCGAGGTTTTGCGCGCCCATCTCGACACGGGCAACGTCCTTCACCAGCACGGATGAGCCGTCCGGGTTGGCGCGCAGCACGATAGCGGCAAATTGATCGACGGTTGCGAGCCTGCCCAGGGTCTGCACGTTGAACTGGAATTGCTGGTCGTCACTGATCGGGCGCGCGCCGATGCGGCCGACCGGCGCCTGGACGCTTTGCGTGCGAATTGCGGCAATCACGTCCGACGGCGTGAGGTTGAGGCTGGTGAGCCGCTGCGTGTCAAACCAGATCCGCATCGAGTAGTTCATCTTGGCGAACAGATTGGCCTGGCCGACCCCCGGGGTGCTCGCAATCGCATCGAGCACGTTGATGATGGCGTAGTTCGTGATGAAGAGCGGATCCTGCTCGCCATTAGCGCTGTAGAGCACGAGGAATTGCAGGATCGACGAGGACCGCTTGCGCACCGTCACCCCCTGCTGCTGCACTTCGGTCGGCAATTGCGACAGCGCGCTCTGCACGCGGTTGTTGACATTGACGGTGTTGATGTCGGGGTTAGTGCCGAGCGCGAACGAAACCGTCAGTGTGTAGCTTCCGTCGCTGGCGCTGGTCGATTTCATGTAGAGCGCGCGGTCGACGCCGATGATTTGTGCCTCCAGCGGTTGGGCGACGCTGCTCTCGACAACTTCGGCGGATGCGCCCGGGAAAGTGCCTGAGACCGTGACTTGTGGCGGCACGATGTCCGGAAATTGCGCCACCGGGATCTGCATCAGCGCGAGCGCGCCGGCGATGGTGATGATGAAGGCGATCACCATTGCGAGCCGCGGACGATCGATGAAGACCGCAGATATCATGGCTTGTCGTCCGTGCCGGCCTTACCGGGGGTGCTGGGAGCTGCCTGCGGAGCCGTACCATCCGCAGCCTTCATGCTCGACAGGATCAGGGGACTTGCCGGCCCCGGCAAAACGACCTGGCCGGGGCGAACCCGCTGCAGGCCCTCGACAATGACGCTGTCGCCGGCCGCGAGCCCGGCGATGACCGCCGCGATGGTCGGGGTCGATTGCCCGAGCTGGATGCGGCGCTGCTCGGCCTTGTTGTCGGCGCCGACGGCAAGAACATAATGGCCCTGCTGATCGGAGAGCACGGCGGAGCGCGGGATCGCTAGCACCTCGATCGGTTGGACGCCCTCCAGCACGACGGTAACGAACTCACCGTCGGTCAACTCGTGAACTGTGACGCCGGCCGCCGAGGACGCCCGCAGGATAGGATTGCCGATCTCGCCGCGCACGGTGATCGTGTCGGTGTTTTGGGCGATGGTGTTGTCGACGAAATTCAGTGTGCCGGACTGGCCGTACATGCGGCCGTCGGTTAGTCGCAGCCTGATGACGACGGCCTCCAGGCCTCCTTGCGGCGCGTATCGTTCCCGCAGTTCCAATCCCTGGCGCAGCGGCACGGGGAAGGTGACGTACATCGGGTCCTGGCTGACGATGGTGGTCAGCACGCCCGAGCTTGGGCCGACAACGTTGCCTTCGGTCAATGCCGTGCGTCCGATCTTACCGGCGATCGGGGCGCGGATCGTCGTGTAGTCAAGATTGATCCGGGAGGCCTGAACCTGGGCTTGTGCGGCCTGGACCTGGGCTTCGAGGCTGAGCTGGTTCGCAATGGCGGCGTCGTAGGTGGACTGCTGCCCGGCAGGGCCTCCGAGCAGAGTCCGCGCGCGTTCCGTCGTCTGTTTGGCATTATCGAGTGTGGCCTGAAGTTGAGCCACCTGCGCCTGTTTCCATGCCAGATCCGCTTCGAACGGACCACGCTCGAGCCGGTAGAGCTCATCGCCTTTGCTGATCTCGGCGCCTTCCTCGAAGAGGCGCCGTTCCAGAAATGCAGTGACGCGCGCAACGACATTGACCCGATTGATCGCTTCGATCCGCCCGAGAAACTCACTCCTCTCGGTGATCGGTCGCCTTGTCGCTTCCACGACGCCGACCGCGGGTGGGCCAGGGCCGGCGGGTTGGGTCCGGGCCCACCCGCTGGCGATGATCGTCAGGAGAATTGCCGCCAGCAGCCTCATCGAAACGCCAGCAAGGTTCATGGTCCGCTCCTTGCAACCAGGCTTGTTGCAACCAGGCTTGGGACCGGGCCGATGCTTCACCGGTGCCGTATCACTCCCGCGGTGTTCGATTGCTGCGCACGGGCTCGTCGTAACCCTTGCGGCGGCTATAGAACATCAGTGCGATCAGGCCACAGCCGGACACCAGCATCAGGAGTGCAGCTCCCGCCAAGATGGCGTTGCGGTAAAACGGCAGTGATGGCGTTTCCTGCCATACCGCCACGGTGTACCAAGTCGCCACAACGAGAAGCGCTGCGAGAATGGCTCCGAGAAGCCACAGATTGGTGTGGCGCACGATGTCCTCCATCGTCTGTTGGAGTTGCATGGCCTTCACAGCCCTGCGGCTGTGTGGGGATCGCGCAAGGGTAGGCCTAGCGCCACCGCCAACCGCAGCGACGACGTCCGCGATGCCACCAGCAAACCCAGCGGCGGCTGCGCGGCCGCCGGCGGCGCCAGCCAGGAGGAGGCGGCGGTCCCCATTGAGCTTGCGTCAGGAGATCCGACGGCCGGTCGTTCTGGCCAAGCTCGGGTGCGATCGGCATCGCTTCCGCAACCGCAATGAAGCGGACGCCGATGGCGCCTATCGCCGCGCCGGCTACGACATTTTGAGCAAGACCAAGGAAAGCGCGACGATTGGGGAGATCCATCATCTTTTTCTCCTTATGTTATGCAGTCCGCCGCGCAGACTGGAACGCGTAGATCAGCCAGGCGAGGCCGTGCGAGATCAGGTCGACGCCAAGCAGGAATCCGAGGAGCCACGGGCTGATGGTGGGGAAGCTGAACAGGGTCAACGCGCCCGCAGCCAACCCGAAGACGCCGGAGGTCAGCATCATCCATCCGTTCTGGCCCCAATGAGCAAAGCTCAGCACGCATCGAATGACGCCTGAGGCGATCAGGATCGCGCCGAGGAAATAAGTGAGGATCAGGGCGCCGGAGGCGGGCTGGGTCAGCAGCACGAGCCCGAAGGCGACGTAGAGGGCGCCGAGCAAAATCTGCCACAGGAAGCCGCCCCATCCTTTGGTCCAGAAGGCGTGGGCGATCTCGAACGCGCCGGCCGCGATCGCCGTCAGTCCGATCAACTTCACGCTGATAATGGTTGCGAACACCACGTCGCTGAGAGCTGCGATACCGGCGGCGATCATGACGACGCCAAGGAGAGCGCAGACCCACAGGGGAGGAGGGCCCAGAACTGCGATGCCGGACCGGCTGTCATAGACTGTCATGCCACGCTCCTGATCTACTAGATAGCTACCCCGACGCGACGGTAGCTTCGGAGCCGGAGCGTCGACATCCGACGAAACCCTGAGCGACGATGCGGGAATGTTCGCATGAAGTCTCGGGAGCGATTCCGGTGAACGAGCTATCGCCTGCCGCGCGGTCCCAGAGTCAGGTTGGTCACTCCCGCTGCAAGATTGATTCCGATAGATCGCTCGATCGACAGCGGCTGCAACATCACGCTTCGGCGCGAGCCGCCAATCAGGACATTCGCCCCGAGCCCGGGACCGAATGCGACATTGCCGCTTGCTCCCACATAGCTTCCTCGCAGCGTAGCGGGGCCGATCCGCGAATTCTTGGCGAAGACGGCCCAGGAGAGAGTCCCCGCCCAGGTCACTCCCAGGTCGAGTCCAACGCGCCTTATTCGTCCCTCATAGATATATTGTCGAGGAGGTCTGCGCGCATAGAAGAAAGTGCAGCGCAGCGATTGAGCTGATCCAAGGACCAAGCCCACGCGCGGGGAGCTGAGGCATAACAGTCGGCCGACCCGGAATGCGTCGGCGCGGACGGGCGAGGCGGCGGTGCACAGCAACGCGCATGAGGCAGCGCAAAGGAACCGTGTCATTCGCATTCAAGCCTCCATCTGGTTGTTTATGGATGCGGTCGCCGGCCGGCGATCCTGGCGAAGCCAGAACGTGATGCCGAGGCCGATCAGCAGCACCGCGCCAAGCAGGAAGAAGAAGACGGATTGCTTCAGCCACGATATCGCCGGGACGGTCACGCCCATCGCAAGGCCGAGAAACGAGATTTGTAGCGACAGTAGGCTGACGCCCGCGAGGAACGTGCCGAGCGCCAGCAACGTCAGCAGGACCAGGCCGGTTGCCGGTGTCGGAAGCAATTGCTGGACCCCCGACATCAGCATGATGTTCATCGTGACCAGGACGGCGATCCAGTGCAGCGCCTGGGTCCAAATCAATCGGAGCTGGGCGTCCTTGCCTTGCGTCTCGGGCCATTTCGTGACGACGCAAACCACGCCAATGGCGAGCGCCAGGAATTCCCAGTAGCCGACGAGAGGCTGGTGGGAGACGTTGGTATAGGCGACGCCTGCGACGGCGAGCACCAGCGCCACCACATAAGGGAGTTGCTCCCACAGGAAATGGGCCATCCTGGATTGCGGCGAGGAGGACGCTGTGCCCTCGCTGCCTGATACATCGGTCTCGCTCATAGCCATCCACTCACGCTTGCTTGCTGCTGAACGTCGGCTTTGGCTCGTCGCCGAGATGGTCCTCGACGTAGAACCGGATGATTGCGACGCGGCCGATCGCGACCAGGGGCATGGCCATCGCGATGCCCAGTATCCCGAACAGCGCGCCAAGCATGACAATCGCGACCAGCGTCCAGGCAGGGGGGATCTCGACCGCCTGACGGTGGATCAGCGGGCCGATCACATAGCCCTCGATCGACTGGATGATTGTGTAGATTAGCACGGCCCAGATCAGCAGCGAGCCGCCGAGTGGCATTGCGACCAGCGCGATAGGAATCGCCGCCACGATCGGTCCAAGGTAGGGAATGAAGTTCGACAAACCCGCCTGCAGTCCGAGCACGAGAGGTCCGGGCAGGCCGACCAGATAGAGCGCGATCCAGACGCACAGTGTCATGAGAAGGATCCGAATGAACTGTCCGATCAGCCACAACCGCATCACACTGCCCATCTCATCCATGACCGCTCTTGTTCGCGCTCGGTAGGGTCGCTTCACCAGCATGACCAGGCTCTCGCGATGGCTGATCGGATCGAAGGCGAAGAGAATTCCGAGAAACAGGATGACTAACGCGCCGGTCAGAAGACTCGATGCTCCGCCGAGCACGAATTGGGCGTGGCTGAGAAAGCGCCCCTGATCGGAGAACAGCCATTGTGCAAAGTCGCGGCCCCATTCCGGGCCGAGAAGGTCGACGCCGTATGACAGGAGATGCTCCTGAAGGATGTCGATCTGGCTGTCCATGACCTTCAACAGGAGGCGCGTCTGCTCCGGCAGCTTGCCTGCGCCCCATACCAACCCAAATCCGGAAAGAGCGGAGAACAGGAGCAGGACCAGCGTCAGCCGCCAGGTACGAGCGAGCGGAAGGACCGGCGCCAGTGCCCTTGCGCAGGCATCGAGAAATGCGCCGAACAACACGCCTGCAAAGATGAGCAGGAGACTGGACACTGTCTGCCACGCCAGAAACAGGAAGACACAGGCAGCTAGCAGGCTGAGCCCCGTCGCGAGAATGCTGCGCTTGGCCTGCCCCGGCAGGCCGGGGGATTCGTCGTGCGAAACAAGTTCGCAAAGCCGCTCCGGCCCTGTCCTGGAATCGCTCATGGATCTCCCCAATCACCAGGGTGGATGATGGTTCGCGGCACCTAGGTGCGGACGCGCCGGCTGCCAAAGTGCGGATGCTTGCCGCCGCGATGACGCCAGTAGCGGTGCTTGGTCGGGTTCGTATTGGTATTGGGCGCCACGTTCTTCGGCGCCGACATGCCGGAGTCCTTCGGTGACGCCTCCATGCCGGTTGGCTGGGCTGGCAACGGGGTTGGGGATGCGGAAACGGCCATCAACCCGCCCAGGATCAGGGCGCCCCAGAAGATTCGGATGCTCATTTTCGCCTCCATGCTGCCAGGGACAAGAACTCAAATCGAAATGGCTCCGGTGGACAGTGCGTACACGCCGGCACATGCTGCGATCGTGATCGCCGCAAAGAGGATTGCCTCGAGCGGCCTGAACGCAGCTTCCTTGCGCTCGCGCTTGGCAATAAGAAACAGCAGCGTGCCGGGCGCATAGAGGATCGAGGACAGCAAGAGAAACTTTGGCCCGCCTGCGTAGATCATGCCGGCCGCGTAGAACGTCGCAACAGCCGAGCGGATCCAGTCACCAACACGCGCGCGCTCGCCAGTGCGGTAGGTCTCGCCGGTCCAGGCGAGCTTGAGACCGTAGGCCGCAACAAGGAAATATGGGATCAGCGTCATCGCGCTCGTCATCTTCAAGGCGAGCGTGAACGCGTATTCCGCAAACCAGGTTACCAGGAGGAAGGTCTGGATGACGCAATTGGTGAGCCAGAGCGCTCCAGAAGGCACCTTGTACGCGTTCACTGTTGCGAGAAAGGAGGGCATGGTGCGGTGAACCGCGGCGGAATGCAGCACCTCAGCGGCCAATAGTGACCAGGACAGGTAGTTGCCGAGGACCGAGATCAGGAGCGCCACGCTGATGAACACGCCGCCCCAGCGGCCGACGATCGCTTCCATGACGCCGGCCATGGATGGCGTCGGTAGATCCGCCAGCTCCGGTCGTAGCAGCACGCCATAGGAAAGCAGCGTCACAAGGACGAGCAGGCTAAGCACCGTCAGAAAGCCGACAATAGTTGCGAACCCAACATCGGTTCGGCTTAGGGCATAACGGGAGTAGACACTCGCGCCTTCAATCCCGACGAAGACGAATACGGTCAGCAGCATCGTGCTGCGGACCTGAGTGAGCACATCTGAATGCTCCAGCTGCTTCGTTCCCGCGAAGTTCATGGAGAAAAGCCTGCTATCAAAGGCGA
This sequence comes from Bradyrhizobium frederickii, assembly GCF_004570865.1. Lineage (GTDB taxonomy): Bacteria > Pseudomonadota > Alphaproteobacteria > Rhizobiales > Xanthobacteraceae > Bradyrhizobium > Bradyrhizobium frederickii. The sequence continues at coordinate 126,327 of NZ_SPQS01000021.1, forward strand.
TGGCGGCAGCTGCAATGAACAGCAGGATCGGAATGATCTTGGCGTAGGTCGCGATCGTATTGAGCGCGGCGGCGTTCTTGATGCCGCGCAGCAGCAGAACATGCACTCCCCAGAGCAGGACGGATGCCGAAGCGATCGCCACCGCCGTTGTGCCGTCACCGAAGATGGGGAAAAACTGTCCGAGCGTTGCCTTGATCAAGACAAGGCAGGCCACATCCGCGAGGCAGCATCCAATCCAGTACCCCACGGCCGAAGCAAATCCGATATATTCGCCAAACCCAGCCCTGGCGTAGGCATAGATGCCGGCATCGAGGTCCGGTTTGCGGTGTGACAAGGTCTGGAATACAAAGGCCAGCATCAGCATGCCGGTGCCTGCGATCGCCCAGGCGATCATTGCCCCGAGCGCACCCGTGGTTCGCCCGAACGAGGCGGGTAGCGCGAATATGCCAGAGCCGACCATCGAGCCCACCACGAGTGCGATGAGCGCATTGCGGGAGAGCTTTTGATCGACCTGGTGCGGTGACGGAGCCATGCCAAAATGGCCTTCCAATCCGCGATCGGCGGGCACTGATGCTCGTCGATCTCGCCAACACCTTAGAGGCGGCTTTCCCGATCGCACATCAGGGATTCTCTGTAGGGAGCAGGGGCAGGAAATCGCCGAGGGGCCTGCACGCGGGCTTCAGGCCTTTGCCGTGAGCTCGATCACGCCTTCGCCGGGACCGGATGGCCCCGAAACAGCAGCCAGAAGCACGACGCCGGAACGGCAGAATTCACCGGCCTTCGCGAGCTCGGCCGCGATCCGTTGAGCATGCAGAACCGCCGTATCCTGATCGGCATATTCGCATCCGGTCTCATCGGGAGTGAGGCCGTATTTATCGACGATGTGAAAATAGTAGCGCATGTCAGCCGATTAGGCCGCGCCGCGATCATCTCCTAGTGACAAACGCGTAAGGCGCCTCCTCCAAAAGGAGGACGCGTGAGTGGTGGTTCCAGTTTGCCACTTTGTAATGCGCAGGATGGTCGCTGCGGCGGAAATTACGGGGGCAACAGGGTGGTTTCCCCGTCGGCGTTCGGGTGATTGTCCGATGCCATCCTCTGAGTCCGAGGGATAGCGTTGCTCCGTCAGCAGCGCTGAGAGGAGACGAGCAATGTCAAATTATGATCAGAACCTGGCGGCCTCGAGTGCGGGCGGTGGTGACACAATCGCGGTGGACACCGGCCTGCGTGACTACATGCTGCGGATCTACAACTACATGGCCGCAGGCGTTGGCCTGACCGCTGTCGTCGCGTGGCTGACCTATCAGCTGACTGGTCCGGCCTTGCTTGAGAGCCCGCTGATGTGGGTCTTCATCCTGGCGCCGCTTGCGCTGGTCTTCTTCATCGGCTCGCGCATCGATACGCTGTCGGTGTCGACCGCACGGCTTCTGTTTTTCATTTACGCCGCCCTGGTCGGCGTGTCGCTCTCGACGCTGCTTCACATCTACACTAGTGCATCGATTACACGCGTCTTCTTCATCGCAGCCGCGACCTTCGGGGCGCTCAGCGTGTTCGGCTACACCACCCGGCGAGACTTGTCCCGTCTTGGTACCTTCCTGTTCATGGGCCTGATCGGCATCATCATCGCGACCGTGGTCAACCTCTTCTTGGAGTCATCGGGGCTGGACTGGCTGATCTCGGTCGTGGGGGTCGGTGTTTTTGCCGGACTCACGGCGTACGATACGCAGCGAATCAAGACGATGTACGACGGCAGGGATGACGAAACGTCGGCAGGCCGCAAGTCCGTGATTTCGGCGTTGTCGCTCTACCTCAACTTCATCAACCTGTTCATGATGCTGCTGCGCCTCACCGGTGGTCGGCGCTAAGCGGGCCGAAGGCGGCCGGTCAGGCCGCCGGCCGTTCCGCCGCACTTGCGAGCGCGTCGCGCAGCGCCTGTTCCTTGGTGTCATCCAGGGACGTCTTCAGCACGGTTCCGCCGGCGTCCTTGATCTCCTTCAGCACCTTGTCCGCCGTCATGTTCTTGATCAGGACGAACAAGGCGGCGTTGCCGGTGTGCAGCGAGGCAGACAAGTCCTTCATGAAGGCGTCGTCGATGCCGAAATCGGCCAGGGCGCCGCCGAGCGCACCGGATGCGGCGCCGACCGCGACACCAAGGATTGGATTGAGGAAGATCACGCCGATCAGAAGGCCCCAGAAACTCCCGGTCATAGCGCCCATCGCCGTTGTGTTGACGAGCTGGTTGAGCTTGATGCCGCCGGAATCTGTTTTCACGGCGATCACCGCGTCGCTGATTGTGATTAGATATTCCTTCTGCAGCCTGAGCAGCCGTTGACGCACTTCTTCGGCCTTCGCCTCGGTTGGATACACGATCGCTACTAGGTCGGACATGCAAGCCTCCTTCTGGTCGAGTTCTGCGGGCCAGGGCTGGTAGCCGGCGAGACACGCCTAAAGATTAGCTGTCGGCCCGCCAGCGCGGCATCGGATAAAACCCTAGGCGTGCAGGGATGAATTTTCTTGATCATCACCTAGGAAGGGACATCGGATCTAGCTTTCGCCAGCTAATGCTGGGCTCTCGTCCCACGCGGTCACGAAGCATGGGCGGTGAAAAATGTCTGACGTTCGTGTTCGCTTCCCGGCGAGGAGAATCCCTATCCCAGACTAGGTGATCACCCGATATTTCGAGCCGGGATCAAGGCGCATCGTGCAAGCGGTCGGGCAGTCGATCTTAGAACTGTCGCGCACCATCGTGTGGCGAGGTCTTCACATGACTGCGAACCCGTCAATCCAAAAGCTCTCGCTGTTCGCGTTGACCGCGATGGTGGTCGGCTCGATGGTCGGCTCGGGCATCTTCTCGCTGCCGAGAACCTTCGGTATCGCCACCGGACCGTTCGGAGCGATCTTCGCCTGGTGCATCGCGGGCGGCGGCATGTACACCCTCGCGCGGGTGTTCCAGGCGCTGGCGGAGCGAAAGCCCGAGCTCGATGCCGGCGTCTATGCCTATGCGAAGGAGGGGTTTGGCGACTATCCCGGTTTCCTGTCGGCATTCGGATACTGGATAGGCAGCTGCATCGGCAACGTCTCCTATTGGGTGCTGATCAAGTCGACGTTGGGCGCTTTCTTCCCGGTCTTCGGGGACGGGAACACCGTGATCGCGATCGTCGTCGCCTCGATCGGAATATGGCTGTTTCATTTCATGATTCTGCGCGGAGTGCAGCAGGCGGCCGCGATCAACACGATCGTGACGATCGCAAAGATCGTGCCGATCCTCGTCTTCATCGTCATCCTGATCATCGGGTTCAAGGCGGACCTGTTTCGAACGAATTTCTGGGGCGGAGAGGGCATGCCGGACAAAAGTTTGTTCGAGCAGATTCGCGCGACCATGCTGGTCACCGTATTTGTCTTTCTCGGCATCGAGGGCGCCAGCGTCTATTCACGCTATGCCAAGGAACGCGCGCATGTCGGCGCTGCGACCATTCTGGGATTTACGATCGTCACGAGCCTGATGGTGCTCGTAACCATGCTGCCCTATGCCGTGCTTCCCCGCGCCGAGATCGCGGGCATGCGGCAGCCCTCCATGGCGACGGTGCTGGAAGCAGTCGTTGGCCATTGGGGCGCGATCTTCGTCAGCGTCGGGCTTCTGGTTTCGGTATTGGGGGCCTATCTCGCCTGGTCGCTGATCTGCGCCGAGGTGCTCTCCGCCGCCGGCCGGACCAGGGACATGCCGGCTCTGTTCGGCACGGAAAATGCGAACAAGGTGCCGGCCGCGGCGCTTTGGCTCACCAACGCGATCGTTCAGCTCTTCGTCATCAGCACCTATTGGTCGCAGGACGCGTTTGCGTTGATGCTCAATTTGACGAGCGTGATGTCGCTCATTCCGTTCTTTCTCGTCGCAGCCTATGCGCTTCTGCTCAGCAGGCGGGGCGAGACCTATGGGAAGAACAGCAGCGACAGAACGCGCGACATGATCTTCGCTGGCATCGCCGTCGTCTACACGCTGTTCCTGATCTACGCCGCCGGAATGAAGTTCCTGCTGCTGTCCTTGATCCTCTATGCGCCCGGCACGGCACTCTACTTCTGGGCTCGTCTGGAGCAGAAGGCGAGGGTCTTTACGACCGTCGAGTGGGTCATCTTCATTGCCGCCGCCGTCGGCGCTGCTGTCGGGATCCACGGATTGGCCACTGGCTACATCACCATCTAGGCAAGGCAACTCCCGGGAGAACTCCCATGGCAAAACAGGTGTCGGATAGCTCGGTCTCCTTTGGGGTCCATTCGGAGGTCGGTCAACTCCGCAAGGTGATGGTCTGCTCACCCGGCCGTGCCCATCAACGCCTCACGCCGTCCAATTGCGACACCCTGCTGTTCGACGACGTGCTGTGGGTCGAGAACGCCAAGCGCGATCACTTCGACTTCGTGCAGAAGATGCGCGACCGCGGCATCGAAGTCGTTGAGATGCACAATCTGCTGGCGGAGACCGTCGCGATCCCCGAGGCCAAGAAGTGGATTCTCGACAACCAGGTCGTTCCCGATCAGGTCGGCCTCGGTCTCGTCGATGAACTGCGGGGTTACCTCGAGAGCCTCAAACCGCGCGATCTGGCCGAAACGCTGATTGGAGGCGTTTCGACCCATGACTTCCCGGACGCCCATGGCGGCGAGATGCTCAAGCTCGTGCGCGAGGCCGCCGGCATGACCGAGTATCTGCTGCCGCCGCTTCCCAACACGCTATACACGCGGGACACGACCTGCTGGATCTATGGCGGGGTCACGCTGAACTCGCTCTACTGGCCGGCGCGGCACGAAGAGCCGATCCTCGCGACGGCGATCTACAAGTTCCATCCGGATTTCGCCGGCAAGGTCAATGTCTGGTGGGGCGATCCGACGCGGGACCACGGTCTGGCGACGCTGGAAGGCGGCGACGTGATGCCGATCGGAAAGGGCAACGTGCTGATCGGCTTGAGCGAGCGCACCTCGCGGCAGGCGATCAGCCAGGTCGCTGCGGCCTTGTTCAAGAAGAAGGCGGCGGAGCGCGTGATTGTGGCTGCGATGCCGAAGCTTCGTGCGGCAATGCATCTCGACACCGTCTTCACGTTCGCGGATAGGGATTGCGTTCTGCTGTATCCCGACATCGTCAACAACATTGCGGCCTTTTCCTACCGTCCAGCGGACAATTCGGCCGGCCTCGATCTGCGCAGGGATGAGAAGCCGTTCGTGGACGTCGTGGCCGAAGCCCTTGGCCTGAAGAAGCTGCGCGTGATCGAGACCGGGGGCAACGCCTATATGCGCGAGCGCACACAATGGGACAGCGGCGCCAATCTGGTTTGCGCCTCCCCAGGCGTGGTGTTCGCCTATGACCGCAACACCTACACCAACACCTTGCTGCGCAAGGAAGGGATCGAGGTGATCACCATCGTCGGGGCCGAGCTCGGGCGGGGCCGGGGAGGCGGTCATTGCATGACCTGTCCGATCGCCAGGGATCCGGCGGACTATTAGACCACAACCGGGCTCCGTCGTGAGGCCGGCGTGTCAGGGCGGAGCGTCGCTCCGGCCTTTCTTGCACCTGCGCGATCGATTGGGATCAAGCGCAGGATTGGGTTCATGCGTCGAGAACCTCCGGCAATTTACGAAATCGCAGTCCATCGATTCAATCACTGATTTTGAATCATATCACTAACACGCCATAATCGTCGCCCAAGCTGAGGCGATTCCTGGTGCACGCAAAGCCATCGAGGAACACCATGCACAGGCCGAGAGCTCTTTTGCCGGTCTTGGGGTTGTTGGGAACCGGCACCGTTTGGGCAGCGGACGTTGATCTCACCGAACTGAAGGCGAGCAGCCCCATACCGTATTACTCCGCTCCGTCCTGGAGCGTCGTCGGCTCCGTCACGCCGAACTTCACCGACAATGCCCTGTTCAGCCGAGACAACCGCAGGTCGGATTTCTTCTACGAGCCCGACGTAAGCGTCAGGCTGGATGGGAACCTCACAGATGACCTGTCCTACCGGCTTTATGCACGCGCGCAATATGACGCCTTTGCGAGAGAGAAAGACGGCAATGCCGCGGTGGCGCGGATGGGAGCGCGCCTGACGGAGAATTGGGACGGCTGGCGCTTCTCCGCCATCTACGAGCACCGATACGATTTCGACGGGATCTATCGCGATCTCGCTTTCACGTCAGACGACGTGATGGGCTCGGTGGCGCGCGACTTCCGGGTGAGCAATGTGACATTCTCACCGCTCCTGCTCCTGACCTACCGGTTTTCCGACCTTGCGGAAGCTCGCCGCTGGCGCTTCGATGCCTTGCTCGGCATAGAGGTCAAGCTCGATCCAAAATGGTCGATCGTGAGCACCCCGTTGTTCGAAGCCTTCTGGTTCACCGACGGGCTGAACAGGGGTCGGGAGGATCAAATCTACTCCGCGGATATTGGCCTGAAGTATAGTTTTGCCAGGAACGTGTCGCTTACAACCACTGTGCTGTACGAGGCACGAGAATCGAACGTCATGGCGCGGCGCTACAGGGATCTCAGGATCGGTCCTCGTCTCGACTTCGCCTTTTGAGAGGTCTGCAAGATGATGTTGAGGCGTGGTTGGGTGCTGATTGGGGTCCTTGTCGGTTCAACCGCAGCATCCGTCGCAGCGGCGGACCCACGCGACTCTGTGGACCGGAGCCAGCGTCTCGATACCGATGCTCTCAGGGATGATGCCGGCACTCAACGGCTGCGGATGCCATATCATCCGCTGGTGATCGCCCCGCCGCAAGAGGCAGCCCCAAACACGACGAAAGGAAAGAAGAACAAGCCGAACACGAGCGGCGATGTGAGCCGCTAACACACCGCGACCTAGCCATGGTGCGATCGCCTCGACGCCATCATGAAAGCTGTTTGCTGCGCTTGAGTATCTGTTGCACCTTATTCGAATTGCAGCGGGATAATCTGGCAAAAAGCCACTCATCCGATCCGCCCGATCTCGTCTCATCGATGCAAGATTTTATTCCGTCAGCAACACTACCTGGTGGTGTCAGCAACCTGAAGGTGTATACTCTGCCTACCCCAAGGGCGGGTCTCCTGATCCATTGATGGATACCTTGCCGGCGGGCAGGCAGGAGATTCCTGATGTTCGGCCTCAATATATTGAGCTTCAATATGTTGAGCTTCAATGTCGGGCGTCACCGGTGAATAGTGGTGCGTACCGTGAAGTCACATAGCTCGCCCGCCTGTGAGTCGAGTGGAACCAGTGCTAGAGGGTGGTTACGACTTGGCTCGGAAGAAACCAGCGAACGCCTGTACTGGGTCTTTTCACCCGATCTTCTTTTTGCAGCACACCCTTCGTTTGAGGGGCATTTCGTGTATGAGGGGATAAATCCGGCATTCGAGCTTCGTCTTGGGGTCTCGTCGGAAGAGATCCGGGAGATGGACGTTTTCAACTGCCTCGGCAGCGACGACGCCAGAGCCGTCAGCGAAGCTCTCCGCGCGTGTCTCGCAGAAGGAACGGAGGTCAGGATTCGCCATCGCCTGGCGTTTGGCGGCCAGCGCCAGAACATGGTAACGACCATCGTTCCGATCATGGACGCCGATGCCGGTGGTGCGATCCGGTTGATCGGCAGCCATCGCATCGCGCGAAATGAACGTTTCCAAAACGCCACTGAGCGCTCGGACGCTGCGCAGGCGAGCGTCAATCTGCTGTCCATCCAGGAAGAGATCCAGCAACGGATTGCGTCTGATCTGCACGACTCGACGTGCCAGCATCTGATTGCCGCGAGCCTTGGCCTGATGCGGATCCGCCAGACTATTGGCGACCCCGTCCGGGCCGAGCGCATCTGCGATGAGATCGACGCGTCGATCGACGAGGCGCTCAGGGAAATCCGCGCCTTTGCCTACTTGCTGCACCCGCAGAATCTGACAGACAACGGGCTCAAGGTCACGATCGAGCATTATGCCGATGGATTCGCGGCCCGCACGTCGTTGCGGGTCACGACCAGGATCGTGGCTGGCGTCGATCGACTGCCCTACGAGAAGCAGCGCTCATTGCTTCGGGTCGTTCAGGAAGCGCTCACGAACGTATTCCGCCATGCAAAGGCGACGGAAGTGAGCATCGTCATCAAGGAGACCGGCGGTCATTTTCGGCTGACCGTCAGGGACAACGGGCGCGGGCTTCAGGCCGGCCGCACCCACCAGGCGATATCGACCGGCGTTGGAATTCCAGCCATGAAAGCAAGACTTGAGCAGATCGGAGGTTCGCTGGAGATCCACTCCGATCCGGCTGCGCATCGTTCCGGCACGGTTCTGTGCGCAGTCGTTCCGCATGCATTTGTCACGAACAGGAGAAACTGACGAAAGGACACCACTGTCATGAGGGCCCCCGCAGGCACCCACTGAGGGAAGAAAAACACTGATCACCGGCGGCAAGGCGGAAACGAATTCGTTTCGGCCCCAGCCGCCGAGTAGCGACTGGAGTGCTCGCCATGAAGCGTATTTTGATAGCAGACGATCACGAAGCGGTGCGGTCGGGCTTGCGCGCGGTGCTCGAGCAACGAGCGGATTGGGAAGTGGTCGCCGAAGCGAACGACGGCAGCAAGGCGCTAACAGCGGCGATCGAAAGCCGACCTCACGTGGCAATCGTCGATTTTTCCATGCCGCGAATGACCGGACTGGAGGTCGCGCGGCGGATCAGGCAATACCCACTGCAGACCGAGGTCCTGATTTTCACGGTCCACAACTCCGGCCTACTCGCCCAACAAGCATTCGAGGCCGGTGCGCGCGCTTTCCTGGTGAAATCGGATGCAAACAGATTGCTGATGACGGCCGTCGATTCTCTTCTGGCGCACAAGCAGTTCTGTACCGAAAGATGTCGGAACGAACTGAACGGCGGATCCAGCAATGCAGAACGGCATCCGGGCCTCACTCCGCGCGAGCAGCTCGTCGTTAAGCTGGTTGCAGAGGGCTACAGCAACAAGGGCATCAGCGCGATCCTCAACCTCAGCGTCAAGACCACCGAAGCTCATCGCGCCGCCGCGATGCGCAAGCTGGACGTGAGCTCGACCGCGGGGCTGGTACGATACGCCGTCCGCGCGCAGCTGGTCGAGGCATGACAATGCCTTTCTGGGGGTGGGTGGCCGCGGTCGCGTCGGTACATTCGCCCGGCCATCTCGGGGTTTTGTAGGATAATGCTTCAGCCCGCGATCTGTATGATCGCTCGACTGTTCTGCTGCCGATGATCTCCGCCGATTGCAGTCGGGTAGGAGAACGATGCCGTGAAGCGCATCCTGATTGCGGATGATCATGAAATCGTGCGTTCAGGGCTGCGCGCGATTATCGATACGCGCTCTGACTGGATCGTTGTCGGTGAAGCAACGAATGGTGAGCAGGCTGTCGCACTGGCTCTGGAGACAAAGCCGGACGTCGTGATCGCTGACTATTCGATGCCCCTCATGAACGGGCTTGAGGTCAGTCGCCGATTGAAGTCACTTCGCTTGCGCAGCGAAGTTCTAATTCTGACGATGCACGAAAATGAAGAGCTGTTGACCGAAGCCATTCTGGCCGGTGTCCGCGGCTTCTTGTTCAAGTCGGATGCGAGGAAACACCTGCTTTCCGCCGTCGAAGCGCTGCTGGACCGCAGGCCTTATTTCACGAGCGTGTTGCTGGAGAAATTGCTCCACGACTATCAGATCAACAAGCTGAACAAGTCGGATATGCTGCTCACCTCGCGCGAGCAGGGCGTAGTGCAACTGATAGCAGAAGGACACACCAACAGGTCCATAAGCGCCATTTTGCAATTGAGCGTGAAGACCGTCGAGACCCATCGTGCTTCGGCAATGCGCAAGCTCGGGATGTCGTCGACAGCTGAACTCGTCCGTTACGCCATCCGCAAGAAACTGGTGGCGCCCTGAGAGACCCGGCTGGCCGAACGATGTCCGCCAGATGTGAGATCCGACGTAGCTTCTATTGTCTCAGGTTCTGGGTGCGCATGCTGCGTGCAGATTGACGGATGGAGAGATTGTAGGCTCGCTTCTCGTATCTCGCGGCCGGTGTTGGTACTTATCCCCGAGTGCCCTAGGCTGAATTTGGGAGTGTCCTTGATCCACAATGATGCGAAGACTTGTCGGTAAACGCAGCAAGGAGGCCCGCATGAATAGGAGTGCACCTGTTGTTATCGCAATCGTTCTGTCGGCAATTGCTGTAAGCGCCGCGCATGCTGACCGGCCGGGGGCTGACTGGATGCCAATCCAGCAAGTCATCGAGAAGGTTCTCAAGTCGGGTTTTACGCTGGTCAGCAAAATCGAAGCCGATGACGGTCGTTGGGAAGGCGAAGGCATTAAGGATGGTCAGAAGATGAAGTTTCACGCCGACGCCAAAACGGGCGAGATTATATCTGCAAGGCCCGATCGCTAAATTGTGCGATTGCCTCACGGGTGCCCCGGCGATGCAGCCTGCGTCGGCTCCGGTGCATCTTCCTTGAAGACGACAATCCGGGCGACTACCCGCACAACCATCATCAAACGGGTCCCCAGCGGGTCCCCGAGCGGTGCGGCCCGATTTAGAGTGTAGCGGTAACGCATTGATTTAGGTGGTGAGCGCGCTGGGGCTCGAACCCAGGACCCCGTGATTAAAAGTTATGGTTTTCCGGATTTCATTGGCTTTCATCCTCTTTCAATGCCTTTCATAACTGCTTGATACTATTGCGCTTTCAGTCGACATGCCGTATCAATGGATTTCATTGGGGCACGCGCTATTTCAGATTCTTGTGGCCCCGGAGTGGCCCGCATGCCCGCCAAGAAGCACCGCAAAGAGCTAACCGTCACCATGATCGATCGGCTTAAGGCGCCCGCAGCGGGACGGCTATGGGTTGCGGATTCGGTGGTGCCCGGCTTTGGAGTTCGCGTCACCGACAAGGGGGCCAAAACGTTCGTTCTGAGGACGCGGTACCCCGGCGAGACAAACGCCAGCCGTCGGGAGATCAGTAAGGTCGGCGAGATCGACTTGGCCGAGGCTCGGGACAAAGCGCGGAACTGGTTGAAGTTAATCGGCGAGGGCAAGGACCCCGCCCAGGTGGAGGCGGAGCAGCGCCGGTCGCAGGTCGCGAAGGAAGCAACGACCGTCAATGCCGTGCTCGACGCCTTCGAGAAAGACCACGTCGAAGGGCTGCGCAGCGGCGACCAAGTCAAAGCCGCCTTCACCAACCATGTCCGCCCGCGCATCGGCGATAGGTCAATTTACGACCTGAAGCGCAGCGACATCACCACCATGCTTAACGAGATCAAAGCCGAGAGCGGGCCGGTTATGGCCGATAGGGTGCTCGCGCACGTCCGGAAGGCGTTCAACTGGCAAATGATCCAAGACGACGAGTTCAAATCGCCGATCGTTCGCGGCATGGCAAAGACCAAGCCCAAGGAGCGACGCCGCAAGCGCATTCTGGCAGACGACGAGATCAGGGACGTTTGGAAGGCGCTGGAGCAGATCGAGCAGCCGGCATGCTATCCGCGATATGTGAAGTCTCTGCTGCTCGCCATGACCCGCCGCAACGAGTCCGCCCGGATGCACACCGACGAACTGGAAGGTGACCTGTGGGTCATCCCGGCAGCACGCTACAAGAACAAGCAGGACCACGTCATTCCGATCACGCCGGCGATACGAGAACTGATCGGCGAGAAGCCGGCCGGCTGCGATGGTAATTCGTGGTTCGTGTTCTCCACCACGCATGGCGCCAAGCCCTTCAGCGGCTTCAGCAAAGCCAAGAAAGAGCTCGACCGCCTCGTGGACAAGATCCGCAAAGCGGAGGGAAGGGCGCCCATGAAGCAGTGGCAGCTTCATGACCTGCGCCGCACCGGCCGCAGCCTCATGAGCAGGGCCAAGGTCGATGCCGATCACGCCGAGCGCTGCATGGGCCACGTTATCGGCGGCGTCCGCGAGACCTATGATCGGTATGAATATTTGGACGAAAAGCGGAAGGCGTTCGAAGCCCTGGCATCCATGCTCGACATGATCTTGAATCCGCCTGCGGACAATGTCGTGCCGATGCGTGCGGAAGCGTTGTCTTGATTTTTGTCGAAATTCGTTGTAGTGTACTGAAATTCTAGGCTCTAGGGGCTAGCTAAATTCGCTAACCGAGATGGTTGCGAGAGACCGAAATGGTCTCGCTAGTGAGTAAAGCCGAGCGACCGGGATGGTCGGGACCAGCGCAACAAGCGCTCGCCCGGCCTTTTTTTATGGCTGCGAGCGATACCCGGAGCACGTCGCCGTGTCGCAGCAATTGATCGCCTACGAGGGCCTTTCGCCTAAAGGGATCGTCTATTCCAAAGTTCAGCTTTGGCGCCTTGAGCGGGCAGGGAAGTTTCCGCAACGCGTAAAGCTCTCCCCTCAGCGTGTTGCCTGGATCGAATCCGAAATCGACGAATGGATCGCCGCGCGTATTTCCGCGAGGCGCGAAAGCGTCGCCGCCTGATCAAGCCACCGCTTCGCGCGGAGGCTGACGGCGCGGGGTCGGTGCGTTCCTCTCGCCGGTCCCGCGCCACCCACGCTCAAAACCAAGGAGATCACAATGCCCAAGGTAGTCGTTCCCAACACCCCGCTCATGGAATCCGATGGCTCATTCGGCCATCACGTCGCCGCGTTGGAGATGGCCGACGAACTCATTCGAGCGGCCGATCAGGAGATCCGCGCTGCCGCGGACGTCCAGCATGTGTCGGATTTCCGCACATGGGCAAAGCCGATCGTCGATCCGCTGCTGACCGAAGCCGGCGCCGACTTTGACGAGCTTTACCGGCGCCAGGAGCCCGAGGCGCTGAACATACTCGGCGCGCTCGCCGTGGCGGTGGAATAGCGCCGTGACCGAAGCCCCGAAAAGGATCCTCCTCGATTTCGAAGCCGCGGTGCTGCGCGCCGTGGCGGCTGGTGGCGACGTGTCCGATATCGAGCGCGCTCGCGACGAGGCGTTCGATCGGTTGCGCGAACTCAAGGAGACGATGCGCGCGGAAGGGCAATTGGACGCCTTTTTCTCGGCCGCGGCCGAGATCATCACCAAGGTCGACATGGCCAAGAAGACGATCAGCAAATGACCGCGAACAACCTGATCGCCTCGAAAAAGCACAACTGCATCTGGATCGCAACCGATGCGGCGTCCTATTACGACAACGGGGTCGTTGCCGAATTCAAGTCGAAGGTCCATGCCATTCCGGAATGGTCTGCCGCGATCACCGGCCGCGGTAATTCGTTCGGCCTGGACACTGCAACGCGCGAACTGACGCGTCGGTCTTCTAGCTTCGACGAGCTTGTCAGCATCGCTTCGCGCGAGCTTCCGTTAATCGTCGAGGAATTCCGGCTCTATCGGCCGTTTGAGCTCAATCTAGCCGGGTTTTTCTGCGGTCGCCCGATGATCTTTTTCATCCGGACCGCGGGCGGCCATGACAGCATCGAGTGGGGATCGGCTCCCAACCTCCTCCTGCCGGCCGGCCCTACGTTGTTCGGCCCTTGGCCGGGTGATGTAGCAACTTGCGTCGCACCCGATCCGGACGATGCGCCCGAAGATATCGTGAACGGCTTGCGCGAACTCATGAAACTGCAGCGGCAGGTCGCGGCGGAGGATGGTTATTCGCGTGTCGGCGGCTATGCCGAACTGACCACCGTCAGCCCCGACAACATCGAGACGCAAGTTTTCCACCACTGGCCCGACGATCAGATCGGCCAACCGATGACGACGGAGCGTTGAACGATGGCGCAGATTGGAATTTTCCGCACCAAAGACGCCGCGAAGGCGATGAGCGATCAGTTTCAGAGCCTCGTCGATCGCGGCCTGATCGACCCGAAGAACATCGATGAATTTTCCGCGGCGCTGAACTATTCAGCCAAGCAGATGGAGGATCTGAGCGATCAGGCCAAGGTGGCCGGCGCCGCGCTGCCGATGTTCCAGCAAGCCTTGAATGACGCTGACAGTGCGCGGAAGCAACTCGACTCCCTGATGGTCGAGGGAATGAGCGTCAACCGCGGCTTTTTCGTCGAGTTCGGTCAGCAACTCCGCCAGGGTGCAAGCGCGTGGGACGCGTTCAAGTCGTCCGGCCTGGATGCGCTCGGGAAGATCTCCGACAGGCTGATGCGGATGGCAGCCGACAAGTTGTTCGCCTCGGCATTCGGCGGGTCGACTGGCGGCTTGGGTTCGCTCTTCGGACTCGGCGGATCGGGGGTCACCGGCTCGGTCGACGTGGGCGGCTATTCAATGCCGACGATCGGCTTTGCGAACGGAGGTTACACCGGAGCCGGTAGCAAATATCAACCGGCCGGCATCGTGCACAAAGGCGAGTACGTCATGGATGCCGTCACGGTGCGCCGCGTCGGAGTTGCCAATCTGGACAGCTTGCGTGGCTACGCCGACGGCGGTCTCTTCGGCAAGATGTCGCGCGCCGTGGGCAATTCCGGGCCCGCCGTGGTCATGCAGGACAACCGGCAGATCAACATCGGCGAAGGCGCATCGCAAGAGACCGTGATGCAGTTGCGCGAGGAATTGGCGCGCGATCGCGCCGCCCGGCACGCTGACACGGTGCGAATCTTCCACGTCGCCAAGAAAAGGCGGGAGATATGACACCCAAGCAAGAGCAGCGACGCGATCGCAGCGAGCCGCAGCCGTCCAGCGAGACGCTAGATCCGGCGTTCGACGATCTCGATGGCGCGGACGTCGAGTTCACGGCATGGCGCTGGCCCGAGCGCGCTGATGACTGAGGTCGACAACCGGGCATTACGTCGCGCGCTTCAAATTGAGCGCATCACCCGCAAACAATTCGCGCGTCGGCTACGCAGCATGTTGAAAGCGGACGGAATACGATGATTTTTTGAGAATTTGCCGAGCGGAAGCGATCGAGATGACCGCCCATTTGGCAAACGGGGCCGCCGAATCTGGGGACGCTCAGATTGGACGGTCCGGCGATCGACCCGGCGGGGACGCCTGCCGGTCGGCCGTTTCGGATGTGTCAGCGCGGACGCGCGCTGCGCATCCGGTGGATGCCAATCAAGGGGATCAGCGATGAAAATGGACCGCGGCATTGTACCGCCAGAATTGAGCGAGCCGCCGCCCGACGCGCGCGGCTGGATCGCCTGGCAGCCGTCGACGGGCAAAGCCTGGCGCAAGATCGACGGCAAATGGCTGCCGATCGCAGAAGCAAACGCCATTGTTGAAACAAGGAAATCTTGATGACCGCACTTGTCAGTTATTCCACCGGCACCGCCACCGTTTCGGCGGGCGGAACAACCGTCACCGGCACCGGCACGATCTGGTCGGGCGTCAATGTTCGCCCTGGCGACATTTTCCAGATTGGCAATTTTCAGTCGGTGATTTCGGATGTCACCGATACGACACATCTCGTCATTCCGCCGTGGGGCGGTGGCGCACAGACCGGTGCCGCATACAAGATTTGGCAGGTCTCGCCGCAGCGGTTTGCGGGCGCGCAGGCAATGGTAACTGTCAATCAACTCGTCGCGGCGCTCGAAACGTCGGGGTTCTTCGTGTTCGTCGGGACGACCGAGACGGTACCGGATCCGTCACTCGGCAATGAGGGGCAGTATGCGTTCCAGCCAACCACCGGTAAAACGTGGGTGAAATCCGCTGGCGTCTGGTCCTATCTCGGCATCTATAAGGGCTTCAACTTCACAGGCGCCTACAATGGCGCGACGACCTATTCGGTCGGCGATGTGATGACCGATGCCGGGACGTCCTATGTCTGGATCAATGCGACGCCTGGTTCGGGACATGCGGCGCCGAACGCCACCTATTGGCAAGTACTGGCGAGCAAGGGCGACACAGGATCGACCGGCTCGACCGGTGCCGGCTATGGCGGCACCTCGACCACGTCACTGACCATTGGCACCGGCTCGAAGGTGTTCACGACGCAATCGGGTCTCGCCTACACCAACGGTGCGCGCGTGCGCGCCAGCTCGGCTGCGAACACGTCAAACTGGATGGAAGGTGTTGCGACATACAGCGGTACGACGCAGACCATCAACGTCGACAAAACGAACGGCAGCGGCACGCTCGCAGACTGGAATTTCAATGTCGTGGGTCAGCCTGGCGCGGGCGATCTGTCGAGCGCCAACAACCTGTCGGACCTGGCGAACGTTGCGACGGCCGCAACGAACCTTGGTGTCGTTCGCTATGCCGCCGCGCAGTCGCTCACAGGCCCACAAGCGTCACAAGCACGTACGAATATCGGCATGGCCGATGGCCACTTACCGGGAATCGCGTCAAACGCTGCAGCTTCCTCCGGCGAGGTCGGCGAGGTCATCTCCTCGACCGGAACGTCGGGGTCTCTGTCCAGCGGTGTGACGGCCGCTGTTGCGTCTATCTCTCTGCCCGCGGGCGATTGGGACGTCAGCGCCACGGCACAATTCAACACGGGAGGCGGCACCAACAGCACCGATTATTATGCCTCCGTCTCGACGACGAGCGCCAGCCTCGCGGCTCCCTTGGGAACGTCGGTCGCGCAGCACGAGCGCACGCCAAGCCAGGCGGACCATTCCTACGCGATGAGCATCGCTCCGACGCAAGGCTTGTTCAACGGTACCACGACGGTCTACCTCAACACGCAGGCTGTCTTTACCGGAACGGCAGTCACATGCACCTATTCGCTCCGGGCGAGACGGATGCGGTAGCGCGGCCACATCCGATCATGCGGATTGACGGCGTTTTCTACGAGTCGGGAACAAGTGGCAATCTGACGGATTAGCTTTTCGCTCCGGCGTCCCAACAGCCCCCTTGAAGCCGGAGCGTTTCCAACGGCCCCAGCCGCCGCCCCCTGCTGGGGCCGTCGTTTGTGCGCAGCGCTCCGCTGGGCCCGCCGGTTCCGCTGGCGGGTTTTTTGTCGGGCAAAAGTAAGCCCGTAGTTCTCCGACCCAGAACAGATAGTGCGAACGAGCCTGGCGAGACGCATAATTTGATCAGGAGACCTTCGTTCCTGCGGCGCCTCTTGTCTGGCTCCACGTGGGCGAGCGAATCGCGTCCTCGCTAGCTTCCTCTGTTGTAAGTCCGAATTGTTGTAGAGTAGCGTTATGTCGATGGGATAGAGTTGATTGTGAGCGGCTGCACTCAACTCGCGGGTCGACAGTCCCTGGAAACCTAAAGACACCTCGTCGAAACCTGGCCGTCGATTTGAAATCGATGACCGGCTTCGACCCTGGAGCCGCGATCACCCTGCTAGAGAGGGACATCGCTGCAATCGAGGCGGGACTGCAGGCGCTGTCGAGCCCCACTGGGGCTAGCCGAGAAAGGTGGCCTCGAAATAAAGGCGGCGTTCGCGAGGCGAAGCGGCTTTGGAGCTTGGCGTAAAGCCTGCCATAGCGAGCCGCCCGAGCTTATTTGAATGGAACTTTGGAACCGAAGGCAGTTTATCTGCATATTCAAAATCGGCAGTCCCGTTGACGGGTTAGGAACTCGTATTCGGAGGTTGAACGATGAGTGAGCGGCGTCGGTTCAAACACACAAACATCCTAGAGGTCCGTCTTGCCGAAGAAGCGACGCGGCTACGTGATAAAGCCGCATTGCTTCCACCTGGAGCGGCCCGCGAGGAGCTGCTACGTAAGGCCCGACAGGCTGAGACCGGCTCGCACATGAGCGAATGGCTGCGGTCGCCTGGTTTGCAGCCGCCGAATTAGCCTTGACTTATCTCAATGGTAGCCGTGGCACTGGATCGAACATGGGCACGTAGCAAGCCCGATGAACCGTCTCCGGGTCAAGAACCACTCCCGGAGCCGTCGCGCCTTGAGGAGGCAAGGCGAATCGTCGAGGAATACGTCGAGAATTTGCGGGAGATCGCAAGGAGGCTGCGCCGCAAGACCTCGGCATGACGGTAAAATGCTGCTTCGGGAAACTCGTTCCAGACCAAAGCGGGGCGACCGACGCTTAGCCTATTAGTCTTCTCAGGCAGCCTGCCAGCTCTTCCATCGTAAACGGCTTTCGCAGCAGCGGACGTTCGTTGAACTCCTGAGGAACTCCGGCCGCGCCGTAACCGCTCGCGAAAGCAAATGGAATGCTTCGCTTTTGTAGAACGCAGGCGATCGCCTCCGAGCTGTCGGAGCCGAGCGCGACGTCGAGAATGGCCGCCTGAGCGTCCGTCGATTGGGCCAAGGCAACCCCAGTCGCAAGACCAGTGGCCTGTCCCGCAATCGTGTGACCTAACTCGACAAGCATGTCCGCGATCATCATCCCAATGAGCGCTTCATCCTCAACGATGAGTACCGAGGCCATAAATATCATCCCAGGCGCGAATGCTCAAAAAGGGCCAGCGAGAACGAGAAAAAGCCCCAGCTTGCAGGGGGGCGGTAAGCTGGGGCCACTTCACTTGGGGGCTTGCCCCGGGCAAGGGCGTCGGGAAAACTCGGCAATCGGACGAATGTTCCTCTATGCAAACGGCTCCGGGGCATCTCCAGGGACACCGAAGCGGCCTTATTCTTTCGCTTCAGTCCAAGCTTGCTCACCGCATTCGCATTTGAACATGCGGACGGTACTCCCGGTGAGGGGGTCCAACATCGAGCGGACTTGCTTCGTTTTTTTTCCGCAGTGACTGCAGCTTGGGAGTGGACTGGGATTGTAGTTCGTAAAGACTTCGTTCCTAAATTCATTGCTCACCAAAACACCTAAGCATTCGAGGTGAGACCTTAAACCCCATATCGGACATTTGGTTCCATCCTCGGAACGCGGCCAACTTCATTCAGCCAGTTGCTTGTGAGAGGCCCCCGCCAGCACGTCATCGATGGCTTCCTATGAGCTGAGCAGGTCCTCGCCAGTAGCATCGCGCTGGCCTTGCGCAGCCCCGGGCGCCTCCGGGGACGCCGGCGTCATACAGCGCTGTGAAGTCGCGATCGAAGCGATGATCCGGGGACGTCGACGCGACCTACGCGGCATCGGCACCACGCAGAAAATGCTCGGGGCGGGGCGCCTGATGTCGGAACCGGGTTGCGTCATTCGTCTTGAATCGGTGCAACACCGGAGTATCGCGTTCATGGCTCCCCGCGCCAATTGGAAAGGCTTCCTGCGTCTATCGCTCGTCACCTGCCCCGTGGCGCTCTATCCGGCCACATCCGAAAGCGAAAAGATTTCATTCAACCAGCTCAACCGGCAAACCGGCCATCGCGTCAAATACCTGAAAGTGGACGCGGACACCGGTGACGAGGTGCCAAATGAGGACATCGTCAAAGGCTACGAGCTCGAAAAAGGCCAGTACATTGAGGTGTCGAAAGAAGAGCTCGAGGAGATCGCGCTGGAATCGACACGAACCATCGAGATCGACGAGTTCGTCGATAGGTCGGACATCGACCCGCGATATCTGATCCGTCCCTATTACATTCGTCCCGACGGCAAGGTCGGGCACGACGCCTTTGCAGTAATCCGCGAGACCATCCGCGAGATGGAAAAGGTCGCCATCGGCCGGGTGGTGCTGACCAACCGCGAGCACATCATCGCGCTCGAGCCGATGGACAAGGGTCTGGTCAGCACGCTGCTGCGCTACCCTTACGAAGTGCGCAGCGAGAAGGAATATTTCGACGAGATCCAGGATGTGAAGGTCACCAAGGACATGCTGGATCTAGCCAGGCACATCGTCAACCAAAAGGCGGGGCGGTTTGAGCCGGAAAAATTCGAAGATCACTACGAGACCGCGCTGATCGACCTCATCAACCAGAAGCGCGCCGGCAAGGTAATTCGGCCAAAGGAGCGGCCGACAGGCGAGAACGTGGTCGACCTAATGGAGGCGCTGCGGCAGAGCGTCGGTCGGGAGGCTGCGCCAGCGAAGGAGAAGGCCACCAAGAAGCCGAAGAAGGCCTCAGCTGGTCAGAAAGAGATGCTGATGCCCATTGCCGGCAAGAAGCCCGCCAAGGAAGCGACGGCGAAGAAGCCAACAGCAGGGGCGCGACGGAAGTCGGCTTGAACGTGAAGCATCCGGCGACCCTCGATGGCCGGTACTTCGTCGTGCGCGGACGCCTCTGGCGCATGGCCGATCCGCGCCTTAACGAGCAGAAGAAGTCGGGCTGGTCAAGCGCCTCGTGGCGCGAGGCGGGTCCGCGATGCCAAGGCGAGTAAGGATCCGGAAGCGGAAGCAGCGGCGCATGGCGCGGTCGACGAGGCGAAGGGAGCCATCGGCCGCCTATGGGTACCCGAGGCGGAGCTCACTGGCGCAAACGCAGAAGCTTCGCATACCATCAGGCAAATTCCACGGCTCCAGCAAGCAGGGTCAGTCGTCATTCAACCGGGTCACCGGACTATTGTTCTTAACTGATCACCCTCACGAACATCTGACAGTGTCGGAGGCCCTGGTGCTGAAGGCGCGTCGCCTTGCACCGGACCATCCTTGGGCTCATTTCACGTTGGCTATGCTGGAGTTTTCCAAGCCTGCGACCACCTCAGTGTCAAACTCGTTGTTGCTCAAGATCGCGTTCGGCGATTTGGGGCTGATTGCCCGGTGACACACCGGCAGTTCTAATCCAAACCGACTTGGGGATACGTGGACGGCGCAACCATCCGGTCAGATAACCGGTTAGGGGCTTCTCCACATAGAAATACACCAGGGCGCCCGCACCCACCAAGATCGGGGGAACGATGAGGGCCCGGATCAGTGTCGGGACCAGTCGATCACTATAGGGCACGTCGAGCCAGGCCAATGCCATATGGCCTAAGTCCTGATGCAAAAGGTAAAGCGGATAACTGATAAGTCCAACGAATGCCAAGGGCTTCAAGAAACGCGGTGCCTTGCATTGCGCAGCGACGAACACGGCTGCGATGGAAAACGCAAGCATCGCGAACCGCGAAGTCTCGATCGGCACTGATGGCTGTTGATACGAGAGGAGCAAATGACCGGCCTCTAGGAGGAGGGCAACCGCCATTCCAATGAGCGCCTGCGTGCGGTGTCCGGTGGCATACGAAGCCACGCTAAGACCGGCGATAAAGAAGGCAAAAAAATCGTTTGAGTATGGGTTCTTGGAGCTCGACAGCGCAAACCTGATCAAACACCAGACACAGATTGCAGGAAGTAAGTATTTGCGCAGACCAACCGCGATGAGCAAGGCGCAGAGCAAATAAAACTGGAACTCGATGTCTGAGCTGGTCCCGCAAATCTGAACAGCGCGATAAGTGGAGTTTCTGCCTGACGGCGGGCAAGATTGACCCGCGAATCAGGAGAGACGATGAGCAGACGAGCACGGCGGAACCACACTCCGGCTTTCAAGGCGAAGGTGGCACTTGCCGCCGTCAAGGGTGACCGCACGCTGGCGCAACTGGCGGAGCAGTTCGACGTTCACCCCAATCAGATCACATCGTGGAAGGCCCAGCTCGAAGGCAGCGCTGCCGATGTTTTCGGTCCGGGCGGCGGGAGTCGGATCGCCGAACCCACC
>NZ_SPQS01000022.1 GCF_004570865.1 Bradyrhizobium frederickii
ACTGGACCTTCGCTGGCAGCCAGCGTGGCGCGGACCGTGCCGCCATCATGCTGACGATGATCACAACCTGCCGCCTCAACGACGTTGATCCTAAGGCCTGGCTCGCCGATGTCCTCGCCCGTATCGCCGATCTCCCTAGCTCGCGCCTGCACGAACTGCTGCCTTGGGAATGGAAGCTCCTGCGCCAAACCGACAAGCCCGCCAGTCAGCAGGCCGCTTGACCTTCACCCAACCGATCATAGAGCTCGCTCTGCCCGCGCGCATGCGTCAATCTGGCGGTCTTCATCGTATGCGTACGGACTTTTTCCAGGGCCGCAACGAGCTCTGCGCGCTTTTCCTTCGATAGCTTGTCGAGATTCTGCTGACGCCATTTGACGGCAGGCAGATCGGCGGCGGCGGGGATGCCGAGGAGATCCCAATCAGGCTCGCCGCGCTCGAACGATACTAGAAATTTTCGGTGAGCCTCTGGCATCTTACCGACAATTTCTTCGACCAGGGTCTTGCGCGCGGCAACCAGCTCGTCCTTTGAAACGGGCTTGTCCGTCATTCCTTCGAAGCCGTGGAGAAATTCATCGCTGATATCTTTTTGTGGCGAGCCAAGAACCTCGAACATCGGCCTATCGTGACTCAAGAGATAGACGATGAAGGCCTTGCGGAGTTCATCGGTAATTCCCTCATTGGCCAGCAGGTCGCGAGTATCAAACAAATCACGCGGATGCTGGCGATCCAAAGCGGCGACAATTTTTCCGCCATAGAGGTCAGCAAAAGAGACCGTGCGAGCCTCAGCGAAACCAAACGCCTCTTCGACGGCGGGACGCACCGAAGTCACGACCGGCTCGAAGACGCAGCCACGCAGCACAGGCGTGACTTCAATCTTGATCTGGACGTTCTGTGAGCGAACCACCAGTTTGACGATCGTGCCCTCTTTACGGGTCTCATGGACCTGCGCCCCGGGGATTTTCCCTTTAATCTCTGCAACGATGCGCTTCATGGCTGCATCGATGTCGGAAAGGGATTCAGCTCGCGGCGCGACAGGAATATAGGTTAGATCGATATCGACCGAGAGGCGCGGCAGGTCGCGGACGAAAAGATTGATCGCGGTGCCGCCTTTCAGGGCGAAGCATTTCTCTTCGGCGACAAGTGGGAGAACGCGCAGCAACAGCGCGACCTGCTTTTTGTAAGCATCAGCGAACGCCATGGAGATCTCCCGGCACCGTTATCTGATAGGTTGGATCGAGAACACCACCTTTGACGAGCATGCGTTTACCATGCCCAAGATCGACGGTTTGCTTGTTAAGCCGTTTGAGCCAGGCATGGTTGTGACGGTCGGCGAAGTAAAAGAAGAGACGCTTCACCTTAACGCTTGCGCAATCCTTCAGGAGTTTTTGCAAGCGATCGGGGCGAAGATTGGCAAGGCCAGCGAGTAGGGCATCGACCTGTTCGAAGCTTTCGTTGGTGGGCAATTCGTCGAGCAGTTCGAAAACGGCGCGCTCGGGCGTCGACAGGGTTAGAGGCCAGTCCCATTGGCCCCAGTTCAGTTGAGTTACGTCACCTCCCCGAAAAGCCGTATCATCGAGCATCTTCCCGGTTTCGACATTCCAGCGGACACTGCTTATGCCCTTCGCGACGGGTTCGTTTTTGAAGAGCCGCCGGTCGTTGTGGTAGACGAACTTCACGGACAGCGGCAGCTTGTTCACCCAGGATGGCGGAGACTTGGGGCCGTAGAGGTGAACGCGAGTCGTCGCTTGCGGCAGGTAGTGAGCGTATCCTTGTAGTTCGAGCGCCGTTCGCCCGCCCACGACGAGCGGTGAATAGTTCAGGATGCCCTGCAGGGATATGACGACCTGCTGCCAGCTCAATTCGTAGCGCGGTCGCCGGAAAACCCCGCGGGTTGGCTGTTCGAGCCAGCCACGCGTCACATACAGATGTTGGAGCTGGGTGGAGTAGCCGTGCCGCTTGAGCCAGGCGGAATCCACGACAAGCCCCTCAGGCAGGAGCTTGTCGAGCTGGTTTAGGAGTTGGCCTTTTTGTCTATCCATGATTGATATATTAGCATATTTTCAAACCTTGGGTTAGTTTGAAATTGTCTCCGTTAATCAACCAAATTGATTTTTTTGAGGTTATCCAAACCAATCCCTTCTACAAAGACGCATCCTGTGGACGACGATTCAGGACCAGTTGCGAAAGGAACAAATAAAGAACAAATTGATGTTAAAAATGCCAAGACCCGGCAGCTCAATGCAACTCGAAAGAGATGAAGATGGAAGGCAGTGAATTCAAACCGGGCGACCTGGTTCGAGTGAAATCAGGGGGCCCGTGATGACGGTCGAAAAGTGGGCATCACGGCAATGCTCCAGAGAAGTGGCGGTTTGGTGCGTCTGGTTCGAGAAGGTTGGGAACAAGCAGATCGCTCAGCAAAAGAGCTTCTCCCATGTCGTGCTTGAGAAGGCCGAGAAGCCGAACACGGCATTCTCGGTCGGGATCGTCAGGTCCTAAAGGGTGCATCATGGCGTTTCGCGGTCTCTTCATCGGCATCGACCGTTACGCCTCCCAAGACATAGATGAACTCACCTGCGCCCGACGCGACGCGATGGCGTTGGAAGCGCTATTCTCGGACACTCTCGGAGGTGAACCCCAGCGAGCGCGTGCGCTGTCGCGCCGACTCAATTGTGGAGCTGCTCTGTCCGATGCCCCTTCGCGAGTCCCTTCCAGAAGATTTCAAGCTGCTCGTTGAGCTGCTGCGCGACTCGCACGGCCCGCCGCCCCGCGCGATCATCGGCGATCTTGATGCGCGTTGAATGCTTGATGACACGGCGATCGAGCTTCGCGAACTCAACCGATACGCGACGAACGAACTGCCAGGCGCCATGACGGCGGGTGAGAAAGTCGGGCATTCTCGGAACGTGTTGAACGAAATGTTGGACGTTTTGTTGGACGTTTCCTGCCCTCGTATGCAGCTTGGGAACAAGGGCGAGAGGTGTCTGAGCCCGTCGCCAGGTCGAGCCGATCAATAGGTCATAAGACGCTACGGCAATTTCCAGAACGATGGGATCGGCGTTCCAATAGTCGGCTCCGACGGGATTGCTGCCGTCCCACAGGTCAATATGGCCCTGCCCCGGGAAATCAGGAATGTTGAGGTAGGCAACCAGCCCCTTCTTTCCCTGAACGCTCGCGGGGGCGGTGCCCGGCGCACTCACCCCAATGTCGTGAACACCGAACACCTCCGCCTTGCGCAGAATGCCAGCCAGATCGCCGGCGCCACGGACGAAATTGTGGGGGCAAAGGTTGACTCCGCTGTTGGCAAATTTCTCCTTGATTCCAGTGACCGTCTTGTCCAGAGCCTCACTCATGCGAATCGCACAGGTGTTGGGAAAGTGCATGGTACAGTTATGAATCTGTGTCGGATCCGTCTTGTAGACGCCCGGATGGCCGAAAATGCAGGCCTCGCCAAAGCAAACGGCGAGAGCATGTCGCGCAGGGCGTCCTGCAACGAGAGCTCATCGGGTACGACGATCAGTCCTTCGGAAGCGAGCCCGCCTGATAATTTCCGATACGCTCCTCGGGAGCGACAAAGGCGATCACCCGCTTTCCGAGACCCAAAGCAATTTCGAGCTCGGCCTGGGTACCTTCACCGCCCTTCAGAACGATGACCACATCGGCCGAGGCCATGTTCATGATGTTGCGCGAATCGGCACTCTTTGGCGCCGTGCCGGGAAGATGCGTGAAGATTGGGAGCTCGATCCACCGGTTCGGATAGCCGGATTTCGGAGTGAGCGCGTATGGCGACACGTTTCCGAGTTTTGCTCCTGCAAAGCCTTGCGCGCTTCCCGGAATGATTCCGATCGAGCGTCCGACCCGGAGCGGCGTCCCGCAGAACGATTTTGCGACAATCTCCATCGCGCCGCCCCCACCGCCGGTCAGCAGGTCGCATCCATGCTCCGCGACGATCCGACCGGCAATGCTGGCGCGTCGATCAAGCTCGGTTCCGACGGAAACCGCGTCGCCGGAGGCCGCCACGACGATTTTGACCATTTCTCGATCTCCCCTTGCTCATTCACGCTGTAAGTGAACTAATTCTGATTGTAGCGAATCTTCTTCACCGGCGGATTGACCGGACGAGGACTGGATCACCGATCACGACGACCCAGCCGCGGCCACGCGGGCCCGCCGTATAGGCAATCTATCGCCAATATTCCGCACCGGCGACGACGATCGTTGCGAGGCCCGGTCATGCACTTCCAAATTCCTGGTCGCACGAACAATTCTTGAACCTGAACTCCAGCAGAAGGTCACGAGACCTCCATCGTTCACAAGGGAACTATCAGGCACCTCGATCAGCTCGGCGCTAGAGATTTATCTTCTTCAGGTTTCAGGAATTCGCTCTCGCTTTCCGGCAGATAAGTCTGTCCGTTGCGATCAGCCTTGATCACGAAGATGCAATTTCTTTTGAAATCGGCGCTTGGCCTTACCAGGGTCCAGTCTCTCGGCCCTCAAGAAAAAAACAGACACGCTACACGGATTGAGAATTGTAATGCTGTGAAGGCATCACTTCTTCTTTTTAGCAGCCTTCTTGGTAGCTTTTTTGAAGCGCTTCGGCGGCGGACGAACGCTGGTATGAGCTTTTACTCTGCTGCCCTGTTTTGCGCTTGGACGGCTCATGCAGCGTTCTCACGGCTGCTTCTTCGGAGCAGCTTTTTCCACATAGGAACGTGCTCAGATTCTAATTTGTACTCATAGGCATGAAACGCAATGAAGTGTCTGAGCAACCGCTGAACCGGAGGAATCCATACTCGATTTCGGCGCTTCATCTCGGGATCGCTTGTGGTCGCATCTAGAGCTGCATTGTAAGCAAGCGCATCCAGGGCGCGGAGCGGCATCGGCTCGTCCCCCGCAATGGTGAAGAGCTTTGCATTGTACCGCTTTTCGCTTGGCTCGGGATCGAGTTCGATTTCGGCCAGCATATCGTTGTATTTTTTCTGCAGAAACTCGTGTGTTCGTGCGCGGTAGCCGAAGTCGAATGTGAGCTGAGCGGTAGCAAATATAAGTACCGCAAATTCGAGCCATCCCTCCTCGAAATGAATCAAGTTTGCGGCTTTTCCGGCAACACCTGCGCCGAGAACTATGACTAAAAAATTTAGAAGCCTGTTGGAAAGGTCAAAAAAGTTTCTTCGCGCGACATGATAGATCGCGCAGCGAAGCGCATCGAACTTCGGAGCAAAAACGTAACCTACGGCATCAGCGTCGTGGCCAGCCGTCGTAACTTCCAGCGATACGTCCGTCCCTTCGCTCACTTTTTCGGTGGCCGCGCTGGTGACGGGGCTGGTGCGGGACGAACCGGAACGTGCGTGCCCGGATTAGGACTGCTTGGACGCGGCGGCGGCGAAACACCAATGTGCCTTACGTCCTCCGCCATAGGCCGTCCCTCCTTTTAATAGATCAATCGCAAGACATCTGATTCGGCCATTCCCAACGACCGGTTGCGGAAATCTCCTGTTGCCGAGCCTTGTCACAACACAGCGCAATGACCAAACTTCGCGCCCCCCCAAGACTAGAGCAGCGGCGGCGCCGGCTTTTTGCGTTTTCACAGGGAGTCACGATGAACAAGAGCGCAGGGTCTTGGTTTCAAGCCGCAAGACGTCGCTCTCGAACGCCACTCGATCGTACCTTCGTCGCGGACAATCTCGCAGCTGTGCCCTGCAAGCGCATTCTCCTACACGCAACGGTGCAGTTCGTGCTGAGCGTTCGCATCAGGCTTTGTCAGCCGTCCGCACGGGACATACGTCGGCGAGCTATTTTCAGAGCGATGCAAAGTGGTAAGAAGTCATCCGGAGGAAAACTCTGCGATCGCCCCGTAGAAGATATCGACAAACGCGGAACACTCCTGTAGGGAAGTGTACAATATCAGCAGTGCTACTTAAGAGCGCGACGATAATTCAATCTGTTTCAAGTCGCCCGTATGCTTGGGCTCGCTGCTTTCAATGTGAGCTGGCGCGAATGCCTGGTACCCGAGCCCCTTTCTGTGGCTTGCCAGCGACCTCCATAAATATGTGAGGAGATGACGCAATGACTGTGCGCGAGCAATTGTTTACTTTGTTGCGCAACCTTCGATGGATAATTGTTCTGTCGGTAGCTATCTCGGTGTTGCTCTACCTGCCAGATCAGATCCAGGAGCTCTACCGGATAGCCGCCGATGACCTTGGTTGGGTAACGTTCAAGGAGTTCGCTGCCTTGGGCGTGATTGCGATAGCGATTTGGGCAAGCGCGTTTCAGCTCACGACTGCATCCCTGCCGCAAATCCCCCAGCCTTCCGCACGCCTGGCTTTCTATATAAGACTCGCTCCTGTGCTGCTTGGAGCACTGCCGATCATCGCCGCCACAGCAGGTCAATTTGCCTCGCGGCCGACGCGCAAGGTTGGCGAGGTCGAGGAAGTCGGAAGTATCTTCCGCATTCAAGACCAGGCGCTCGCGTTTGAGAGGAACGTGCTGTTCATCCTCGCGATCGCCATGCTAATCATGCTCGTCTGTTTCGTAGCATTTACTTGGCGAATGGGATCAAGAGATCGTTCGATTGATCTCGCGAGCCGCGCTAATAATGCTTACTTCATCCGTTACAGGTTTCTCGCGCTCTCGATCGGCGGCATCGTGCTGCTGACAACAGCATTCCTTATGGTGCCTGATAGGCTCGCACAATTTGTCGGATCGTTCGGCGTGATCGCCCTCTTTGCGGTTTGCGTCCTTGGTCTTACGGTCCATTTTTCTCTCCTGACCATCAGATTTGCGTTTCCGTTTATTCCGGTTGTGTTCGGTGGGTTGTTTTTGCTTGCCTCCTTGTTGGGAGGTGACGACCACGAACTGCGTAACGTCTCTGAAGCAAACAGCTCCCCGGAAAAGGCGCGCATGTCCGCAGCCGCCGCATTCCGCGAGTGGCTTTTACAAAAACCGCGGGTAGAGGACGCCAAGAGGCTCGGCGAGTATCCCGTCTTCATTGTGGCGGCTCAAGGGGGAGGAATCTATGCCGCCAATAATGCGGCGCGGTTTCTTGCGCGGATGCAGGATCTCTGTCCGGCATTTCGCCAACATCTGTTTGCGATAAGCGGTGTGTCCGGGGGCAGCGTCGGTTCGGCAATCTTCGCCGCTGCGCTCCACGCCGAAAATGCGTCCCTTGATCCGAATGCCGTCGACGCAAAAACATGCCCCAAAATCGCGGATTTTCTGGCAGGGGTTGGACGGGTCCAAGATATTGATGCTCCTGGGCCGGTCGAGCAGCGCGTAGCAAACGTCCTGACAACAGATTTTCTGTCGCCTTTGGTTGCCGGCTTTCTGTTTACTGACTTCACTCAGATGTTTTCACCGTTCGCGATCCCGGGCTTCGATCGCGCGCGCTTCCTCGAATACACGTTGGAGAACGCCGGTGACAGAGTCCTCGGCAGCAGGGAGGGCAGCGGCAATCAATCCAATCTGCTAAGGGCTGACTTCCAGTCCCATTGGGCGCCCGACAACAACATGCCCGCCCTGTTGTTCAACACGACGGATGCCGGCAGCGGCAAACGGGCCGTCATCTCTCCCTTTGATTTCGATTCGCTGCACCCCAGAGACACGGACCTGTGTGTTCTTGCAGCGCTTGAACGTGCGGGCACTGGGACGGACCAAACGGTCAAGAGCCACTCGCTGCGTATTCCGCTCAGCACGGCCGCTTTCACGAGCGCACGTTTTCCGTGGGTGACGCCAGCGGCGACCATCTCAGTCAAAAATGACTGCATAACCTCTCATCCGCAGGCGCGCTTGGTGGACGGCGGATATGTGGAGAACTCTGGGATTGAGACCGCGCTCGACCTGATTGAGAAGCTTAACGCCATCAAGGGCACCTCCGATGCGCCGAAATTCAGGATTTACCTGCTGTCCCTCGTCAGCGGGCAGTTCGGCGATCATGGTTCATTCATGTTCGGAGAGCTCATGGAGCCGGTACGCGCGCTTCTAAGCACGCGGACCTCCCGTACCTATGTGGCCCTCAATCATGCAACCAGCATCGACCGTCGGCCGGACGCCGAAATGACGTCCAGTGTTCAGCGCTTTCCAACGTTCGGCCGGACGGACATAACAGGATTGTTTTATAGCCTTCCACTCGGCTGGACACTGTCCCAGAAGACCGAGGATATCATCTCATTGAGCAGCGGCCGCTTTTGGGACTGCGTGCCGAAGGACGACTTCGATCAGTCCCGCGAAAGGCAGAGCAATGCAGATTGCCTGCAGGTGAAGTTGTTCCATCTTCTGAATGGATCGGTCGCGACCGCATTTGAAACGCTGAAGGATGCCAAACTTGCACGGGCTGCCTACGCCGACGAGCTAGCGAAGGAATATCAACCAACTCCAAAGATCAAGCCGCAGCCATTACTTGCTTGTTATGAGAGCAATTGGTTGCAACAGCGCGGTTATGAGGAATATCAGGAAAAAGTCGCCGCCTACGAGCAACAGCTGAGTGAATCGCGCAAAGATCATTCCCCGGCCCCTCAACCCGTTCCGCCATATCGCAAGAGCTATATGGCCTACTATCAGGCCGAGCAGGTCAAAGCCTTGTTGCAGGAATGGGATCGCGTCGAGGAAACGGATCCCCGTATCCTTGCCTATATTCTAGGATCCGTCTCTTACGACAGCGCCGATTTTACTCGCAGCAGCGAGAACTTTTCTTACAGCGCGTTTTCTCAACTCCCGCAGAAATGGCGCGATCGCATTGACAAGAACAACTCAAGGCTCCTGGCCGCAAACAAGCCCGCGGTCGACGTGAACTCTTTGCTTAATCGTCCCAAGGAACTGGCCAATTTCGTGCTCGCTTACGATGACAACGACTTTGGCAACCGGCCCGGAACGGACGACGGCTGGCTGTTTCGCCCGCGAGGAATGTATCAATTGGTCGGCCGTGAGCAGTATCAGGAAGCGCAGGATCAGATGGTGCAGCTACGCGAGCTGCAAGGACTTGATCTGCTAACGCTACCCGACGCGCTATTTGATGCGAAGATCTCGGCTAAGGTTACCTTCGCTCACTTCCGACTGCACCGGTATAAGGACGGCCAGTTATCTCCGCCGGACAACCGCCGAACGCTGTTCGAATTGCTCAAGGATCGTGCGAACGACTGGACAACGGTTCGCGCGTTGCAAACGGATATGACGCATCCAGCCGATCACGCGCGGGTCAATGCACGCAGTGAGATGTTCCTCGGCTGTATAGAGGAGGCGTTGCATCCGACGAAGCTCAAGACGTTGCAAAGCCAATTCTACGGTGAGGAATGAAGGGTTTGAACCGGTCGCCCGCATTGCCTTGGCGAGGCGCGTAGCGGCGAGATGTAGTTGTTCGACAGCTGATGTTTAAATTTTTGCTCTTACAGGGGGATTTTCCAATGATCGCGAGGGGTCAAATCAACGGATCTCTGTTTCCGCGACGGCTCGCAAGCTTGTTAGCGGCGGGGTTGATGTTCGTCGCAGCTTGGGAGGTAGGAACGGCTTCCGCGCAAGCCGCGTCGAGGCCGCTTGCGCCCAATGATGTATCCATTCTCTTTCCTCCGCCGAAGTCGGCGGCCGACCTCGCCAATCTGATCGCCGTGTCCGATCTTGCGGGCCCTTCGGGATCGCCGCAGCGGCTGTTTTCCGACGCGGATTTCGCGCATTTTATCGCCAACGCCGAAAATCCGGAGCATCCGGGCGTGCCGGATTCGGGTGCACGGCACATTCAGTTTCCCGATGCCGTGAAAAAGGTCGGCGCCTGGTTTGTGGCCGGCATCCGCATCGATCCGGGCGCGCCGGGATTGTCGCCGGAGATCATCGCGCAGTTTGGCCGACAACCACAGATCCGGCTCATCATTCAGCCGGTGACCAACGGGCCGGACGGCTTCAAGGTTCATGACACTGCAGGCCACCTTATCTTCAGCTTCACTCTCGCCCCGGACCCGCCTCTGGATGGTTGCGGGCCGTTCCCGCGATTCAAACCGGACGACGAAGCATTCAAGGCGATCCTTCGTGACGTCGCGACCTTGCGCGATCAGCTTGGGGCCGGACAGTTTGGCAATGTCAAAGTCTCGACTGCGGGTGATCTGAATGTGCATCCGGGTCTTGTAGGAGCATCGGCAAAGGCGTTCCGCGATGCCCTCAAGGCTTTGATTGAGAAGCACCTCTCGCCGCAGCGCCTCAATACCATGGCCGTGATGGGCATCGCCCCGCCAGAACCCTGGATTTTCGTATCGATGTTAAGGGTCCCGCAAGCAGGCCTAATCCCAGTCCCCGCCCCGACGCTTGATGGTATGCACGTGGCACAAATGTTCAGCGCCGTCGGCGGAAAGCACGTGGTCCCGGAGCCGGGCACGAACAATCAAAACCCGGTCACCTGTCGACACGCGGCATTGCAAAATCCGCCCTTGCCTCAAGGCGATCGTAAGGGTGTTTCGACCT
The DNA here is from genome assembly GCF_004570865.1 of Bradyrhizobium frederickii. Classification (GTDB taxonomy): domain Bacteria; phylum Pseudomonadota; class Alphaproteobacteria; order Rhizobiales; family Xanthobacteraceae; genus Bradyrhizobium; species Bradyrhizobium frederickii. The sequence continues at coordinate 10,438 of NZ_SPQS01000022.1, forward strand.
CCGAGTTCATCGATGGTAACGTGCCCAACAGCCGCATCATCGAGATCGTCAATACCATTGCCGATACGAAGAAGAGCCACTTCTTCAATACCGATTGCGTGAGCTGTCACACCGAGACGGCACAGCCACTCGCCAGGAAAATTCCAAATTTCGCAGTGCTGGGCGTCAACCGCGCGGTGTGGCCGAAAGAAAACTGGAATGTTCGCAACTTCGGTTGGTTCCCATCCTTTTTGCGCGGCGGCCCGGCAGCCGCGACGATAACCAGGCGCGCGGCAGCCGAGACGTCCGACGTTGTCGCCTTCATCAATAGCCAATTGCTGAACAAGTAACAGACGCCGTAGCCGTTTCCGGTAGCCTGCCGGGTCGGCTGGACGCATGAAAAAGATGGATGGAGTCCTTGCTATGGGCAGACCTTCTTTTGGCTCTCGTCTTTATTCCTGGTTGATGCGCTGGCCTCATATCACCAGCCTGTTATTAGCGACCGTCGTTGTCGTGATCGTGGCGGCCGGCCTGGTGTATTTCGCCCCGGAGAAGGTTCGCGACGCAGCCCTTAAGATCAAGAACGATGCCAATCTCGTCGCTCAATTACTGCCTGCGACCCTGCCCGAGCCATCAAGAGTACAAAGCGCTTATTGGCTCCCGCAAAATTGGAGCGCTCGCCAGCGTTACTGGTTTCACCACACATCGCAGGGGACAGCGACCATCCCTGTCCCTTATCAGTGGTTTTTGGCCCTGGAACGCCCGGAGCTGTCCTTCTCTTACACGAGCTTAACGGACGAGAACTACCTGCGCCGCCTCGGCTTCATTCCCAGTCCTAGCTCAAAGGACTTCGCCGGTATTGCGCCCGCATACGGTTATCACGACGATGCGCCGAATGGGGACATAGCCGACCCCGGTTGGACTCCAAGCGCGCCCGCGAACCCGAATGCTTTGCCGGTCGGCTTTGCCATCCTCAAGGGCGGTGTCGATCCGGCGACTGGCGTCCCGTATGAAGATCAGATCGGGCTAACCTGCGCCGCCTGTCATACGGGCCATCTCGAATACAAGAATGTTAGCATACGGTTCGACGGCGGGCCGGCGATGGTCAATCTTGGCGAGGTTGAAAGAGCCGTCGGGCTGTCTATCGGCTACACGCTGATCTTGCCATGGCGTTTCGAGCGTTTTGCTAGCAAGCTGGAGCAGATCAAAGGGCAGAGTGTCGATCGAAATCAGCTTCGACGCGATCTTGAGCTAGCACTCCAAAAGATCAAGAACCAAAAGGCAGAGACCGACAGACTTTTGACGGGTCAGGGAGTGGCGGATCTCGATGAAGGGTTCGGTCGACTTGACGCGCTGAATCGGATCGGGAACCAGGTTTTCTATAGCAATCTGCTCGATCCCTTGACCGGCGAACTGTCCGAGCCACTCCTCAAGGGCAACTTCACGCGCCACGATGCCCCCGTGAGCTTTCCACCGATCTGGGACACGCCGTATTTCCTTTGGGCACAGTATGACGCATCTGTTCTCAACGAACTCGTTCGCAATGCAGGCGAAGCGCTCGGTGTCAGCGCAAAAATTAATATGATCGCTGCCGCGCCCGGAAGGCCGCTTTTTGCCTCATCCATACATCTCTCCGACATCGCGCGGTTCGAAGAGCTTCTGCGCGGCACCGATCCCTTTTCGTCCGAAGATGCAGGAGGCAGAAAGTTCACCGGGCTCGTAGCCCCCCGATGGAAGGACGCGCAGCAGAAATTCCGCGGTGACCCGGCCTGGGCGATCGATGAAAAGCTCGTTGAACAGGGTCGCGATCTTTATCGTGCTCACTGCTTTGAATGCCACCGAGGCCCGGTGAACGATGCTGCCTTCGACAAAAAGTGGCCGGAAGACTCATTCTGGCGCGCAGAGAACCCCGATCGCTCAGCCAAGAACGAGAAGAATTGGGTAGAGGTCGGGGGACGGCATTATTTTAACGTCGTCCAGATGCCGGTCTCGGCGATCGGCACCGACCGCCAACAATCTAACGTCCTCACGACGCGGCGCGTTCACCTACCCGAGTCACTCGGATTAAATCCCGCAGATGACCTCAACAAAGCCGGAGGTTGTGGCCTTCTGGCTGATAAAGGCGTAGATCCTCTGTTTGTACTCGCGCTCATGGACGTGGTCGGCAAAACGATCGAAGAATGGGTCATTGCGAACGGCACTTCTGAAGAGACCAAGCGGCAAATGTGGGGGCCCCGGAAGAACTGCCAAAATCAGCGAGTCTATGTCGGGGCGCGTGCGAGCCGCAACGGCAAGGACGAAACAGTACTCGCCCTTGAGCCTCAGTACCGGGCCCGCCCGTTGGACGGCGTTTGGGCAACAGCTCCTTATCTTCACAATGGGTCCGTTCCGACACTCAGAGACATGTTGGTGCCGCAAGCCGAACGGCCGAGGTCGTTTTGCGTCGGCAGTCGTGCGTTCGACCCGGTCAAGGTCGGGCTTGTTACGAAAGTAAAGGCGACCGAGAGCTGTGCGGCCGGCCTGACGAACTTTAATGTGTCGCTGCTTGGCAACAGCAATCGTGGACATTCGTTCGAGGGCAAGGAAACCGACTTAACGAAGCTGCCGCCTGGCGTCATCGGACCAGAATTGACCGAAGCCGAGCGCCGAGCGCTTGTTGAGTATCTCAAGACTTTATGAGCGATGGGTTACCCGTCGACCTGTGTGTCGGCGCCGCCACCTTCGACCTTCCGCCGACGTCACGCGTGCCTCGTCAACGCGCGTGCCATTCGGGAGCTTTGCCTAACTGAGGGCTTCGAAGGGGAGCTTGGTCTCTTCGAGGCTGGTACGGTCGCCGGCTGAATCTTCTTATGAGCCTCGGCAACATCTGGCGCACGATGCTGCGGCGCGGATTTCATCTTTGATCCGGCATAGAAAAACTCTGCCGGTTGAATGCCGGCAGGGCTTCCTGTCCAACTCTCCGATACTTCAGCTCTGGAATCCTTCCATGCGGCGGGATCCGTGGCGATCGCGCGCTGGGCGTCGAGGCTTGATTGTCCCAACCGGGCGCGTCGCGACCTTAGTCTTCAGAAGGCCCTGGATCACGGCTTGCGGGTCAGTCAGCAGCAGCTTGCTCTGTTCCCGTCCAGCCAGGTGGCGCCATTTGAGCCGGGTCTTGTAGAGCTTCGCAGGATTGAAGTCCGCGGTCGGCTCGAAGGTCTCGACCCGGAAAACGATCGCCTGATTGACGGCGACCGTACGCTATGCGCTCCGCAGGCTCATTATCGAAAGTCTCGCCGATCTTCTCCTAGACCCTGTCAGTCAGTTCCTGAAACAAAGACAGATTGGCGCCCCGCGAAACACCCGCGCCGCAGAGAAATACGGCCTCTCCGTCATTGACCTCGCGGATCTATTCGGAATATCGGGGCTGGCCTCAATGAATTTCATCAATACCGGAAATCAGAACGCGAAAAGGACTCGCCTCGCGTGGAGGGTACGCCATCTTACGTCTTTAGATTGACGCCGTCCCCACATGAACAGGGCTAGTTCACTGCGATCTACAGCTGACCAATAACGACAACAATTTATACATTCTCTATCAAATAGATACACCTAAATTTGCATGATTTTTCAATGAAAAAACTTGCATATAAGTCAGTTCTGACTTATATGCTCAGCGTGACGAAGCTCGATGAACTCAAGCGGCATTTGAAGCCGGGCCAGGCCTATCGGCTCGCCGATCTGGCCCGCTGGTCCAGGTCTGTCGACCGGCATGCCAGAGAGTTGGTCGAGAACGGCACTCTTAAGAAAGTTTCGGGCGGATTGTACGTGTATCCGAAGGAAACGGCGTTCGGCCCGGCACCGGCATCCGACAAGGAGGTCGTGCGCGCCTTCCTGAAGGACGACACGTTCCTGCTGGCTTCGCCAAACGCCTACAACAGCCTGGGTGTGGGCACGACGCAGCTCTATGACAAGACCGTGGTCTACAATCACAAACGGCATGGAGAGTTTCGGCTCGGCAACCGCACCTTTGCGTTTCGCGTGAAGCCGCGCTTTCCCAAGGCGCTGACAAAGGAATTCCTGCTCGTCGATCTGGTCAACAATGTCAATCACCTTGCCGAAGCCAAGGATCAGGTTCTCAAACGCGTGGCGGAGCGTGCTGCTGAGTCCGATCCGAAGCGCTTGCGTCATGCGGTGCGCGCGTATGGGAGCGAGCGCGCCAAGAAGTTCTTCGAACGCGCGCTGAGAGCCAACGAATTGCATGTCGGCTGACTTTATCCACAATCATGAGCAGTTCGCAGATCTGATCCGGATTGTGGCGGAAGAAAAAGGCATTGATCCAGCATTGGTGGAGAAAGATTACTGGATCATGCATTGCCTATATGGCCTACAGCAGCAGAAATTCACCTTCCAACTAAAAGGTGGCACATCCCTTTCCAAAGGGAACGACATCGTCCGTCGTTTTTCGGAAGATATCGATATTCTGATCGAACCTCCGGCCGGCCAAAACGTGAAGACTCACAAGAACCACGACAAGCCGGCGCACATCCAGTCGCGCAAAGACTTCTTCGATTGGCTTGCCAAGACCATCAAGATTGATGGCGTCACGAAAGTGGAACGCGATACCACGTTTGACGATGTTCCCAACTACCGAGGTGCCGGCATCAGACTTAACTACGCTAGTGTGAGCGAGGCGATGGAAGGCCTTCGCGAAGGCGTATTGCTCGAGGTGGGTTTCGACACTATAGCCCCGAACGCACCGAAAGACATCAGCTCCTGGCTTTACGATCGGGCCAGTGCAAGCAACGTCGATATTATCGACAACCGCGCTAAGGCGGTGCCTTGCTACGATCCTGGATACACGTTCGTGGAGAAGCTACAAACCATCTCAACGAAATTCCGCAAACAACAAACCGACAACAGCGACCCTGTCGGGTTCATGCGGCACTACTACGACGTCTACGAACTGCTCCAGAATAAGGAGGTTCAGAATTTCATCGGCACGAAGGAATACGCAGAACACAAACAAAAGCGCTTCCGGCAGGGCGACAACCCGATTATCGCCCAGAATGAAGCTTTCCTCCTAAACGATAAGAAGGTTCGAGCGCTATACACCGATGCTTATGACCGCAGCCGCGCGCTGTATTACGCGGCCCCGCCTGGCTTTGAGCAGATACTCGACGAGATTAGCGAGTGGGTTGAGAAGCTATAGTTCTGGCGCTGGGAGAGTTCTATTCGGATTTGGCCAACGCAATGGCTTCACCCCGCCCTCAAATGCCGCATAGCGAGCGTCTACTCTACTAAGATGTGACTCGCTATTGTGGGTTGAAGAATCGGCCGATCCCCACTCGATTTCAGCATAGATCGCGCCGCCATACACGGAGCGGCCCGGGCCCCTGACGGACATTCTTCTAAAATCAACGACCGCAACAATCAGCCATCATGTGGTGTTCATCCACGGACTCAAGGGAATTGGTCACGCTCCCTGGATGTCGTCAGGGGCGCCTCAAGAGTTTTGGCCACTGCGGCTCTCGAAAGATATCGCCGAACTCGGCATTTGGAGCATCGAGTACGACTCCGCCCCCACCCTCTGGCGTGGTCACTCGACGCTCTCAACCTCGTTCCGACATTTAAGCCCAGCGATTACGAAAAGACGCCCGTACTCGCCTATCTGTCAGCAGGTGCACACCTCGTCCAAGCTACACCACAGGAGCTGCGGAAAGCCATTTTGGCAACTGCCGTTTGACTCTGCCTCAATTCCGCTGGCGGACGATGCCTCGTCTCTGAATGAGCGGCGTAAGGCGATTGATCTCTATGAGCAGACTGCAACGTTTGCATCTGCCCTTGGATGTACCCGGATAAGCAACGATGCGAGCGACAAGTTCAGTGCTTTTAGGAGGTTGCGTATAGTCGCTGCGCGCCCGAATCGCAATGATCTTCCGAAAGCGCCCTCATGTCGCGTTGAGATCGCTCCCAGAGATTCCCAAGCCTGCCGAAACCTTCCCTTTTGTCCTGGGTTCGGCCTATTTGGAGTTCGGGAAGCGGGTCCCTAATAGCGAGACTCAGCCCGTTTCTCGAGTTTCAAGTGCGGGCCGTATCACCCCCCAGAGCTATCAGGCCAATACGGAGGCACGTCATGGCTGGCGCCGGCTTGGTGTTGCTGCCGCTGCTGCTGATCATCGGCGCCGATGATCGCGGTCCGGCAATTCCGGCGCCGGTGCCGCCGACGGCCATCATGGCCGCGATGATCGCGCTGTCGACATCGATGCCGGCGATCAACATGCTGCTGCTGGTGCTGCCGGTGCGGATTGATCTGCTGGCCCCAAAACTAGGTTCCCTTCAGAACGCGTTCGCAGTCCCGAGCTCGTTTGGTCAAAGCCGCTGCCAATCGCTCGATAACGGCGTTCTCCAATCCCTCCTTTTGCGCGCGCGCGCGGATTTCGTTAACGAGGTCGGGGATCTGCCCAGCCATGGAGATAAGAGTAGCAGTGACCAAATCCGCATCAGCCCGCGTTTCGCGCGAGAACTTCTGCCATTGACGCAAGCCAATTTGGTCGAGCTTGTACGCGCCCCCGACTTTCATGGCGAGCTTGACCTTCCGCGGGTCGACGTGATCGTAAGGAAGAATGCTAGCTATGTCGTAGAGCGGCGCAAGCCGTACGTGCGGGCCGCTAGCCAAAAGCAAGGAATAGTTCTTGGCGTGAGCGTCGGCCCCCCCAATGAGCCAGTTGAAGCCCAAAGCGCTGACGAACGTCTCAAGGTCAGCGTCGCGGTCCGTCGAGTATGTCCGTAAGGGCTCGATCACGTCAGCAGACGTTGGTCCTCCCTCGTTCTGGTATTTCTTGGTCGGCAGGATGCCCATGGCCTGGCAAATATCTTCCTGGTGAATCCGAATGATGTCGTTCCCACTAACTTGCTGGTCGTAGCGTTCAACGACGATTGCGATTTCCTTTTCGAAGCGCATCACCTTGGTTTCAGCGGCCGGCAGCCCGACTTCTCGCGCGAGCTGCAGGCAGATATGCTCGTTCTCGGCGTGACCATCGAAGTGGCCTGTCGGCGGTTTCAAAATGTGGGTGGTCGGTATGCGGCCGGACGGAATGCCCCATTTGCCGTCTTTGAGGACAAGAGCAGTTTTAGGCTGGGCGCCCGCAAGGCTGAATTGACCCGTATCGCCGGGCAGACGCCAGGCAGCATGATCCTCGCGTAAGGCTTGAAGCCGGTTTGCTATTTCCGGCTCGTCAAGCCATTCGATCTTGTCATCTCGGCCCGTTTTCAGGCCTCCAGTCGATCGGGGGTGACAAACTGAACGGCGCCTGCGCAATCCTGACCGACGTTCGAGATGAAAGCAAACACGTTGCGCGCTGATACCTGAAATTTCTTGGCCCAACGCTCGAGCACCTGCTCATTGTCGGGAAGCAGCCCCCACAGGAAGGCCTGAATGGCGGCTGGACCATGCTCCTCAGCGGCAAGCGGCATCGAAAGCGAGAGAGGATAGGCTCCCTCAGCGTTGCGCCATGCATTGTCATAGACAAAGGTCAGCCGGCCGCGTGCATCACTTCGGACACGACCGACTTCGTTGCCGTCCGCAATGAGCTCGGCCATTAAGGCTTGCCTTTTTTGGCTTTCGCCACGATGGCGTCCAGATCGACGGCGGTTTTCGGGACGCCGCGGCCCGCGGAGGGATTGCTGTCTGCATCGAGCTTAATGCCAAGAGCATCGAGGACGCGGCGGATTAGCCCGAGTTCTGCGCGCGGATGTCCATGCTCGACTTCAATGAGCCATTGGCGACTGACACCAACCTTTTTGGCCAGCGTCGACTGATCGAGCTTGAGGCGTTTGCGCCGGTCGCGGATGACGGCGCCAAGATCGGCTGCGGTACGTGTGAGCATGGCAAATCCGAATGTCAGCGTTCGCTTACATTATCATATGTCGCCATTCGCTGACAATCAAGATGTTGCCGTTCGCCGACATCGTCGAATGTCGCCAATCGACGACATCTACTGACTCAGACGTCCGACATCCGCCGCGGTCCGTTCACGGTCATCGGGTCCTCGGAAAGAGAGGGTATTCTAGCGGACGTCTGCGTGGGCTGGATGAGAACTATCCGCCGCCCAAATGGCTCTGAACGGTCGGCGTTCCGTTCTCAAATCTCACGTCCACAGAAAGATGCCTTTGACCAGCGCTCAGTCGCCGCCCTCGCGTCTCGTCCACAGCATGCCATCGCACCACACGTGGTCAACGCGGTTCCACTGGCAGGCAGATGCCGCATTCGGGAAAAAGCCGCGTCCATTGTGATTGGCGCTGGTGTTACATAGTAGCGGAATGCCTGTGAGGCCTTCGTATTCGACGAGAAGTTCGGCGATCTTGTGCCGAGAGGTCCTGCAAATGGTCTGCAATCGCGCAGATCCGTCCAGATGCACAACAGCGGGGATCTTATCCCGCCATTCTGCTCGTGTTAGGTGCTCGAAAAGCATGTAAGGGTCTGGCGTTCCGGGACTAAAAATATCCGGCGCCCGATCCTCCAGGCATATTGGCGCTACAGGCCGGAAGTGCTCGCGAAGTTTGATGTCGTTGAGACGGTCCTTCATTTGCGGCGATGTCGCCGCGGCCAGTATGCTTCTGCTACCGAGAGCCCGAGGTCCAAGCTCCGCGCGGCCGGCAAGAAAAATGACGGGTTTGTTGCTGGCGAGAATGGTTGCAAGTTCACGCATGCTGCATGGTGAGCCGCCCCATCCGGGCGGCATGTCGCCTCGTTCCACGGCTGGACCACTATAGACGGACCATTCCAATGGTACAAAACCTTGGTCCGCCGCCAATGCGGAGCAAGCAGCACCTATTGCCGAGCCACTGTCATTCGGAAAGGGTGGCACCCAGATAGCATCGAACAAGCCGGCAGCTCGTAGTGCACTATTCCATTTTATGTTGAGACCGCAGCCACCGACTATGCACAGATTGCGCGCGGAAAACCTCGAATGCCTCTGTATAGCACTCGCCAGTTTGCTAACGAGCAGACGCTCTTGGAAGCAATGAAAGGATGCAAGCACATCTGCGGGGGCTTTGGCCTTTAACCGTAGCACGCAGGCATCGAAGAACGCATGGACAGGCTCAAGCGCGGCGTCCTCGCTGCAACGACCGACTGGCTCCGTGAACATGCTAAAGTGCTTTTCATAGAGCTCCTGAAACACCTCGACGATGCTTTCATCGGCCGAACCGAGCGCGATGTAGGCCATCAACTTGCCCGCAACACCGAGGTCCCACTTGATGCGGTTAGCCTGCTTGTATGGTCCGAAGTGATAGCCTGCGGCAGCATAAGCATGCCCGATCAGCGGAAAGAGGCACTCGACGAACCTGGCTGCGTGGCGCTCTACATGGTAGAGCCGTGGAAAGGAGGCGCCGTCCCAAACCAGACAGAACGCGGGTTGCCCGGCCTTGGCGAAAGGACTGGTACAAAAAGCGGAAGCCACGTGACCTGTGACATGCGGATAGCTTTTATAAGGGAAGGCGCTCCCCTTGAGCATCAGCCCAGCGCCGTCGCGCGCTATGAGGAGGCCGTCGGCATCGCCCTCAACATACGGCGCCCCTTTAAGGGTAATGGGTGCAGTCCCGCTGAGAACCTGAAATTGTGACTCACTCTCGCCCCACCATCCATCGATGACGAACCGGTCAACGTCCCGCGGATCCAAACCGTGTTCTGCCAAGGCGACAACAACCGCATCGAGATTGTGGAGTTTTTGATATCGCGGATTATTGTCCCGCTTCTCCTGCTCCACACAAAAGACCAGCCTTCCGTCCTCGACAAGGGCGACTGCTCCGTCATGAGTCAGTTTGATACCGCAGATTCGCATACAGTCTCCGAACCTAATGTCAGATACACTCGATTTGAACGCTCCCCCAACTGCTGCTCACGTTGCGAGACTCAGATGGGCTCCCATCTTTCACGATGCACGCTCTGGGCCAGTTCCAATCAGAGGAATCGCCGGCAATTGTCTGATTAAAGTCGAGATTGGAGGCTGCTTGACCGATTCGTGACACCGAACGCGTTCGGTTTCGGACCAAGCACTCGGGCCTACAGCAACAATTTCCATGCGCGCGACCCGGGGCCCCCGTTATGCCTTCTGCGAGGTCGAGCGAACGGGTGCAGCGAACTTTTTCTGCCGGCTAAACGAGATCATGGCCGCGCTGCCACGAAATGGCTCACCGTGAGACGAACGCGCTTCGTAATTCAGTTAGCGCCTAGGCATTCGCGCTAGGACGACATTATGAATCGTGGCGACTGCGCATCTCACAGGTGCCATGTGCCGAGATTCCGGGAGTGTCGGCAACACCGATGCGCTAGTCTGTACCGGCTTGGGAGTGACGGCACTTTGAGAAAACAAACAGATGCTCCTTTTTTAAGTGGTGTCTCGCTCAAGGTCGCGAACAGCCCCTGATCGTTGCACCGTCGTCTGTATTGCGTGAAGACACAGGGACGAGGATGCCCTCCACAGCTAGGACTCGGCAGTACAGGATCCGGGATCATGGCGGCTTGGTATATCCGCCTACCCACCTGTTATCTCAGCGCCGTCGATCGAGCCGCGTTTTGCCGCCAAGGACGTGGACACCTGAGCCCCCTCGGGCTCGAAGAATGTCGGATACAAGATAATTTGGCCGCGCGCGCAGCGCCAGAGTCGTTGAAGGTGACATATTGCAGTTCCTGACCACACCGTTTGAAGGTGGATCGTCATGGGTTGGTCCGCGCAAGCGACACGATTCGTTCTGGCCAAGGTTCATGGTCCTGATCAATCACCACTGTTAGTAGTTGATCAGGCGAGCGTCGAACGCCACTCTCTGGCCTGCTTAGAGCTCCTTTTCGTAGGCTGGTTGTCTTTAAAGAACCGGTTTGGTGGCTGGACGCAAAAATGAAAGACATGAGTGAAAGTGCAGAAGGCTTTCGTCGACCTTAAGCCCCCACTTCCTGCTCGCTCCGGTGTGGAGCGTTTCGCACATGGTCGTAGCATCCTGAACATCGCGTGGGTGCTGAAACGACGCACAATACCCACTCGATGGCTAGAATGGCCTGTCTTCCAACCCTACTCGCTCCGGAAATGCCAGCCAGCACATGCAAAGGGCTGGTACGACGCTTGCTTAAGGATGAATCGAAGTGCCATCGAGGCGCCCCGCCAGAGCGACTCCTTAACAAGTGGGTGACTATATGTCCGGTGTCGCCGGTGCATTTTTCTGCGCTTCAAGCGAACCATCGCCGCGTGTCCTTGATCAGCTAAACAAAATGATTCCGACACTTGCACTCCGTGGGCAAGCGGGTGTCGTCGTCTCTGCTTTTATGCAAGAGCGTGGACTCCGACATGGAACCTTTCGATCGAACGATAGCTCTGTGCTCATTGACTGCATCGAACGGGACCCGTGCTTTCGGCCTCATGTTGCAATCGCGCAGATCCGTGGCGGATCCTGTGGAACTGGAGATGGCGACGACGTGCAGTCAATGCCTAACCGCCATTTTGCCATTGCTCTGGACGGCGCCTTGGTGAACGCTCATGAACTCAAGAGCGAATTACTCGCTCGAGGCCAACTGATAGATACGAACACAGACGCCAAGCTCCTGCTGAGGTGGATTGAACACTCTTGCGAACGAGAATATTGGCGTCACGGCCGGCCCGTAAACTACGAAGCTATCTTTCGCGAGCTTGATGATCGTATCGATGGTGCCCTAAGTGCGCTTTTGCTAGATAAGGACGGAGATCTTGTTGCATACCGCAGTCGAAGCGGTTTGCGACCATTGGAGACTATGCGAGCAAGTAATGGCTTGTTGCTCTTTGCTTCTGAAAATTGTGCCTTCGCAGGCTTGGAAGGTGAGATCAGCCAGCTCTTGCCTGGGAGCATACAGCGCGTGGACGCCAAGACCGGCGCCAGCGTTGACCATGCCCTGAACTGCCGAGGACATAAGGCCAAGCTCTGCGCGTACGAAGCCCTCTATTTGGGAAGTCCAAACACGTCGGTCGAGGGCCATTCACATCGCCAAACCCGTTACAACATCGGGCTCTCTTTGGGAAGAATTGTTGCGGAGCGACTTCAAGCAGAGCCACTCTTGATGCCGCCAATCGTGTCCTCAATGCCAAATACTGGGGGCCCGTACGCCGATGGTCTATTTGACTCTTTCGCCGAACAGGGCGTGCTTGCCGAGCGTAGTGACGTAGTTGCAACGCAATTTCAAGAGCGAACGCTCCTCGGCAGAACCAGCGCCCGGCAATCTCGCATTGCCCAGAAGTATCGAGTTTCGGAACCGGCCATAGCCGAACGGACCTTAATAGTTGTCGACGAAGCCCTCATTCGAGGCGATACCAGCCAAGCCGTCACAATGATGCTCCTTGCCGCTGGAGCCAAAGACGTACATTGGGCGATAGGTTCTCCCCCTATAGTTGCGCCAAACTACTACGGCATGGGTATTGATACGCTAGATGAGCTCGCATTCTGGCAGGCATTGAAGCGGCTGCCGTCCGAGCTGCGCGCCCAATGCCTTCGCTTCCATAGGATGGAGCCGCCAGCACTCAGAATCGTTGAGAGCAACATTGCGACGGCGATCCAAGCAGCATCGATAACTTATCTGCCTTTCCGCGCCCTTGTATCCGTTTTGGCCGACAGGCTAGAGGGCATCGATCTATCACCGTTCACGTTCGACATGCCGACCCCCGCTGGACGGCAGCGCGCGCGTAGACACTTGGAAGCGTTGCTGGCCGCTTTTCCTGTCAATACCCCTCTGAGGTCAGAATCATGAAACCCGCTCTCGTATTTGACTGGAACGGAACACTGCTCGATGACACCTATGCGCTGCTCGAAACGACCAATGTCATTTTGGACCGCTTTGGTCGTCCGAGCATCGATATAAAGACCTTTCGGGATCGTTGTGATGTTCCCCTCTCTCTTCTCTACCTTAGCCTTGGAATGTCGCGCGAAGAGATTGAGGCAATGGAGCGTGATGATGGCGCACTATTTCACGACTTATACGAGCCTCTTGCGGCCAAGGCCGATCTACGTGAGGGCGCGCGCAGAGTGCTCGAGATAGCGCGACGACAATCCGCTCTACTCATCATCCTCAGCAACCACATAGTGGCGCCTCTACAGTCCCAGCTGAGGAGGCTTGGAGTAGATCACTACATTACCGATGTGCTCGCTTTTGAAAGCCGCGCCACGCAATACAAATCAATGAGCAAAGGAGAGCGGCTTCGGCTTTACATGCAAAGGTACGACCTGAAGCCCGCATCAACCTTCATCATCGGCGATATGCCCGTGGAGACTGATATTGCACGTAATCTCGGTCTGACGAGCATATCCATTACCGGAGGATTTGTTTCGACCTCGCGCCTGCAAGCCGCGCGTCCAGATTACACGATCAACAACCATCACGAGCTGCTGCCCATCCTGCAAAGCCGTGGCTACTTTTCGGAATGCTAAGCCATGAGTAAGGGATCATCAGCGAGCGCGGCTCCCAGACTGATCAAGCAGAGCGTAGGGCTTATCGGAGCGGGGCGCATGGGAACAGGTATAGGCATCAGCCTGCTGCGTCAGCAACGCGAACTCCACATCAAAGTCAACAAGGAGCGGTTCGGTGCCGATCGCCTGATAAGTGCAGGGGCCCGCGAACATACGTCGATCGCTGAGTTGGCGCAGCATGTAAGTGTGGTGGTGTTGTCCTTACCGTCCAGCCGCGAAGTTGAGATGGTGTGCCTTGATGACGATGGACTATTTGTCCACATGTGCCGAGGAGGCTTGATAATTGATTGCACAACCTCGTATCCTGCCTCGACTATTGCATTGGCGAAAACGGCGCAAGGACGAGGTCTAAGCTTTATTGATGCTCCAGTAACACGAAGCCCCGAGCAAGCAGAGCTCGGCCTCCTCAATGCGATGGTTGGGTCGGATACAACACTCTTTCCCGTCGCTGAACGCATTCTTGCTGCGTTTTGCGAGACCGTGATGCATGTTGGAGATGTCGGACACGGCCACAAGCTCAAGCTTGTTTACAACAGCATGACTATGGGCATAGCTGCGGTCGCCGCTGAGGTCTGCCAATTCGCGGATAGTCTTCAGATAGATCTTGTAACACTACGGTCTTTGGTCAGTCGGGGCTCTACGAACAGTGGAATATTCCAAGCCTTCGCCGCCTTTTTGTTGGGAGAGAAACCGGATGCACTGGCAATCTCGATTGCAAATGCTGCAAAGGACATCGAGTGTGCTGTGCGCCTAGCGCGCGAGAGTGCCGTTTCCGTGCCGGTCCTGGATGCTGCCGCGCAGGAACTCAACCTCTCAGTTGTCGCAGGCAAAGGTGAACTGACCCTACCACATTTGGCCCTATCGTAAATGCTTGGTATGGCTCCAAGCGGGCCATTTTTCCACGAGTCCGTGGCGCCCCTCGACTCCCTCGTCATCGAGAACGATGATTAGGACGAGACGGTCCGCATCTTCAAAGAAGTCAGCGGCGTTTCATACAACGATGGGCGGAGTTCGATCCAAACAGCCTCAAGGTCAATCGCATTCGCGAGGAAACCGAGTATGGCGGACTGCGCATCACCGCCGACGCATTGTTCCGCCAAGGCCCGTATCGTTATCGATATGGCCGTTGATGATGCGGTCGAACCGGGTCTACTGGAAATGGACTTGTCGGTTCTCCACGATCTTCCTGCTCCGCATCTGCGCGCTTATGCGCGTGAGATGGTCATCGCCGAGAAATTCCAGGCGATGGTCATGCTGGGCCGCGCCAATATTCGTGGTGCTCGCGGGCTATCATTGGCGCGGAAGTTTGGGGGCTTTGGCACACGCAGCTGTTATCCGTCCGCGCCGATTTGCCGGACAAAGTATCTTACTTCTGCTTCCGCCTGAATGAACAATAAGGTGTCAGTCCCGCAAGGAAAAAGAACCGCTGCCGGATTTCTCCGACAGCGGCTCAAGTCCGGGGAGAAGGCAGACGTACCGGTCTGCCAGCGGAGAAGGGGAGAGCGCTTGAAGCTATCCGGCGGCACCGTCGAACAATCGTTCTGCTCCGGTTTGGCACCTGGGATTCCGGTTCTAGCTCGCCTGGCTCACAAATTTGGTGTCGAGATAGCCCTCGATTGCCTCGAGGCCACCTTCCGAGCCGAAGCCGGACTCCTTCGTTCCTCCGAAGGGCACTTCGGGAAGCCCAAGCCCATGATGATTGATCGATACCATCCCGCATTGGAGATCGGCCCCGATCGCGGCCATGGTTGCGGCGGATCGCGTGTAGGCATAGGCGGCGAGCCCGTAAGGCAGTCGATTGGCCTCCGTGACAACGTCGTCATAGGTCTTAAACCGCGCAATCGGGGCGACAGGGCCGAACGGCTCTTCATTCATGATGCGCGCTTGAGGTGGAAGATCGGTCAGGACCGTCGGCTCGAAGAAGTACCCCGCATTGCCGATACGCTTGCCGCCGGTGCGCAACTGGGCGCCGCAATCGAGAGCGTCCGCGACAAAGCTCTCCATTGCGTCGATCCGCCGCGAATTGGCGAGCGGTCCCATGCGGCTGTCTCTCTCAAGGCCATTGCCAACCTTGATCGCGCTGGCCTCGGCAACAAACCTCTTGACGAAATCTTCATAGACACTCTCATGCACCAGAAACCGCGTCGGCGAGACGCAGACTTGGCCGGCATTGCGGAACTTGTTCGCCGACAAAATTCTTGCGGCTTTCTCGACGTCGGCATCTGGGAAAACGATGGCAGGCGCGTGCCCGCCGAGTTCCATGGTGGTGCGCTTCATGTGGGCGCCGGCAAGGGCTGCGAGATGCTTTCCGACTACGGTCGAACCGGTGAAGGAGACTTTACGGACGATAGGATGGCGTATGAGATGGTCTGAAACTTCGGATGGCACGCCGAAGACGAGATTGATCACGCCCGCCGGCGAGCCCGCATCCGCGAAACTACGCACCAGCTCCATGCAGCTCGCTGGCGTCTCTTCAGGTCCCTTGACGATGATGGAGCAGCCGGCTGCAAGGCTCGCCGAGATCTTCCGCACGGCCTGGTTGATCGGAAAATTCCAGGGCGTAAATGCCGCAACCGGCCCGACAGGCTCCTTGGTCACGAGCTGGGCAATATTGCCAAAGCGCGCCGGCACGATCCGCCCATAAGCGCGCCGCCCTTCTTCGGCGAGCCAGTCGATGATATCGGCAGCGAGGAGCGTTTCAGCACTCGACTCGCTCAGCGGCTTACCCTGTTCGAGGGTCATGATTGCAGCGATGTCGGCTGCGCGCGAGCGCATGAGCTCGGCGGCCTTGCGCATGGTCCTGTACCGGTCGAAGGCAGAAACCTTTCGCCAGATCTCGAAGCCGTCCGCCGCCGCCGCGAGGGCACGATCAAGATCACCGCGGGATGCGTAAGGCGTTTCGCCAATGGGCTGTCCGGTCGCGGGGTTGAGGATCTCTTCCGAGCGCTCTGCCTCCCCTTCCGTCCATTCCCCGGCAATGAACATCTTGATCTGGGGGTACACAGGTTGTGCCTGCACCGCTTGTTCCGGATTGTTCATGCCTCAATGTCCCCAGCGAAGAGCCAGCGGGTTGAGCTCGTGCGCAAGCTCGATCAATCCAGCTCTCGTCGCCGGATGGAGCCCATCGAGCGGATGCCGCACCGCTTCGTATTTGATCACACCACCTTCAGCCATCACGCTCTTGGCAGCGCGCAGGCCGCACTGGCGGTTCTCGAAATTGATGAGCGGCAGCACCTTTGCATAGGCAAGAGCGGCTTCTTGCCTGCGTCCCGCTTTGTGGTGATCGAGCACCGGGCGAAGCAGATCGGGCAGCAGCGCACTCGACATCGTTCCGGTCGCACCGGCGTCGAGGTCTGCCATCATGGTGATGGCCTCCTCCCCGTCAAAAGGACCAATGATGGCCTCACCGCCGAGCTCGATCAGACTGCGCAACTTGGCAGCAGCAAACGGGACCTCGATCTTGAAATATCTGGCGAGCGGCACCTCGCAAGCGAGGCGGACGAGAAACGGGACCGTCAATGTAACGCCGGAGAGCGGCGCGTCCTGGACCATGATTGGGATCCCTGCCGCGTCTGCGACCCGGCCGAAATGGCCAATCATGGCCCCGTCATCCGCCTTGAGGCTTGCACCATGATAAGGCGGCATCAGCATGAGGAGGCTTGCGCCACGTTCGGCCGCATAGCGGGCGCGTTGCACCGCAATCTGGGTGCTGAAATGGCTGCAGGTCACCATGACTGGCTTGCGGCCCGCGACATGCGAAAGACAGAGCTCGACCAGAATGTCGCGTTCTTGATCAGACAGCAGGAACTGCTCGGAATAGTTGGCCAGAATGCAGATCCCGTCCACGCCTTGATCAATCATGCAATCGATAACGCGCCGCTGCCCTTCAAGATCGAGATCTCCAGCCTCCGTGAACGGCGTCGGAGCCACCGGGAACAAGCCGCGATAGATGGGAGTCTTCGCACTTCTCATGTAGAGGATTCCAGACAGGAGGCGGTCAGTTGCTGTCGAACGGGGTCAGCCATCGCAAACATCTAAGGAATGGCGCCGATACCGGCGCACTTTTTTGACAGATTGACTAGCATGGCGTCACAAACGAGATTGGTTTGAGGCTTTGCTCGCGTTGGACGCCTTTCGTGCCTCCCCATTAAATCCAGCCAGGCGGCACCAGGTCCGTGAGGACGGCAAGACATTCAAACAGGAAGTAGCTTCCGAAGATCAGCTCGACGTTCTGAGCCGCATCGATATCGCGCACAATCGCCTTTCGGGTGAAGCAGCCGCCGGTGAGCATTCCAGGCGGGCGCGGGTCATCGGGAGCAGTCGGCGTCAGGTATTTCGAGCTCAGCTGAGTAACTGTGCGCTCCGCAAATGATCGATATCTGGCGCCCCGCTCAGGACCAAGTGCGGATGCGAGGCGCAGCGCCGCGGCAGCAGCGATAGCAGTGGCCGCAGTATCCCTGCTGGTATTGGGGATCGCCGGATCGTCGAAATCCCAGAAGGCAATGAGATCCGCAGGGACATGGTCGATCCACCAGTCAAGAAGGCGCACGGCGTAGTCGCGCCATAGTGGTTCGTCCGGGCGGACCATGGCGGCGTGAGCGGTGTAGAGCATCGCCCATCCCTGCGCCCGGCCCCAAGTGCTGATATCGCTATAGCCCTTGTGCGTGTGCGTTCTGAGCACCTCGCCGGTCTGTGGATCAAGGGTGGAAGACTGGATAACTGAATTGTCCTGCCGTACGTGGATCTCGAGGACACGCCGCATATGTGCATTGGCGACCTCCTCCATCCGGGCATCGGAAAGCTCGTCCGCGGCCCAAAAGAGCAGGCCTGTCGCCTGGAGCGAGTCGATGCTGCTCTCGGAGGCTCCGACTGCGCTCGCCTCCTCGGCATCCCTGCCCAACGGTATCAGTCCGAGGTGTGGATCGAACATATCACGAAGCGACCTTGCAGCTGTCAGAGCCACCTCGCGCGCGTTTTCGTCCTCGAACAGGATGCTGCCGAGGGCGCCAGCATGATAGAAGCCGAAACCCTTGAAGGCCGTAAGCCGCTCGGCACGCGGCAACATTCGGCTTAGCGCAGCACGCGCGTCTTCGATTGGGAACTGCCTGGGATTAGCGAGATGCGCGAGCCAAAGCTCGCCGACAAAGGCCCCGCCGGTCCAATCACCATCGGGCGTAAACGTCCATGTTCCGTCGGCGGCACTCGCCCAGTGTGGCAAGCCCGTGCGTGCAGTGTCCCTGGTCTCGGCAATGCGCTTCAACATACGCTCGCGCGCGGGCAGATATTGGCTTTCCGACATGGCTCTGATCCAACATAAAACTTGCCGCGCGGCTTTGGCCTGGCGGCAACTTAAAGCTCTTTACCAACAGGTCCTGGACTGGGGTGAACGGTTAATGTTCACCAGACTTCCAAGCGTGCGCTTGGTTGCATCGCTGCCGAGGAGCACGCCTCGTCAGCAACACCGCAGGGAAAGCCGCGCGCAAGTTTATGCCGATCACCATGCCCTCCTGACGTAAGCGCGCTACTTTCGAGAAGTCACTTTGGTCGTTTAGTGATGCGAGTCCGCAGCGCCGATGGCGCCCGTATCGTAAAGATGCTTCAATGTCCTGGCGTCATAGCCCAGCTCTTTCAGAATCTCTTCCGTTTGCGCACCGAGCTTTTGCGGGGGCAAACGCACGTCCGGCTGCTCGCCGTCGTAGCGCACGGGATGGCTGACGAGGGTGATGGGAGTTCCGGTCGCGCCGGTCACGACCTGAAAATTTCTGTTGTGCACAATCTGCGGATCCTCAACGACGTCAGCATAATCGTTCACCGCAGCGTGCCAAATTCCACGCGCCTCGAACAAGGCGATGCATTCGGTGGTTGTGCGTTTGGCGACACTGGGCGCAATCATGGCTGAGGCTTCGTCCCGCCGGCGATACGCCTCCCCGTCAGGAATTCGCTGGTCGAGCGGAAGGCCAAGCGCGTCTGAGAGCGCCTCCAGCGATCCCAAAGAGATCGCAATGTGTCCATCGCGTGTCGCATAGATGCCGTAGGGCGCGCCGTAGTACCAGCCCGCCACCGGACCCGGCTGACGGACGTCGTCAGGCCTTTGGCCGTTCAGGTAGCAGGTAAAGGATTCCATCTGCAGGTCGAGCGCAGCCGACAGTAGGCTAACATCGACGCGGCAGCCCTGCCCCGTGCGCGCTTTCCTCACCAGGGCAGCTAGAATGCCCGCGGCAAACAAGGCGGCGCCGTGATGATCGATGGCGGAAACGCCCACAGCCCGCGGCCCCTGCTCGCGACTTCCGGTGATCATCGCAAGTCCTGATAGGGCCTGGATCAAGAGATCCTGGCCGGGGCGGTTGACGTAGGGCCCGTCAGGACCGTAGCCGGAGGCAGCCGCATAGATGATCTGCGGATTGATCTTCTTTGCATCCTCGTAGCCGAGACCAAGCTTGTCGAGCACACCCGGACGGAAGTTCTCTGCGATTACATCCGATTTCGCGATCAGTTGCCTGGCGATGACGACGGCTTCGGGTTTTTTCAGATCGAGCGTGAGGCTGCGCTTGTTGCGGTTGCCCGTGAGAAGCAACATTGACTGGCCATCAACCCGCTTGTCCGCCCCGCCCCATTTCCTCTGAAAGGCCCCTCCGGGCGGTTCCACGGCGATCACGTCCGCACCGAGGTCGGCGAGAAACTGCACGCCGACCGGACCCATCAGAAAGTGATTGAGGCTGAGGACACGAATGCCCTTCAAGAGATCGACCATACGTCCTTGCTTTCGGTTTTGCCTGAAATCGAGCTGCTTGGCTCTCGATTTCTGAAATCGATTTCAGACTTAGGCCGCGCAAGAACCGGAGTCAAGCAAATCAACCAACTTTCGAATGAGATTCGCTTCCCCCGCTCGATGTGCGCATGAGAGGGCCAGAAATAGCGCCGACAGCCCGTATACAGGGCTTGAGAAGGTGGCGCTCATGATGGTTTAACCCTTTTGAGAGGGTGCCCCTCTCCTTCTTCTGGTTGACCAACGCAAATGGACAAGAAACCTGTAATCGCGCCAAAAGGCCGCCTGCAGCCGCGCGTGAAGATCGAGGACGTTGCCCGGAAGGCGAATGTGTCGCCGGCGACGGTATCGCGAGTGCTCAATCACCCCGATATCGTACGGCCGGAGCTTCGCGACAGGGTCATGCGGCATATCAATGACCTCGCCTACACACGCGATAGCGCAGCCAGAGCATTAAAATCGGGACGCATGCGGACCGTCGGCGTCATCGTTCCGACGCTGGCGCTCGGTATCTTTGCAGAAGGGGTCGAAGCGCTCCAGAACCGCCTCAGCGAAAGCGGCTACACGCTGTTCATTGCGAATTCGCAATATGACCAGCGGCGTGAACTTCAGGAACTGCAAAGTCTCATTGAACGTGGCATCGATGGAATTGTGCTGGTCGGAGCTTCCCACGGACGGGAGCTGAGGAGTCTGATCGAACAGGCAAGCGTACCCGTCATCACCACCTATGTTGCCAAGGCCGGCGGCGGCATCCCCGCGATCGGAATCGACAACGAAAGCGCCACCCGCGAGATGACGGAGTATCTGCTAAGGCTTGGACACGTCCGTTTCGGCGCAATTGCCAACGTTGTTGCTGCGTCAAACGACAGATCCCGTGCCAGGCTTGAGGGAATTCAGCGCGCGCTCTCGGACGCCGGCCTCCCGCTCAAGCCAACCCAGATCGTCAAGGCCGATTATTCACTTGCCCAAGGCCGTAGTGCCCTTCGTCAACTCCTCACCGATCACCCGGACACGACAGCAGTCATCTGCACCACCGACACGCTTGCCATCGGTGCAATGGCAGAGGCTCGCAAGATGGGTCTGGCCGTACCGGCCACGCTTTCCATCACAGGATTTGACGATGTGGAGCTGGCGGCGCAAATGGACCCGCCGCTCACAACGGTCAGTGTTCCGGCAGCAGAAATCGGCCGGGGAGCCGCCGATTATCTCATCAATGCCATTGCTGGAAGTCCTGTCCCGAGAAGTGTCGTGTTGCCTTATCGGCTGGTCATGCGCTCATCGAGCGCGCCGCCGCGCTCCAGCGCCCGTCCCGCCCGTCGCGGGCGCAATCGAGATCATTGATCGGGCCACGGTTCCTGAAAACTATTCAGAACCGTAGCCTGGCCTTCGCGTCCCAAGACCCGGTGACGGAAGCTGCTCGCCCCATAACATTATTCGGCCGTAAGTAGAGGCGGCTGAGATGCGATGCGCCGCCTGCGCGATCGTCAATGGCACAAGATCTTCTCAATGCTCGCGTTCAACGTGAACGGAGTGAACGGGCGCATGGTGGTGGCTGGCGCCCAATTCGTGCAGTCTATGATGCAGGCGATGATGCGCAAGTTCCAGGGCAGCTCGCAGCCGCGAGTGTCGCGCTTCGTCGGACTTGGGAGCGAGCGTGTCCATATAGGCGATCGATCCCTCGATTTGTGCAAGGACCGAGACTGCATCTGCGGTGGCAAAGATGGGCATCTCGCCTACTTTGACATATACCGCACTGGTGTGCGCCGCAATGTCGGCCTCGCGTCCGGCGACACTGCCCCGAACGCGCAGCGCGATCCAGCATGACTCGCTGATCGGCAGCGAAAGCTGTCCCTTGCACGACAAGCCCCCACATCGAATCTCCTCGACGACGCGGCCGTTGCGGATCAGCTCCACCCGCGCTGACGGAACGCTGACCGATTCGATCCGCCAGTCGATCGTGAGGGTGCCGCCTGAATGGGGAAGCGCGACCGTTCCTCCAGGGCGCCGTCCTTCAACGATCATCTCAACCAGAGGCCCGACAGTGATGAACGTGTCCCCCCTACGTACGGCATCCATCCAGTTGCGATACGTGAAGTCGTTTTCGCCAAGCCGCACATAGGTCCGCGAGCCCCCGAGGAGTGCGGCAGCGTCCATCTTGTCGGAGCCGGCTACCAGCGGCAGATGGTACCCGATATTGAGGTAGCGATACCAGTCGGCAAGACCAAATGCGCTGATCTGCGCGGTCCGCGGGTTGAACGACATCATTTCGATGGCGTCGACAAGGCCGAGCACGATGTCGGCCGCACGTTCCGCCTGCGGGTTCGGCGCATGCGGCATTACGACCAGGCCCCCTTGCTGACGGCAGCGCTCCGCCCAGTCGGCCATGGTCGCTTCCAGAACATGGCCGATCGCAGCTTCGTTGGACCCGCCGCAAGAGAGCGGATTGATCATCTCACCTTCGTAGCCGAGTAGCGATATGTGCCCCAGAACCTGCATCCGGTTCTCCGTGCCGACCCGAACCAGGAATTCCCCGTCCCCGCCGAAATCCTTTGCCCCGATCGTCGTGCGTCCGTCGAAATCGGCGACGTTGGTGAATAGCTCGCCCCACTGTGCGGCGAGCAGGTTGACGACGTTGACACCCTCCGCCTTGCCCTCAAGCAGCGCTGTCTGCGGGCTCAGGAAATGGACGTGCGTATCAGAGCTGACCCATCCCTGTTCGCGCCAGCGCAGCACACGGTCGAGCGCAAAGGTGAGATTGTCCGTCGTTGCAGTGATTTCGACGATGGCGCGCAACGGACGCACCTCAAAACCCCTGCAGATCTCAACGAACACGGGCCCGAGCGGCAGGTCCGCCTCGCAGCTGCCGTCCACGTAGGCGTACTGGTTCAGCCCATTGGCAAATTCGCCCGAGAAGTCCTCGAACCTGCCGGTATTGACCTTGCGGTGATGTCCCTTGGGTGGCAGATACTCCCCGTGCTCACCATGGAGATGCAGCCGCGCGGCAACACGCACCCCGCTGCCCTTCTCAACGATGCGGATCTTGACCGGTCTTGTGGCCGGTTCGACTCTTGCCACGGTGAGCGAGGCGCCGCCTGCGTTAGCGCAACCTTCCAACGATCGAAGATCGAATATGTGCGAGCGGCCATCGTCGGAGCACAGATAGAGCCTTGCGTCGGGATGCGCGGAGTACTCGACGATGACATCGTTGGCGGAGCGCACGGGTTGCACATCAACTTTGGCGCCCAGCCAATCCGCTCTGGAGTACTCGAGCACTGCGCGGGCCGAGATAACCGTTCCGAGGTCCATGCCGATCTGCTCGCCTCGATCGTCGACATCGAGCTCGCCAAGCTTATTGAGATGAACCCCGGGCGGCAGCCTCACCTTCAGCTTGCGACGGCCCTGGAGGCGCAGCGGGTGCTGGGTGAGCGTTGTCGTCGTCACCGCAAAGACAAGCGAGATTTCCTGTTCCGCGCGCAAGCTTAGCGCCGAAAGCTCCTTGTCCGGATAGGGGTTCGGGAGCGCGTAAAGCCACAGGTTCTCACCTTGTCGATCCATGCGTCCCGATTGGGTGCGGGCCTCGCCCTGGAAGAAGCTCGCCCCCGGCGCTCTGCCGAGTATAAAGTCCTCGCCCGTGCTTGCATGCACGATGGGGCCGCGTAGCGGCAGGGCGGCGAACGCACTCGCACTCCAGGAGATGTGGTTCTGCTGGATCGCGAAGCGGCGCAGCACCGGCACGTCGGTCTCGCTGCCGTCGGCATAGCGGAGCCCGTATGTCGCCACCCGCTCGCCGAGTGGATTGCCTTCTACAGGTAGCGTAGCCGGGCCGATCTCTCCGAAACCATCGGGGCTTATACTGGGGCGGTCTGCGACCACTTGCACGAACAGCACATAGCTCGTCATTGCCCGCGGCAACGCAATTACGGCAGGAGGGGCCCCGGGGCGCAGCTCCAGCACATCCGGCCCTGTTTCGCTGCCGAAGAGAAAGGGCATGCCGCGATGAGTCTGGAGCCCGCGAAGCGAATCGATCCACCCGGTGTCACCCGGGCGGTTGGCGAAACCCTCACCGGTATTTGCGCGCCTAGCGTTGAAATATCGCGTCAAGTCGACAGGCGTGAAGTGTGGCGATGAAGGTGTTTTCATGCTGAGGACTCCAGTTTCAGCAACTCTGGTGCCGCGCAAGCAGTCTTTGTCTTGTGAATGACTGCTCGCGCAAGGAGGCTTGCGCCAATCCCATGCCTATGCCCATGCCCAGCATGAAGGGATACGCGCGAACCGTTATGTTTTGCACTTGATGCGAACACTTTGCGTCTGTCGCGGCGAAGCGCAGGGGCAGAGTGTTCATTCACCGATGTAGAGGCGACCCCGCTTCTTGGCGATGTGGTAGACCAGCACGCTTAGGAGCGCGATCAACGATCCGTAAACGGGAAACATCCAGGCGATGTGCTCGCGTTGCAACCAGACCAGCAGATAGGGTGACGTCCCGCCAAACAGAGAGACGCCGAGCGCATAGCCGAGAGCCACTCCGGTGGTCCGCACGGCGCGCGGCATCAGCGTGGTGGCGATGAAATTATAGAGGGCCATGTTGAAGCCCACGATCGCGCCGCCGAACACCGTGACAAAGAAGAACGTGACGATGCCTTTTTCCGAATAGAGCAGTGTCAGGAAGAAGCATGGAATGAGCAACAGGCGCAGCAGCGTGAACGCGCGCGAGGGTCGCACCTTGTCCGCGAAAGCGCCGATAAGGGGCGCCGTTGACATCCAGATCAGGACCATCAGCGTCATGATCCCGTACACATACGTGCTGTTCTCCTTGAAGACCGTGTTGGCCATGTTGGGCAGGCCGGTGTTCCACGCATAGTTGGCGATCTGCACCGAGCCGATCACCAGGATGACGGCGAGCAGCGAAAGGCGGACGCTCCATAGCGTTTTCCACACACCGCCAGTCGTTTCCTGAATACGCGAAGACTCGTCTTGCCGATGCATGGCTCGATTGATCAAGGTTTCCGGCACCGTGGTGCGCAAATAGATGATCAAAAGGCCCAGCAGGCCACCGACCGCAAAGGGTATGCGCCAGGCCCACTCGCGCATGGCTTCAGGTGCGACCGAGGCGCTCACCAGGAAGGCAACCAGGCTCGATCCAAGGTTTCCCAACTGGATAAATGTGCCACCAATCAGACCGAGGTAGTGCCCCTCTTTGCCAGGTGGCGCCAATTCAATTGCAATGGCGTTGGCGACACCAGCCTCAGCGCCAGTAGCAAGCCCCTGAATGAGCCGCATGATCAGCAGCGCTATCGCCGCCGTGACGCCGAGATCCTTGTAGGTGGGCAGCAAGGATATCAAAAGCGAGCAAACCGCCATGGCCGTAACCGAGATCAACATCACGCGCTTGTGGCTGATGCGATCTGCGACCGGCCCCAGCAAAGCCGCGCCCAGCGGCCGAGCGCAAAAACCCGCCCCGTACACGGCCAGTCCCGCTAGCAGCGAGGTGGTGGGATCATCGGAAGGGAAGAAGTGCGGCGAGAGAAACGCTGCCATTACGCCGTAGACATTCCAGTCGTACCACTCCAGCGCCACCCCTCCTCCAAGGCCGGCGGTCATCCGCTTGTTGGCAGTTTGCTTGTCAAGCTGGATGGGTACTGCGCTGGGCTGAGCAATGATGTTCATGGGTCCTCGGGCTCTATTGATGTCGTTAATAATTTTAAGGGTCGCGCGAGAACGAGCAGCCGCTCGTCGGCCCAACTGCGCCCGCAGCGGCGGGGTCTATGAGAGCGGCGGCCTTGAGGAGGCCGGACCGCGGAAGCGCAGGCGCAAAGGGTGCCCGGGATGCCGGTGGAAAGCCCGCCTCCCTTCGCGTATTTGCGGGCCTCGCCTCAGGAGCGGCCATTGCACGATCCTAACGGCGCAGGACGCCTCCATCGTTGCCTCCGACTTGCGCGGCGGCTCGCATAAAGCGCGCGCGACATTCCGTGCCATTCCCATGGCTAACCCTCCTCCTGTTGCTCTTAGCGCGCTTCTGAAGAAGCTGATGTTCTTGTTGGACGGCGCGGCGTCAAAGAGCGCCGCAGCGTCAATGAGATCCTTCAGATGCGCCCGCTCTCGCTGGCCGCACGCTTCCGGTTTCCCGCATTTGTCAGCCTTTTTCTACACCATTCCTGAAATCGATTTCAAGATCAATAAGAATTCAGAACTGTGGAGTCAAGCCGCTTTTCAAGGCTAAGGCGCGCCTCATGGGGCGCCGTCAGCCCGCTTGAGCGACCGGTGCCAGCGGCGCGGGGACTGATTCAGCCCAAAAACAGGCCCTAAGAACCGTCGTTGCCAAGAAATCGATTTCAGTTTATGCGCTGGTTCTCATATTCCTTCAGGAGAACCGCTCCATGACCAAGACGTCCGATCTCATCCAGTCGACATCTGTCGCGCCCCACGTGCGCCTTTTGACGCTGAATAGGACATCGAAACGAAACGCCTTGAGCAACGAACTGATTGTGGATCTAGGCGCGACCTTGCGGGATGCCGCAATTGACGAAGATGTCCGCTGTGTCGTGATTTGTGGCAGCGATGCGTTCTTCTCTGCCGGCGCCGATATCAAGGAGATGCGAGAGCGCGGCTTTGAGGCAATCGACAATCCCGCGCGACGTTCTGCCTGGCGGGATGTCGCCAATTTCCCCAAGCCTCTCATTGCCGCAGTCGAGGGCATTTGCTTCGGCGGCGGCCACGAATTGGCACTGCTCGCGGACATCGTGATAGCAGGCGAAGGGGCGGTATTTGGACAGCCTGAGATTAACATCGGGATATTGCCGGGCGACGGCGCGACGCAAAGGCTGACACGCGTTGCTGGCAAATCGCTGGCCATGCTGATGATCCTGAGCGGCCAATCCATCACGGCGCGGATCGCGATGCAGGCCGGCCTTGTGGCGGAAGTTGTCGAAAGCGGCAGGGCGCAGATTCGTGCGGTCGAACTAGCCGATCTGATTGCGCAAAAGCCTCCCCGTTCGGCTGAACTTGCCAAAGCTGCAGTTCTCGCCGCGTTTCAGACCACGCTGGACGCCGGGCTCGAGTTTGAACGGCAAGCGATCCGGTTTGCCTTCAGCACAGCTGACCAGCAGGAAGGCATGAACGCCTTCTTTGAGAAGAGGCCGCCAAACTATCGCGGAAACTAGCTACCGCGATCTGCTCGCATGCGGCGCCAGCAAAGCTGGACCGCGTAACATGGGCCTTTCAACACTCCTTTGGGTCGACCAGGCCGGCGCTACGGGCGACGATTTCGTATTGGCCGGCCCTTGCCACACCAACGTACATGTTCATCCTACAGTGGCGCTTGCCCGGCACCATCTCCGCCGGCCCGCCAGGCCCTTCCGCAAGCTTTGCGTGGTCGAGAGCGGCGGCGACCGCCTCGCGGTCAAGCGTACCAGCTTCCTTGACTGCGGCTTCCCACAGCTTCAATCCTCGATAAGTGCCGGTCGCGGCGCTGCCTGCTGAGAACCGGAACTTGCCAGGAAACTGCTTTTCGTAGGCCGACTGAATTTTGGCGCTCACCGGATCTTCCACCGCGAACGCCCTGTAGTAGTCCAGGCTGCTGGCGAGGCCTTCGATCTCGTGAGCCTGATTCATTTCGAGCGTGTTCTCGTCATAGTAGACGCAGCCAAGCCGTCCCCCATTCCTGGAAAAGCCCGCTTCATAAAGCTGTTTGAAGAAGGAGCCGACGCCCGGGGGGATGACGCTGTTGAAGACCACGTCTACTTTGTTGGACGTGAT
The DNA here is from genome assembly GCF_004570865.1 of Bradyrhizobium frederickii. Classification (GTDB taxonomy): domain Bacteria; phylum Pseudomonadota; class Alphaproteobacteria; order Rhizobiales; family Xanthobacteraceae; genus Bradyrhizobium; species Bradyrhizobium frederickii. The sequence goes on from NZ_SPQS01000022.1 coordinate 38,399, forward strand.
GCGGCTCACGGTCGATGAAAAATCGATCTGGTCAAGGGGATAGTACTCCTCGAACACCACCTCCCCGCCGCTGCTCTCGATCACCTTGCGCGCATAGGCGTTGATTGTTTGCGGCCAGACGTAGTTGGAGCCAGGCAGCGCGAAGCGTCTGCCCCCGTTCTTGATCAGCCAGGGGATGAACCGGTCGCAATTCTGCGCCGGAACCGGGCCGGTGCAGAACAGATTGGGCGTGCACTCCTTGCCTTCGTAGGCCTGCGGATAGATGTAGAGCGTCTTGCCACGAGAGATGATGATGTCCTTGATGGCGTTACGCATCGAGCTCGCAATGCCACCGAGCACCAGGTCGACCTTGTCTCGCTGAATCAGCTTGCGGACATTGCCGACAGCGACGGACTCGTTGGACGCGGTGTCCTCGATCAGGAGCTCGATGGGGCGCCCCAGTAGACCACCGGTCTCGTTGATCTCGTTGACCACCATGCGAGCGACATTGGCGTCGGTATTCCCGGCAAACCCGAGTGCCCCCGTAAGGTCGGTGGCAATGCCTATCCTGATCGGGCCTTCGGCGGCGTTGGCCCAGTCAGGACGGATCACCCAGCTGGCCGGGCCGGCCGCAATGGCCGCCGACGCAAAGGCGAAATTGTAGAGAAAGCGGCGGCGGCTGAGTTGTCGGCGATCATTCAACATCGAACTGACCCATAGCCTTAAATCCACGTGCCTTGCTCTTTCCCCGGGACCGGCAGCCTGAAAGCTATCTGTCATTTTAGGTTTCAAGCAGCCTCTTCCGCTCGCGTTTGGGTAAAATCGCGTAACAAAGGGCAGCCTTCAGGACAGTCTGAAAAACTCCTTCGCGTTCCCGCCAAGGATTCTGATCGCCAAACGCTCTGCGTCTCGCGACTGAAAGTAACCGTTCGCGACTTTTTCGTTCAGAACCTCACCGATCAACCGGCGTGCGCCCTGTATCGCGGCAAACGTCTCCTCAACGTGAAGACAATCTCCTCCGATCATCATTCGCGATTCATCTGGCAGGACTTCAATGGATTCGTGGAGGGCAAGCTTGAAATGTGACGGGCTCAATAGAAAAGACCAGCACAAATCAAGCCAGACATTTCGGTACACAAAGGCCATTCCCAACAGGTCCCGGCTCCATGGATAGGCCAAATGCATCAACAGAAAGCGGGTCCGAGGATGACGCTCAATCAACCCGGTCATGCGTAGGGGGTGGGAGCCGCTTATGATTGCCGTTCCAAGATGAGTTTGGACTGGCAGGTCGGCCTCGCCTGCGAGTTGGCAAAACAAGTCGACGACAAAGTCGCAGAACGCCTTGCGCGCCGCAGGGGATGGAGACCTTTGTCCCCAAGCCTGCCGAGCCAGTTCCTCGTCCGGTTCGTCAAAGCTTAGATCCCGGTCATAGGCGAGTGCGTTCTTGAGCGCGATGTGATTGCGCCGTGAGCAGCCGGCAACGAGCTCACGGATTGCGTCGCAATAATCATCGAAGGTTTTCACCTCGAGGCCGAGGCGCCGCAGCAACGTATGCCCGCAATTTCCATTATGATCGCGAGATTCGGGGTGCCAGCCGAGGGCGAATGCGTTAATCCGCAGGACCGCATCGTAACTTTGCCCAAGGACCGGCCGCGGATCCATCAACGGATCGAGAAAAGGGTCTGTTACGATCCTTCCGATGGCGGCCCGCCCGATCACCTCACTTGGCCATGTCGCCTCCTTGTGACGCAAGCGCACTGACGCATCTACCGCCTCCCAGTTGTCGCGAGTGATTCCAGTGTCGGCGACGCCGTAAAGCTCGGCGACTCCGCGGACGAGGTTACGGACGAATGCGTTCGATCCGCTCCTCTCGAGGAACGGCGCAAGGGCCTCCCAGGTGGTCGGCTCGGGAGGGATAGATACCATTTCGATGGTTGCCTTAGGCTCGGATGGCAGCACGTGACTCGTCCAAGCCGCATAGCTCTGTTGGAACAGTTTCAACAGATTTACGTCCGCGCTATGTGCGACCTCGGCCATGTGATGTTCATGGACATCGACGACTTGGCACGAATTGACAAAATCGCTCATGGTTTCGGACATTGCCCCTCTCCGTTCAGCCATCGCAAGAAACTCAAATGCGCCACCTTCGACATGGAGATAGCCTCCGGCGAACGCCTCTACGGCGCTAGATACGACAACAGCCGCGGGTCGTTGCGCAGCTGCTGCGACGCGCCCGAAAGCGCGACACGGCCGCGATCGAGCACATAGGCCTGCTCCGCTACGCGCATTGCGAGGTCGAGGTGTTGCTCGACGATGATGATGGCGATCTCTCTGGCTAGCTCGACCAACCGCTCGGTGATCTCCTCGATGACACCGATCCAGACACCCTCGGTCGGCTCGTCCAGCAGGAGGAGTTTCGGGTTTCCGAGGATCGCGCGCCCTATTGCGAGCATCTTGCGCTCGCCACCGGAGAGCGTTCCGGCCGGCTGATCGAGGCGCTGGCCGAGTTTCGGAAACATCTTCATCACCCGCTCCACTGCCGATCCATCGGGGTGCAAAAGCGATCCGACGGCGAGATTGTCACGCACGGAGAGGCGCGCGAACACTGAATGCTCTTGCGGCACATATCCAATGCCGGCCCGCACCCGCACTTCGGTCCGCCGGCGATCGATGTCTTGGCCGTTGAACTGCACGCCGCCCTTCCATGCCGGCAGTTCGCCGACAATCGCTTTCATGAGCGTGCTCTTTCCGGCGCCGTTGCGGCCGAGGACGGCGACCCCGCCATGCGGCGGGATGGCCATATTGACGCCGAACAAGACTTGGCTACGTCCATAGCCGGCATCGAGATGCTTGATATTGAGGAATTCAGGCACGGCGCAGATAAATCTCCTGGACGCTTCTGTTGGCTTGGATCTCGGCAACCGTTCCTGACGCCAGCACCTTGCCCTGATCAAGCACCGTCAAGCGGTCGCAGATGTCGCGGATGAAATCCAGGTCGTGCTCCACGATGACGAGCGAGCAATGCTGTTTGATCGGCTGCAGCAATTCGCCGGTGACGCGGCGCTCTTCCAGGCTCATGCCGCCGGTGGGCTCGTCCAACAGCAGCAGGCGGGGTCGGCATGCGAGCGCCATCGCGATCTCCAACCATTGCTGCTGCCCGTGAGATAAGGTCGCCGCAGCATCAAAGGCGCGATCGGCGAGCCGGAACTGGAGCAGCATCGTCATGACCTCCTCGTGCAGTCGTCCTCGAGTGCGCGAGAACGCCAGGTCCAGCAGTGAGGACCTGGCCTGCAGCGCGAGCAGGATGTTGTCGTAAAGCGTGAGGGTCGGTAGGACGGCGGTGATCTGGAATTTCAAGCTCATGCCAGCTCGCGCACGCTCTGGCGGCGTAAGCGAGGTGACGTCAGTGTTGATGAACGTCACCTTGCCTCGGGTTGGCACGAGCGCACCTGCAAGACACTTCATCAGCGTGCTCTTGCCCGAGCCGTTCGGTCCGATCAGGCCATGAAACTCTCTGTCGCCGACCGTGAGCGCCGCTCCGTCTAGCGCCGTGAGCTTGCCAAAAACCTTGGAGACGCCGGCGGCTTCAAGGAGCGGCATTGCGCTTCTCCTTCAGGCTCGGGCCGAAACGACCGACACGTTCTCGCTCACCTAGCACGAGGCTGATCAAGCCGAGGGGCCGGAACAGAATGACGAGCAACAGCAGAACGCCGAGAATGATCGGCCAGATATCGCGATAGTTGTCGGAAAGCCAGAAGCTGAGCCCCTCGACAATCGCGGTGCCGACGACCGCACCGATCAATGTCCCGGAGCCGCCGAACAAGACGTAGAGAACGACCTGGGTCGACATGACCACGCCCAGCATGTTTGGCCAGACGAACCCCTCGTGAAACGCATAAAGGCTTCCGGAAGTACCTGCAATCGCGCCGCTGATTGCGAATATGATCGCCTTCAAATGTTGCACTTTGTACCCGAAGAAGGCGATCCGCTGTTCGTTCTCTCGCAATCCCGCGAGCGCCAGGCCGAACTGGGATCGCAGCAAAAAGCGCGACAGAAGATAGATCAGAACTAGAATGGCGAGCACCAGGTAGTAGAAACCTGGTCCCTCGCTCAATTCGTGCGAGCCGATGGTCATCGGTTGGATCGAAGGGATACCGTTCTGGCCGCCAAGATAATGTGACCCTCTCGCCAGGCGGTCAGCTGCGTAAGCTCCGGTCATAGTACCAAGGGAAACGAAGACTACACTGGAGGGATGACGGCCGAGCAGCAGGAAGCCTGCCAGCAGCAATGCCGCCACAAAGCCTATCAGGGCTCCGGCCGGAAGAACGGCAAAAATCGATCCGACCCCGAAGTCGCGTGAAAGCAGCGCCACACCGTAGCCGGCCATGCCGAAGAACAACGACTGGCCCAAGCTCAATATCCCGGCATAGCCCCACACCAGGTCGAACGACAACGCGAAGAGGCACAGTATTAGCACTCGCGTCGCATAAACAGTGATGTAATCCCGCAGGACGAGAGGTGCGATCGAAGCCGCAATCAGCAATGCTAGTTCGAGAATCGGAAGCACCTTCGTTCGCCCTGCGAAGGCAGATGCCAAGGGGAGCGAACGAGCAGCTTCAATGACGCGTGGCGGAGGCTGTATGCCAGTGCCGGTCGATGACATCAGCACTCCTTCGGATCGACAAGGCCGGCGCTACGCGCGACAATCTCGTACTGGCCGCCCTTCGCCACTCCGATGTACATATTCATCTTGCAGTGGCGCTTGCCGGGCGCCATCTCGGCAGGCCCGCCCGGCCCTTCTGCGATCTTGGCGTGGTCGAGGGCGGCAGCTACCGAGTCGCGGTCAATTGTACCAGCCTCCTTCACCGCCGCCTCCCATAGCTTCAGTCCGCGATAGGTGCCGGTAGCGGCGCTGCCTGCCGAGAACCGGAACTTGGCAGGGAATTGTTTGTCGTACGCCGATTGGATCCTGGCGCTCACTGCATCCTCCGCCGCCAGCACCTTGTAGTAGTCGAGGCTGCTCGCGAGCCCTTCAATCTCGTGAGCCTGGTTCATTTCCAGGAAGTTTTCGTCGTAATAGACGCAGCCCAGCCGCCCGCCGTTTTTGGAGAAGCCGGCCTGGTAGAGCTGTTTGAAGAACGGGCTAACGCCGGGCGGAACAATAGCGTTGAAAACCACGTCTACTTTGTTGGATATGATGCGGCTAACCGTAGAGGAAAAGTCAATCTGGTCGAGCGGGTAGTATTCTTCAAAGACGACTTCGCCACCGCTGCTCTCAATCACCTTGCGCGCATAGGCATTAATTGTTTGCGGCCAAACATAATTGGAGCCAGGCAGGGCAAAGCGTTTGCCACCATTTTTGATCAACCAGGGAATGAACTGGTCGCAATTCTGAGCCGGTACCGGCCCGGTGCAGAACAGAGAGGGCGTGCACTCTTTGCCTTCGTAACCTTCCGGATAGATATAGAGCGTCTTGCCGCGAGAGATAATGACGTCCTTGATCGCATTGCGCATCGAACTCGAGATACCCCCGATCACCAAGTCGACCTTATCTCGCTGAATCAGCTTGCGCACATTTCCCACGGCGACGGATTCGTCGGAGGCAGTATCCTCAATCAGGAGCTCGATCGGGCGTCCCAATAGGCCGCCGGAATCGTTGATCTCCTTGACCAGCATGCGAGCGACATTGGCGTCGGTGTTGCCGGCAAAGCCGAGTGACCCCGTAAGATCGGTAGCAATGCCGAGCCTGATCGGGCCTTCCGCAGCATTTGCCCAGTCCGGGCGGATCACCCAGCTGCCTGGGCCCGCCGCGATGGCAGCCGAAGCGAAGGCAAAATTGCCGAGAAAGCGGCGGCGGCTCAGTTCACGGCTGGCGTTGATCATCGGTTGACCCCTCTTCCCGAAATTAGGCCTTGCGGCCGGAACTTGATGAAAATGATGGCGAGCACGAACACCAGAACGTCGGCGATCACCGGCGACATCAGCCAAGGCAACCAGGCACTGAACGTGCCGATGACGCTGGCGCCAGCGACCGGGCCCGCGAAGGACCCGACACCGCCGACCATCACGGCAACAAAACCCTGGATAAGAAATCGGATGCCGAGATCGGCGAACAGCGAAAAGACCGGCACGATCAGCGCGCCGGCGAGGCCCGCGAGCGCCGCGCCAAACGCAAAGGTGACGCTGTAGATCATGCCCGTGGAGATGCCCGAGGCACGCGCTAGCTGTGGGTTCTCCAGCGAGGCGCGGACCCGCAGCCCAAACGAGGTGTAGGCGAGCAGTGCATGGCTCGCGGCCATCACCAGCAAAGTGATGATGACGATGACGCCGCGCCAGGCAGCGAAATGCAGACTACCGATCGTGATAGAGCCACTGATTGGCTCCGGCACGGAGAGATAGAGTCCGCCGGTCAGGCCGCGCACGGCTTCACGAATGATCAGCCCGAGCGCATAGGTGCCAAGCATGGCGACGATTGGAGCGGCGTAGAACCGTCGCACCACGACTTTTTCCAGCACGAAACCAAGCGCGCCGACCGCGACGGGCGCGACAAGCATGCCGAGCGGGACCGGCAAACCGAGGCTGTGCACGAGATAAGTGACGTAGGCGCCGAGCAGGACGAACTCGCCCTGGGCGAAGTTGAAGATACCCATCATGCTGGCAATGATACCGAGGCCGAGCACGACCAGGACAACGATCGCGCCGAAGCTCAAGATTTCGAACATGGCGATAAGTAGCGTATTCATGCCGCTGCCTCACATTCCTTGAGATTGCGAGCACATCTTCTTCACCCCGATCGTTTGAAGGGGTGAGCTACTCGTTGGAAACGAAGGGCTGCTGGCACGAGAGCGCTCCTAGAAGGTCATCCCGGCAATGGGAGTTGCAGGCGATGGTGGGCTTCTTGGGCGGCCCGCCTGTCGGCGCTTCATTCACGACATGCTGCGCGAGATTGCCTAGAGAAAGGTAGGGAGATCTGAGTAATTTTGGGTAATGTTCGCCGGGCAACCGACATTGCGCCCGCGTAAAGAGAGCCGCCTGCGGGCCGCAAACGTTCTCGCCAGGCCAATTTCAATTCAGCCAAAACGATAGGAGAGCTACCCGCATGTCCTAACCGAGTCGCAGGGGGCGCAAACGCGTTCCGCGGCGAACGATGTCGAAGCATTGGAAGAAATCAGGTGAAATGACGCACTACTTGACTATGCCGCAGGCTGTTTGTTCAGTACTGAAAAGCTCATTGCGGCCGAACACCTGCCTTGCCAACCAGCGGAAAGGTAGATTCAGTTCCCCCGCACACGTGTTTTACGAGGTTTGGAGCAACTCGTCGGACGCCGGAGGCGTGTCATTATACTCTTCGAGCCGCCTGATGACGGCGCATGACAACCCGCTTCGGTCAGCGAATTCCTTCACCGACCAGTTCAGCATCACCGGGGGCTCGCAACTGCGTCCCGGTGAGCTTTGATGCGGGCCGACGGTTGCGACGATCTTGGTGTTGCGTGAGCGGCGCATCGTGCCCTCCAAATCATGAGATCATAGCTGCATGAAAACCCGGCAGGGCTCATAAGGTGTTTATAGCGGTGCTGGTAGGCCATGCGCACCGCTGGTCCGTCGTCGCGGGGCGAACAGGAGAGAACACTCGGCTTATACTCTGGATGCCGCCGCGGGCTGCCCCTGTCGCGCCGACCGCACGATGCGGTCGATCGCGCGATAGGCGAACACAATCGCCGGCCCGATCGTAATGCCTGCGCCAGGATAGAATCCACGCATTGGCGAGGTCATGTCATTGCCGCAGGCATAAAGACCTGCGATCGGCGCCCCATGTCCATTCAGGACCTGTCCCTCTGCATCTGTTGAGAGGCCGGTCGCCGTCCCAAGGGTTGCCGGGACAATTGGGAGTGCGATGAATGGGCCGCTTTTGATAGCCCCAAGGTTCGGGTTTTTCTTTGCGACCGCCGGATCTCCCAGCGTACGGTTGAAAGCCGATTCACCCCGGTTGAAGAGCGGATCGCGTCCTTCAGCTGCGTGGGCATTGTGTTCTTCAACGGTCTTTTGGAGCTCGTCGGGGTCGAGGCCCAATTCCGCTGCAAGCTCCGCAATAGTCCGGCCGATCTCGATGTAGCCCAACCGGGCATACTTGTTGATACTCAATGTCCATGGCCAGGGGAGCAGATGTCCCATGCCCCTGAGGCGGACGAATTCCTTGTCGCAGATGAAATAGAACCGCTTGTCCGCCGGATAACCGTTGTTGAACATGGCAAGGCAGATATCATGATACGAATTGGATTCGTTGACGAATCGCTTGGCGTTTGGCCCCACCGCGATGACGCCTGGACGGCCACGATCGAGCCAGCCGTAGGGGACCACTTGCGAGGAGCGCCCGCTCCTGAGGATCGAGACGGGCGTCCAGAAGCCGCTCGATGCCACGTCATTATCAATTGCCGCTCCGAGCTTGCCTGCGAGCGCAATACCATCACCAGTGACATCGCTGTGGGCCAGCGTATCATTGTGCTGGTGGGCTCCGCTGAGCTGGGCTCGCAATTTTCCGTTCCGCGCAAAGCCACCAGTTGCCAGGATCACTGCGTGCGCGGCGCGCATGCGGAGATCGGCGCTATCCCGCTTGAGGAGTGCGCCAGTAACTCTCCCTCCCTCCCTCGTCAGATCTACCGCCGGGCAGCGTGGCCAGATTTCAACGCCATATCTGCGCAGGCTTACCAATAATTGCGCGATCAGCGCATTGCCGCCACTGAGTTCAGTGCCCCTCCTGTAGCGCAGCCGGTCGCCTGCGTAGCGGCTGACCCGGCGCAGGACGTGCTTGAGCGAGGCAACCGACTGGAAGGGGTTGAGGAAGCTTCTGACCTCGCCAGACGAAATCATCATGCCGCCGAGCACGACGCGAATCGGATCACCTATCAGGTCGAAATCCTTGCCGAGAAGCCGTCCGTCGTAAGGTGCTGGGCTCAGCGCCCGCCCCTTGTCGACCCCGCCGATTTGGCTGGAATGATAATCCGGAGCGGAGGCCAGTGTGAACTTCACTTCACTCCCATTCTCCAAGCTGGCGAGCGCCGTTGGGCCGTCTTCAAGATAGGCGTCCACGAACTCGGGGCGATAGTAGTTGCCAAGTTCTTGTTGCAGATAGATCTTCGCATTCGCAATCGAATCATCGATTTTCGCGGCTCGGGCCTGCATTGAGCATGGAACCCAGATCATGCCGTTCGACAGGGCGGTCGTGCCACCGAGCCGGTCAGACTTCTCGCACACCGTGACGCGAAGTCCGGCCTTTGCCGCATAGAGCGCTGCGGACAGTCCAGCGGCGCCGCTGCCGATCACGAGCACGTCCGTCTCCAAATCGTGCGTTGGCTTGCTCGCTTTGGAGAAGGAAGCTGCATTGGGTTTCAATTCGGTGATTGGGCTATTCATTCGTGCCTCGGTGCAGATTCTGCAGTGAATGCTGGCGCTCTCGCGGGAGGGGAACGGCCTTGAATTCTTCGGCTGCAGCCTTCACCGCCCGCTCGATCGGGATCCGTTCGATGGAGGAGGCGCCAACGAAGCCAACACAACCGGTCGAGCGGTAGACTTCCGAGGTATCCTGGGGCTCAGCGATTTCCCCGCCATGGCAAAGAAGCGTGACGTCCGGGCGGACGGCTTGAGCTGCATCATTGATATCGTTGATGCGCCTGATGGCCTCTTCAATCGACTTTCCCTCCTCATGTCCCACAAGCCCGCCGCGCGTTGCGCCAACATGTGGGACGATGCAATCGGCTCCAGCGCTTGCCATCGCTTTGGCGTCGTGCGGGCTTGCCACATACGCGAGCGAGAAGATGTTCTTCTTACGGGCCGCCGCGATCATCTCAACTTCACGCTCAAAGCCGAGCCCCACGCGGCCTCGACGCTCACGCCATTTCTCACCCATCGTTGAAATGGTCGGATAGTTGATCACGCCGGAGAAGCCGGCAGCCCAGAACTTGTCCAGAAGATCATCGAGGTCGAGCCGGAGGGGATCCCAGGCCTCGACACCGCCTATAACAGGAACGGAGGACACGACATTGCGGATCTCCGCCGCCAGCTCAAGCGTCCGCGCATTGGAATCGCCGATCCGGCTCGTCGGCAGCCCCATCAACCGCGATAACCCAGTACTGTAGACCACGAGCATGTCAGCCCCGCCCAGAGCTGCGCATTTTGCGACGAGCCCGCAACTGCTCGCCGCGGCAAGCACTGCCTTTCCCGCCGCAACTTGAGCTATGATCTTTGCGAGTATTTCGGACCGATCAAACATCCGCACGGGACGACCCTCCTGGCGTCAGTCGTTCAACGATCCACGATGCGGCCGCGTCCGCAAATTCCGGATCGTTGATGTGACAATCCAGCTCGCGGGCGATGATCGAGGGCGGTAGGTTTTGCCTGACAGCGTCGAACCAGGCTCTATCGGCTTCAGGATTTCGAAAGATTCCACCGTCCCGGTCATAGTCAGACACCCCCTTGGCCGGCCACAACACGAGGGCGGGCGCCTTTGCTTGCGAGAGGCGCTCTGCTGTGAGCGTGCCTATGCGCTCGTTCTCCGAGGCGGTCGTGCGCATGAGCGTCGTGAAGGGAGTATGCGAATAGAATTGGCGCCCCTTGAACTCGGCAGGCACGCTCGAGGGAGGGCCAAAGTTCACCATGTCGACAGCTCCCGGCGCGATAAGCTGAGGAATCATGCGGTGAGAAGCTGCTTTGAGCCGATCCGGACCTGCACTGGCCGTACCGCCGACCAGCTCGTCAGCGAGCTCGGTTGTGGTCAAATCGATCACCGCATCGAACTCACCGGCGGACACGAGCTGCTCCATCTTGCGGCCCCCAGCGCCATTGGCCGGAAAGACAATCGCGTCGAAGCCGGCCTCTGCCAGCCGCGCTACACAGCGATTTGCCGCCGGCGTCGTGACCCCAAAGGCCGTGATCGCAACAGTCTTTCTCTTCCGCCGCTCTCGAGCAGGCACATAGCGCATCGCCGCAATGGCGCGCCCTGCATTGCCCAGAACGCGTTCGGTGAACGCGTTGATTCCGAACAGATCGACCAGGGTCGGATAGAGGATGATGTCATGGTGGAGGGCGAGTTCGGCCAGGAGGGCTGGCCTCGCGCTGCTCACCAGCAGCTTTGGGAATCCATACGGCAAATCCGATACAACTTCACCGAAGACTGCGCTACCTTTGCCGCCCGCCACTCCGACGGCGGCGTCGATCGCACCTGATCGCAGGAGCTCCTTGACTTCTTCACGCGCGCTTGCGGCTATTTCCCGTAAGAGCTCAGCGGGTGCAGCCATCCGTTCATCGCTGCTATCCGCCTCGCTTCTGCACCTCCTGTTTGATGTGCCTACATCAATCGTAAGAGTCTTGCGGCCCCACTGTTCGATGACGCGCGCAAGATAAGCGCTTTCGCGGCCCTTTGTGTCCAAGGTTGCAATAATCGCGACCTTGCCCGCATGATCGGAGGCGTGACCATCCCGGACCGACCTCAGGTCGCCCGCGCAATGGTGAGACACGATCTTCCTCCTAGACGTTTCTGGACATTTGGAGGTCTAGATCGAAGTAAAATGGCCCATAAGCCCGGATACGAGCGCAACTGGGTAAAGTTGGGTAAGCACGCCTATCCTTTCCAGATTGCCCGCATGGAGCGCCTGCGGGAGCTGCTCGCGATCAACTCAGCGAGCCCCGTGATCCTCGCAGAAATAGCTCCGGTCCCGGAGCCGGCTGAAAATCACCGAGGGAAGACCCTCTCCCGCCCGGCTCAGCAAGCGATCGAGCAAGGGACCATTGAGGGCCCGGACGCTGAAGCTGGGCGAGAATCGCGGACATTGGCCGAGGACGGGCTAGACCTTGAAGCGAGGGGCGCAAGCAAGATAGTTCTGGAGCAATCGGAAGATCTCGACCGGCTGACCGTCCAGACAATCAGGCTTCCGGCCAGCAGCGAGATCGTTCGCCGCAGCCCGCCCCAAAACCGCTAGGAGCCAGGCCAATGGCACCGAGATCCTCTAGGGGCCACAAGTCGAGGCGTTGCATTCACTGTGGCCAGGTTGGACCTCACGTTGTCGTCCTCGGGGGATACGCACACCGCCGCTGCATCGGCAAAGCCGATCCAAGTGCCGCGACGAGAGCCATTGCGCCCCACGGAGAAATCTCCTCCGGGCCGCAGGACCTGAGCCCGAGGTCCCGATCCCGGTGGTCGCCAGCATCTTGGCACGCCGCTCTGTGAGGCTTCCCCTCTACCATTCACGCGCGCAGCCGCAATCTCGCGCCCGACGTCGGCGATCAAGCCGCTGCGCCTTTTTGCCGTTGGCGGAACTGCAGGTGCAGCGCGCTTACAGAAGCATCCATTGCGCCGCGTGCACACAGGCCTCAACCGCGAGGCAAAGCTCCGGTCCCTGAAACGCCGCAGTTCAGACGCCCAACAACGATCTGACTTCCTCAGCGCATGATCGCGGGACTGGAGACGACATGATCACGACTGCGCCCTCGTCACGGTGAGGTGAAGCCTCTGCCCGTTCTCCAGGAGAACAGATAACACGGGGCAGTCGCCATTGGTCTTGCCGATGGAAACCGCAGCCTTGCGCTGCCCGAACGAGTAGTGTCTCAGGAGGGCTTCCTTGAAGTCCTCAGCAAGTATTTCCAGCGGGTCTGAAAGCACGGTGGCCGCCATAGATTTGGCTCCTGCGCGCGTTGAAACTTCAGCATATCCTTGTTGCAAACCTATTTGCGGCGTACTCCCCCTGCACTTGGATACTTTCCTGCATCGCCCGAGCATTTCGCGGTGAAATCCACCTCAAGCGAGGCTGTATGGCGAGTGCCCGCCGGACGCGGCTGAACGCTTAAATGAGGTGTTATCGGCGCCGGTTGAGTTCGGCGGGAGCTGGCAGTTCGGAAGCTCGCACGTGAACCGCTTCGTATCTTTCCAATAAGGCGCCGGATTTCGGCAGCATAAGGTCCGAGATCAGGGAATTCCGCTTTACTTGCATAGTAATGTCATTGCGTCCGAAGCAACGAACCGAGCGAACAAATGGCTCGTTTTTACTTCAACCTGGAATGCAAGCACAATGTCGCTGATCCCGGCGGGCTGGCATTCGAGAGCGAGCTCCAAGCCTTTCGTGCGGCACAGCGTCTAGCAAATGACCTAGCGAGTGCTCAGCCTCCACTACGGGGTACAACTTGCGTGGTTGTTACACGTAACGATCGGGGTGAGTCCTATTACGTGAGCGTTTGACGAGCTTGCCAATCAAAGCTTTCGGCCATACTGCGCTTCGATTGCTGCGCTTTCCTGGCATTCCAAGCCAGTAGATGGAGGACACCGCGTCCTTGGCGACTCTCCTCAACGAATTCGGATCGAGACTAATCAGCTGGCCATCTTGTCGCGGACCAGCCTGCCGCAGAGCCGGTTTTCGCCGCAGCAACCGCTTGTCTCGGCGAAGACTCGCGGGAGTTCACCAGGACGCGCAGCGCCGATGCGCTGTCGGCCAACCAAGTCAGCCAAATCCTGACCGTCACATCGGCGCTCGCGATCCACGCCTGCATTGCCGATTTGCCAACCGAGCCGACCGCCATCGCCGGCTATAGCGTCGGCGAGAAGGCGGCCTGGGGCGTAGCAGGAGTTTGGACGGCGAACGAGGCTTTGCGGCTGACAGACATCCGTGCACGATTGATGGATGGCGCGGCAGGACCTGGCGGACGGCTCGGCTATGTCCGCGGGCTCGCTCAGACCACGCTCGAGTCCTTACTTGCGAAGCATCGCTGCGAGATTGCAATCAGAAATCCCGACCTTCTCTACGCCGTCGGCGGCGCTGAGCAGGACGTTTTCAAGCTCTGCGAGGAGGCGCCATCGCTGGGCGCCACGCGCGCCGGCCTGATCGCCGTCAGGATCGGCTCGCACACTTCGCGACTTGAGGCGGCCTGCGATCCCCTACAACAGGCGCTCGCGGCAAGCACGCGCGCGCCCATCGCCGAGCGAAAGATCCTCCTTGCCGGTGATGGGGGCCCGCGCCTGTTCTCCGCATCGAATGCCATGGCAAAGCTCGCCAGCCAGGTCGCGCGCCCTATCGACCTCGCCGCAACGCTGGAGGCTCTTGCCGAGCAAGGAGCCGATCGTGTGCTGGACCTCGGCCCAGGACACGCACTGGCCGAAATGATGAAAGGCGTCTTTCCATCGATCCGCTGCTATGCCGCCGACGGGTTCCGCAGCATCGACGGCTTGCGCAACTGGATCGCCCTCCAATAACGCGACGTCCCGAGCTTCGAACGGTTATTGGGGGTCCAGACCCGCAAACAGAAAGGGCTTCGTACGTCTCGAGTACAAAACTTCCACTACTCGCAACTCAGGCTCGATCGTCCAGACGTCCTCGATCCGATCTAGCCTGCCAGGTAATCGGCAACGCGCACATCGGCGCTGCCGCGGAATGAGCTAGGAGATCCCGTCCATTCGAACCCGAACAGGTCGTACAGGGACACACCTTCCGCCAGCCACGCATGTAGCCATGTCTTAATAGGGATACATCCAATAAGTCGTGTTGGAATCGTCGGGCACCCACACGCCCTCAGGCGCAACATCTCCGCCACGTCATCCGGCGTCTTCATCACCTGCCCCCATGGATCAATCCATGACGAGCCTTCAGTGATTCGTTCCTGCTTCATTCACTCTCTCCCCAGCTATCCGAGGAGGGGGCAATTCCTCGTGACGCTGAGGGGCAGTTTTCCATGGCGCGCGACAGGCACGAACTTTGAAGGCGCCGCTCGCTTTGCGTGTCATGATGTTGCTGAGGACGAATCAGCCGAGATTTCACCAATGCAAGTGGACACAATTGGAAGACCCGAGCAACTGAGTAACGTGCAGCCGGGTGAATGTATCTTTTTCGATTCCAGCAACGGAATGCGATTCGGAATGCTCACCAAGGACGGCAATCAGAAAGGCTTTCTCGTATTTGCAAAATCGGATGATGGCCGTGCACCTTGGGTCATCACCGGAGGACTGCCGCAAAACGTGCTTGTCGTCGACAAGGTGCAGATCAGGGCTGATTGGACAAGCGCCGCGATAAGTGCGGCATCTCAAATTGGCGAAATCACGAGCGCTGCCGGTAATTTCTATATGAGAGCAGCTCTGCGGAAGATGGAGACGGTCTCAATCAACCTCGCTAGCGGCCTTCTAGATGATCCTCCGTCTCTGGGTCCGATTTTCCATTATGCCCGCTGGAGCGCAGGTCTTGTGAGGGACGGCAAATGGTTGTCGCTCGTTGAGTTTCCATTCACGAAAGGATCCGTCTGATGGCAACGCGCGACGAAGAGATATGGCAGGTCAAAACGGCTTCAGCGGCGCTCATAGCGATGTTTGGTGAGAGCGCAAGAGCAATCAGATCCTCAGTTCGAAGAGCGCTTCCTAGCGATCCTTGAGCGAGCCTACTACCATTTCCGCGACGATTGTCCGAATGCCCCCGACGGCAAACCGCGCGAAGTGACGACTGTGCTCGAAATGCTTTCGTCGACGCGTGAGCTGCTCACCGGTTGGAACAATATCACGGGTCAAGGCGAACCATTCTTGAAGCCATAGGGCAATACTCATGCAGACCAAAGGCTCGCCGACAAATCCAAATGAAAGACGCCGCCAACTGGGGCGTCCTCACTTTAGGGCGATCGATTAACCATCGCTTGCGGAAGCGGGTCGGAGCGCTTTTTGGATTTCGCGTCATTGGACCATAGTACGCCCTCAATCAAGCCCAGGGATATTTACAGAGATACTTTCTGCGAGTTGTTTCAAGGTGCCCTTAGAGATATCCCCATCTGGCTCGACAACCGAGCAAGTGCGAGCGCTGCCCCTTTATCTTTCAGCGGCTGAATTTCCCCCTCTAGCAGCTTCCTCTTCAAATCATGAAGGTGAATCGCGGCAGCGCCGGTGAGGTTGTCTTGCCTAATCTCAGTCTCCGCCAGCAAACAGGCTGACTCAACTAGAGTGAATCTCCCCCTGGTTCGAATTGAACGAGCAATTCCACTTGGAGCGATTTCACCGACTGACTCATCGGCCACCTCTTCTTTGGGAGGCGGTTCATCCGACTTGTGAAGCGGCTCCTTGCTCATCTTGCGGGAGCGCCACGACAATGGGTACTCCCGATACAGCTCTCTCCGACAGAACTTGATCCAGACATATCCGTATGCGGTGCCCGTTGTCTGCCGACCTATTTTGACAGCGTGCAGGGCCGGGCTTGGCTTCCTGTCTATGTCCGAAAGATCTAACTCCAAAAGTGACCAGCTTTCCGGTGCAATTTTCTCGTATGGCTTTTTTCCATCCGGCGTGCCGAAGGCGGTTATTTCTCCCAGCCGCAGCAAATCATGTAGTTCATCTTCGATCCGCTTTCACAGCCTACCCTCGATAATGCCGGACGGAGTCAGATGAGATGCATACCTAAGAGGGGTCGTTAGCGCCCGCTTCGTAGTAACCGTTTTGCGTGCCTGCTGTTTCGCGCAATGGCGTTGAATGCTTCCGCGCCGTTCAAGTCTGGTCGGAGTTCTACAGGCAAGACGAATGGCCTTACCTGTCGCCAGAGTCCCGGCAGGAACACCGTTCCAAGCAGCGCCCCAAAACCGCGCATCGCGAAGAGCATGCGAGGACGCCTGAATCTCCATCAAACCAAACAGCCAAACGCAACGGCCCAGGCGACCGATCGCCCTTGAAGGCGACACGCGGTTAGGACTTCGGATTAAGCGGAAATGACGATACGGAGGAATGTGTGATAGCCGTATGCACTGCTGCTAGGCAGCGTCATCATAAGTCGCTATCGGCGACCTCACGCTAGAGCTCAGTGGTACTTCTGACCTCTATTGTCAAAGGCGATCTTCGTGCCTTCCAGCACATCAACGACAGCCCTGTTGATTATTCCATCCTCGATAGAACCTGATTGATACGAGATGCGGGCGCCATTCTTTCTGTCGAATGTTGCGTGTATGATCTGCTCGGCATCGCACACGACGGCCAAGTTTGGATTATGCGTTACCATGATAATCTGTCGCGATTTCTTTGCTTCGTTGAGAACCGGAACGAGCAAGCTCACAACCGTCTCGTTGTCCAGATTCTCCTCCGGCTGATCGAGGACGATCGGATTTCGTCCCTTGTCGACCAAGAGATAAAAGATCAATAGAAGAGCACCGCGCTGCCCGGGCGACAGCCGTTCGATGTGTGTGTCTTGGAACAGCAGCGTATACTTCGGTTCCAAATACTGAAGTCCGAATACATAGTTGTAGACCTCCGACGGGGCCTTGTCCTTCCTCATCAGTGCCCTGATCCCCGGGACATTGGGCGCCGCCTTATCGGCGCTCTCGGTCAGCAGGGAAGTGACCTCTTCGGCAAAGCCAACCGCATCGGCCGCATCTTCAAAGGCATACTTCTCAAATCTGCTACGGATCGCGACGAAGCTCTCGTCTTCGCCCCGCAGCTCTCCAATGTTTTGCTTGATGGCTCCAAAAAGATTCGTCGCTATGGCGTCAGGCGAGCCGAGCAGCTTGGCTTGAAACTGAAGCTTGTAGTCGTCTCGGATCAGCGAATTATTCTGAATCAACTGCTGCAATGGGGCGAACAATGCCTCCCGCGCTGCGCGCTGTTCTTCGAGTACTGCAAAAATCTGGCTGGTAATCTCCCGGCGCGCCGCCCGCCTTTGTGCCAGTACCGTCGGAAGTTCATTTAACTGAGCGAGCCGTCGTTGCAATCCCTTAAGGCTTTCCGGCTCCGTTTCGGATCCTTCAATTGCCTCCAGGGCGACCTGCCAACTCTTCAAGGCTTCCGTGTACGCTTGGTACTTTTGCTGCGGGTCGTTCAATGTCTGCGAGAGCTGCTTCTGCTCAGCGACCAGAGCCGCTTCCCTCTTAGCGGCGCTGTCGATCCTTTCTGCCATCTCTGCGTCGCTCGCAAGGATCGTTTGCTCAAGCTGAATCAGTACGTGGCGGTTGACTGTCAAGCTAATCATCTTCTCCGCTGTCAGGTCGACTGCGGCGAGGTCATCCGCGATCTCTGATACGAAGGACGCGAATTGCTTCTCAAACAGACTAATACGCTCGCCGATGTTGCGGAGCGATCTCTGCTTTTTGCCGATCAGTCGCTTAGCATCGGCAACCTTCTTGGCCTCAGTCTTGAGCTGCTCCAGCGCCGCGCCGATCTCCGCGAGCCTTGCACTTGCCGCTTGCTGATCGGCAGTAAGAGCCGCCGTAGGTTGTTCGACCTGTGCAGGTCTAACTGTCACGTGTTCCTCGATCTGCTTCGCCTTGAGCCTGACCTGCTCCTCGATATTTTTCTGGACGTTGGGATGGAGTTGATCCTCAGTTTCAACGATCTGCTCGTTGAGCGCCCTCAACGTTTTGCGAAGCTCGCTCGTTTGAGCTCGGAAGACATTCTCCTGTTTCTCAATAAGCTGATCGAAACTGAGAGCCTCCAGACGGACGCTGTTCGGAACGTGTGAAAAAATCACCTCGCGCAGTTCCTTCTCGAACTCGTTTGTCTTGCCTGACACGTGATCATTGCAAAGGGCTTCGAATCGTCCCTGAGGTATGTACCGAACAAGTTCAACCCGTTCGGGCGATGGATCATCGGCAAGGCTCATCACACATGGATCGCCAGCTAGCCAGTATAGCTTGCCGATGAACTGACGCGCCGGTTCACCCGCCTTCCCGCGAAATCGGTCGCGTTTGAGAAACGAGAAGTGAGCATTCTGCTGCGAGTTTCCTAGCAACGCCACGATGTCCGCAAGGGCGCTCTTGCCGCTTCCTTTGTTACCAATGATCGCGATGAGTTCTGGGTTCAGAAGGATTTCGGTTCCGTGCAACCAAGTGTCGGGAAGCGCACTGTCAGGTTTTTTGTAGACGCTAATCCGGTCTATGTAGAATGTTTTGTGGCCATTGATCCGCTCTAGCTTCGGCGGCAGCTCGCCTAAGAACGAGCGTTTCGCAGGTTCTTTCAGCACCTGTAACAGCCCCTTCCAGGTGGGATCGGCCTTGATCCACGTACGCTTGCCGGAGGGAAATTGACCGTATCCGCGCTTGTCGTTGGTCCCGCTACCTCGGAAGCTGTGGGCATCGCTGCCGGAGACCGCGAGTCGAGCAACGCCCTTCAATGCCGCCTGGAAATTATCGAGCCATTTTTTGTTTCCTTCTGTTTCAACACCGCAAAAGGCGGCCCAATAATCCGTGCTTCTCGTTTCAAAAATGGGAGAAGATTCGAACAGACCCAGCGCATACGCGTAGTGATCCGTCCAATTTATTGAATCAAGTCCGTCGTAGGTCGAGAACGGCATGAAGCCAACTGCGCGACCACTGGGAACCTCGCGTATCGCCTCCTTGTACGAGTCGACCTTCAACTCCGCGATCCTGCATCCAGCGGCGAAGGCCTCCTCGTCTTCTGAAACAACCCTGCTCTTGTCAATTCCATGTTTGGCCAGTTTGTCCGCGCCCACATAGCGGGCGTACTCCATCAACGCATCACGAGATAGCGGTTGATTGATGAGTTCAAGCTTGAGCCGCGAGAGAAAGTCTCTGAGGTGCTGATCGCTGATTTCATCGGAGAAGAGGACGTGGGCATTAAGCCGGCCCTGCATTGGCGCTGCCAACCGCAGTTCGATACCAGGAAAGACTGTTTTCAGAAGTGCCGGAGCGCCTTGTTCGCTCTGTCGCGCCTTTAGCGCGAACCGGCCATCGAACGTCCAGTAGTCCATGAGCCCGAACGCCACTGGAGCAGCGTCATTTAGGGCACCGATCATCTCGTCGACGAGGCGACGGTTTCGCACCTTGTCCGTACCGAAGCGCTCGCCGTCCCAATGAAATGAGGCTGGCGAGTGGACATGCAGATCCCACTCGCGCCATTCGGAGCCCCTCGCAAACATACCTGCAATCCTTCCAGTTAGTTTTTCTTGAACGAAACCCAATTAGTTTTAATTCCGATGCGGCGATCACACCTAAATGTCGATGCTCTCGATACGAAGCGCTGACGGCCGGGTCGTCTGCGCGAACAGATTTGTTCAAGCTTGCCGGATTCACGTGCTTCCGATCGGCCATCCGACAAGATTCCTGAGACGGTATGACGCATCCGCCCGCCAGCGTTCGAATACCGACTCGTCGATCGTCTCGTTCACATTCACGGGGCGCCGCCGTCTCGAACGTCCGACTCTTAGCCAATCGTCCGATAATTCGAATAGCTGACGGCCCTCTCTACAATTTTCACGAAACGCTTCATTTCCCCTCCCATACAGCCCGACGTTTATCGAAGCCGACATAGCTCCCAAGAGCCTCTTGGATACGACAACGCAAGCAATGCAGCAGCCGTCGTAGCCCCACCCGTTCCTTATGGCCCCAAGCCCTCAGATTGTTCGATTACAATCGGAGGCCGCAGTGAATCGACAACGCTTCGTTCTTATTCGGCTTCTGGTGTGCTGTACGTGCCGTTTAGAGCAATCAACGCAGCCTTTCGGCGCGATGAAGGCATGATTCGCGGCAAGCAGCCCGACACAGAAAGCCTGCATATCGTAAATTTCGGATGATGAGGGGAGCACAACTCCGGGCAGATGGCGTGACTGTCATATAATCAAACACTCTCGGTTCCGCGCGCTCAACATTTCGTGCTGAGCGCGCTCACACTTGCTGTCTCTTTTCGGCCGCCACAAACGCGTCTGCAAACAGCCGAATAGCCAGGCCTTAGTAGGGATACATCCAATAAGTCGTGTTGGAATCGTCGGGCATCGATCGCAAGGTCGGAGTCCGCTGCGGCGGTTTAAGATGCGCTGAAGAAGAGATAATCCGGCCAATGTCATCGAGAACTGCGCGGCTCGTAGAATACGTACTATGGTTGAGAGCAAACATTTCGCTTCCGACGGCCGAAACATCGATTGTTTCGATACCGGGCACGAGAGTTGGCCCGCTGTTCGTCACGAACCCCATTCGAGACTTGGACTGTGCTTTCTTCAACGAAGCTAGCAGTGCCAGATCCGTCGAAGAGGCATAGAGAGTCACGGCCCCTGCGGCTGCCTTAATTTGATTTGCACGTTGCAGATAAAGATCGCGGTCCACGTCCGGGGCAGCAAAAATCAACTCGGTAATACCAAGCGCCGTCTGGCTTAAGGCAGCTTGCTGCAAGGCGCCAAGGACGACTTCGCTACCGAGGCTATGTGCAATGACGATGATTCTGGAGACCTTGCCCTCCTGCTTGATCAGCTGGAGAAGGTCGAAGAGGCCATCCGGCGCGAACAGAGCACTCTCGCGGTCGTAGTCGTAGTCCTTCCATCCGCCCTTGGACGGCCAGGAATACATCATGACGCGGCCTTTGTAGTTGGCGTCAAAAGCGATTTGGGCTGCCTTGAAAGCCGCGTCATTAAACGCAACGTTATAGCCATGGACAAAGAGCATCAGGCTATCTGCCGGATTAGCTATAGCAGCCGCGAACTCCTCGCGTGAGAGCCGATTCAGCTTCTGAATACGGAAATGTTTACCGTCCTGCTCCGCCTCTTTGATTCCCAACCAGGTCGTTCCAGGTACTTCTACTTCGCCCATCTTGTGAATAACAGGAATGCTGACCGTCACATAGCCCAAGGTGTTGGAAGCGGCCCGGCCATACGAGATCTGGCTCAATTCTAGACCGGGCCCGCCCGTCACAACGCGATTGGTGGCAAAGTAGACCGGTACCAAGCCCTTGATCGCAGACTTGTTGACCACCACCTCGGCTCCGGTGGTGCTCTTGTTGGGAGGTGCCTCCTCGCTTGCCTCACCCGTCGCCGGCCGCCATGGCCGATAGCCATGATAGTGTCGAACATGGTGGTAGTATCCAGGGCCGTAGCGGTAGCCGTATCTCTTCAACGCGCTCCCATGTTTCTTGGGGGCCTTGTGGACATGTGGCTTGAGCGGCTGTGAGGCCGGCCCCTGATGGGCGCAACCGGTCGCGAGCGCGCAGAACAAAACAATGAGCACTGTCCGGAGACGTCGGCAAACCTCTCCGATCCGTTGCAGACGGTTCGAGGCCCGAATTTGCGATGCAAGCATGACCATTCTATAGACACCTACTTCGCAAGGACCTGAGACACATTGACCGTAGCCCCCAACCATCCGCGGTACCTGTCCACGGCGGGCCCGCTGGTGAGCTTATAGGTGAAGCGCGCCTGCGCTCCGCCGTCGTTGATCGCGCAAGCGATATTGCTTGCGCCATTTGCCGTCTCGACATGCCATTTGCATCCTGTGATGCGGTAGCCGGGCTCAGCCGGGAAGTTTTCGGTATAATCCGCCGAATGCTCGGCAAACACGACCGGGTGATCGTCCTTGGTTTTGTTGACCGTATACGAGCGATCGATCTGCTTCGGCTCGACGAGCTGCGATGCTGGCACGTTCACGATGAGGCGACGGTCTTCGGGCACGAGGGTGTGGATTGCTCCAGCTAGAATCTCGGGGATCTTCACGCCAGCGTTGGCCTGGGTCTGCACATGCGTGGAGTTTAGCTTGCTCCAGTTCTCGAATGAGATCGTTGTGTCCACCCATTTCGTCCAGCAAACGGACGGCTGGGGAATGGCGGCGATCATGTTGTAGAGTGGGCTTGCCGTGATCACAGTCGCGGGGATGATGAAGTTGACACCCGAAACCTGGGCCTCATTCCACTTGACGATACCGCCGACCGCGATCCCGAGCAGTGCGCCGAACTCGTTGAAAGCCGGCCCGCCGCTGTTGCCGACGTTCATCACCGTATCGGTCTGCCACCGGCCGTTGGGGCTGGTTTGGTTGCTGATCAGGCCGCTCGATATGCTGAGATCCAGATCGAGTGGGTAGCCGAGCAGATACAGCTGGGTGCCCATCGGGGCCTGCTGGTTATCGTCGATCACAGGCATCGGGCACCGCGAGGCTCCGCCGCTGCTTCCCGCTGGCTGCGCCAATTCGAGGAGTGCCAGGTCCCGGGTATCGTCGCGATGCACGGCAGTGACCTTGATCGGGTTCGCATTGCGCGATCCGAGCCGGGCATCAACCTCGAAGGTCTGGTAATTCTCCTCGCGTCCGATCACATGGCTGTTGGTCAGCACGAGGCTATCGCCGATCAGTAGCCCGGAACCACCACCGACTTCCTGCTTGCCGTTGAACATCACGCCAACGAACTGGACGTGAACCGTCCTGACGTTGTAGCGCGCGGCAATCTGCACCGCCGCGCGGTCCGCTCGCGCCGGCGCGCACATCAACGTAACGACGCCAAATGTCAGGACGGATAGAATGTCCTGACAGCGGCGATATCGAGTGGGCTTAATTGTCCGTTTCCGTTCCATGCTGAATTACAATAGTTCATTATTGAATCGGGATCGTATTTGGTGACTTTGTAATCGCCGACCGAGCCTGACGCTTTTTCTTTGCGGCACTGCTCTGGAGCATCATCACGATTCTGCTCATGCGTGAAGCCGAGCGCGTGTCCGAATTCATGGACCGCGACCGCGCGAATGCAAAATTCGCGTTTGTCTTGGCAGCCTTTGCTCCAATGATTGAAACTGAAATTGAGAGTCATGCCCGAGGATTTGCCGTCCAGGTATTTTCCGACAACGTCCGTGTGAGCACCCTCGTCGGCGATCCGCACATGAATGCCCGACGCGCCGTCGGTACAGGCGGGCCACGTCTTCGAAAACCGGACGCCCCCTTGCGCTGCCGTCTCCCAAGTCTCCGCAACCGCTTTCCGGACGAGGTCGGCATACTTGCTGTCCTGCGCTTTGAGGTTTTCCCAGCAGACCGGGATTTCCTTGATGTCCCATTTCGAACCGCGGATGACCGTGCCGTATAACTCCATTTCGGACACGCCGGAAGGAAGCGCAGGCTGAGCATTCGCGCTCCAAGACAGAGAGAGCGCGAGCAGCAGTACGAGTCTGGGCAACCAAAGGCGAAACACGCTTCTTACTGGGTCGGAGTTGGGCTCGGCGGGAAGACTGGCACCGGCGCCACAATGAAACCATTGGTCCGAGGTCCGCCCCCAGTGCGGCGACCGCCAGCTCCCGCTCCTCCCGGGAGTTCCTGCGATTTCTCTCCCCCTGGCAAAGGGGCTGTATAAATGGGGTTATCTTTTGATCCGAGCGGCGGCGTTTTTGCCGCATAGCCAGCCGAGCCGGACTTGGCTCCATTGGCAAGCACGGCATTCGGACCATTGATATAAATCCCGAGATTGCTGAACTGCTGCGCGGAGGCAGAAGCCTGGACTGCAGCGGGGGTCCAACGCACCGAAGTGAGCGAGTACTTTGCCTCGACGCCGCCGGTCACCTGAACCGAGAACGTGTAGGTCATTTGCGCTGGCTCCGCGCTCTCCGAAGGCATGGCCGGCGTCAGATTGTTGGCCGAGATGAGAACAGCGTTGTCCCGCAACCACGTCGCAAACGGCTTCGAAGCATCGACAATGATGCGCTTATAGGCGACCCGCTCCGGAAATTTATTCTCGGCGAGGGCCTCGAGCTCGGCCAGATCAGTCGGCGTTCCACGATAGCAACCACGTTCATAGGTCCCAGAACCGGCAGTGGCAGGAGTGGTATCGGACGCAAGCTGGGCGTTCTGCTTCATGAGGAATGACCAGATCAGGTCATAAGTGTCCTGGGCCGAAGCGGTGGGGCCTACATGAGTGATATCGCTGCTCGTCGCGCTTAGAATCCGCTTGTAGTCGAATGCTGTCCCTGACCCGAGTCCGCCGGTATCGGTCACTTTCAACTCCAGGAAGAAGGTGCCATACAGGAAGGGGTCGATGTCAAAATGGGCGTACCTGTCGAACGCTTCTTCTGGCCGGGTTTTGTAGATTTTAAGGTATTCCTTCCGCCTCTCGCGCTCGATTTGGTAGAAGGTCACGACCTCACACCTGATTGACTTGAGAAAATACGGCAGCTCGCCGGCCGTGATCACGCCGGTCTGCGGATCATGAATATGGTACAGGCTCGTGCACCCGCCCATGGCAAGGCAAATGCCAGCGCATGCCGCGGCGCGGCTGAATTTCCACATGATCGCCCCCGTCCGCGTCGCTGACCACGCGCGGATCTCCCGCTAGATTGAAAAACAGTCGCATCAGTTCGTCAATAGCATCGTGACCACATTGCAGCTTTTCGTTGCCCCCCGAGTTCTTGGCGCAGATTTTCCGCGAGCCGCGACGCGTCATCGAAAGCCGAGCCGAATCACCGGACAACATCGAGACCAAGAGGTGTGAGCAACGCGTCGAGCCGATTGCAAACAGGCTAACGCGCGCTTATCGAAGAGACATATTGCTTGCGTGATTTGGACCAAGATTTTGCCCGGACCCGTCGACAACCGAACCGAGAGAGAGGCCTTTGCTGCCTGGAAAAAGGCAGCCCAAGAGCTTGCTCACGGGAACGAGGCGATTGCGAATGCAAGTCGCGACGAGCTCAGGAAAGCTCTGGTTGATCTTGACGCGCTGTTTCGCAGTGCTCCCGGCAGCGCCCACAAGGCCTACCGAAATCTGACGGAAAGGCGGATCGAGAAGGCGCGGGAAGCGTTCATCGACTCGATAGGAGACGGCCATCTTTCGTGGTCGCTATCCGATGAAACGCCCGAATTGGCCGCGTTGAGGATGGGCGGCCTCGTACGGTAAATTGACCGGGTGCTTGCCGAGCGGCGCTCTCACTGGCCGATCGCGCCAAGTGAGTGGCACCTCGAGGAGTTCGGATGCTGGTTCATTCCGCGGCAGGGCGTCAGCGCATTGCGACCTGCCCGACGGGGGCAAGCCTATTCAAAGCGAGGAACACTCACCGAATCCTGCCCGCAGCGATACAGGGCTACTCTGTCCATGTGGTGGATACCCGCACATTGGCACATTGCATAGTTCCGCGCCGGCGATTGTTTGTGGGGCTGGACTATCGGACTCAGCTCCGCTGTGGCAGCAATTTTCCTTTATCCTTTGGTTGACCAGAGACGATCCATAAGGCGCCCGCATTCGATCGCCATCCGGAAATGCAGGTAGCAGCCGCGCTGGAATCAAGTGGGAAAAGTACCATTCACGGTAGCCTCCTGCTTCTTTTAGCTGCTGGTTGCGGCCGTGCCACCGCCTCCGCTGCTAGCGACCTCGTAATATGCCTTGGCCTTAAGATGGTTCTGCAAAGCGAGGGGCCTGTACGGTGCAAAGCTCGTAAAATTGCGCACCGCCTTCATTGACAGCCGCTCATAGACGGTTGGGTGAAGCTGCGCCGTGTCGGGCACCTGTCGCACTGCCTTTGACCATTTGAGCGCGGTGCCACCCATACCCACCATGCATTCATCGTGCATCATGCCGTCCGCCGACGGATATAATCTTAACCGGTCACTATCGACCAAGACGCGACCGGCCTCCGGAATCTTCTGGGTGATGAATTCCACCATCCAGGCCAGCGTGACATCTGACAGGCGAGATTCGTTCTCGGGATAGCTTCCACCGATGTCGGCGTGATTGCCGGCAAACCAGATCTGGTCGAACTGCTCGGGCTCACCCTCTCGGTCTGGCCACTTCACAGTACCGCTTCCTCCCCAGGGTACCCGCTTGAAGTCCCTCCGGCCCTCATCGATTGATTGCAGATGCCGTGCGTACTGGATATCCGATGGAAAATGTCGATCGTAAGCCCAGTCTGGAAAGAAGCGTTGCCAACCGATCGCGGCGACAGCGTCCCAAATTCCGATAAAATAGGCGGAAGCCCCTGCACGACGTCCGACCTGTGAGCTGTAGGCATTGCGAAACTGCGCCGCCCGCTTGTCGGCTTCCGCGGCTGCCCTTGGCATTCCAAGCCAGTAGATCGAGGAGACCGCCTCCTTGGTAACTTTCCTCAAGGAAGCCGGATCAAGACTGATCGGCTGACCGTCCCCCTCCTTCGTCGGAATACCGCAGAGCTCGAGCACGTGCGCGAGGCACCTTGCCGTATAGGCGCCGCGGCTGAAGCCGAACAGGTAGATACGATCTTCAGGCTCCCGACGCCGATAATCGCGACATAGCAATCGATGATCTTCTTCGTGATGCCGATCCGAACATCTGCTGGACAGTCTCTTTCAACCTGCCCCAAGCGTTGGTGTGTCCAGGCACAGGCGTCCCAATCCGGGAATGTAGAGTGCTAATTGCCTCTCTGGGTCGATGATCGAATCCGGCCCGGTACGCGTAGCGCGGTATAGCTTATAGACCGTGCGGCTCTCGTCAGGCAGGAGACCGCCTTCGTTGCCCGTGCCGTCCGCGAACACCAAGATGTTCTTAGCCATGTCAGTCTGCCTTTATCATGTGACGAGAGGTTCGAGGGATGCATCAGCGACGGTAATGCCGGTCGCATCGGTGAAGATGGCGGCTACATCCCTGGCTGTCTGACGGTATGCGTCGTAGGTGCTTTGGCCCACGAGCGGGATCGCCTCTGCCAGGCTTATCACCTGGCCCTGCTTAGCGGCGATCGCGGCGGCCTTGAGCTTCTGCTCTTCAGAGCGGAGACTGGCAATGGCCGCATTGAGGTCGGAAATGTTCGTGGGTGTCACCAGCTTGCCGCCGATGTAGACGAGCTGGCTAAGTCCGACGATGCCCAGGATCGTGTCCGGAACGACGAAGGTCGAAAGCTGGTTTACGCCCGCCGCGATCAGCCCACCGATCACGACCAGCCGAATATAAAGCTTTGGTAGCGGTACACATCGAAGGCACCGTCAGTGGAGAAGAAGTCACGCCAGCTCGCATTCGACGGATCGACTGACGTCTTTGCCATCGGAAGCCAATTGCGGCGCAGGAGCCATGCCCGATTGTCTGCCGACAACGTATTCCGTTGGCTGTCAGTGCCCTTTGCTATGGTTGCGCCAATGCCGCTAATGCCCAAGAGCGTCAGGATCGATCCGGACAGATCAACCAACGTTCCGGTCTGAAGGAGAAGCAGCGAAATCAGGGCAGCAACCGCCAGAGAGAAAGCCAGTGTCTGGAAGGTCGACAGACTTCCTTTGCCGTCCGGGCCCGCGGAGACCTGTGCGGGGTTCAACGCGCGCAAGAAAGATCCCAACGTGTGATCCTTCTTGCGGAGTGCAAAGGCTATCCAGAGGTAGAGAACCAGCACCTCGACAAGGACGGTCCCAATACTGAACCAGTAGGGACTGAGGCGGACGCTTACGGATGATACGCGCCAGGGCGACTGACCGACTGGGCTACGCTGGCGCGGCAAGGGAAACCATCCTCCAAGACTTGGAAATGGTCGAAGCCCGTTGAGAGCTGATGACCCGCAACGTGCAGAGCTACCTGGCCCGCGTCGGAAACGATGCGGGGCACTTTCTTCCCGTCTAAAATGTCACTCTGGCGATAGCATCTGCGGCACCGAATGGCATTTCACGAGTGACAATCAGCTAATTAGCTGATAAGCTTCCAGAAAATAGGAGAGGTCTACGGTATGGGTCTGGATATGTCGTCCTTTGGACGTGCAATTGCCTCCGCGCGCAAGGAGAAGGGCATGAGCCAAAAGGAACTCGCCACTAAGATCGTGAAGGAGGACGGCGAGGCAATAACTCCGCAGTACTTGAACGACATCGAGCACGATCGCAGAAGCCCGTCCTCAGACCATTTGGTGAGCGAGTTTGCGAAGGTCCTAAAGATAGACCCGCTGGCTTTGTACGGCGTGATCGGAATGCTGCCCGAGCAGGACAGAAAACTGATAAGAAAATCCACTCCTGACCAGGTCAACCAGGCATTCGTTGCGTTTCGGAGACACCTGAAAGGATAGCGCTTGAGGTACGTCCGCGACACGATGCATGGTTTTCGGGAGAGGCCTCACTACGAGCCTGCCGAACTTGATTCCATGTTCGAAAAGCTCGTGGCGGACCACCTGCGGAGCAAGCACGGCAAGGTCGAGTTTCCTATTTCGACTGACGATATCACGACCTTGATCGAGCGGGACGTTACGGATCTGGACCAGCATGCCGACCTGACCATGTATGGCGCCGGCGTTGAAGGCGTCACTGAGTTTGCCCGCGCCGGAAAGCCAAGGGTCTCGATCTCCAATGACGTCCACAGGTTCGAGAACCGGCTGCGCACCACCCTTACCCATGAATACGGGCATGTGATCCTGCACGCCTACCTTTTCGCGCTCGAGCAGCGCCAGCTAGCCGTGGACGGCAATCGGAAGCCCAATGCCATCTATTGCAAGCGGGATACGATGGTCTCCGCGAGCAAGACTGACTGGATGGAATGGCAGGCCGGCTATGTATCTGGCGCGGCCCTTATGCCAAGGACTTACCTCAAGAGAGTCGTGGGCGACATCCAGCAGCAGCGGAACATTTACGGGCCCTCGTCACCAACCAGCGAGAATGGCGTCGCACTGATCGATGCAGTCGTGAATGGCTTTGCCGTCTCACGCGAGGCGGCCACCGTGCGCCTGAAGATTCTGGGGATTCTCGGCCAGGAACTAGCCTCCGGTAATCTTTTCTCCTGAAATCAATAACTTGGCGCCCAGTTGACTCGGGCGTCGTTCGGCGTAAAATACGCTAATCAGCATATCCGCTGACTAATTGATAAAGGAGACGGCAAGATGAGCGAAGCGAACCAGGAAGGTCATAAGGAGCCCATTGAGGCGGGGCCCAAGGGCCACGAGGCCTGCGGGCACGATGAAGTCAAAGCCCTGCACGATATCGAGGAGGCCAAGGCTGACATCGACAAGGCCAAGGACGAGATCCAGCACGGCATGCAGGACCTGGACGCGGCCGAGCACAAGCTCGAAGCTGCCGAGGAGGAGCTTGAAGAGGCCCACCACCATCCGAAAATCATCCATTTCTCGGTGGACGGTGAGGATTACGAGACAGAGCAACGCAAGTGGACTCCGAACGAGATCATCAAGGAGTTCTCGGGTCTGGATGTCGCGACGCACTATCTCGTCGAGACCGATCCCCACCACCAGGCCAACTTTCAAGGCAAGGGCGACGTCCCGTTCAGATTGCACGATCACGCCAGCTTCCAGGTGATCTCGGTCGGTCCCGCTCCAGTTTCCGATGGGACTGCAAGAACCGGGGTGCCCTGCTTCATCGCGGGTCTGAAATCGCTCGGTTTCAATCCCGCGATTGCACCCGGCAAGACCGAACATGTTTACTTCGACTACGAAATTCCGACCGGCAAATTCGCCGGGCAGCAGATCAAGCTGGGTCTGGTGGTACCGGGGGACTTCCCGATGACATCGCCTAGGGGAGTCCACGTATCCCCCAGGTTTTATCCCAACCAGGGCGGAGGCGAACATCCGAGGGGCGGCATTCACGACAGCGCCGACTTTCAGAACGCGTTGGGTGGTGAATGGCAATACTGGTCTCGCCCTTACAAGAACTGGGGCGCCGCGAAGAAGGCGGTGGCTACCTACATGAGCCACGTCTGGAAACTATGGGACACGCAATGACAAGGGCCGTCCGGAGTGCGGCCATGTCCGAGGCGGTCGACGCGTTAGCGCGACGTCACCTGTTACGCGCCGACCGCCAGGAAGATCTCTGCTTCGCGCTCTGGCACCCGAGCACAGGGCAGACGCGGACGACCGCTCTGGTTGAACGGCTGATCTTACCGCGCGAAGGCGAACGGAACGTCCACGGCAACGCCAGCTTCGAATCCCACTATTTCACCCGAGCCCTTTCGGAAGCCGCGGAGGCTGGCGCAGGTCTCGCGCTCATGCACAGTCACCCGGGCGGCCTGGCATGGCAGGGCATGAGTCCGGATGACATCAACACCGAGCAGGGTCATGCAGCCGCCGTCTACGGCGCCACGAAGTTTCCCTTCGTGGGCTTCACGGTCGCAAGCGATGGAGCCTGGAGCGCCAGATTCTGGGAACGCACGGCACCGCGCCAGTACGCAAGGCAGGACTGCACCACCGTCCGCGTGGTTGGAGAAAAACTTCGCTCAACGTTCATGGAGGCTCTCGCGCCGGTCCCACGCGGGACAGATGCGCAGATACGAACGATCTCTGCGTGGGGCAGGAAGAAGCAGGCCGATCTCGCGCGGCTTCGGGTTGGCATCGTCGGAGCGGGCAGTGTGGGCGCCTTCATCGCCGAGGGCATGGCCCGTACCGGAATTGAAGACGTTACGGTGGTTGATTTCGACAGGATCGAGGCCAAGAATCTGGACCGCCTCCTCTACGCGAAGCGAAGCAATGTCGGGGTGCTGAAGGCGGAAGCATTGGCGGGACACTTAGGCGAATGCGCAACGGCAGCACGATTCAACGCCCTGCCGGTCGTGGCGGCTGTCTATGAGGACGCCGGCTTTCGCGCCGCGCTGGATTGCAATGTCCTGTTCTCCTGCGTCGACCGCCCTTGGGGAAGGCATGTCCTCAATTTGATTGCCTATGCTCACCTGATTCCTGTCATTGATGGCGGAATATCAGTGCGCACGAACCGACAGGAGGAATTGGCCGCCGCTGACTGGCGCGCACATACAGTCACCGTGGGACATCAATGTATGCAGTGCATCGGCCAGTACGATGCTGGGCTTGTTCAGCTGGAACGGGAGGGTTACCTGGACGACCCGACCTACATCCAGGGATTGGACAAGGGCCACCCGCTGAAAGCTCGCGAAAACGTTTTCGCCTTCTCGATGTCCTGCGCGAGTCTTCAGACGCTTCAGATGCTGGCGATGGTTCTCGATCCTCTTGGCCGATCGAACCCCGGTCAGCAGCTCTATCATTTCGTAGGCAGCTTCATGGAGCCGAGCCAACACGGGAAATGCAGCCCCGAATGTCTCTTTGCCGATATCGTCGCACTGGGGGATCACTGCGGGTTTGAGGTGACTGGCGCACCTCCTGCGAACAGAGACCATGTCCCAGAGAAGTTGCCTGAGCGGGTGCCAAGCCCGAGCCTGTTCCAGCGAATCTCTCGCGCAGCCAAACGCCTTTTCATCGGCTGATAAGTTAACCCCAGTCATGCGCTTCGGCCTTCCAGCAAATACAGACACGTTCGAGATACCGGACGATTGGTGGCAATTCGCCGAAATGGAACGCTTCCAGCCCGGTCCGGGAGGCTACTACCCGTACCAGGTGCGAGCCGGGAATGACGTGGACGTGGTACCTCTCGCCGACGTGGCGCCGCCTCAACGCAATCCCGGCGTACCCATGCTTAAGAAGTTCAAGCTGGTCCCGATACTCCTCGCATTCCAATCTCCCGAGTGCGCGCTCCCTCCGGTCGAGGTCTACCACGCCAGGTCGGGCCCATACCGCTTCACGGTCCACAATGGCTTCCATCGGTTCTACGGTTCAGTAGCAGCGGGATACGTGTACTTGCCGGTCCTCGTCCGCGAGCCGCTTGACCTTTGACGAGGCTCGCCGCCATCGTGCCAGCCTCTTGCCAATATCCAGGTGACCATACAAGATGACATTGGATGCCGCATTGGGGGGCACAATGGTTGCACCATCCGCCGATCCTGCTTGGATCATCACTCTCGTTCACGGCACCTGGGGACGCGGGTTCTTCAGTCTGGATAAGCCGACCAAGTCTCCACGTTGGTTTGAGGCGGGTTCGGAATTCCGGCATCACCTAAGCATTGAGTTGGAAACCCTGGGCATTCCTGCCCCGCATTTTGAAGTCTGCAAATGGTCCGGTTCGAACTCGATTGCTGCGAGAGAAAGCGCAGCGCGCCAGCTCGCGGACCAGCTCGAATCGCAACAGCGGTTGAATCCAGGCAGGAGGCAGCTTGTCATCGCACATAGCCACGGCGGTAACGTTGCGGTGCGTGCGACCACGCATCTCAAGAGTACCGATAAGCACATTCTGGTCGCGACGCTTGCGACACCGTTTATCGAGATTTTTCCGCGCTCAAGCATACTTTCGCCGAGTCCAGTTCTGACGTTTGTCTATCTTGCTGCCAATGTAATGCTTGGCGTCTTCCCGTTCCTTTTCCTGACAGGCATCATTAAGCCCCTGACGCAATTCTGGCTGGTGCTTTATGGTCCGCTGGCGCTCATCGCCATTGTCGCCCACTTCTTTTTTAACTCCACTCGCCAGAAGAAAAAGAGAGACAGGCTGGGTAAGCAGCTCGTACAGCACACATCTCACGAGGGACTAACCCCAACACAAGTCTGACCTTCTCATACTGCGAGGCATCGATGACGAGGCCACCCTATCAATCGCTGCTGGCGCATTGGGCCGGAGGCTCGCCTCATTCAATTCGAATCTGATGGAGGCTATCGGTGAAGGCGTACGGTGGATCTTTTTTCTTGTGTGTCTTCCGGTGCTAGGAATCTTCGCCTTTCCGAAGGCGTTGGTGGACAGCTTTATGCACAGCTTCTTCCTGCCCGCATCTTACATATTCTTTGGCGTCATAGCTGTTGTCTCACTAGCCATTCTCCTGTCAAACGCGATAGCGGCCATGTGCCTTGCCGTCTACGGAAAGGAACTGTTCATGAGTTCTGCCAATCCACAGGTAAGCACCAACTCTGCCCCCGATTGTCCAGGGCCGATTGCCATACACACCTTAACCCGCAATGAACTCAGGTCACCCGGTGGATTTCGTCACTTTATTTATAACGAACCCGGTTGCGCGGAATACGTCGTGAGATGGGCAGCCGCACGCATCGCCGGCAAGCACTACGTCGATATTCTCGTGTACGGCGAGGTTCAAGGCCGACACGACTGAAATATCCAGAGGATTCGGCGCTCATAGGTTGCTTGAATGAGTCCAACGAGCAACCGACGAGTTAAGCGGCAAACGACCGAAATTGTTGGTCGGCCGATTATCACTGCAGGCCTGCCTCGATGCACGGCAAGTTTGGGAAACTGGGCCTGAAGTGCGCCATGCGAAGCGTTGATTTCTGACCAAGTGAACCGTCCGCAACCCAAGGCGAACTCAAACACCAATCTTTCTGCAATAGTCGTTATTGGGTTGCTGTTTCCCAATAAGCTTGGCGGGTAGCCAAAACCTGTGCACCTTACCTTGGTGACACCAGAGATCGCCGACTTTGACGGCCTCATTTCTGTCTAGAAGACGATAGCCCGGCAGGAAATCATATCCGACCGTCGCGTACGTTTTGAACTGCTGCCAGAACGTTATTTCATACAGTGCAGACCGCTTGTCTCCGTCGAGCACGGCGCGGCGTATTTCTAGACCCTTCTCGCGTTTGATTCTTTGCCCGCCTTGTCAAGCAACTCCTTGACTACCTTCGCTGCCTCGTCCTCAGCGATGAAGGTTTCAATCTTGTAGGGAGCTTCAATGAACTGCCCATCCTCGCGATAAGCCAGCCCTCGCACTATCTTCTCGGTCATCGCGTCAAAGCTCGCGCGGGGAATATTGATAGCAAGCTGTTCGGTCTTCGGCCGCCCCCAACGTTCGCCGAGCCCTGGCATGATCTGGCCTTCCGGGATTGCCTCCCCCTTGAACATCTCTGCAAGCATCTTCTTGCCTCGGGCCGCTCGCGCGGCCGCGTCCTTCTCATCCCGACCGGCCTTGGGGTCCATTGCCCTCAAAGCGGCGTCGGCCAGGCCTTGCGATGCTTCGTGCTTGGTGTCGAGCGCAAGAGCGACGCGATTCAGCAGATCACCTTCGATCTTGCTGAAGCGCTGGTTGCAGCCGAAGCAGCTTGGAAATGTCCACCTCTCCAGGGTTTCTGGCGTTGCATAAGGATACCAGGCCTTCGGAAACATATGGTCCGACGTAAGTTCAACGCCTTCCTTCACGCAGTGGACGCACTTTCCGATCTCCCTCTTTTTCGCCATGTGCTCTGCCGCTCCTGAATGGGAGCGTCCGTATAGCACACCCGCTGACGTTGTGCTCTGCAATAGCCGCGGAGCGCCGAGGGCCAGCGCCTCCTATTCGTCCAGATCACCAAGTCCATCCGACCAAAGAAAAGCATTCTGGCGCCGTCCTATTTCGTCTCAGGCCCATCTCCAGTTGCGCGTCTGTCCCCAAAGCACTGCGAGAAGGCGGGCTCCGGAATTTGATAGAACGACTATCAGAGGTTGAAATCTTCCCGGCACCTGTTACGCTTACGCATTCACTTTATCTTTTCAGGGAGGGCGCTCGCATGGCCAGCCCCAAGATCATTATCCTGTCCGACGGCACCGGGAATGCCGCCTCAAGCGTCTGGCGCACGAACGTCTGGCGGATGTTCCAGGCGCTCGACCTGCAAGGCAACAGCCAGGCCGCGAAATACGACGATGGCGTGGGCACCTCGTCCTTCGTTCCGCTCGCTGTGCTGGGCGGCGCATTCGGATACGGCCTCAAGCGCAACATCCTCGACGCCTACAAGTTCATCTGCCGCAACTACGATCACCAGAGCCATTCAAAGATCTACCTCTTCGGCTTCAGCCGTGGCGCGTTCACCGTGCGCGTCCTCGGCGCGCTCATTCTTCAGCAGGGCTTGGTTGTGGCGGATACCGAAGCGGAGCTGCACAACGGCGCGGTCGAGGCTTACAGGGCCTACCGGGCAAAGGGCTACCACTCGATCTTGCGGATCGAGGTGCTCTTCCGCGCCTTGCGCGACTACGTCCTGGTGCCGGTGCTCGACCTTTTGCAAGGCAACAAGCCCTACGCCAAGATCGTCCGCAAGGACATCCCATCCATAGAGTTCGTCGGTGTGTGGGACACGGTCGCGGCCTACGGCCTGCCCATGGACGAGATGACGCGCGGCGTCAGCAACTGGATCTGGCCCCTTGAGCTTCCGAACCGGGTCTTGAGCCAACGCGTCAAATGCGCAAGGCACGCGCTTGCGCTCGACGATGAGCGGACGACCTTCCATCCCGTGCTCTGGACCGAGGAAGGCGAATCCAAGCCAGCGGTCCCCACCACCATTGACGACGAGCGCCTGGTCCAGGTCTGGTTCGTCGGCATGCACGCGAACGTGGGCGGAGGTTATCCCGACGATGCCGTATCGTTCGTACCGCTGTCCTGGCTTGTCGACGAGTCGATCAAGCGTGGTCTCGTTTTCAAGGAGGCCCCCTTCGCAGACCCCGACTCCATTAAGCTGATCAGTTCAGCGCAGGATAAGGACGGCCGCCTCTATGACTCGCGTTCCGGCCTCGGCTCCTACTATCGCTATGGCCCGCGGAAGGTCTCTGACCTGTGCAATGACCCGTATGTCGGCGTCAGCGTCAAGTTGCCGAAGATCCACGAAAGTGTGTTCGACCGTATCGACAGCGGCTGCAATGCCTATGCTCCGATCGGCTTGCCGCCGGAGTACCTCATGGTTTCCCGCAACGGCAAGCTCACGCCGCTCGGGCCGACGACATTCGAGACGCCAGCAGGTGCGACCGCCCGCTTTGCGGCACAGGAAAAGCTCTGGAATTTCGTCTGGATGCGTCGGCTGGCGTATTTCGCCACCCTGGCCGCCACGCTGCATCTTGCGGCGTTCTGGCTTTTCCACGACCGCATCAAGGAGCATGAGTTCGAGTCACCGATCCGGATGGTCTCCGAAGCCGTGCGGTTCATCGAGTCTTTCCTGCCGAAATCATTTCACTGGTGGACGGACTGGTACGCCGCGAACCCCGAATGGTTCGCCGGCGGCGTCGTCGCCGTGATCATCCTTATGGTTCTTGGCGGCAGCCTTAGCAGCAAAATCAAGGACCGGATGCGCCTGCTCTGGCGAGACCGGGCGGCGCCGGTGCCGCTCTCTGGCCTGATGCACGACGCCATCTACGCGTTCAGGACCCACCCGCTCTATCAGTTTGTCATCCGCGCCGCGAAGCGGCACGTCCTGCCCCTGTTTTTGGTGGTGGTGATGGTCTGGTTCGGCGCGACGGTCGCGAGCCATTTCCTGTTCAACGTCGCGGACTCGATGGGTGCATTCTGCATAGGCACGGCAGAGGCCAGGCTTATCCCGGTCAACAAGGGCATCGACCAGGACAGCGCGGACTTCGCGACGTCGGCGATCTGTGCGCCAACAGGCCTGAAGGTCTTTTCCGGCCGCTCGTATGAGATCAGGATCGCGGTCACAGAGCCTTGGACCGACGCCGAGCGGCCGACCACACCAGGTGGCTTCCGGACCTCCACCATAGAGCTTGCCAACCGGTGGAAGTTTCGCGGTGCGATATTCCTCCGTCGCATCCTGTTCAGACCCTGGTACCGCATCATCGCGCGGGTGGGCGAGACCGGCGTGGACGAGTATTTCCTTGACCCCATCCCGCTTCCGAACACGACTCCGCAAACGTACAAGGCAACGTTCAAGGCTGCACGCAGCGGTGAGCTCTTTCTGTACGTCAACGACGCGGTGATCGGCCTGCCATGGCTCAGCGACACGTTTTACCCGAACAACGGAGGCAAAGCCAAGGTGACCGTGAAATTGTTGTGAGGCAATCAGACCCCACAGTGTTGGCTAGTCCGACGTCCGGGCGAAGAACCTTCGACGGATGGAACGTTCGGTGTTGCCAAAGTAGTCGCGCCACCAGTCACCGGTCTCAAGCGGTTTCGGCGGCGTCTTGCGCCACTTGAGCGACTCCCGGAAGGTGTGGTGCGTGTACAGCCGCATGAACTCTCCGAGATAGATGTCGGCCACGCGCGTATTGCCCCGGATCACCAGCATGTTCTCGTCGTTGTCCGTCGTGGAGGCGTCGCTGAAGTTGGCAGAACCCGCGACCACGATGGGATCGTCGGTCAAAGGATCGACGAGCATGAACTTGTTGTGCACGTAGCGAACGTTGGTGTTGAGGCCGGTCAGCCGCTCCTTCACCCAGCCATCGTATTTGTTGGAACGGATGAAATCGCCGATGGCGAACGTGTTCTCCGGCATCGCCCTCAGCGCCTGGATGTCCTTCAGCTCCTTGGTTTTCTCGGGGCCATCCTTCATAGGCCGCGTGGCTTTCTCCAGCAACGCGAGCCTGAACTGAGCATTGTTCTCGCGGTAAACCTCCTTCCAGATCTTGTTCATGCCGAAGGCAAAGGTCATCATGAGCCCTTCCTTTGCCCCTTTTGCCAGTGTGGCATACCACTGAAGCGCCGCCAGGTCGTTTCGGGGACTGAACACAGGCGTCACGCCCTTGGGCAGTTTTCCCTTCGGAAGCGGGGTCATCAACTCGACCTCGTTCCGCTCGGCCGGCGTTTCCGGGTCTTTCGCCAGCAACTCCCAATACTCCAGGAATTTGGCCGCGACGTCCTTGTCCTCGACCAGGTGGCCTACGTTCGAATGGCCGAAGATGCCGCCGTCCGAGAAATTGGTGCCGCCGGTCCACACAGAGACCGGCTTCTTGTTGTGCATCCGCACCATGAACTTGTTGTGCGAGATGTATGACTTGCCCTCGGTGCGCGGGATGCAGAACGAACCTATCCCTGCCGTCTTGATCGCTTGCTGGTTCTTCCTGCCGGGCTTTGCTCCCCGCTTGTCGTAAACCACCTTGACGTCGACCCCGCGCTTCTTCGCGGCCTTAAGAAGCTTGAGGAAGTCGGGGTAGTGGAATTCGTATGCTGCGATGCGAAGTCCGTCGCCCTTCTTGCAGGAATTGACGAACGCCTCAATTGCCTCGTACAGCCCGCGGGACAGCCAAATCCAGGCCTGCCCATTGGGGACGTTCTTGGGACTTTTGTCGCCGAACCTCGCGACATAGGCCTGGGAGCCGGCAACGCCCCGGTTGAAGTAAACGTCCTCGTCGCCGCCCTCGGGGCTTTCGGTGGAGATGTCGACGCTGACCTCCCGGAAGACCTCAAGATCCTTCGGGTCTCCCTTCAGTGCCGACACAGTGTAGGTATAGTCGTGGCCTGGCTCCGCCGTGTAGTCAGCCCACTGGAAGCTCTGAATGGGATGCTGCCGCGTCGAGTAGTGCGCCGGGGCCGGGAAGCCGGGGTCGGTCTCTGCAAACGCCTTCATGCCGGTCATATATCCGGCCTCTTCGGATGTCTGATCTACGCGGTGTATCGCGAAGCCGCGCAGCCCGGTGCACGACTGCTTCGGCAGGTTGATACCCAGCATGACGACGTAGGTGCCCGAAACGGCGTTGACCTTCAGGCCGTTCCTCGTCCTGTTCTCTCTCATGGATGCCCCTGAAATCGCTGAATGAAAATGACCGGGCGGATGACGAGAGTCCGCCCGCAAAAGGGCAGCCTCCCCAGATCTCCTTCCCGATCCCTATTGATGCACACTCTGAGCCGGCGTTCAACTTTACGTTGCTCGGAAGCCTGTCATTTCTCAGCCGCGAGCTTCTTCTCTACCGCAACTTGGGGTGATAAGCTCCAGCCATATTGTCTTGGCGTGAGGTAGCCGCATGCGCCGTTTTTATTTAGCCGCTGTTCTCCTTCTCGCTTTCTGCACCAGCGCCTCGGCATGGGGCGACGAAGGCCACAAGATCGTCTGCGAGATTGCCTACCGGCTCGCTCAGCCGGATACGCGCGCAGCCATACGCAAGCTGATCCAGGCGGACCAAAGGTTCGACACGTTCGCCGACTCCTGCGTGTTTCCCGACCATCCGCGCATTCGCCGATCGGAGCACTTCATCAATCTGCCCCGCGACGCGCGGGGGGTAACAGGGGACACCTGCCCGAACGCTCCGGAATGTGTGCTCACGGCCATCCTCAACGACTCGAAGATTGTGAACTCGAAGCACGCCAAGCGGGCCGACAGGCTTATTGCGCTCAAGTCGCTTGGACACTGGGTTGGCGACATACATCAGCCTCTCCACGTGTCCTTTGAGGACGACCGGGGAGGAAACAATATCAGGGTGAAGGGCGAGTGCTCGGGCAATCTGCACGGCGCCTGGGACAGCTGTCTTGTGAATCATGCAGTCGGGCCCGATGTCGATGAAGCGGCTTCAGACCTCATCGATGCGATCACTCCTGCGATGAAGACCAAGTGGACTTCGTCGGACCCGAGCGATTGGGCCAACGAGTCTTTTGCTATCTCGGAAGCCGCGAAGACGGGCTATTGCGTGATGCACGGCTCCTACTGCGACCAGCCCGAGGGCAGCGTGACCGTCAACACCGAATATCTCGCCGCAAACGAACCTATCGTGAGGGAGCAGCTTCAGAAGGCGGGCGTTCGGCTCGCGAATTTGCTCGACAGTATCTTTGCCGAGTAGGCCCGCTCTTCAATACGGAAGCACCACCAGCGGTATCGCACAATTGCGTGGGCCGTATCGACCATACGCGGCCCGTCGGATGGCTTTTTTCTTTTTTATATAGAACTGGCGTAGATATCTGAGAAATGCATGGGTGCCGGCATTTTCAACCGGCACCCCGCAACACTTGTACTTTTTAGGCCGTGAACCCATAAATCTGCCAGCGCACGGCTTGCCAGAGTCCGCTATGCCTCGATAGCGACTAAATTCTCCAGCGCAGCTAAATGACGCGAAGGGCCAATAGCGGCCCTTTCCTTTTCAGTCCGGTAGAAGAACTGCAGCTTGATCGGTGAGTTCGGTGCTGGGAGCTGGCTTACTCGAGCGTGCGAAAATGATCCGAGACATAATCGGTATTTCGGCTTCGGCTCTACCGTCTTGGCCGATTAGGATCAATCCGGCACCGCCATTCGCCACATTTAGAATAACCGGCTCGCCGCTCCACGTCTTGATCGGATCCATTCCGATGATGAGAAACTCACCAATCGGCTGGTCGAAATATTGAATGCGCAATTGCGGCCCGACTTCGGCTGCTGCAAGTTCAAAGCCCAAGTTTCGAGCGCGCGTGTAAACGTCAGCCAAGGTCGCAGTATCGGACGTGAACCCAAGCTGCGCTGGTGATACGAGTGCAAGCTCGATGTTCGTCTTGCGAGTGGCAATGAGAAACGTCGGCCGAGCGAAAACTTCTGCGGCTTGCCCACCGACACTGCAGCCTATCCGGTCGAGCTCGTTGCGAAGCTTCAGTGAATCAGCAAAAGTGCCTATTGCAACCCTTCTCCACGTCACAACATCGCGCTCGGACTTAATGAGTTGTTGAGACGCTTCGGCAGGGCGCATCTTGAGCTTCAGCTGTCTTTCTAAAACGTCGCGAGCCGCGCACTGAGCTTGCGCCGCACAGGTCGCTAAGTGAGCGATGCCAGCTGCAACTATCAAGACAAGGAGGTAGTGGCTGGCCCGATTCGCGCTAAGATGACGATCAATCGCGTTTAATTGCGCACTGGTTGTCAAAAGAGACATGGGGAAATCCTTTTTCAATCAAGCTTGATAGAAAAAGGCCCGCCTCCGAGTCTGGGGAAGAACGGAGGGAAATGACGTCCAATAAACATTTCCCGGCCGACTTAAAAATGCGTCCGGAGGCGGGGCCTATGGCTGAAGTATTCCCATTTTCAAAACGCAGGCGGCAGTCCGTAAGCCTGATTACCCGCCCGCCATCAAAACCGAAAAAGGCATGATGCGGCTAAAGCATAGCAGCATGGTTGGGTCGGCTCAATAGTGAAGTCTGCTGCGGGTCATTCGCGACTGGGGCGAGCCGGGAACGAGTAAGGTCACCTCCGTTGCGCCGTCGAAAGCGGAAGTCAATTCAGAGCATTAGCGACATGGTGACGGGGGCATTGCCGCACGCAATTTGATCGAACGGTTCTTCAACAAGATCAAGCAATGTCGGCGTATCGCGACCCGATACGACAAACTCGCAGCGAACTATCTTGCGTTCGTCAAACTCGCATCAATCCGAATTTGGCTGAGTGCTAATGAGTCCGCGCCCTAGTCGGGGTTCTCTTCACCTAAAACTCTTCACCCTATTGGCCGATCATTCTGCCGCCAGGTGGGGTAACGCCAGGGCCATCGGAGCAATGCCTTTCGTCAAAGTGTTTTTCCACACTATCGCACTGGACCTCAGCGGCTCCTTCGTAAACGACCACTAATCTGTAATGTGGCGCGGTTCTCCTGCGTCACGCCCACTCTCCCGTTGCGCGTCTGTCCCCAATACACGGCCAGGAGGACGGGGAAACTGGAGCCGAGGCGCGTACGCGCAAGGCATCCAACCGTATCCCTGAAGGGTCCCTCGGCCGGACCCTCCGTTGCGCGCCCGCTATCTCCTCGTCTCCCGAAATTTCCCGTCCGGCCGCGATTGGCGCAGCCGGCAAAACCAAACGGGAGATAACCAAATGAAACGCAATGAAAAGACCCAGCGCCCCCACAGTGTCTTTGTGGTCGAGGGCGAAGGCGACAAGGCCTTCTGGACCAAAATCGGCGCAGCCTGGGCGCACGAAGACGGCAAGGGCTTCAACATCCAGCTCAGCTGCCTGCCCTTGAACGGCCGCCTGGTCATTCGCGAACCGAAAGCCGACGCGGAGGCGGGGCGATGAGCCCCGCCGCCACGCGGCGCTTCCTCGTCAAGTGCTTTGATTACGAGGAATGGGGCGTCATCGTCGAGGCCACGAGCCGCGAGGACGCCATCCGCAAGGGCGAGGCCATCTATCTCACCGACAGTCTCGGCTCGATAGACGGTTTTGAGCTCATCCGCAGTGAATCTCACTGGAGCGCGCAGCCGTTGATCCAGGAGGTGTGCTAATGAGCGTCCTCCCCACTCACCTGATACGCCACACCGTGCTTCACGGTGATTGCGTGGAGGTCATGCAACGCATGACCTCCGGGTCGGTGGATTTCATCCTCACCGACCCGCCGTACTTGTGCCGGTACAAGTCGCGCATAGGCCAGACCATTGCGAATGACGATCGCGATGGATGGGTGGGGCCAGCGTTTGCCGAGATGTACCGACTGCTCAAGCCCGACGCCTTCTGCGTCAGCTTCTACGGCTGGAACGCTGTCGACAAGTTCGTCGCCGCCTGGCGCACGACGGGATTTCATCTGGTTGGCCACATCGTCTTCAGGAAGCGCTACGCTTCGGCCACGGGTTACACCGAAAGCCGACACGAGCAGGCCTACCTGCTCGCCAAGGGGCGGCCGGAGCTGTCTGGCTCACCGGTGCCAGACGTCATGGACTGGGAGTACACCGGCAATCGCCTGCATCCAACTCAAAAGCCCATCAATGTCTTACGCCCGCTTATTGAAGCGTTCTGTCCGCCCGACGGGCAGGTGCTCGACCCGTTCTGCGGGTCGGGATCGACGCTGGTGGCGGCGCGGCTTGCCGGACGTTGTTGCGTCGGTATTGAGCTGGAGACCACGCACTGCCATACGGCTGAGCTGCGGTTGAATTCGCAGCTTCATGCGGGTGCCCGTAAGCTGGCTGGCTAATGCCGCGGGCGCCGGCCTACCGCCGCAGGCGGTAGGCCGAGTTTTTTGCCGAGGCCGGCGCTTGACCACACGCCATGTGCTCGTGGAAAGTGTGCGTGGGCTGATGGGGCTCTGCAATGAAGTTTATTGTCGAATTATCGCATTACGAAAAACAAGCTTTACAAGTGGCCCAACGCAGCGTGCTGGAAGGCTGGGCGACGAGAAAGCTACTTCCCGGAGAATGCGAGACGGGTCGGCTGCCTTCAGAACTGGCAGGACTTCCTCAAGGGCTAATAGGCGACCTGGAATCCTTCAACCCGGCAAGACACCGGGACGCGCTCCGTGACCGCGCACTTAAGGCCTATATCCTTACCGAAGGGCGAAGGAATGCCGCCCTTCGATCGATCTACTATTTTCGCACGAAGTTCGGTGCGGATGAGAAACTTACGTTCAGCAAGGTTGCCGCCGTGATTGACGCCGACTGGCAGCAATGGTGTAGGCCGCAATCGTTTTCCAATACGGAGCCAGGCAAGGTGCTCCGCCGCGAACTTCTGCCAGGCATCGGGGACGATACGACGCGTCTTTGGCTGGCCAGGTTCTGCTGGCTCTTCTTGATAGCACTGGGCCGCCAAATGGCGACATACGACCCGATCGATCTTAACGACAATAGATTGCGGGACACATTGCTGATGACGCTTATCGAATATTGTTCCGCACTTACAGATGACGACCTTGCGCGAACAGTCGACGACATCGGACGCATCGTAGATTGCAGGGAGCCGGCGTCAATTTGGCCATATACCGATATCCTCTACCGCCCGGGTTGGAAGGAAAGAGCGCTGGCCGCGCAGTGGAAGGTTAAAGAACATGCCGCTCGGCAAGCTGCCGTTGCTGCTGAACAGGCCACCCTTGCTGCCGAGAAGGAACGTGCCGCCGCCGCTGAAGCGGCGAAGCTAGTGGCGTACCAAAGGCGGCTGGCCGAGGAGTATTGTAAGTTTGAAATCGAAGAAGAATGTATCGACATACAACCTCGCGACTACCCGAAGTTAGAAAGAGGCGGAGGTGCGAGGTTGCTGACCAATATGCAGGTTGCGTTTA
This sequence comes from Bradyrhizobium frederickii, assembly GCF_004570865.1. Classification (GTDB taxonomy): domain Bacteria; phylum Pseudomonadota; class Alphaproteobacteria; order Rhizobiales; family Xanthobacteraceae; genus Bradyrhizobium; species Bradyrhizobium frederickii. The sequence continues at coordinate 82,433 of NZ_SPQS01000022.1, forward strand.
AACAGGCACGAAGGGTCCGAATTCGAATGATATGGAAGGACCGAGAGTTTTCTGCTGTTCGGTCTTTCGCATCCATGAGCGCGAAGCATCTCGCGTGCCTGAAGATTGCTCTCTGGGGTAACAGGGCAGGCATCTCGAGTCCAACCGCAGATTACCTCTTCTGGCTCCTCAATTGTGACGGTCGGGTGCAAGTCAGAGGTAGCGACTGGGCTTGCGATAACTACATGGAATATCAGGAGGGACGCGAAGTCGATTTGGAAAAAGAATGGTCGCACTACCTCGACTTACTGGATAAGTGGATTGATGATGAGGGGCCTAGGGGCGAACTCATCAGATGGTTTGTGGAAGATCGAGACAGCGATAACGGCTGGGCCACGTCTCGCTAATCATTTTCGATGGAAACGCTTTTGCGTTGGTCTGTTAGTCGCCCCTTGAGGCGATGATCTTCATAAGCCTTCATGGCCTGCAGCCGCGCCGGACGGCGTCCGCCCTCCAGGACAATTACTTTATCCACGTATTCAGGCCCCATCAGTTCCTGGGCCGTGGCCAACGGCTTCATTGTGCCCGTCAGCAGGTCGCGTCTCGCTCCTAGCTCCTTCGAAAGTTCGTGTGCTGTTGTAGCAGTCGGCTCCATGAAGCATCGCACAGCCATCAACTCCAGAATTCGCTCCGCGTCGCCGTAAGCTTTCTGCAATTGTGATCTACCCTGCGCGAAGAGCCAAAGTCGCAGGCCGGACTGGCGGCCGAGCGCGAGCATCTGCTCAATCTCCTGCATGTAGCCTAGTTGGGGGAACTCATCGAGGAAGAAGGTAACGGGCGCCAGGTCCCACTGATCGCGAGCCTCACGTATGGAGTAGAAAATGTGGCCAAGCAGGGTTCGAATGAGGGAGCGATACATCACCAGCTCTTCTGTAGTGACGCAGAGGTACAGTGTGCCGTTGTTCCGCCTGAAATTGTCAAAATTAATCGTCGTATCCGAAACCACCGGCTCAAGTTGAGGAGCCCCCCAAACGTCCACATGCCGGAGTACCGTCTCAAACAGGTTCGAGCGGGTCTCTTCATCGGCACCGGCGAGCTGGTTGCCGATGCGCATTAGACTTCTGACGCCGGAACGCTTCAGACTCAATCCGTAGCTTGAGCTGTTCTGGTGACGCCGAGAACCAGTCCACCACCGCTGACATGTCTCGTCTGCCATCAAACCCGCGGAGACAAATGTCATAGAGGGCACCTTGAAGGAGCTGGGCCGCCCGGCCCTCCCAGAAGCTTTTTGCCGATTGGGAATCTGTCGGTACCATGAGCAGTGGCAAAAGGCGCCCAATGGCGGTGTAAGCGGCTATTGGGTCATTGGGGACGGCATCCAGCGGGTTAAAGCTCTCTGATCTTGCCGCGTTGCCGGGCATGAACACCTGTACCGGGCCTACGTTCTGGCTCCGCCAATCGCTGGTCAGATCGGCTATCTCCGGCTTGACATCCAGGACGATGGCGGGCGCTTCCAACTGCAGGAGGTTCCTGACTACATGGGCCTGCGTTTTGCCGCGCCCCGGCCGGGCGATCGTGATCAGGCTTTCTGCGCCATCGAAGATGTATTCCTGACCGGTCTCCTTGAATACGCCGAGCGTCAAAGGCGCCTTGCCCACCATGTCCTCTGCCCCATGTCCCGCGCCGCCGGGCGCGTTCTTCGCGGCTCGCCACTAGCCTCTAGCGGTCGGTCCGCCAGCGTACCCTACCCGGCCGCGCCGCGTCGCGCCATTCCGTCGCGCCGGCGCTTCGGCTTGAGCGTGGCAGCGCCATTCGGCGGTTTGGAAATGTGCTGGGGGAGCCGGGACATCTGCGAAAGTGTCGCGGTCCGTGGGCCCCCGAGGCGCTTGCCAACCGAATAGCCGAGGTTAAACTTTCGGTAGTGCGCACTTATGGGTTTGCAGGCAAACCCGCGCCCGTACCCGAGGTGTTGATGGCGATTTACAGCCTGCATCACAGCTCGATTGGCAAGTCCACCCAGGACGAGCCCTACACCGCCGCTGCGCACATCCGGTACATCACCCGCACCCGCGCCCTAGGCCGCATTGACGGGGAGCGCATGCCGACTCAGGCCTTTGCAGGTGTAGAGATAGAGATCGACCCTACTCCAAAACCAGGCCAGATCGTCGCCCATATTCAATGTGACGATGGTCTGATCGGGCTCGAGCAGATGCTTCTTGACTAAGGCGTCCGATTCCGTCGCGCGGTGGGTGACGACGTCTTGCCGCTTAAAAAGATAGGTCTCGTCTCCGTAGTCGATGCCCGCGAAATAGCGCACATCATCGACAAACGGCGCGCGCACGCCAACATCGACCCGCTGGTTGGTGGGCAAGAAGTTCGTGGCCAGGACGATTGGGGAGCCTACAGGATTGCGACCAAATCGAAGTTCTACAGCGAACTCTCCGGGCTTGACACATTGCTTCTGCGGATCGCTCGGCGCGATCTGAGGGGCGTTAGCGCCCGCTGACTGCGCAGGGCTCTGTCCGTCACCCTGTGCCGGCTGAGCCTGCTGCCCTCTCGCCGGCGCAGAGAGAAACAGAACCGTTAGCGCCGCGACGTAAACAGCAAGGATACGGGATTGAGCCATTTATTTTCACCGGCAAGCAAAACATCATCATTTACCGGTGATTGTAGAAGCCGCGCAAGCCAACTTACATGTTTCAGCTTCTTTCTCCCCGACTAAAGCCATCAATTGTCGCCGCTGAATGTCTAGAGCTCTAGCCGCAAGCTCAGGAATTCTGTCGATGGAGTCGAGTAAAGGCCTCACCATAGCTTCGACACTAGCGGGCACGACTGGCGCCGCACATTGCTGATCGCGGTAAGCAATAGCCTCCCGTGCTGCGTAATACCAGTTCGATAGTGATTCGCGGCGACCAGTAGAGATTTTTTGCCGAATATCTGCATCGCGTTGTGTTATCGATGCAAATCGGATCACGCAGTACTGAAAGCATTGCGTGGCACCCCAGCCGCCATCGTTCTCGGTATTGCCGCTGGCACCTGAATTGACGATCAAGGACGTGCGCGACGCATTCGCAGGAGCTCCGGTAAGCCCCTCACGTACCGACACAGGGCTTGATCGCGCCGAATATATTCTTGGTTGGAAGGAAACTAAGACTATGGCGACTTACCGTGTTGATTGTGTTCGCAAGCCGAACCGCATGAGCCAGCATGAACACATCACGGAGGTGGTGGACCCAAGCCCGAAGGAGGACGATGGCGGGACAAGGTGGAGAACGTCGTCCATTCTATCGAGAACAAGTACCATCGGTTCTATACGCAAACCGGCAATTCGACGGCCTGGGTTGCCGTGCGAAAAAGCCCCTCGGGACGTAAATTCATTCAGACTTATGCCGATAGGGTCTGGAACGACAATCTTCTCGCCCTCGACGACTGTTCGGCCTAACTCAGCCGCAGTATAGACACGCAATCGATGCCTTGACGAAAAGTCCGGGCCAAAGTCGCTCTCCAACTCGCGATCAAAACTCATTCGGCGCAAACGTCAACGAGCCGAGTAGCGGGGCAGTCATCGCCAGAAACCATGTGGCAAGTAAGAGTGTGGGACTCAACTGAGCCCTGCGCCGCGATCCAGCGTGAGTTGGGGCATGCGCGCCGCATTCTGTTGTCGAATGCACGATATGAGCCGCGAACGTGACCTCAGGTTGTACCAGACTGCACGGTGTTTCAAGTCTGTTTGGGAGCTTCAATATGAAGAAACTTCTAGGATTTTTGTTGCTCGTTCAATCCGTATTGCTCTCCGCCGAGGCCATGGCGCAAGGGCTTCCTGCCCCCTCTTACTGGAAAAATGAACGCGGCTCTGAACTGTTTGTTTGGTCTACCAATGGCGGGGTACTACAAGGGACCTTCACAAACCATGCCCAAGGTTTCGCCTGCCAGGGCATACCGTATCCTGCATCGGGATCGGTTAGTCCAACCGGCTTGTATTTTGTTGTCACTTTTGCCCAGTGCAATTCCTTCACTCGCTGGGTGGGTACAATCAAGGGATCGCAGATGCCAACGTCATGGACGCTGTTCTACGTTGACAACAAAGGCAAGCCGCGCAAGCTGAAGGGCGCGGATATATTCAGGCGCGTATGGTAGTTTTCCACCCTAAAGCAACGCAGGCGGACGAGAGCTGAACTGCTCTCAGAGGGTCCGCGCTCCGAAGCAGCGCGTCGGGCTCAGTCCGGCGCATGAGCGCCAGTGGCGCGCCGAACGCGGCAAACTTGGGTCTACTCTCATCTCGAAGCAGACGAGCTTGAGCATAAGGTCGATCCGCGCCGACCTATCAGAGCTCAGCGATCGTATTCGGCGGTCCGGCTGCCTTCCGTGAACGCTGGTCTGCTGCAGACCATACATCAGATCACCTGCACAACATTCTTGCTTCCAGCTCTGACATTTCTAGTCGTTCCTGACAGAGCCTCACGAGCGATGTGCTTCAGACGCTCGCGTGCTTTCTCACCTGTATTGGCCGCCTCTAAGATCTTTGCGGCAACGTGAGCGCGAGCGCCGGTCTCATCGCGGGGAAGGCTCGCACAGACCTCATCGAGGACGGATCGTAGAAGCGCAGTTATGGCGGCATCAAGCATTTTCGAGATCTCCCAATGGTGACACAACGATGGACCAGGAGGCTGACGAAAACGCTACAGTCAGATGTCTATTCGAAACTTTGGCACCTTTTCGTTAAACTGAATGAATCAGGTGGACCAGGACAAGGATTGATAAGCCTGTTTGGAGCGAGTTTATTTTCAAAGCCCCCTGGGCAACGCTGCTCGACGTGTGAGATAGGTCCTGCACTTTCTCGGGACATCGTCTTAAGCTCGGAGATTGTCCAACGGCAGGAGGGACAGCCACGATCAGGTAGCCGACTGTACCGCCGATACACAACACCGATCACACGTATATCAGGCACCCCGAACCGCCGGACTGGCGCTCCGCGAAATCCCTGTGGCAAGCATGAATGACATCGGCTGCACGCACCGCTTTTCAGATGCCTGCGGGTCTGCCGTCGAACACCAGCACGACGCGACGGCATCAAGTTCAAATATTCCGGCCGGCGCAGATCTGCCCTCCGCGCTGGCTTGGGGCGATCATGATCGGCCCGAAATCGCGATTGGTGGTGCTTCAGGCTGCTGCCTGTGGCTTCCATCGCATGAGGTGCCGCTCCAGACCTTGAAGCATGGCATTCAACGCGAGGCCGATCACGGTGATGCCCAAGATACCGAAATACATCTGAGGGATCAGGAAGCTGTACTGACTGTTGATGATGAGGTAGCCAAGGCCAGCCTTCGCCCCGACCATCTCGGACGCCACCAAGACCAGCATCGCGGACGCGCTCGCAAGGCGGATGCCGACAAAGATGGTCGGAAGCGCGGCGGGAAGAATAACTTTGCGGAAGAGTTGCTGCGGCGTCGCCCCCATGGTTCGCGCCGATTTGATGAGGAGCGGATCCACCTGCTTTACAGCCGCGACGGTGTTGAGGAGAAGCGGCCAAGCGCAGCTATAGATCACCATGGTGATCTTCGACATCTCGCCGATGCCGAGCAGCAAGATGAACACCGGCAACAGCGCGAGCGGGGCCGTGTTCCGGCAGATCTCGATGAACTGGTTCAGGAGATTGCCGAGGCGCGAATACCAACCGACAGCGAGACCAAGTGGCACGATCAGCACGACTGATATCAGGAAGCCGCTTAAGGCCCGTAGCAGGCTCGCGGAGACATCATCATAGAGCTCTCCAGTTTGCGCTAGCTGCCAACCTGCGGCAATGACCTCCGAGAACGGCGGCAAAAATACTGCGTCGATCAGGCCTAATCTCGGAGCCTCCTCCCATAGCATCAAAAGGCCGATCAACAAGATCGACCGCTGTCCGTAGCCGACTAATGATCGGCTAACCGCAGCAACCCGGCGCAGGAGTAGCGGCGGTGGCGCCCCTGCCCCGGCGCGCTGGCTTTGACGTCCCTGCGTCAGCTCGAGCAACCCCAGCACTTCGCTAGACATAGGCAACCTCCTTCACTTCGCGCATGACACGGTCAGCGCCAGCGCCCGCCTGCTGTGCCTTCTGGACCTCCTCGCGCAGCGAGCTCCACAGTTCATGCCGGATGCGCCCGAACTCCGGCAGAGAACGCACATCCTCGTGCTCACTGCGCAGCCCCTCTGAAACGTCGATAATCCTTTTGATACGCCCCGGACGCGACGTCATCACAGCCACGCGCTGTCCGAGCACAATCGCTTCATCGATCCCATGCGTGATGAACACGATGGTCTTGCCGGTCGCCCGCCAGATCCGTAACAGCTCGCCCTGCAGCGTCTCGCGCGTCTGCGCATCCAATGCAGCAAAGGGCTCATCCATCAGCAGGACCTCGGGATCGTAGGCGAGACTTCGCGCGATGGCGACGCGCTGCTTCATGCCACCGGAGAGCTCGTGGGGGTACCGGTCGGCGAAGCCGGATAGCCCGACCAGGTCGAGGTAATGCAGCGCGCGTTCGCGCCGCTCCTTCGTCTTTAAACCAGCGATGTCGAGCCCAAACTCGACATTCTGTGCGGCCGTACGCCACGGAAACAACGCGTATTGCTGAAACACGATGCCCCGATCGCGCGCAGGCCCCTCGATCACTTTGCCGTCGATCAGGATCCGTCCGCTGCTCGGCCGGGTGAGGCCGCCGAGCAGGTCCAGCAGGGTCGACTTGCCGCAGCCGCTCGGTCCCACCAGCGCCAGGAATTCGGCGGCACGGACGTCCAGCGTGATGTCATCCAGAGCTGCCAAGCCCTGCGCCGGCCTGCCATCCTTGCCGCGGACAAGGAATTCCTTGCGCACATGCTCGAAGCGGATCTTGGACGTGGTCATCTGGCCTCCGCGGTCTTCCCAGGACGGAAATAGTTGAACGCGTTGGTATAGGTATCTGACGCCTTGATCTGACCCGGCTTGAACAAGCCATCCTCCACAAGCCAGTCGATCCACACCTGGATCTCGGCATCCGAGATCACGCCGCCTTTGGCCGCAACGCCCGTGCTCTTCCAGTATTTGATCGAGGAGCCGTCTTCATTGCGCTTGCGATCTGCGATGATCCGCTCGAACCGCGCCCTCACCTCCTCAGCCGGTGCTGTCTGTGCCCATCCGATGGCGCGGGAGACGCCCTCCACGAGCTTGCGGGATGCTTCGGGATTGTCCTTGATGAACTTCTCCCGCAGCACGTAGGAACCGCCGGTGAATTGGCCGAATAGATCAGTGTCGTTGAAGAGCGCGTGGATTCCGCCGCGCTCCAGAGCTTTGTCGCGCAAGATGCCGCTCAGCGTGCTCACCTCGACCTGTCCCTGACGCAGCGCCTGCTCGCCCGTGACGGGCGGCACCGCGACCAGGGTGACCTGCTTGGCCTCGCTTGCGCTAAGGCCGTTCCGCGCGAGATATTCGCGAAGGACGAACTCCAAGTGGGCGCCCAGCGTATTGACGGCCACCTTCTTGCCAATCAGGTCTCGCGCCGTCTTGATCGGGCTGTCGTCCTTGACGTAGTAGCCTTGGTAAGTGTTGGCGTCCGAGCCGTAGTAGCCGACGACGGCCTTGATCGGTGCCCGCGCCGAGATCAGCTTGAGGATCGCGCCATAGAAGGCGCCCCCGATGTCGATATCGCCGGTCACGACAGCCTGGATATCCTGCGGCCCGCTGATGGTGTTGCCGACCCATTTGAGCTTCAGCGGCGCGAGATAGCCGAGGTCCTCGGCGAGCTCGATGAACGTCACCTGCCCGGCCCAACCCTGGTAGCGGATCTCGGTCTTCTCAAGCGGTGGCTCAGCGAAAGCCGGGGCCATCAGGCCAAGGCTCAATGCACCTGCGAGCAGAAGCCGCGCGGCGTCGTGCCCCGCACGAAGGAATTTGATCATTGCATGCATCCTGGTGGTTGCTCGGATCGGATCAGGCGGCCTTCGCCGCCTGCGGCTTCGATGTCTTGATGCGGGTCACGCTGCGGCGGCCATCGACGCTGAGCGGAACGTCGCCATCGATCGTGGCGCGGCGGACCACCCGGTGCTGATCACCGTAGTCGTTGACCGCATAGTGCTGGGTCGCGCGATTGTCCCAGATCGCGACGTCACCGGCTTTCCAGCTCCATCGCACGGTGTTTTCCGGCGCCGTGATGTGGGACTGGAACAGGTTGAACAACTTCTGCCCGTCATATTTCGGCAGGCCGACGAAACGCTGGACGAAGTTGCCGAGCACCAGCGTCCGCTCGCCGGTCTCCGGATGAACCCGCACCACCGGATGCTCGGTCTCATAGATCGTGCCGGTGAAGACTTCCTCGAAATGCTTCCTGTCCGCCTCACTCGCGCGGGTCCTCACCGCGTAATCATAGGCATTGCTGTGAACCGCCCAAAGCTCCTCAGCGAGCTTGCGCAAGGGGGCCGGTAGATCGAGATACGCCGCCGCGGTGTTCGACCACACTGTGTCGCCGCCGAAGGCCGGAATCACAACGCCTCGCAGCACGGAGATCTTCGGATAAGCATCGACGAACGTCACGTCCGTGTGCCATTGGTCCGCGCGACCGCCGCCGCGCTCCGAATCCAGCTCCAGAATCGATGACGTTCCCTTGGTTGCGCCCACGGTCGGATGCGGCACCAGCTTGCCGAGCCTGACGGCGAAGCGCTCCTGCTCCGCATCATCCAGATGTGCCTGATCGCGGAAGAAGATGACCTTGTGCTCGAGCAGCACCTGATTGATGGCACGAACAACGTCGTCGGGGAGATCCCCTGACAACCTGACGTTCTTGATTTCGGCTCCGAGCCGGGCCGCGCGCTTGACGATGTCCGCACGGGGAATGACGTTGTCGATGATGGTAATATTGCTCATGATTGTGCTCTCGATTGGGATGTCTGAACAAAGCTCCGCCGCGCGCTGGTCGCCCGAGCAACAGCGGAGTTAGGGATGGAGTTATTTTCTGGCTTCGATCCTAGTGGACCGCGATGCGCTCCGGCGGTCGGCGAACAGGCCGCTGTAGCCGATGCGCGGTGATACAGCTCTCCGTCGTCGCGTCTGCACAGCGCAGCGCGTTCAGAGCCGAAGCCGGCTGCAACGCTTTGCGAAGGACGCAGATTTGATCGGATTGCCGCATGATGAACGACCTCGTTTGGACACCGCAGATCGTAAAAGCGATCGCAATCCAGTCAATGAAACGAAATCAGCTTTGTTTTTGCTGCAAGGCAATGATCGCTTCGCCCGTGACCCAACCGCTGAAAGATTTGCAATCGTGACCGCCCGGCCCGCAATTTCGATTGCTTCGCGGACCACAAAATCGGACCGAATGACGCGCGGAAGCACCTCAATCTATGCTGTGTCTCGTGCGCGCGCACGCAGTCGTCTGCGATGGATGGCCATCTCACGCGGTTCGTGCTGGCCCGCCACACAACAAAGCAAATTCATTTCATCGACAGGTTTGTAATCGCCGACGTAGAGTTTTGTTCGGGCGCACGAGACAACGCGGCATCGGATCATTGGCGAGGCAGGCATGAGCAAGCGGCAGCTATCTCTCAATTTTTTCATCTATCCCGACGGCCATCACGAAGCCGCGTGGCGCCATAAGGCTTCGACGACGGATCGCATTCTCGATGTCACCTACTATCAGGAGCTGGCGCAGCGAGCCGAGGCGCACAAATTCGGTGCGGTGTTCTTCGCCGATGCCCCGGCCCTTGCGGACAATGTTCGCTATGCACAATGGTTCCGGCTCGAGCCGATCACGCTTCTGGCGGCAATCGCGTCCGCTACGAAACGAATTGGACTGATCGCGACGGCATCGACGACTTACTCCGAGCCATACAATCTGGCACGTCTGTTTGCCTCACTGGATCACATCAGCGGAGGCCGAGCCGGCTGGAACATCGTCACGACGAGCTCGCCGCAAGCGGCACAGAACTTCGGGCTTCCCGAGCATCCGCCTCATCATGAGCGCTATGAGCGCGCACGCGAGTATCTGGATGTCATCACCAGGCTTTGGGACAGCTGGGAAGACGACGCACTGGTCAACGATCCGGCTTCGGGGATCTTCGCCGATACGGCCAAAATCCACAGCATCGATCACATCGGCAAGCATTTTCGTGTGCGCGGGCCGCTCAACGTCTCCCGGCCCCCACAGGGGCGCCCCGTCTATGTCCAAGCCGGCTCCTCCGAGGATGGACGCGCTTTCGCGGCGCGCTTCGCCGAGGCCATCTTCACGGCACATCAGACGCTGGCGAGCGCGCAACAGTTCTATGCCGACATCAAGCGTCAGGCACGCGCGTTTGATCGCAATCCCGATCAGATCAAGATCCTGCCCGGCATCTCGCCGTTCATCGCCAGTACGCAGCTCGAGGCTGACCGGTTGCCAGGAGGAGTTCAATGCGCTGATCCAGCCCGAATTCTCGCTGACTCAGCTGCGCCAGATGACCGGCCTGGACCTCACCGGCTTCGACCTTGACGGTCCCTTCCCACGCCACCTGATTGACACCAACGGCGCACATGGCGTTGCCAGCCGCTTCAAGCTCGTGATCGGCATCGTCGATCGCATGGCGTCTTAAGGCTCCCTTAAAAGGCTTATTGGCGCCTTATGGCACCGAGAAATATAGCACCCCCTCCCTGCAGTCAACTGCTTGGCGCCTTAAGCTACCGCAAAGCCACATATTGGCGCCTTAAAACGCCAAGCGCTCCCTAGAAAGGCTAAGAGTTTACCGTGTGCACCTTGCGCCTCAACATGGGCCCGCTGATCCGATCCCCGACATGCATCAGATGGGAAACCAATTGACGGCGGCCGCGAGTACATAACAGGAACATCGAAGACTGCCCTTTCAACCGCTCAATGTGGCAAAGCCAGTTCTTTGCTAAAGAGCGGGCGATTTCTGCCCGGCTCAAAAGTGCGGATTGCGTGGATATCCTTATGGACCGGGAACGATATCGGCAATGTCCCCAGGGTTCTCCCCGAGACAGTAAGTCGCCACTCCTCCGCTGACTCGAATACTGCAAAGAAGTTGCGCGATTGAACGATTGCCTCTCCTTGCTCAGCTAGCTGGCGGATCTTTGATGAATTTAGGCTCCGGCATGGTCGCGAGCCGTCCAATTCCGCGACACCAGTTCTCTCGCGCGGCGAAGCGCGGTGCGAGTCAAAAAGAGCCGCTGCCGGAGTTTCCAGCAGCGGCGCCAGTCGGGGAGGAAGCAGACGAGCCGGTCTGCTAGCGGATCCGTAGGGCGCAGATAGCTCGCCCGAATTTTTTACCCGAGACGCTTCATGGCCCTCTTTCACCGCGAGCCGAGCTCGCTCAGTAGCCTGCAGCAAATCGCATCCGGCACTCAGGACCGCGCGAGAGCCCAGTTAAGCAGCCAGGAGGAACGGCGCCAACGACCATTCCTTCCGATAACGATTGACGTCGTGGTCTAGACCTGGATGAAGCGGCGTGTAAGATCGGCGGAAGCATCAATTGGGTAGGGTTGGGTAGAAACCGTGAGAGCCAATGTCTTAGGTCGCCTTGCCGTAAGTCTCTCTTCGTCTCGCGGTGATCAGATGACGATCTATGCGCCGTCACTGCGGACCCTTCCACAAAACGCCATGCTGGTCATGGCCACGCTTCCCGTCATCGACTGGAACGACCGTCTCCTGCGGGACTTGCAAGGGGGGCCCAAAGTGCCCCCTTCCTGCTATGCAGCGATCGTCATGATTGACCCGTTTGCATGCTGGGAAGATCTTGTTGATTTGTTGGAAGGCGCAAGGATGACCGGAGTGACGAACTTTCCGCCTGCCTCCATGATTGAACGGACACCGGCAGGAGTGCCGCTCGATCGCGGTCAGGAACTCGAGCTTCGCCGTATGGAGTGGTTTGCAAGCCGAGGGTTCAAAGTCCTGTTTGTTGCGGCGGACGAGGCAAAGATGACAGTAGCGGAGCAACGCCTAGGCTCGCAGCTGGATGGGTCCGTCTATCTGCGACCCGAGGCGCTTGCGCTGCCGATTGGATCTGACATCGGGCTCGTGAGCCTTGGCTCTCATGGATCGTCGTCGGTACCGAAGTTCTCCCTGGAGCAGGCTGCCACGGCCAAGCAGCCGCTCCGACGGGCATGAGGCCTTATTCGAGGATCCGCAGTTTCTTGATTTTGTTGTAGAGGGTTTTGCGCGAAAGCCCGAGAGAGCGAGCAGTCTTGCCGCGGTGAAGCCGGTTTCTCTTCAGGGCCTCGATAATCCAGTCTCTCTCGGACAGGGAGGCGGCGGGCCGTGCGCCTGAAGTCGGCTCCAACAGCGGCTTTAGCATCTCACCGGTGATGTGAGTTGATGGCAGGGTCACGAGCTGGTTCACGACCTGCCGCAGCTCGCGCAAATTGCCTGGCCAGTCGTGCCCGGCTAGCGCAAGGAAAGCAGAGTTTTCGATTGTGAGCGTCTGGGCGCTGGAATCTCCTTTGGCTTCGACGGTGAAGTGTTGAACGAGTTGCGGCAGATCTTCAAGCCTGTCGGTTAGCGAAGGTAACTGGACATCCAACCCGGTAAAAAGGTCGAGAAGCCGCGCGCACAGAACCGTTTCAAGGCCAGCGCCTCGGGCCACCGTCGCGGTCGCAATGATCCGGGCGTGGGAACGCATGACAGTTACCCCGTTCAGAGGGGTAAACCCGCCTGTCTCCAGGTAATCGGCAAGGCGCTCCTGGCCTTCGCGCGAAAGCTGGTCAACATGCAGCAGCAAGACGGCGCCCTCGTTCGACGCCTCCAGGAGCGACAATTGGCGTCTGCCACTCTCAAGGCGCTCGGCGCCGAACAACGGGCCGAGTGTATCTATCGCCGGACCGGGTCGGCAATGAAACAGCGTCGCCTTGGCGTGCCTGCGGTCGCTGAACGCGTGAACCAGGCTAGCTATTCTACGCTTGCCGGAGCCGGCCTCTCCCCAGATGAGGACTGGGCTTGGGGTTGCGGCAACGCGTTTGGTGATCTCTAGGACGCGCTTCATTGCCGAGGACTGCGCGATCACGCCGTGCCTGAAGCCACTCAACTGCAGCTTCCTTTCGAGCAGATCCACCTTCTCGCGCAACAGGTGGATGGTCTTGAAGCCCGACGTCACCTCGAGGACCGACATCTCCAGAGGCACGCGGTCCAGCGAAGAGCCTCCGATGAACCCCTGGATTCCGGTTTCGCGGCAGATGTCCAGGAGCTCGTCCGGCTTTGTGATCGGGCCGCCCCCAAGCAAGCAGATGGTGCTCTTGTTGACGGATTGAGCAACGCGCGCAACGGCATTCGTACGCGCTGCAAGTTCAGACAGGCTGATCGACGGATCGGACCCGCTTTCAACCGCGCGGTTTAGATTGAAGTTGATGCAAATGGCCTCGGCGCCGGCTTCGACCATTCGACGCGCTTCAGATTGAGTGCGAGTATAGGCAATCGTCATCAGGCCGCGTTTTGCAGCCTTCACAAGGAGCTCGATCTCCCGGGAATAGCCAAGGCCGGACTTCTCGAGCAACGACCTGCGATCATCATCGATGTGTATGACCGAAGGGAAGTTGGTCACGCCAGCAAATCCCCATTTGATGATCCGGTCGAGCCATCGATCCAGATCAAGCTCGGGGTCGAATGTACAGGTGCCGAAGAAGACCGGCAGTTTCGTATTTGGCAGGATCTCGGTCCGTCCGAACCCCGCTACGAACTCGTTACTATTGCGGATTGGAAGAATCGAGGCGGGCGAGGCCCCGCCCATGGCACGAAAACGGCCAGCATTGAGTGCGAGCACGAAATCGGCGCCCGCCCGCTCCGCGGCCCTGGCCGTCATGCCCGATCCGATCCCCGCACCAAGTACAAACGAACGGGAATTCCGGAAGAACTGCCTGATGCCGGCTCCCTTCACCTCAGTGGTCCGCGTGTCGATCCGGAGCCGGCATCATCGCACGGCTCAACGTCAAGACTAGCTCCAAGTCGCAGGCGCTTGCAACCGCCGAACCGCCTTTCCATTGCTCATGAACAAGTGGCAATCGGCTGGAGCGGCGGTGAGGGTAAGCTTTCCGGCGCCTTTGGGCGAGCCGGATTTTGGCGCCCTGGCGACGACCGTTTCGTCTCCAACGTTGCCATAGATGTACGTGACGCTACCGAGATGCTCAACGAAATCGATCTCAAGTCCAATGGAGATCTCCTGCTGCTCGGGTGCCGGCGAGGAGAAGTCATCCGGGCGGATTCCGACAGTGACCGGCTTGCCAACTAGCATTTGGTCCGGCTCGACCGGAACGGAGATTGTAGAACCAGCCTCCAGTCGGACGTCCAGGCCTTGCTCATGAGCTGCCTCGACCTTGCCGCCCAGGAAGTTCATCTTCGGCGAGCCGATGAATCCTGCCACAAAACGCGAGGCCGGATTGTGATAGAGATCGTGGGGGCTGCCAACCTGTTCGATGTTGCCGTCCTTGAGGACGACGATCTTGTCGGCCATGGTCATCGCCTCGACCTGGTCATGCGTCACATAGATCATGGTATTTCCGAGCTGCCTGTGGAGCTTGGCGATCTGAACCCGCATTTGCACGCGCAACTCGGTGTCGAGGTTGGACAGGGGCTCATCGAACAGGAACACTTTTGGTTCTCGCATGATGGCGCGCCCGATTGCGACGCGCTGGCGTTGCCCGCCTGAAAGCTGTCGAGGCTTGCGATCCAATAGATGGTCGATCTGCAATAGCGACGCTATTTGGCTATCTTGGCGGCGATCTCGGCTTTTGAGGCTTTGGCCATGCGCAGGGGAAAGGCCAGGTTCTCTCTCACCGTCATATGCGGATAGAGAGCGTAACTCTGAAAGACCATGCCGAGGTTACGATCGGCCGCATCGATGTCGTTGACGAGCTCATTGTCGATGAAGAGCCGCCCGCCGCTGATGGGCTCGAGCCCGCCAATCATGCGCAGAAGCCTGGATTTGCCAGACCCGGACGGACCAACGAAGACGACAAATTCGCCGTGATCGATGGTCAAATCGATATTACGCAGGATCTCGATGGTCCCATAGGCCTTCTTCATGCTCTCCAGGCGAACGTTGGCCATTATGCCCTCCTCTGTCGCACCTCGGCCGCGCGAGCAGCACTTACCTCAATTTCGCGCAAGCTCGATACGATGAAGTCCGGGGCCATCAAGGAGGGATCCTGACGCATCGGCACGCCGGTTGTGACAAGCACCGTGGCAAGCCCCGCCCTCTTTCCCGCTTGAATATCCGTAGGAACTTGGTCTCCGATCATAATGGTCGAAGCGCGGTTCGTGCCGAGGCGTGAGAGCGCTGTCTCGATCATCGGCACTTGCGGCTTCCCGGCGATCGATGGCTGCACTTGCGTGGCGGCAGCCACAGCTGCAATCGTCGCGCCAGCCCCAGGCTCAAACCCGCTGGCCGTCGGCAGCAGAAGATCGGGATTGGTTCCGATGAAGACGGCGCCATTGAGGATCGCCTCAACGGCAATTCGCATCTTCTCGTGCGTGATATCCCGGTCAAGCCCCATTACAACGGCTTCGGGCGTTCGGTCAGTGACCTCCAGCCCAACATTGCGCATGGCCGTGACAAGTGAGGGAGCGCCGATGACATAGATTCGCGTCAAGTGCGGATAATTCGCTCGAATGAGGTCTGCGACGGTGATGGCGCTTGTAACCACTTTTGACGGTGCGATGGAAAGACCAAATCCTCTCAGCTTGCGAACGACGTCCTCCGGGGCATGCGTGGAATTGTTCGTTACAAAACAGAACGGCACGCCGGCTTCCTGCCATCGCTTAAATGCTTCTATCGCATCCACGATTGGGGTGCTGCCACGATAGACGACGCCATCCAGGTCAGAGATGATCCCTTCTATTGGCGGCCAGTTCACGTTTGAGCCGGTGCTAACCATGCATCAGCATCCCGCCATTCACATGGACGACCTGCCCGGTCATGTAGGAGGCCGCGGGGCTGGCCAGGAACACCGCTAGGCCTGCGATATCCTCCGGCAATCCGACCCGGCCCAGCGGAATTCGGCCACTGTGGCGCGCTTCGGTCTCCTCCCGCGGACGCCCGTGCATGGGTGTATCGATGATTCCGGGTGCAATCGCGTTGACGTTGATCTTGAGCGGAGCACATTCATAAGCGAGCAGCTTTGTCACGTCGTGTACGATCGCCTTTGACAAGCAATAATCAGCGCCGCCAGCCTGGTAGTTGAAAACCGCGCCTTGAGATGACAACGAGGACCCGACATTGACGATGCGGCCGCCCTTGCTCTTCATGAAGCGCTCGATCGCTTGCTTGGCACAGCGAAGCACCGCGACGGAGTTGATCTGTATGGTCTTTTCGATTCTGTCGGCATTGCCGGTTAGAAGCGGCTGAGCCGATTTTATTCCAGCGTTATTGATCAGGACATCGAGCCTGCCGAAGCGCTTGGCGATCTCATCAAGCACCCTGCCCACATCATCTTCTCGAGACACGTCCATGCTCATGGGCAGGATGCCATTGCCGTGCGGCAAGCGCGTCAGAATGTTCCGGACATTTTCCACATTTACGTCGGTTGCCAGGACGTTCGCACCGCCTTGACGGAAAGCATTGGCAATGGCTGAGCCAATGCCCCCGCCCGCACCGGTCACGAGCACGGTCCTGTCTGCAACTGAGAACTGTTCAGTCATTCCAACTCCAAGATCGTTTGAGAATTCAGAAATTCGTCGACGGCCCCACTGCTGGGCATCGAGCTCTGGGCCCCGCGTCGCGTCACGCATAAGGCAGCAACCGCGAGCGCCTTTTTAATCGCTTCTCGAATCGGCAACCGGTGGGCAAGAGAGGCTGCGAAGGCTCCGTTAAAGGCATCGCCCGCGGCGGTCGTATCAACGACCTTCACAGGAAATGCCCTGAGCGCAAAAGACGCGCTGGCATCGGCGTAGTAGGCCCCCTGCGCACCAAGCGTGATCAGGGCAGCTCTCGGCCCGAGATCGAGAAGCTTTCCGGCCGCTTGAGCTGCGCCGTCGAAGTCGTGCACCTCGACGCCGGTGAGCTCGAAAGCTTCCGTCTGGTTTGGAGTGAGGAAATCGACACTCCTCCACGCCGCCGCGGACAGGCCTGCCCTCACGGGGGCTGGATTGAAAATGAGATCGAATCCTTTGCTGCTCTTCATTGCAAACAGGTGATTGAGCGCGGGGACCGGCATGCCCATCTCGGCAACGACGATTGCGTCTCGCTCAATGAATTCGGCCGCCTTTTCGACCATGCTTGGTGTGACATTTGCATTGGCTCCCGGGTCTATGACAATGATGTTGGAGCCGTCGTCACCGACAAGGACGAGAGCAGAACCCGATATCTCCCCTGGGCACACCGCTATGGCATCGAGACGGACACCTGCCTCACGCAGCGCTTGCAGCAAGGATCGACCGGCCTCGTCGCCGCCAAGCCGGGTGTAGAAGCTCGGCCGAAGGCCCAATCGAGCGGCGGCGACCGCCTGATTGGCCCCCTTGCCTCCCGCATTCCGTTTCAAGCTTCCCATCAAGCTTTCACCCGGCATTGGAATCCGCTCGACGTTGAAGCAGAGGTCGAGATTTGTCGTGCCGAAGAACATCAATGGTCTGGGGCTCATTTCACGGCCCCGAAGGTAAGACCACGTTCGAGATGACGCTGGCCAAGGATGATCAGGACGACCGGCACAATCATGGTCACCACCAGACCCGCAGCCATCACCGGATAGAACTGAACGCCCGGATTGAGCAGCTTGAGCAGGGCGACGGTGACTGGTGCTTTCGTCGAACTGAGGATCAGGCCGAGCGCGAAGTTGTGCCACGCGAGCAGGAAGATAAGCAAAGAAGCGCCTATCAAGCCGGGCTTTAGAAGCGGAAGAACGATGTGCCAGACAACCCGGATTGGCTTTGCGCCATCCATGGCGGCCGCCTCCTCAACGTCCTTTGGGATGTCCTCGATATATGAACGGCTCAGCCAAATGATCATTGGCAGCGTGACGACTTGATAGACCCAGATCATACCGAAATAGGTGTCATAAAGGCCAATTGTCTGAAACACGCTGAACAGCGGTATGACGACAAGGAGTGCCGGCGCGAAGCGGAAGCCCAGAATGAAGAATGCGATGTCCTCCTTCATAGGGATATCACGCCTCGCCAGGACGTAGCCTGCCGGTACCCCGACAACGAGCGATACGAGCACCGCACCAAGCGAGATCACGACGCTATTGGTGACCGGGGTCAAGAAATCAACCTTGATAGTGCCGTAGCTTGTTGCCCCGGCGTGGGCGGCATCGAACAAAACGCGGAAGTTTTCAAATGTTGGAGTGAAGATAAAGCGCGGCGGCCAGGTCATGACCTCGGCCTGCTGCTTCACCGACATCATCACGATCCAGACCAGCGGAAATGTCAGGATCAGCGTACAAGCAACAATCAGGAGATTAAGGAACAAGCTTGCAGGCGTTGAGCGATTGAAACGCATGTCAGCCTCCTCTAGCTTACGCGCTGACGGACCAACCGCCACAATCTCACCACGGCAAAGGCCCCGAGAAGCACGATCATCCAATTGACAACCATGAGCGCGGCACCACGCCCGAAGGCGAGATTTTGAAAGGCCGTGATGTAGGCGCGAACCGAGAGCACGGAAGTACTGTCACCCGGCCCCCCCTGGGTTGTTCCGAAGATGATATCAAACTGGTTGAGCGATTCGATCAGCCGAAATACCGCGGCGATCAGAATGTACGGCGCGATGAGCGGAAGCTCGATATGGAGGAACGTTGCCCAACCCCGCGCGCCATTGACCCGCGCGGCTTCTCTGACCTCATCGTTGATGCCCTGCAACCCGGCGAAGATGATGAGCGCAAAAAATGGTGTGTAAGTCCATATGTCGATGAGTACCAGTGAGACCATCGCCGTGCTGGCATCCGAAATCCATGCGAACCGTCCGATCCCAACGAGCGAAAGCAAATAGTTCAAGATCCCAATCTGCGGATCCATCATTGTGGTCCACATCAAGGCGACGCTCATTGGCGGCAGAACCAGGGGAAGGAGAATGACGGGCCGCATCAGCCTGGCAAGGAACACCCCACTTGCGAACAATTTGGCGATCGCAAGCCCAAAGAACGCTTCGGCGAGCACGGCGGAGCAGGCATACGCCATAGTCGCCCGCACGCTATTCCAGAAATCTTGGGTCTTGATTGCCACTTCATAGTTGGTGAATCCAATGAAGCGAACCACGGGACGGCCAAACTTGAGATCGGTGAGTGATTGAAAGACCCCATAGAAAAACAGAAAAAGAAATCCAAGGAGGATGATGATTGCGGGGGCAATCGCAGCAAGGCTCCACCAGTCAAGAGCATTCTGCTCGGCCTTTTGCGCCCGCTCGTTTTTGGACGAGGCCAGCTGGTCGACCGATGATTGTAGCGTCACGATTGCGTCGATGCCTTGAAGGTCCATCGCTCACTTCTCAAAAGTTACTCGGGCGCGGTGGGGCGGCAAACCCTTATGCCGCCCTCCGACCGCCTTACATGGAGGAGCGGATCTCGGAGGCGAGGTCGGTCAACGTCGCCTTCACGTCCGCGCCGTTGACCATTTTCTGCATGGCGACTGCCCAGGCGTTCATTGCCTCGGCAAATCCTGCGCGCGGCGTAAAGGCCAATGCAGCCCTGTCCTGCACGATTTTGAAGGTATCCACGAAGTTTGTGAATTCCGGTTTAGCCGCGTAGTCGAGCCAAACCTTGTCGCTCCAGGTGGAGGCGCGCGGAGAGTTGACGAGCTTCCCGGCGACGGCACCGTTGAGCTCGACCTGCTTTGACGTCGCCCACTGGATGAACAGCCAGGCTGCTCCCTTTTTCTGAGAGGCCGCATTCATGGCGAGGGACCAGATCCAGATGTTCGATTCAAAATTCTTGCCGTTTGGAGCGCGCAGAGGGGGAGCGAATGCAATCTTGCCCGAAGCGGGCTTGCCGGCGACATTGTTCCAGAACCCGAACATGTTGGAATCGATCGCCATCGCTGTCCGACCCGAATTGATGCCATCGACCACCTGATACCAGTTGTCGTTGGCAAAGGATGGAGCCGCGCACTTCTTGATCATCTCCACATAATCCTTGTGGAAGGCGACCGACTCGGGCGAATCGAGACCAGTTTCTAATTTGCCGTCCTTAACCACGAAGTCGTGCACACCGTAAGACTTGGCAATCGAGATGGCGGCCGTGTGGATGCTGCTTCAAAAGCGGACTCCCCGCACGCCCAGGGGTGTGATCGCCGGATCCGCAGATTTCAGCTTCTCGCAAGCCGCGGACATTTCCGGCGGGGTTGTCGGAACCTTGATACCGTGCTTGTCCAGAATGTCCTTACGGTAGAATAATTGGATGTTTTCGAACCCGTGCGGGATAGCCCACACCTGACCCCGGCCCGCTTCGATTTGCCCGCCATCGACTTGCCACGTCAGCGCGTCACGCAATGCGGGGAAGAAGTCCTCGTAGTCATAGCTTGCCGAGGTGAGCTTTGGGTTGTTCAGATAGCGGTCGAGCGGCTCGAGTAGTTGACCGGGCGCGAGATCCCAAGCCGGCTGAATCCCCGTGCCGACGACGTCCCACGAGGCCGACTTCGTGCTCAGCTGGATTGTCAGCTTATTCCAGTAGGCGTCGTCCGGATAAAGCTCGGGCGTCACTTTGATGCCTGTCAACTTCTCGAACTCAGGCAGCTGTGCTGCAACGGCGTCAGCATATGGATGGATGTCGTAAGCCCACACGATCGAAGAGCCCTCGAACTGGCGCCAGTTGATATCCTCCGCTTTGGCCTGGACGAAAGATGCGGCCGCACCGGCCAAGAGCGTTGAGCAAATCAGAGCGGTTTTGACATAATGAGCCGAATGGCCGCGCAAAGCGGCTGGCGTCCTTGGCATTAGTCCCTCCTCTGGGCTCATTGGCCCGCAATTCACATGCCCCTCCTCTTCCAGGGCCGCGAGTGTTGGGAACGCTAACCGCCATTTTCCGCCCATATGCACCCCTTCAGATCGAAGTTGGGTAACATTGGGTAAGTCAAGAAAGCAGCATCACAGGACGCCATAGTGGAGATGATCAATGCAGGCGCATGTTCAGGCCCCGCGAAGCCAGCTCCGAAGGGGCGATCCTGGCCAACTGCTCGCGCTTTTGCATCAGTAGCTGGTTCAAATGCTCTATTGATCCCGCCGCTCGTCACAGGCGCGTCTTGAGTGGCTGCCTCAATAGAGACGACAACTCGCTGCAGAATAACGACACATTGTCGCAACCTTTCGCAATCTCCCATCGCACCGACGATCTGGTCTCTCGACTGGCCGAACGGCGGTGCGATAAGCGCTGCGCCCGCAGCGTGGGGAAGTGTCTGATCTGCTTTCCTCGAAGCAACAGCTGGTGCAGGACGGTGAGGTTTTCTGCCCAATCAGCGACAGAACCTTCTTCGAATTTCTAACGGGACGCGCTCACGCCCTGCACATTCATGCTACGCTGCATGCGGCGTTCCGATGGGACAAGGCGCGGCGCTTCACCAGCGATGTTATGGCAACAGACACAGGATCAAGAGGTTTCTCACCGCTATCTAGCCAGTTTTCCGTTCGCATCCTTGCGTGCTGCCAAGCAGCTCAATGACCATGCCGCACGCGCGAACATGACACCGTTTACCGCCCAGGAAATCAAGGCCATGATCGCACGGTGCGATGCGCTCGAAGGGCGTTCCGGAAAAGAAATGCACACGAATATGGCTGGGCCTAGGTAGCTCTCAAAACTCCCAAGCCCAACTTCGCGCAGATTGGAAAAGCCGCATCCTTTGACCATTGGCGGCCACGGTAGCATAGCAAAAGACAACTACGCGCCTGGGGCGGCGCGGCGCCGCGCAACACGAGCATGGCTGGCGCGCGAGACCATCTGGATAGCGATAAGGATGGCCGCGTTCTCCATGCTCGAGATTGGATGAGCGTTGTTTTCACTATAAACGGCCAAGTCCACCTCGACGCCAAACCCAGGGACAGCAACGGTCTGACGCAACTTTCTGATGCCAGTCACAGTTCGAGAGCAGATGAAGCACTCGCCGTCATATAAAATTCGGAATGGGATTCGTTGCTCGCGCATCATCACCGGCCTTGATAACTCATCGGAACTTTGGACGCCCGCGCTGCGTTCGCGCCTCGATATCATCGCTACACGTCGCGCGAAAACATCATCGCTCTCACGATATTAGCGCGATTCGCGCGCTATGATCGTTTGGTCAGCAGCCTCACATTGCAGGATTTCAGCAGATTAGCCTGTAGTTTTGTCCAATTCAGCCCCGTCCGGAGGCTTTGTCATTGACGAAGCTTCTCTCATACCATTCGGCTCTCCTAACATGTCGTCGGAGCAACCGGTCCTTCCACGAGTCTTACCAAGCCACGCCCAACGTCGCAGCCGGAGGCCACTGCGCCAACAGCAATTGCAGTAAATTGCTCTGAGCTGCAGATGCTGCTTCGGCGCGATATAGCCCTGGTGCCGGTGATCACATCCCGTGTCGGCCACCAGTTCTTTCCAAGTCGTTCGTCTGGCCTGCGGCTACATGGGACCATCGTGCAGTTAAAGCCGGGGAAGGACCTCCTCTCGCGAACTGGCGCACCGCTGAGTGCCGTCTAGTCGCGCGCGAGATCGCGCGCAACTACAAGCTGATCTAGCAGAAATACGACCGATCATGCCCCTCAAACGCCGCAGAACGTCCTGGTTGCAATGTTAGCATCCCTCGCCCATCGGCTGGGGGAACAAGCATGGTTAAAGCATTTCGAAATACTGTCATGGCACTCACTTTTGTCGTGGTCGCCGGCAGTAACATAATTTGGAGTTTGCTGGATGACTACGTCGCCTGCGGCCTAGCGGTAGCCGCTTCAGTCACCGCCGGCTTTTGCGCCGAGCGCGCCTTCGTCAAACGGTCCCATCGCGAAATGATCCGTCAACACGGCGCAGACTGGCAGCCTGGTAGCGACCGCATAGAGTCTGGCGGACCAACTAGGACGGCGAAGGCAGAGAAATGACAATCGACCGGAACATCGAGAGCGGCACGAAGCGTGAGGCGCCCAAGCTGGAGGTGCTCGATTGCCAAATCCCGTCAGTTGCTAGCCGATGCATCGGCTATCGAGGCATTGCGCACCTGGTAAGCCATGCAGTCAACCGTCAATACGGTCGCGCTCTACGACGCCGCAGCAGCGCTGTTCGGCTCGGATTTCGACCGGGCCGAATACCACGAGGTCGAGTGAATATATCTGATCTCGACGCGCTTGCAGTTCGGAAAGCGCGGGCCGAAGTCCAGATTATCTTACGCCGACGGAACGGGTGAAAGCTTCTAATTCGATTCCTGCCGTTACGTCGCGAGGCGGCCACTATAAGTCCCTGCCTCACAATAGAAGAGGCAGGCGATCAGCCTGAGATATTTAATGGCGCCCTTAAGGGGAGGTCGCTCGATCGAGACAACATTCTGTCTGCTCGACCGGCGGTTAGACAAAGATTCAGGACCTCGTAGAGATCGCGCGGGCGCGTTCGCTCGGCCAAAGCGCTGAGGTTTACGCGAACGCCTCAAGTAGTCGTAGGCCAGGACCTCGATGCCGTCTTCAAGCATGTCGGAATAAGGGTGAAAGATATCGACGGGCACCGGCGGCAAGAGGATGCGTTCGTCAGCCGTCGAACCAAGTTTATTTCGCGGAAGTGGACGGGGCGTGAAACGGGCCCCTTGTAGCTGATCTTGCTTTGACATGAGAGCTTGCCGCGCGGATTTTGGAAGAGTTCGAATTCTTGCTGATCCACCGGGACCACGATGCCGCTTTCGTCATAGACCCAGGCGCCACCTCCGCGAACACCCGCTTTATAAGCATGTTTTCAGACAGGTACCGCCCTTGAAGACCTAGCCTTCGGCGAGTTCCTCATGCGCGCGGACGCCGGCGATAAATCAGCCGAGAACGCAGTCCTTTTCGACAACATGCGGAACGAGCGAGCTCTGTCCTGCGACAGCAAGAATTGGGCGCTTGCCGATTAATGTCTGCCTCCGCGAACCCAGGTCGACGGAATGAAGAGCCGCCATCTTGAGACGAGGCGCGAATAATCCAGCGCGGGATGAAGCTTCGCATTTCCTGCCGTGCGCCGTGCGGCACAGTTCGGCAAGTGATACGCCGTCCGAACGTCGCTACGCAAGAAAGCCAAGTTGCTGAACACGACGCCGTTGCCGAGCCGCTCACCATGTTCATGAGTGTTTGATCATTGCGATCGATCCGTTTGATATAGGTACTCACGCGGATCAGACACCCGGTGAATGCCGCCGCCCAGTGCGGCATATCGATGAGCGATCCGAAGACCCCTTATGCCTTTCACTCAAATGGACTTCTCGCAACCATGTCCAGCGAGTATTGTGGTCGTCCGATTTGAACAGATGGCCGCAGAGGTCCTTGACCTAAAGACTGCTATGGCCGGCAAAGTTTCGAACTGCTTTTAGTTCAGGCCGGCCTCGATCCAGCAGGATACCGCGAATTGCGGCAAGGCGTGCCACATAAAGCGCAATCCGGCATCTTGCCGCGTTTCTCGAGCAAAGTGTGGAGATCGGGCAGGCCCATTTGGCTCACCGAATTCTCTGAGTGCGTCAGCTTGTCGACAGCTGGTCCTAATAGAGCGAGAACTAGAGAGCGAAACATTTGAACCGAGGGGGACATGGACCCATTTAACCGCATCAACCCATTCGACCCAGAGTTCTCTGCTTACAACGCCGCGGTGCCGCAAGCGCAACAGCAGCAAGCGGAGTTTGAGCCGTACTTGGATGAAGTGCCTCAGCTTGGTACCTCTACCGTCGCAGAGGATCCGGTTTCTCCTGATCCCTACTATCCTCATCTGTCTGAAGAAGGCCTCAGGCTCGCCGAGGCCTTGGGACTTGAGCACCAGAGGGCCGACGGTTCTCATTCCGAACAGGCAGTCATCGGACGCGAGGACGCCGCTGCCCTGATGGGCGAGGGCTACACCGGCCAGTTGAGGCCTACGAAGAGGCAGAGGACACTAAGCCAGACGGAAGGCGATGCCATTGAGCGCCAGCCCACCGACCCTAGCAATTCAGCCGCTCGCGAGCTGATTGAAGACGCCGGCACACTGTTTCGGGCCAGCGGTCCGTTGATCCTTCCTGCGGAAGACTACGACCAGGATCTGCTGTGGGCGATGCTGGGAAACGCCGGCTCATCGTCGTCTCTCGAGGCAACCGCCCCTCATGACCACCCCTTGGATTCAGGAGCGGCCGTTCGTTCCGTCAACTCGCGGCAGGACGACCAGCGCACGTCAGCTGCGCATGAGGGTAGCACCGTCCCGCCGAGCCAGGACAGCCCACGCGCTCCGTTCATAGTTCATAACGACCGCTTCACGGCGCTGTTCGTACCCGCGGCGGCGATGAGGGGCGGCTCTCCACTCAATCTATCAGGCGCAACCATTCATTTCGGATCTCGACCGGAAAGCGTTTCGCAGCCGAGCGCACAGCCGGCGAATCGGTCCTCGCCAGCACCGCTTGCAGAGACGATGGAGCAAGCCGCTCCGGCGTCCGTCAGAGCTGAGACGACGCCGGCCGCGGCCCGCGAGATTTACGCCGCATCATTCGCCGTTCCTGAGGGCTTTTCGCACGGCACACAACCCGCCCCAATCACGATGATCTCGAGGCTCGGCCACTGGGGCCTCTTGCCGGACGCAGCGCAGCCGATGAAGCAATACGACATTCGCGGCGAGCGTTACACGGCCCTCTTGGGGCCGGGAGGACCGAACGACGTTCGGCTCATCCACCATCCACAGATGTAGACACCCGGAACAGTCGCTACGTCAGGGGCCGCTCCAGATAGCTCAGGTAGCGGACTTGGTGATGGACCATAGCTTGCTTGAGCGACTCTTGCGAGCTTAGTGGGGCTCAGGGCGGTGCGGATAAGCACTGCCGGCCCCAACGAACTTGCGGGCGCCATCGCTTAGCGGCTCCTTGTTGAGCCGAACAGCCACGGCCCCTTCCTGTTTGTGAACAGCGTCATCACGTTGCGGGCTGATTGCGGCGAGGTGATAGTGCAGAAAAAATCGGAGGTGACTGCCGACCCCTCAGGGGCCGCTCGTCGTTATAATGTCTGCCGATGTCTCCACTTTCTTTCTGGCAAGGCACAGGAACGAATAAGCATTGACGCATTCGGCCCCTGCTCTGAGTCTAACGCGCACGAGGATGTATGACACCGAACTTCGCAATTACAATTAATCGACTACTCAAGATCGGCCCGTGGTCAGGCTTCATCCGCCCTGAGTGGCGAAGCAGAGCCACTGAGTTTGGTCGCGTTCCATGCCAAGCCGCACCGCATCGAAAAGATCCTGATCACGGAAACGCCTCAAGAAAGCAACGAGTAAACCCTTGCTCGTGCTTCAGGTGGATGATCCGATCGAACCTGGCGCGAAACAGGTCGCCTTCCCCCGTCGTTTCCGGCTTCTTCGGTCGCATCGCGCGCCTCCGCTACGAAGGAATCACGGCTGGCTAATCTGCAGGCTTTCCGGCCTTCCGCCGTGAAAAGCTTGCAATCTCGTATCGCAGCGGGGCCAAGAACCGAATCTCACTCAACGGCTTGGACTTCTTCACGGACGACACTTATGAAGACGCCCCGGCGAGCGCGGCGCCGGACTGCGCGCCTCGCCCCGTCGTTTCACCGAATTTAGTTCTCCCTTTATTTGCCCGCGTCAGCTTACGGACAGCTAAGCTGCTTATCAGCCGAGTCAGGTCTACACTCACATGTCCTCCTGCTCATCACAGTTGCATATGGGAGCAACCCACTTGTTTCGGCCCCTTCGCTCCAGTCCCATTACAGCACCTTCATCACTACTACGAGCCGATCCGCCCCAGTGTTGTGCTTCGGTACTCTCGTCTCGCGGTGTGCGCCGCTTGAACTTCTCCCCTTGGCATCACAACGACTGGTTCCTTCAGTTCTCTACAAGAGCCTGTATCCAGATCGCGTCCCCTAAACGCCGGTCACCAACCGCGCAGTAATCCAGGCGCCTCACGGATTGATCTCAGGGATGGCACGCGCCCCTGATTTTGGCGACGCCTTAGTAATTTTCGACGCGTCATCGGAAGATTCGCTTTCGCTCGCCTTCTGGATACTTACCTGCCCCGTAAACCCGGAACTTTTACAGCACTTGCTCATGACCGCGCCTTTTAAGCGAAGCCACAGTGTCGTGGTTTTGCATCTGCGCCTGAAACGCCGATGCAGGAGGGCCACCCTCCATCTCTCATAAAGCTGTACGCATTAAATTCGGTTATTCACCTCCTTCATGCTCTGCAGCACACCGTGCCAGATCAGCTTCAAAAGATCGCTTCGGCGACCGCGAAAGACGAACAGATGACCGCTGAGCGGGTCCTTGCGCAGCACCTCCTGCACCTGGAGGGCCAACGACGGAAAGCCTCGTCGCATATCCGTGTAGCCTGTCGCGAGCCACACGCGCGCGCCCGTCGGAACCGGGATCATCGGCGGACCAAAGCATCGAGAACGCGACGTAGCGCGTCTCCATCAACGTCGCCATCGACCCGGATGCGGTGCCCGCTACCAAGATCAATCTCGATGATGCCCAGGCTCTTCCGTCGACGCGCCGCCGTCGTCGTCAAGGGCGCTTCGGCCACCACCCGGGGCGCCACAGACGGCCCAATCTCGACCGGCACGAACGACGCCATACTCGCTTCACCGTGCTTGCAAAGCTCTTTGCGCCACCTGAACAGCTGGCTTACATGAAGGCCAGCCATGCGCCGGGCTCGAGCGATGCTGCAACAAGCCGCTCCTTCTCATCCTGCGACCACCGGCGCCGCCGCTCGACCGATGTGATCACCTCTGTCCGCGAAATCGTCATAGCGCTTGTCCTAGGATTACCCCTAGGACCTGCAGCGTTCGCGTCCGTCAAACAAGGCGGCCCTCAACGGAGGAATACCCTGCTCTTGAAGGTCTTGATGAAGGTCTTGTCGGCGGCTTGCAGGGTCGCGAGAAAGTCCGGCGTGCCGCCGCGCTGAGAGTCCACAGGTCACGATCACTCGACTGCTTGATCGGCGCGGATCTTTGCCCGGAATCCCACCGACCTGCAGCCCCTTCCAGCATCACCACGATGGCAGTGCCGCGGAGGGCGATCCGGACCAAGCAGCCGAAACGAATCCCGAGGAACTCGGAAGGCGCGGATAGACGATCCTACCAATTCGTGCAGGAGATTTCGCCGCTCACGTCAGTTAGCTTGCTCGGTGTTAGTGACTTTGGGAGATTTCTTCGATGTTGATTGTTGAAACTATTTTGAAGCCAGACCAGTTTGGCGGTATTGGACGTTTCTCTGCAACTCGTCTGCCTAAAGGCGCGCTACTTTGGATTCACAACCCGATCGTTGACATTGCGGTGACGCGCGAACAATACGAAGCTCTAGGGTTCAGACTCAATTGATCCAATAGGCGACGATGGCGGCGAGGTGGATGGCAGCCAAAAAGTTCCTGGCGAGTTTGTCATACCGAGTTGCGACACGCCTGAAATCCTTGAGCCGACAGAAGCAGCGCTCGATAACGTTGCGCCCTTTATAGGCGCGCTTGCTGAAACTGTGGAGGGTCACCCTGTTGGATTTGTTTGGAATGACCGGCTTTGCGCCGCGATTGACGATTTCGGCGCGAAAGCCGTCGCCGTCGTAGCCTTTGTCTCCGATGAGGGTAGACATCGGCGGCGCGAGTTTCAAAAGGGCTGACGCTGCGGAAATATCTGCGTCTTGACCCGGAGTGAGATGAAACGCGCAAGGTTTGCAATCAGGGTCGCTCAGCGCGTGGATTTTCGTGGTCCGCCCACCACGCGAACGGCCGATCGCCTGTCCATGCTCCCCCCTTTTCCGCCGCTCGCCGAGCGGTGCGCCTTGATCGAGGTGGAGTCGATGGACAAAGTCACGCCGTCCTTGCCGCAGCGGGCGAGCGCTTCAAAGATCGCCTGCCAATGCCCGCGCTTGGCCCAGCGATTGAAACGATTGTAGATCGTTGTGTAAGGACCATAATCGGACGGGCAATCGCGCCAGCGTGCGCCGCACTGAAGCATGTGAATGATACCGCTGATAATGCGTCGATCGTCATCGCGCGTCGGCCCGGTCTGGTTCGTTGGCAGATGCGGTCTTATCCGAACCCACTACTTGTCGTTGAGCCAGAACAGTCCTTTTCGCATCGAAGTCCCTCGCACCGAATCAACTCGGCCGAGGGAATCAGAGTTCGCTAATTAGGTACAGACCCTAGCATTACAGTTGCAATTTTTGCCTGAGATGGGCTTTGCGCGCGTTGGCCTGATGAGCCCTGCGCCAGGACGACCATGCGAGGATGTGGGCGTGCGAGATGCGCCGCTGGGCAAGCTTCATGGCGATGCGGCGGATTTCCTGGATCGACCAGCGGATCAAGAACGATGCTTCGGTCGCGTTTTTTTGAGCAATGGCCCGGTGTTGGCCCGGTGACGGATGACGGCCATCATGGCGAAGGCCAGCATGACGAGTGAGACATGGCGATGCCAGCCATGCCAGTAGCGGCTTTCGTTGTGATCAAGGCCGAGTTCGTTCTTGGCGGTTTCGAAGCTGTCCTCGATGGCCCAGCGATGGCCTTCCACCGACACCAGCTTCTGCATGGAGGTGCCCTTGGGGCACCATGTGGAGAAGAAGGCCAAGCTGCCGTCGGCAATATTGCGGCGGATCAGAAGACCCCGCGTCCATTCCCCGGCAAGGGCGTGTTGTATTCGCTGGCGTCAAGATCAGCCAGCTTAAGATAGGCCCAGTCGTGCCAGCGCGGGCCTTTGGTCCCTTCGCCGGACGGCAGGCGGCGCCAAGCCTTCTTGGGAAGGCTCTGCGCGATCGCGGAAGCGGTGCCGGCGACAGGCTGCTGCTTGCCCCAGGAACGGAACACGTGATTGGAAGCAACACCCAGAACATAGCCTTTGCCCGCCTTGCGCAGCAGGGTTTCGATCTCACCCGTGCCATACACGCTGTCAGCGGCCACGAACGAGAACGGCACCTGTGCGGCGATCGCGCGAGCGATCATTCGACGCGCGATCTTGGGCTTCGTCGCAAAGCCCACATCGCTCGGTACATGCGCTGCCTTCAGGCGAGCGGGGTCGTCCATCCATTCCTTTGGCAGATAGAGCGCCCGGTCGATGAAGGCATGGCCATGTCGCGACACATAGGAGGCGAACACTCCGATCTGTCAATTGGTGATCTTGCCCGCCGAGCCGATGTACTTGGCGTGCAACCCCGCACGAGGCCTTGCCCTGTTTCAAAAAGCCGGTCTCATCGATGACCAGAACCGCGTCCTCATCGCCGAGCGTTTCCAGCGCGTACTCACGCACAATGTCGCGCAGCGCATCGGCGTCCCACTGCCCCCGGCCCAGGATCGCTTGCTGGCACCACGGGCCCGGATCGCCGGCCGCTTCCGCCCGCATCCAACCCGTCTTGCGCGGCTCGTTGCCCAACAGTCCGTCGAGAAACTGCCCCGCCGAGGCCGCGACCCGCTCCTGCGTAAACAGCCGACGGATCCGTTGCTTGGCATCTCGCAACGACGAAGCCCACAGCGTCAGCGTATCCTCAACCGACGCACCACCAATCATCAGATCCCGAATCATGGTCGCCCATGGATTCAGAACCTCCATGAAAATGCAACTGTAATGCTAGACGATGAAGGGCCTAGCCCATTGGCTCCTTAGGGAGTGGACGTAACCTGGCCGAGGCGGAATGGCTCGAGTCGTCGTCAGTCGTGTGCGACGCTCGTCAATTTTGTCGCACACTCGCCACAGCAGCGCAAAAGTCTGCATCCACCTCACGGATGCAGCAGGTTGGCATATTTGCCTTTGCCGGCCGGGCCAGCGATCAGATCAAGGGCTAAATGGTGGCGGAGACGCAGGCATTTTTATTGCAGACGTTACGATGAGATTCGTCGTGACACGCTTCAGCCTCCACGTTGCATGACGAAATGGCCGTGAGGGACGGGAGCGGGCAGTGCAATGCAACGGTGCGTCCTGTCTGGCCAAAATTTTGGGTCGGAATCGCGCTTCAGATTAGGTCGAGGATGTCGAGGCAATCTACTCGAGAGAGGCTGGAGCCGGTCCTCGATCCCGCAGAGGAACGCTTGACGAGCCGCGCCGTGTTGGGCGCAACCATCGGCAATATTCTCGAATTCTACGACTTCGGGACCTACAGCTTTTTCGCGATACAGATCGGCCAAGCGTTCTTCCCGGCAACCGACTCGTTCGCTAGCCTCATGCTTTCACTCGCAACCTTCGGCGTTGGTTTTGTAACCAGACCGATCGGGGCCATCGTGCTCGGCTCGTATTCGGATCGGGCCGGCCGACGGCCCGCGATGACCGCCAGCTTTACCATGATGAGTGCCGCGGTCCTATTGTTAGCTATCACGCCATCGTATGAGACAATAGGACTTGCCGCTCCGTCACTGGTCGTCTTCGCACGCTTGCTGCAAGGCTTTGCTCTCGGAGGTGAAGTGGGTCCGACGACCGCCTACTTGATGGAAGCGGCCCCCGCTGAGGCCCGCGGTCTTGCTGTCTCCTTTCAGCCCGCGAGCCAACAGATAGCTGCGACGGCCGGAGCGTTGGTTGGAGAAATACTGTCGCTCACCATGACAAGCGAAGCTCTCAATGCGTACGGATGGCGGATCGCGCTGTTGCTCGGTGCCGCTACGTTGCCGTTTGGACTTTGGTTGCGGAGCGTCCTGCCCGAAACGTTGCACCGGCCCGAGGCGCCTGTTCTGGTCACCGAGCCTGGAGGGCAATCGCGTGCCGATCGCCGCATCATGTGCTTGGGATTTGTTATCTTGGCCAGCTGCACGATCACGACTTATGTTACCGGATATATGACCACCTACGCGATGAACACTCTCCACGTTTCCGCACCCGTCGCCTTTGGTACCACGCTCATCAGCAATGCGGTCGGAATTGCTGCAGCACTGCTGGGCGGCCTGCTCGCCGACCGCGCAGGCCGTCGTCTCATCATGATATGGCCGCAGGTCACTGCATTGCTGATGACCTATCCGGTATTCTTGTGGATTGCGGAGAGCCGCAGTGCCTTCGCACTTCTAGGAGGCCTCGGCGCCCTCACCCTGATCGGAACGATTCCGTATAGCGCCTTCTACGTGAGCATGGCCGAAGGGTTGCCCAGGAACATTCGTGGTGGCGCCTTCGCGACGATCTACGCTTTTGCGATAGTGGTTTTCGGAGGCACAGCTCAACCAATCGTCACCTGGCTGATCCACCTTACGGGGAGCGCACTCGTGCCCGCATGGTACATGCTTTTCGCGAGCGCAGCCGGGCTCTTTGCCATGCTCATGATGCCGGAGACGGCGCCACTCAATTTTAGACCCAAAAACGATCCTTCCTGACGCCACGACGGCTACCCTGGCATAGCGGGAAGAATGGACACCATGACGTCCGAAATGCGAACCATCGAAAAGAAGGGCCATGTGCGCGGCATGGAAAAGCAATAGATGCTTATGATTCGATCAGTTTTGATCGCGCAGGGGCTCCCAGCGGAACACAGCGTGGCGCTCTTAGCCGGCTTTTCCCGTCTACCCAACCTTCGCCGATGCAGCGGTTGCGCGGTAGCCACCGACTGGCAGAAAGCGAGCAATCACTTTGAATAAGATGGCGCCTGCACCATCTGCCATTGCAACCGTACGACATGAGGACGCGGCCACCTTGGAGCAAGCGGCCGCACGAGGCTCGCTCCTCATTCTCTGCTTGAGTTGTTTTCCGTTCTCAGTGTCGCACGCACGAGGGATCGGTCAAACAAAAAAACAGGTCGCAGATACCATCCAACGGGTCGTCCGCGCACTGAGGATACGAAGTATCGGCTACATGCACCCTGGCGGCGACCGGTTGCGCGACAACTGTTGCAGCAAAAGGAGGCACGGCCGCCGTTGCAAGCGCGAAGGCGCTCGCTGTCACTAACACAGACTTTTTCATCCGAGAAATCACTTCCCTAGGTTGGCCCCAACCCTCCTCGGGTCTATATGAGGAAGCTGTAAGCGGTAAAATTGATTTTCTTGATCAGATCTATCTAGTGAATGGATAAGTCCGGACATCACCGTAGGGCTTCGATGTTAGCCCGCGCGGAACCTGCAATCTGCTTGATCGAACGCTGGAAGCTCGGAGTGGTCGATGCATGTCTGCGGAGCACTCGAGTTAAAGTTGAATCTGACAGTATCGTCCGAGCAAGGCGACAGTCGGCCTGCATGGTCTCGCACATATGGCGCCGCGAGGAGAGAGCCGGGTTGACCCGCGAACGTGCTCCCGAAGATCACGCAGCAATTGAGGAGCGGCTCGTCGACGACATGGAGGACGAGTTTCACGCTCGGCCATTGCAGTTGAGGCGAAGCAGCTACGCCGCCACTTGGCTTGAGACGCTCGAGGAAGAACGACAGCCCCAGCATCTTTGGGGGCCAAGGAGGCTTGATGCAGGGGCCGTCGTAGCCTTATGCAAGAGTAGCAAACAGGCCACTTTGTTGTGGACCGGCCGATCCGATTCGTCAAAGCGGCCGTGATGCTCAGCTCCCGTGCCACCGAGCCGTCCGTGATCCGTTGAAGCTCCGCCGAGGGCTTGCGCGCCAGCTTGCCGCGGGCAAAGAGGTGAAAGCACTGTTACATCCGAGCGGATCGCCGCCGGCGTCGGGTACATGTTTTCGGTGTGCAATGCTCAGCGGACTAGCTTCTCGCCCGAGCGCCGGGCTTCATCTGGCGCGTTTGCGAGACGCTCTTTTGCTGAGACGGCAGATCGAACTGCAGCAGCTTGTCCAATCGCTCAAGTAATCCCGCCAGTGCCTCCTTGGACGGCGGCGCCTGCCACATCTGGAGGTGCTCGGTTGCGGAAGAGGTGCGTGCTTCCTCGGTGGTGGCGATCCTCTTTGTCCCGAGATCGGAGCGCACGATAACCTTGCGCGTCGGAGCCGTAGCGGTATCGGGCCCGCCTAGTTGCGGCTCGGATGAGCTGGCCGTTGAGCTCCCCTCGCCTCCAGCCGCTGCGCGCCTTCCTTTGCCCTTTCTGCGACGCGGATTGACTTCGCCCACGACGCCGGCATTTTCAGGCAGCGCAGCCCAATCCGGCGGTTCAATCGTCACCGGCGTTGTGGGCTGCAATGCCAGCAGCCGCATGACCTCGTTCGCTGTCGCCCACGCACCTTCGACAGTCTCGTCCAGCAACTGCAGCGGAAGGTCAACTCCCGCTCCGGTCCCCCTCACTGGCAACGATGCCGCTCAGCCCCGACGCAAATTCCGAAAGCCGCTCCATGACTCCTTCCAGAACGGCGCGATGCCCCGCGTCGAGCACTGCTCCGTCGCTGTATAGAACGGCTTGGTTCGTCGAGACGAATGCCGGAAAAACATCCTCAACGAAGGTCCCGAGCAGACGCACCCGCCCGCTCTCGTCCATGAGAGCATCGCGCACGTCTGGCTCGAGCGCGCTCGCTCGCGCCTCAATCAAGAGCTCCGCGAGCGCGATCCGCGATTGCAGATACATGCACTTCATATTGAGAGCCCAGCCGGTTTGTAGTCTTAGTGCGGCCTCTTCGGCCTTGCGCATCTCGGGGGTGCTACTTGGCAAGTTGGCAGTAGCCGCCCAGACAAACTGCATCCGCTCCAAGCGCAAAACCTTCTTTCCCCACCATTCCATGCAGGCTGCATAGTAGTTCGCCACGCTTGCAAACGCGTCGCTCACCTGCGCAGGCGTACCAATGTTTCTAATCCCCGGGAGCACGCGTAGTGCTTTCTTTCTGTTCTCCTCCAGCCCATAGATAATATGGGTGGCCACTTCGTTACATCGATCGGCCGCCTCCAGCGTGTCATCGCGGAGCCGACGAGCCCGATCGTCGGGCAGGATGCGACGCGCCACATTGGCCGGCAGATCCGCGTAGTACTCCAGAACTGTTGAGCCTGCTGTGACGACTTGATCGATCAGCTCTTGCGCCTCTGGCAGGTTCTAGGCGTGCGTCGCCGCTCGACGGCTAGCCTCAAGCTCCCCAAGCAGGCTGTCCATTTTTTGCCTTGCTGCCTTGATCTCGATGCGCGTTGGCGCTGCCAGATCCGAAGTTGGCTTGCCAAGCACCGAGGTTCTGTCCTGAGTCCCAGAGCGCATCCGCTCGATGACGGCATCGAAGGACTGACTGCGTCCTGAAAGGAGGAGGCTAGGCTCCGGGCTCGAACCGCTTACGTCCCCGCTGCTGCCGGCTCCTGTGGTTTCCACCTCGGATGTGCGAGCTCGGCCAATCCCTGTCATACTTCGTCTCCGATGAAAGTCATGAATGTGCAGCCCGTCTGGATAGACCGCCTGACTGACGACTAGCTGACCAAAAACCGTTCTTTCGGATGCACAAGAAGGCCAATGTCACCTGAAGTTCCTTTCCATCGCAGCTCCAATGTCGCTGAAGAGAGCGATGCGGGTAACTGCGTCCGTGTAAGCAGCCGCGACGTAACCGCGGCTGAGGTGCCCTGGCCTCGACGCGATCCGCTACGAGCGTCGCCCCTCTGCCGTTAGCTCCGTCCACACCGACTGAGGCAAGTCGTCCCCAAACGTTGGTAGCCGGGAGAACAGTCGGGGCCTAATCGGCGAATTATGGTCAAGCAGAAATGGCCAGCTTATATGGCAAACCTACGCTCGCCACGCGCGTCCTACTAACGGTAAGGGGACTTCGACATAAGAGCTTAACAATCTAGCGGCCGTACACCGATGACGAGATGCTGAAGGACGATCAGCATCGATATTTCTCCTCGTCCCAACCAGCTGAAATGACCTCCCACAGATCCTCAGGCTGCATTTCGTAAAAGTGCGGCGCCCATCCGGGTCCGGTGAGATCACCTTCATAGAAACATCGCAGCGAGCACACCAAACGCACCGAGAACCAGCCCAATCAGCGAACCGGCGGTCGGCACGTCTCTGAAGAGCAGAACCGTGAGCATCGGTTCCACGACCAGGATCGCTCCCACCGATATCGCGACAATGATCCAAATATTCTTCAGATGCATGTAGCCCAGCGCGTATCCGAGAACGAGCAGGATGCCACCCAAGCATACCAGGAGAAACATCGGCCAAAGCATCGCCAGATCGCCACCAGCCTTTCCGAATTGCCTTGAGGCAATTAACTCGGCGAATATCGAAAGAGCTTCTCCAAGGAAAATTGCTGCCACAGCTACAATTTTCAACATCAAGGTCATTGCTCTCTATGGTTTCGGCGATTCGAGGGTGGCCCGGAGACCTGTATCGGAGTAGCCGTTGAGGTTCAATTTTCGGCATGCCAAGCGCTGGCGGAGACGCGCGCCTCACCTATCGCTTCGCAGGTCTTTCCAAGCGTTTGCCGGGCCGGTAATTAGCTTCCGACATGCAGCATTGTTTCCGTCGATCACCCCAGCTGCGCTGCTTGCAGAAACCAAAGATGGTTCAGGGCAAGCCCGCTCCGCCGCCTGCGTGAGCAGAACAATTTTTGCCTAGGCTGCAATCTGCACGGGAAGAGCGGAATAGCCGTGCACGAAGTTAGACGCAATCCGCTCGGGTTCGCCGACAACCTCGAACCCCAATTGCGCAGACAAGATCTCTTCCCAGAGGACTCTCAACTGCAGTTCCGCAAGATGTCGACCAAGACAGCGATGGATGCCGAATCCGAACGAGAGATGCTGCCTCACATTTTTGCGGTCGATCATGAAATTGTCGGCGTCCTCAATGATCTCTTCGTCCCTGTTACCGGAGATGTACCACATGACGACCTTGTCGCCTTTCCTGATCTGTTTTCCGCCTACGATGCTGTCGATCGCGGCGGTACGGCGCATATGTGCGATTGGCGTTTGGTACCGAATAATCTCGGACACGGCACTCGAGACGAGCTTGGGATTGTCATTTAGCTTTCGCAGCTCGGAGGGATATTGACTCATGAAGAGGAGGCCGCCGGTAATCGAGTTGCGCGTGGTGTCATTCCCGCCAACGATCAACAGAATCAGATTTCCGAGAAACTCACTCGGCTCCATCTGGCGTGTGGCAGGCGAATGCGCCATCAGGGAAATCAGGTCGAGGCGCGGCTCGGCTTTGATGCGCTCGTTCCAAAGCCGGGTGAAGTACTCCAGGCACTCGGACAAGATGGTGCTTCGTTTGTCCCAGCTGTCGATTGCATGGCCTGCTTTCGGAGCTGTAACAGCGACGTCTGACCAATAGGTCAGCAGTCGCCGATCCTCAAATGGAAAATCGAACAGCGTGGCGAGCATTTGCGTCGTCAACTCTATGGACACCATGTCCACCCAGTTGAAGGCCTCATTGCGCGGCAAGTCTGCGAGAATCGCCCTGACCCGAGACCGGATCAAGCTTTCGAGGTTCGTCAAGCTTTCCGGCCCGACGATCGGGCCGACGGAATTGCGCTGCTCGGCGTGCTTGGGAGGCCCCATCTTGATGAAGCTCGGGGTCCAGTGCTCGCCAGGCACGTCGACAATAGTAACACCTTGTTCGGACGAGAACGCTTTGTGGTTTGTGTCTACGGCTACGATATCCCGGTATTTCGTCACGGACCAATATGGACCATGAGCGCTGTCGTGACAGTAGTGAACGGGATCTTCCTTTCGCAACCGCTCAAAACAAGCCCACATGCTGTCGTCTTGAAAGCGCTTGCCCTCGCTTACATCCAGCTTGCTCAGCGGGATGACACACGGATTCTCAGCTCTATAATCTTCCGATCGCCTTGTCATGATATCTCTGCAGATTCTGCTCTCGAGAGTTTACGGCGTGGTGGGATTCGTCGCCTTCGAGCTGCCGCAGCACTTGGCTGCGACGGGACGCTCGACCAGGCTACCTCACAGTGCAGCTAGCCTCGCCCTACCATGTCGGGCAGTAAGGATCGTATTGACTTTCCAAGTCGATCTACTCAAAGGATCGGTGAGAGCTCTCAGTGCTGGTTAGAGATGGCTATGCGCTGGAGGCAACATCAAGCCGAGTACACCTTCATAAGTGACCCTCGCTTTGGGATACGGCCGGAACGGATAGCTTTCTCAAGGTCATGGATGAATAGTCGCCTGGCTAGGACTGTTCAGGCAGATCGATCCAGATATCCGAAGGACCCTTCACGAGAGTATCTTGATCTGGAACGTAGATATTATCGAAGATCCTGAGACCATGAGCCGTTGCCGCGCCAAAAATTATGAAAGGGAGCTCGACTTGCTCCAGGTCTTCGAAGTCGTCAGCGCCGACGATTCGAACAAAATCGAGTTTAAAGTGCCGGAACTTGATCTGAGATGTGGCGGACGCGACCAGATCCTTCACACTAGATGCCCCTTCGGCGATCTCTTTCCTCGAATGGTTGAGTGCCGTGAAAAGGCAGGACAGCTCATCAAGCTCGGAACGGCTAAATCGTCTCAGACGCGACGAAATGGGCACTCCGTTCTTGTATCTCACGGTCGGCACAAACCTTATCTCGCAATCCAGAAGGAGATCTGCGACGGCGCGCTTCACCAGGATCGCCTGACCGATATCTTTCAGGCCGAAGTAGCTGCGAGTCGGCTTTGCATAGCAGATCCAGCGGACTGCCCCGGTAACGGCTTCCTGCAAATAGGCCTCGGGTCCCCCTAGACGCAAATGACAGTCGCCTTGCGATACAAAGGTTCGATAGCCAGGCGGGAACATTTCGGTGTCGTTGGAGGAAATTACGGCAGTTGCTCCCGAACGCAATGCAAGTCCAATATCGTCGTCCAAATTGAAGTCGTAGCTCCCACCCGGTCTAAGCTGGATCTTGTTCGGGTAGACTGTGACGATCGCGACGTCATTTTCCGATGCCGCCCTTCTGATCAGTTCTGCATGCCCAAGATGCAGGGCTCCGAGAGTATGTACCGTCCCGATAGTCTGCCCTGTTCTCGCCACCTCCCGAATGAACGCTTTACCTGCGGAAAGACATGCCAGATGCATTTTCTACTCCAGTCTCTTTGAATGCCAAAAGAGCGTAAGCGGCGTGCGCCGCTTACAAAAGAGCGTCGGTCGGATCGCACAGAAGGTCTGCCCTGCCTCTCGTATCCGCCGGCGATGCCAGGGAGCCCCATAGCGCTTAAGCGCTCGCTCACAGCTCGAACGACCGCCCAGACCTGTCCTAACTCGCCGACACTGCATTGACTTCTATTTTGCAGTCTCCGAAGCCGTCAGGTAGACCCTTCTCGACCCTGTCGGATCAACGATGAGAATTCAGTCAGATAGCTTGATGGATCGCGTGGCTGATCCCCCTTCAGAGCGGCCTGTAGGCCCGGACATCGGTCTGCAAAGAACGGTGGCTCGAATGTGGTTATCTTAGCGCCCGAAAAATCCACTTTTACGAAGCTGGCCTGGAACGGCGACATCCCACTCAGGTTCGCCTCGCGCAAGGACGATTGGTTCATGCGCACGTACGCGGCCCGCGTTGCCTCCAGATTAGTTCTCGTCATTCCTGCGGCGAGATATGCCTGAACGAGATTCGATCCTTCGAGATTTGCCTCATCCAGTGCCATTGATTGCGGGGGATCACCGGTGATCATCGACCTGTAAAGGTAAGCATTGGATAGGTCTGCGCGTTCGAGATCGCAGTCGCGCACAAAGGTAGAGCGGCCACGAAAGCCCGATAATTTGGCGGCTCGCATCGTGCTCTCTGTTATAGAAATGCATTCGCCTGATGCCAGAGACAGGTCCGCTCCGTCGAGCTCGCAGGAATGAATGGATGCACCGTTGAGCACGGCGCCGACGAGGTTTGCGTTGGACAAGTTTACGGACAAAAGCCGCGCCTCGGTCAGGTCCGTCTGCTCAAGCTCCGCATTTGGAAGATTTGACAGGTGAATATCTGAGCTGGCCCCGGTTGTCTGAACAGAATATCCGCGTCGATAAGTGGAGCCTCTGCCGGGGTTAGGCTGCCGTGCGGAGCGGCAGCGGGGTGAAGTAGGCTTGATCCGGTGTGCTGCCGTCAAGGCTCGAATGTGGACGGCGGCAATTGTAGAAGTCCAGATAGCGGCCAATCGAGGCGCGAGCGTCGCTGACGCTGTCGTAGGCCCGCAGATACACCTCCTCGTATTTGACGCTGCGCCACAGCCGCTCAACGAACACGTTGTCCCGCCAGGCGCCCCGGCCGTCCATACTGAT
>NZ_SPQS01000023.1 GCF_004570865.1 Bradyrhizobium frederickii
ATGTCGCCGGCCAGAAGCGTGGCGTGACCGCAGCAATCAAACGCGCCTTCCGACGCCGATCCGCGGTCGAACCGGTGATAGGCCATCTCAAGAATGAGCACCGGATGAACCGAAATCATCTCGCCGGCACCCGCGGCGACGCCGCCAACGCGGTCCTTGCCGCCGCGGGCTACAACTTCCGGATTCTGATCCTCTGGCTCACGACTTTGTTTGTCCGGATCTGCTGCGCCTTCCTGTTCGCCGGCGCCTGGTCATCCCGTCAACAGACCTCATGATCAACGTTCTTCACGGTCGACCAGCAAACGCCGTCGTCCCTGCGCACGCAGGGACCCATACCGCGTGATCTCCCGGTGGGTCTCGGTGTGAGATGCGCGGGTTGGCAATCTTCGCAAAACTTCTCCCTGGGGTTATGGGTCCCTGCGTGCGCAGGGACGACACTGTGCTTGTTGCGAGAGCATCGCACCCATGACGCCCATGTGGTTGACCAGTGAGTCTGTTCCCGTCAGGCTAACCAGCCTGCCTTCCTAGCCACTTAGCTCCCCCGCTCACCACCCCCATGTTCACCATCGCCAGCCTCTGGATTCCCTTCACCATCATTGCCGCGCTCGGGCAGGTCGTGCGCAATGCGATGCAGCGGTCGTTGACGAAGCCGCTGGGGACCTGGGGCGCGACCAATATCCGCTTCCTGTTCGGCTTTCCGTTCTCGGTGCTGTTTCTGGGCGTGGTGCTGGTTGCGACCGGCGATCATCTCGGCATGCCGCCGACCGCGTTCTGGCCGTGGCTGCTGCTGGGGGCGCTCAGCCAGATCGTCGCCACCGGCCTGATGCTGCTCGCGATGAACGACCGCTCCTTCGTGGTGACGACGGCGTACCTCAAGACCGAGGCGATCCAGACCGCGATCTTCGGCTTCGTCTTCCTCGGCGATCACCTGACCTGGCTGAAGGTGCTGGCGATCGTGATCGCGACCATCGGCGTCGTCATCACTGCGCTCCGGCCAGGCGGTGAGAAGAGCTTTGCGGAGCTGAAGCCGACCATCACCGGGCTCGTTGCGGCGGCGGCCTTCGCGCTTTCCGCGGTCGGCTTCCGCGGCGCCATCATCAATGTGTCTGATGTCTCCTTCGTGACCGCGGCGTCGGTCACGCTGGTGCTCGGCCTGTTCGTGCAGACGCTGATCCTGACGATCTACCTGCTCTGGCGGGCGCCGGACGTGCTGCGGGGAATCCTTGGGTTATGGCGGCCGTCGATGCTGGCAGGCTTCACGGGCGCCTTCGCCTCGCAATTCTGGTTTCTGGCGTTCGCGCTGACGGCCGCCGCCAATGTCCGCACGCTCGCTCTGATCGAGGTGCTGTTCGCGCAAGGCGTGGCGTATTACTCGTTCAAGCAGCCGGTCGCGCCGCGCGAGCTTTTTGGCATCGTGCTGATCGTGATCGGCGTGGCGGTGCTGGTGGGAGTGTAGCTGCTGTCATTCCGGGGCGCGTCGGAGACGCGAACCCGGAATCTCGAGATCCCGGGTCTGGTCCTTCGGACCATCCCGGGATGACGCGCTTTGCGCGTCAATTCCGGTCTTCCGGCAGCGTCGGCAGCGGCGAGACCTCGATGCCCTCGTCGATCAGCGATTTCGCTTCTTCAGGGGAGGCCTCGCCGTAGATCGGGCGGTGCTCCTTGTCGCCGTAATGCATCGCGCGGGCTTCGTTGGCGAAGCGCTCGCCGACATTGTCGGCGTTCTTGACGATGTGATCGCGCAGCTCCTTCAGCTTGGCGCGCAGCTCTTTCTCCTGCGCCATCAACAGCGAGGTCGGACCTGACGGCGCGGCTTCGGGCGTGGGAGCAGTCGCCGCTTCCGGCGGCGGCGTCGCACGCCCGCGGCCCTTCTTGCCGACGATGCGCGGCGCCATGATCGCCTTCTCGACCTTGGCCGAGCCGCAGATCGGGCAGGTCACGAGCTTGCGCTTGACCTGCTGGTCATAGGCCGACGAGCTCTGGAACCAGCTCTCGAAGCCGTGGTCCTTTTCGCAGTGAAGCGCGTAGCGGATCATGCCGATCCCCGCACGAGGTGCAGATGGTCCGGCCCCGCCTTGGGGTCGGACACGCCGAAACGGCGGCCGTGCTGGAGCGAGGGAATCGCGCGGCGCGCGGTCTCGACCTTGGCCGGATCGATCCTGGCCATGACGATGCCGGGCTCGACGTCGCCCTCGGCGAGGATCTCGCCCCAGGGATCGATGATCAGCGAATGGCCGTAGGTCTCGCGCTTGTTCTCGTGCAGCCCGGCCTGGGCTGCGGCGAAGATGAAGCAGCCGGTCTCGATCGCGCGCGCACGCAGCAAGACATACCAATGCGCTTCGCCGGTTTTGCGGGTGAAGGCCGAGGGCACGGTGATGAAATACGCGCCGCTTTCGGCAAGCGCGCGATAAAGCGCGGGGAAGCGCACGTCGTAGCAGATCGTCAAGCCCACCCGGCCCCAGGGCAGGTCGGAGATCACCGCGGTCTCGCCGGGCTGGTAATTGGCGGATTCGCGGTAGCTCTCGCCGTCCGGCAGCTCGATGTCGAACATGTGGATCTTGTCGTAGCTCGCGAGCACATTGCCCTCGGGCCCGATCAGGAAGGAACGGTTGACCGCCTTCTCCGGCGAAAAGCGCAGCGCCAGCGAGCCGACATGGAGATGGATCTTCAGCTCCTGAGCGAGCGCCCGGTAGGCCTTCAGCGAGGTGTCGTCCTCCTCGCTCTGCAGATGCTCGAACAGCGCCTTGCGGTTCAGCTGCATCATGTTGCTGACTTCGGGCGTCTGCACGTAGTCGGCGCCGTTGGCTGCCGCCTGCCGGATCAGCTTGGTGGCCTGTTCGAGGCTCGGCCCCGGCATCAGGCCGGTGCGCATCTGCACCATCGCGGCGGTGAACGTGCGGTTCTCGCTCATGAGCTGGCCTTCACGCCTTCGAGCATGCCGTCGAGCTTGCCTTCGCGGTCGAGTGCGTACAGGTCGTCGCAGCCGCCGACATGCGTTCCGCCGATCCAGATCTGCGGGAAGGTCGAGCCCTCGCCGGCGCGATCGTACATCTCGGCCCGCCAGGAGGGGTTCTTGGCGACGTCGAATTCGGTGAAGGCCGCCTTCTTGCGGGTCAGCAGCGACTTGGCGGCGGAACAATAGCCGCAGCCCGGCCTGGTGTAGATCTCGACAGCAGCGTTCATCTCGTCTGGCGCTCTCATGTCATGAATTCATTGAATTATATGGGACTTTACCTGGCCTCCACAACCCGGGCGAAGACCAGCACGTCAACCTGGGCGGCTTTGGCGCGCAGCAGGGCCCGCGCGCAGGCATCCAGCGTTGCGCCCGAGGTCAGGACATCGTCGATCAGGACAATGCGGCGGCCCTGGACGTCAGCCTGACGGTCGGAAGATACCTGGAATGCGCCCTGCACATTGGTGGCGCGCTGGGCCCGCGACAGGCCGATCTGCTGCTCCGTCGCGCGCACCCGGCGCAGCACGTCGCCCTGTACCTTCACGCCGCTCTGCCGCTCGATGATTCGCGCCAGCGCCCCGGACTGGTTGTAGCGGCGGCGCCAGGCCCGCCGCCAGTGCAGGGGCACCGGCACCAGCATGTCGGCGCCGGCCAGCAGCTCGCCGCCCGCCCGTGCCATCCAGCGCCCCATTGCGGGCGCCAGATCGGTGCGGTCCTGGTATTTCAGCGCATGCACCAGCGTGCGCGCGACGTCGTCATAGCGCACCGCCGCGCGGGCGCGCATGTAGGCCGGCGGGCTCGCGATCGCCTCCATCGACAGCATGTCGGGGCCGGGGTCGTAGACGAAGGGAATGCCGAGCCGCGGGCAATAGGGCCGCTCGATGAACGACAGCCGCGCCCAGCACGAGGCGCAAACGCCCTCGCCGTCGACCGGTTCGCGGCAGGACACGCACAGCGTCGGCAGCGCGATGTCGAGCGCGAGCCGAGCTGCCCGCGACAGGACGTGACGGCTGGCCGTCCACGCGGCACGGAAGGGTGCGGCGATGGAGCGGGTCGGGGCGGCGTCGGCTTCCATGCAGGGAGGCTAGCGTTCCGCTCGGTGGTGCTCAAGCAATTGTACCGGTCTCGTGCCCCGGACGCAGCGCATCGCCCGGGGCTCTGCGCAGCAGCGCAAGAGCGCTGCAGCGCGTCCGGGACACGAGAGCGTTGCCAGAACGGTGGTCATCAGCGTAACCAGCGGCATGGCTCCGACCCCGCAAGTCCCGCCCGCTTTGTTCGATCGCGCCCTGCTGCATGCGCGGCAGCATCGCGCGCAGGCGCAGGGGGCCGTGACCTTCCTGCTCGATCGCGTTGCCGAGGACATGTCGGATCGGCTGGCCGCGGTGATGCGGGAATTTCACGCGCCGGCCGATCTCTGGACGCCCGGCAAGGGGCTTGCGGATTTGCACACGCGCCTGCCCTCGCTCCAGCACATCGCGCTTGACGCGGCTGGCGCGGAGAAGCTGCCTATCTCTTCAGAAAGCCTCGACCTCGTCGTCTCGGCGCTGGCGCTGCAATTCGTCAACGACCTGCCGGGCGTGCTCGCGCAGGTCCGGCGCGCGCTGAAGCCGGACGGGCTGCTGCTCGCCGCCATGATCGGCGGTGACAGCCTGACCGAGCTCCGGCAGGCTTTCGCCGCGGCGGAGGCCGAATGCGAGGGCGGCGT
Organism: Bradyrhizobium frederickii; assembly: GCF_004570865.1. Taxonomy (GTDB): domain Bacteria; phylum Pseudomonadota; class Alphaproteobacteria; order Rhizobiales; family Xanthobacteraceae; genus Bradyrhizobium; species Bradyrhizobium frederickii. The sequence continues at coordinate 4,659 of NZ_SPQS01000023.1, forward strand.
CTCGCCGCGGGTGGCGCCGTTCGCCGATTTGCGCGACGTCGGCGCGCTGTTGCAGCGGGCGGGCTTTGCGCTACCGGTCACCGATGTCGATCGCGTCGTCGTGCGTTACGCCAATGCGTTCGCCTTGATGCAGGATCTCCGTCGCATGGGCGCGGCCAACGTGATGATCGAGCGGCGGCGCTCGCCGTCGCGGCGCGCGACGCTGCTGCGGATGGCCGAAATCTATGCCGAGCGCTTTGCCGATGCCGACGGCCGCATCCGGGCGACGTTCGACATCATCTGGCTCTCCGGCTGGGCCCCGCATGCGAGCCAGCAGCAGCCGCTGAAGCCGGGATCGGCGAAGGCGAGTCTGGCGGAGGCGGTGAAGAAGGCGGGGAAAGAGTAGCGCGTCCCGGACGCGGTGCGGCACGAAGTGACTCTGCGCAGAGCCGGGACCCAGTCTGCGGCTCCTGGGCCCCGGCTCTGCAGCGCTTCGCGCTGCGTCCGGGGCACGGCCTCACATCAATAAATCAATCAGATGCGGGATCAGCGGAATATCCGCGGGCGGCATCGGATAATCGCGCAGTCTGTTGGCGCGGACCCAGGCCAGGGCCTGGCCTTCGCGCGACGCTACCTGTCCCTCCCAGCGCCGGCAGATGTAGAGCGGCATCAGCAGGTGAAAGGTCTCGTAGGCGTAGCTCGCGAAGGTCAGCGGCGCGAGGCACGGCTCGGCGACGATGATGCCGAGCTCCTCGGAGAGCTCGCGGATCAGGCTCTGCTCCGGCCGCTCGCCCGGCTCACACTTGCCGCCGGGGAATTCCCAGAGGCCGGCCAGCGCCTTGCCCGCGGGGCGCTGCGCGATCAGGACGCGCTTGTCGGCATCCACAAGCGCGCAGGCCACCACCAATGTCAGTTTAAGATCGGCCATGCCCGCAATGTCGCTCGCTGAGGTCGTTCGCAAGGATTCGTTAATCCCGTTGAGGGGGCCACGTGTCTGGCCTCCCATAAGTCATATTTAATCAACGGTTCCTAGAGTGGGAACATATTTAAACCATTCCGGGCCCAATTCATGCGCGCTGTGCTTCGCACCACCATCCGCCGATTCGTACGCGACCGGCGCGGCAATATCGCGGTGATCTTCGCACTCGCCTGCGTCCCCCTGATCACGGCGGTTGGCTGCGCGGTCGATTACTCCCGCGCCACGCAGATGCAAGCCAAGCTTCAGGCCGCGGCCGATGCCGCCAGCGTCGGCGCGGTCGCCAAGGCATCGCCGGCCTTCAAGGCGGCGGGCACGATGAACTCGGACGGTGCGATCCCGGAGGGCGTCACCGACGCGAGGAACATCTTCAATGCCAACGTCGCCAATCTGACCGGCTATACGCTCGACAGCGTCACGCCGACCGTGGTCAAGAACGGCTCGACCGTCAGCTCGACCGTCGCGTTCAGCGGCACCATCAAGACCATGTTCCTCGGCGTGATCGGCAAGTCCGCGTTGACCGTGACCGGCACGTCGAAGGCGACGGCGAGCATGCCGCTCTATGTCGACTTCTACCTCCTGCTGGACAATTCGCCGTCGATGGGCGTGGCGGCGACGCCGGCCGACGTGACCAAGCTGGTCAACGCGACCACCGGCAGCAGCTTCAAGCCCAACGACCAGTGCGCCTTCGCTTGCCACGACTACAACGACTCCAACAATTACTACAATCTGGCCAAGAGCATCGGCGTGACAACGCGGATCGACGTGCTGCGTACCGCCACCCAGTCCCTGATGGACACGGCTGCCGCGAGCCAGACCTATTCGAACCAGTTCCGCATGGCGATCTACGATTTCGGCGCGGAGTCAAAGACGATCGGCTTGCGTACGCTTTTCGCGTTGTCCTCGAATTTGTCGAGCGCGAAGACGGCGGCCGGCAACATCGACCTGATGGGCGTCTACGGCAACAACGACAAATATACCAAGGATCAGGACACGCCGTTCAGCACTATCTTTCCGGCGATCAACAACGAGATCCCCAATCCCGGAAGCGGTAAATCCAACGCGCCCCTGAAGTATCTCTTTTTCGTCTCCGACGGTGTCGCCGACGAAAGCAATAAGGACTGCCTGAAGCCGTTGTCGGGTTCCTCGCGGTGCCAATCGCCGATCAACGCTTCGCTCTGCAAGACGATGAAGGACCGGGGCGTCAAGGTCGCCGTGCTGTACACGACCTATCTCGCGCTGCCCACCAACGGCTGGTACATGAAATGGATCGATCCGTTCAATGCCGGGCCCTATGGCCCGTCGCCGAACAGCGAGATCGCGCAGAACATGCAGAGCTGCGCTTCGCCAGGGCTGTATTTCGAGGTGAGCCCGACCGAGGGCATCGCGGACGCGATGAACGCGCTGTTCAAGAAAGCGGTCGCCGACGCCCGGATCTCGGGGTGATGCAATCAATCACCGTCACCCTGAGGTGGCCGCTTCCTAGCGGCCCTCGAAGGGCGAGGGCCCGGCTGTTTCCGCGCTGCTGCAGCGTGGCCGTTCATCCTTCGAGGCTCTCCACGCGGCGCTTGGCGCCGCGTGTCTCGCACCTCAGGATGACGGACTGCGGAGTCGCAACAGAAATTACGACCTGTAGTCCCCGTTGATCGCCACATATTCCTTGGTGAGATCGCAAGTCAGCACGCGGTCGCGGCCCTTGCCGAGGCCGAGCGAGACCAGAATCGCGATCTCCGGCGCTTTCATCGCTTCCGACACCTGGGCCTCGTCATAGGACGGATCGCGCGCGCCGCTCTTGGCGACGCGGATGCCGTTGAACGAGATCGAGAGCTTGTCGCGGTCGGCCGGCTCGCCGGCCTTGCCCACCGCCATCACCACGCGGCCCCAATTGGCGTCCTCGCCCGCGATCGCGGTCTTGACCAGCGGCGAGTTGGCGATCGACATCGCGATCTTGCGCGCCGAGGCCTTGGTCTTGGCGCCCTCGACAATGATCTCGACCAGCTTGCGCGCGCCTTCGCCGTCGCGGGCGACCTGCTCGGCGAGGTTGGCGAGCACCTGGTTGAAGGCCTTGACGAAGGCCTTCAGGCGCGGATCGCTGGCGCGGCTGATCCTTGGTGCGCCGTGCGCGGCGGCAGCACCGGTGGCGAAGGCCAGCAGCGTGTCCGAGGTCGAGGTATCGCCGTCGATCGTCACCGCGTTGAAGGTGTCCTCGACACCGGCCTTGAGCAGCGCCTGCAAGGCCGCGGGCGCGATCGGGGCGTCGGTGAAGATGAAGGACAGCATTGTCGCCATATCGGGAGCGATCATGCCGGCGCCCTTGGCCATGCCGTTGATGGTGACCTTGGCCTTGCCGAGCTTGACGGTCGCGGTCGCGACCTTCGGAAAGGTATCGGTGGTCATGATCGCCTTGGCCGCGGCGAGATAGTCGCCGGGCTCGGCGGTCTCGGCGAGGCGGCCGAGCACGCCGTCGAACTTGGTCGCATCCAGCGGCTCGCCGATCACGCCGGTCGAGGCCAGGAAGATTTCGCCCTCGCGGCAGCCGACCGCCTTGGCCGCGATCTTGGCGGTCAGCGCGGTGGAGGCGCGGCCGGTCTTGCCGGTGAAGGCGTTGGCATTGCCGGAATTGACGACGAGGGCGCGCGCCTTGCCGCCCTTCAGCTTGGCGCGGCACCATTCCACCGGTGCCGAGGGGCATTTCGATTTGGTGAAGACGCCGGCAACCGCGGTTCCCTTGTCCATCACCGCCAGCAGCACGTCGGTGCGGTTCTTGTAGCGGATGCCGGCTTCGGCCGTCGCAAGACGGATGCCCGCGATCACGGGCATGTCGGGAACGGTTTTGGGAGCGAGCGGGGAGACGGTGGAGGACATCGTGGGGCGCCTTGGTGAGGTCTGGACATGCAGATGGCCGGGGGATGCCCGGCCATTGCGATGCTTAGATACTCTCGGCGTCAGCGAAGTGACAGCGAATTCTTACTTCTTCGCCGGCGGCGCCATCTTGCTGTCGGACGGCTTGGCGTCCTTGGACGCATCAGCCGCCGGCTGGTCCAGCCGCTCGACCTTGGCTTCGGTGCGCAGCTTGGCGACATACTCGGCCTGGGCCTTGCGGGTCACATACTGCTCGATCTGCGCCTTGACCTGCTCGAAGTCCGGCGCCTTGCGGTTGCGCTTTTCCTCGACCTTGATGATGTGCCAGCCGAACTGTGACTTCACGGGGTCGGAGACCTTGCCCGGCTCCAGCGCGAAGGCGACGGTGGAGAATTCCGGCACCATCTGCTCCTTGGTGAAGAAGCCGAGGTCGCCGCCATCGGCCGAGCCCGGATCCTTGGACTTCTTCTTGGCCAGCTCGGCGAAATCGGCGCCCTTGTCGAGTTCGGCCTTGACCGCCTTGGCCTCGTCCTCGGTCTCGACCAGGATGTGGCGGGCGCGCACCTCCTGCTCGCCGGTGATCTGCTTGGAGGCCTCCTCGTAGACCTTCTTCATGGCGTCGGGGGTGGTGGCGGCCTTGCCCTCATTGGCGAGCAGGCTGTCCATCAAGAGCCGGTTGCGGGCGAATGCCAGGCGCTTCTTGAACTCCTCGCTGTCGGCGACCTTCTTGTCCTCGGCAGCCTTGCTGACGATCTTCATGTCGATCAGGAACGACAGGACGTTCTCGTCCTTGGTCGCGGGGTCCATCTGGGCGAGGCTCGGCCCGAGCTCCTCCTCGGCCATGGCGACGTCGCTCTTCTTGATTTCCGCCCCATTGACCTTCGCCAGCACCGGATCGTCGGCCGCCCGGAGCGGGCCCGCGAACGCCAGCGACAGCGCCAGAGCAAGGCTGCCAGCCAGGGCGGTCGCAAGGCGGAAACGCTGGCCGGTGGTTACCGGGAACGAGCTGGTCATGGAAAATCCTTATGTTGAAGCAGGGGGCTGCTCGAGCGGGGCGGACACTCGCCCAAGTCAGGGGGGCTTGGCAACGCGAAAAGTCTGTCAAAATGATGAATTAGCCGCAATGCGCCCGCCGTTGACAAGGCCCCGACCGGGCCATATCTCTGGCCGGTCGCGACCATGGCGATGGCGTTTATTTTGCTGCGTTTTTGGCCGTTGAACCCAGGCTTGCCCAATTCCCACCCATATGGCGGACGACCCCGCAGTCCGGGCCGAAGACGCCATCAGGCGTCACGGTGAGTTGATAGGCAGGCGGGTGACAACTTTCTCGGGCCCAACGCGGTTAAATCGCGAACACAGGAACTAGGCATGATCGGCGCGCTCGCCCGCAAGTTTTTCGGCTCCGCCAACGACCGGCGGGTGAAGGGATATCAGTCCCGCGTCAACGCGATCAACGCGCTGGAACCCGAGGTTTCCAAGCTTTCGGACGAGGCGCTCAAGGCCCGCACCGCCGAGTTCAAGAAGCAGCTTGCCGAGGGCAAGACGCTGGACGATCTCCTGGTGCCCGCCTTCGCCACCGTGCGTGAGGCCGCCAAGCGCACCCTCGGCCAGCGCCATTTCGACGTCCAGCTGATCGGCGGCATGGTGCTGCACGAGGGCGATATCGCCGAGATGAAGACCGGCGAAGGCAAGACGCTGGTCGCAACGCTCGCGGTCTACCTCAACGCGCTCGCCGGCAAGGGCGTCCACGTCGTCACCGTCAACGACTACCTCGCCCGCCGCGACTCCGGCTGGATGGGCCAGATCTACGGCTTCCTGGGCATGACCACCGGCGTGATCGTGCACGGCCTCGACGATTCCGAGCGCAAGGCGGCCTATGCCTGCGACATCACCTACGGCACCAACAACGAATACGGCTTCGACTATTTGCGCGACAACATGAAGTACCGGCTCGAGGACATGGTCCAGCGCCCGCACTTCTTCGCCATCGTCGACGAGGTCGACTCCATCCTGATCGACGAGGCGCGCACGCCGCTGATCATCTCCGGCCCGCTCGACGACCGCTCCGACTTCTACAACACCATCGATTCGTTCCTGCCCAAGCTCGACAAGACCGATTACGACGTCGACGAGAAGCAGCGCACGGTGACGCTGACCGAAGCCGGTATGGAGAAGATCGAGACGCTGCTGCGCGATGCCGGCCAGCTCAAGGGCGAGTCGCTCTACGACGTCGAGAACGTCTCCGTCGTGCACCACATCAACCAGGCGCTGCGCGCCCACACGCTGTTCACCCGCGACAAGGACTACATCGTCCGCGACGACGAGGTCGTCATCATCGACGAGTTCACCGGACGCATGATGCCGGGCCGCCGTTATTCGGAAGGCCTGCACCAGGCGCTGGAGGCCAAGGAGCACGTCCAGGTCCAGCCCGAGAACCAGACGCTGGCCTCGATCACCTTCCAGAACTACTTCCGCATGTACGAGAAGCTCGCCGGCATGACCGGCACGGCCGCGACCGAAGCGGACGAGCTGTTCGACATCTACAAGCTCGAGGTCGTGGAGATCCCGACCAATCTGCCGGTCGCCCGTCTCGACGAGGACGACGAGGTCTACCGCACCCAGCAGGAAAAATACCAGGCGATCCTCGCCGAGATCGAGCGCGCCAATTCGCGGCTGCAGCCGGTGCTGGTCGGCACGGCCTCGATCGAGAAGTCGGAAGTGCTCGCCGAATTCCTCAAGAAGAACGGCTACAAGCAGATCGACTTCGGCAAGGAGCACGCCCTCGACAAGCTCTATGCGGCGGCCCGCGCCGGGAAGCCGGCGAAGCTGTTCGCCGTGCTGAACGCGCGCTTCCACGAGCAGGAAGCCTATATCGTCGCGGAAGCCGGCGTGCCCGGCGCGATCACGATCGCCACCAACATGGCCGGCCGCGGCACCGACATCAAGCTCGGCGGCTCGCTGGAGATGCGCATCCAGCAGGAGACCGCCGGGATCACCGACGAAGCGGAGAAGGCCAGGAAGATCGAGCAGATCAAGGCCGACATCGAGACCTTCCGCAATATCGTGCTGAAGGCCGAGGAGACCGTCGAGATCGAGCCGGCGAAGGGGTCCAAGCCCGCCAAGACCGTGAAGAAGCCGGGCGGTCTCTACATCATCGGCTCAGAGCGTCACGAATCCCGCCGCATCGACAATCAGCTGCGCGGCCGCTCCGGCCGTCAGGGCGACCCCGGCCGCTCGAAGTTCTTCCTGTCGCTGGAAGACGATCTGATGCGCATCTTCGGCTCGGACCGTCTCGACAGCATGCTGCAGCGTCTCGGCCTGCAAGAGGGCGAGGCCATCATCCATCCCTGGATCAACAAGGCGCTCGAGAAGGCGCAGCAGAAGGTCGAGGCGCGCAACTTCGACATCCGCAAGAACCTGCTCAAGTTCGACAACGTCCAGAACGACCAGCGCAAGGTGATCTTCGACCAGCGCGTCGAGCTGATGAAGGACGACAGCGTCGCCGAAACCGTCACCGACATGCGCCACGCCTTTATCGACGACCTCGTCGCCAAGCACGTGCCCGAGCATGCCTATGCCGAGCAGTGGGACGTCGCAGGCCTGAAGGACGAGCTGAAGCGCGTGCTCGATCTCGACCTGCCGGTCGACGAATGGGCCAAGGAAGAGGGCATCGCCGACGAGGAATTGCTCAACCGGATCGAGACCAGGGCCGACGAGCACATGGCGGCCAAGGTGGCGCAATGGGGTCCCGACGTGATGCGTTACGTCGAGAAGACCATTTTGCTCCAGACCCTCGACCATCTCTGGCGCGAGCACCTGATCATGCTCGACCATCTGCGCCAGGTCATTGGCCTGCGCGGTTACGGCCAGCGCGATCCCTTGCAGGAGTACAAGACCGAAGCCTTCAATCTCTTCCAGGAGATGAGCGCCCATTTGCGCGAGGCCGTCACGGCGCAGCTGATGCGGGTCGAGATCGTCCCGCCGGAGCAGGAAGCTCCGGTCCTGCCGCCGATGGAGGCGCACAAGTTCGACCCCAACACCGGCGAGGACGAGATGGCGCTTGCCAGCGTCACGCTCGGCGCGCAGGCCACCGATGCCACGCTTCGCGACCCCAAGAACCCCGCCAGCTGGGGCAAGGTCGGCCGCAACGAGGATTGCCCGTGCGGAAGCGGCAAGAAGTACAAGCACTGTCACGGACGGTATGCTTGAGGGCTGAGGCCCCCGAGCTGCAGCGTCGCTGAAGGTCCTCAGGGGATCATTCCGCAGTCGAACATCTTGTTGGCGACCGGCGCGGCCACCTTGTTGATGAATTTCACCTTGAGGGAGGGATTGCCCTTCAGGAAGGCAACCGCTGCTCCGATGATTTCTGGCGGGGGCTCTCCCTTCTTTGCTTTCAGATCCTCGCAGCTGGACGTCTTGTATTTTTGGATGACGATTCCCGCGATCATGTCCAGCGGGCCCTCCGGAGGCAATTCGGGAGGCGGCGGCGGCATCTGAGCTGTCGCGGGGGTCGTTGCGATCACCGCGATTGCGACCAGAACCTTCAGCCGTCGCGACTTTCGTGTGGGCCGGATCAAGCGGGTCTTCGAGCGGAGCTCGTCCCACCAGCGCGAGGGACAAGGGGAAGAAAGCGGCACCATGATCTCCATTTAATGAACTATACGGTATAGTATATTTTATTGTTCGATGCCGTCAAGCTGGTCGCCCATGTGCGCTCTGCGCGCAAGGTCGCAATCCCGCGGCGCATCGGCGCCCAGGTCTTTGCTTTATTCTTGCCCCTCGGGAATCGGAAGGGCGCAGGGAAGGCCGGGTACCGGCTGGCACCCGCGAGCCCCTGTGCAATGATGCGTAGGTAGACGCTCACAGGGGAGACACAGGTGCAGCCCGATAACCGGCCTTCCCTGCGCGATGGTTTGACGGCTTATGTCGCGCTCTCCCCGGGGAGCGTTGCACTATTGCCCCCGTCGCCTCGCAGATCGCTGATATGCGCAACCCGGTCGGGCACGCACACCACCGCGGAGACTTGACGCCAGCCTGCGGGCGCCAGGACCACACGATTTTGCCGTACGCAAGCCGCGCTGTCGTACCCGCGCCCGCTGATCGCTCACGGGGACTACCCGCCCTGCGACTGCACCTGGCGCCACTGCCGCCCGCGTCCACCGCAACCCACCCCACGAACCGTGACGATCGCGACCCGCCCCTTCCGGAGGGATGAGATGGCGAGGGAGTATAGGGTGTGTCGTGCTTCGGATAAAGAGAAATTAGGTATATCCGAATGTTTTGTGGAAAAGGGCTGCATTGCCCCGCGACTTTGGCGCGCAGGGTGCTCGAACCAGATCAAAAGGTCATCTTGGGACCGCAGAATACGTCGTTGGCGTCATGAAGAGCGCATCTTCAAGAGGTGGAGCGATTTCAAACATCTGCGCATGATTGCGAAAGTGAAAGACGCGCCGAACTCGATATTTGTCGCTTCTCGCTTCAGCAACGTCGACCTCCCGTTTGGTGAGCCAAAACGGCGTGCGTTCGTGTCCGCACGTCGTCTTGATTTCCAGTAACCGCTCTTGTCCATCGGGTTCAAAGGAACGGACATCGTACCCGTATCCGTCGCCATCCAGGTCGGAGACCCAACGAACGTTATCGAATCTTCTCGCCCAGCTCGTCGGAGGCGGATGCGTTCGAACTCTACGACGAACTTTTCTCCGGTCTTCCCCAAGTCGCGGTTTCTGGCATCCCGCTCTGCGGGATCAAACTTCCCGACAAGCTGGCGGATCGCAGGCGGAAGCACCTTCGGCGTTGAAACGCCTCCGGTCCATATCGGGCTCCTGATCTTCAGGTGCATCACGGACCGGCGGCGCACGCTGTATGAGCGCGGCTCAAATCTCATCGCGCTTTAATCACCGGGCAAACGGCTTCGACGCAAATCCCCGGCGGCCCGCCGCGGCTGCTCCAGCGATCACTTCCTAGTGTTGCTGCTTGCGCAGATTTCGGAGGCTCAGTGCTTTCGTCCGGCTGCGCAGGTTGAAGGACTGTCTCACGTCCCGGAATGCCAACGGCAGGATGCGGGATCGTGTCGCGAACGGGAACGCCGCCGGCTAGCCCATCCAATTTTCCGCCACGGCTCTTGTGATCTGCTTCACCTGAAGAGAGCTCAATCTGTGCTTTGATTGAATCACAACACGCGGCAAAAATGGGAGATCGGACAATGTCTGGAATGGGACGTGCGCTGCCGACTGCCTTTTGTGTTCTTGCATTCAGCTTTTACGGCGGCGGTCCTGCCCCTGCGAGCCAAGTGGCCGGATGGTGGGGCGGAACATGGTCTTGCAAGATCGACGGCCGGCCGGCCCGGATGAAGTGGGCCGCCGTGGACGACAGTCAGACAACCTGCGACGGGAACGTTTGCACCAGCACCTCGGGAGCACGCTGGGCAGGCAGATTTTCAGACAATGGCTCGCGATGGGTGAACCTGACAAATCCACGCAGCGGTACCCAGGGCGGCCTGTACTTCCAGCACGCTGACGGCAACAAATGGTACCTGGCTAAACCGGTCAGCAACCGGGCCGTGGGCTGGACGACATGGAACCGCCAGCGCTATCCGCTCTCGTGCTGGCGATGATGCATTTGTGCGTCGCCCGTTCGGCCTGCGCATGGACTTAAGGGCGAGCCTCGCGCGCTCAATGAGGCTCGCATGCTCCGATCATGTTCAATTCGAGCTGTCGATCAGGCTCTCGAGCAGCCGCTTCAACTCGCTGGTCGACTTGTCGCCGTAGCTCTCCAGGATGTGTTCCTCCTGGTCCACCGCGAGCGAGTTGAGCTTCTTGCACAGCACCTTGCCGCGGTCGGAGATGAACATCAGCACTTTGCGGCGGTCGTTCGGGTCCTGGAGGCGATAGACCAGCGTGTCCGAGACCATGCGGTCGATCATCTTGGTCAGCGTCGGATGGTTGAGCAGCACGGCCTCTGCGAGTTCGCCCATCGAATGGCCATTGCCATCCGACAGCACTTTCAGGATACGCCATTGCTCGACGGGAACCCCCTCCTTGCTCAGCCGCAATTCGAGCTGCCGGTTGATCTCCCGGTTGGCTTGCGCGAGCAGATAGGCGAGGTGTTCGGTGATCGGAGTGTTTGCTTTGGTCGGTTTTGCCACGGCTAAGACTTCGTCTTGACCCAAATGAGTGAATGTCTTGCAATCAATGCTGCATCTATATGCACTTCAATTGTTGAACTTTCAATATTTTCAAAATAGGATAATTGCCCAACAAAGGGGCGGATGCCGCGGCCGCCCGCAGAATGTGCTTTCAGGTCTGGAGCCAGACAGGAGTTGGCGTGCGCGCGACGGTAAACTTCCCGGCTCACGGCGGTCCGGCGTTGCCGCCGTCTTTGCTGTTCAGGAATCTGTCGTCACCGGCAGCTGACGGTGCGTTGTCTCCGCGCGATCATGCCTTGTTCAAACGGCGCGGCGCCAACAGGCTCCGCATCGGCGGTTTCATCTGCTGCACCGGCTCGCCCGGCGTCTGGGGCCCCTGCGCCACCAACAGCGCGCAGCTCGCCGTCGCGGAGATCAACAAGCGCGGCGGCATCCTCGGGCGGGAGATCGAACTCTCCATCTACGACGCCGGCGGGCCGCTGGATGACGTCCTGGACCGCGCCGAGCAGGCGATCGCGTTCGACGAGGTCGATCTCATCGTCGGCCTGCACACCAGCGCGGTCCGCGTCGGCCTGCGCGACGTCACCACGCGTCATCGTATCCCCTATATCTACACGCCGGTCTACGAGGGCGGCGAGCGCACGCCCGGCGTGATGGCGATCGGCGAGACGCCGCGCTGGCAGAGCCGCCCCGCCATCCACTGGCTTGCCGACGTCAAGAAGGCCCGGCGCTGGTACCTGATCGGCAGCGACTATGTCTGGCCCTGGCAATCGCATCGCGCGGTAAAGACCTACATCAGGGAAACAGGCGGCCACGTCGTCGGCGAAGAGTTCGTTCCCCTCGGCGAGGACAATCACGAGCCGCATCTGGCGCGCATCCGCGCGACCAAGCCGGATGTCGTGCTGATCTCGCTGATCGGCACCGACAGCATCACCTTCAACCGCGCCTTCGGCGAATGCGGCCTCGGCGCCACCACGCTGCGGCTCGCCGGCGCGATGGACGAGACGGTGCTGCTCGGCATCGGCGCCGACAACAGCGAGAACATGTTCTGCGCCTCGGGCTATTTCACCGGCACGGGCGCGCGCGCCAATGACGACTTCCAGAGCCGTTATCACGCCATGTTCGGGCCGAATGCGCCACCGATCGGCTCGGTCGGACAGTCCAGCTACGAAGGCCTGCGCTTTCTCGAAACCGTCGCAAACAAGGCCGGTTCGTTGTCGATGGGCCCGATGCTCGCGGCCGGCCGCAACATCGTCTACAGCGGCGCCCGCGGCCCGGTCACGGTCCGCGACGGGCGCGCGCGGATGCCGATGCATCTTGCCGCGGCCGACGGCCTCGATTTCAGGCTGATCAAGCCGCTCTGAGCTCGCCCCGGCAATTCCCGAGCAGGCCGGCGCGCAAAATAATACTTGAAAAGGAAAATATTTCCGTTTTGAATGTTTCGGCGAGGCCGCTGCTGCGTGCGTCGCGCCGGGGCGGCCACGCCCAACGTTCCGAAAAACTTCAGGAGAGCGCCGTGACAGTTGTCCTTCCCACGCCAGCCCAGCTTCGCAGTGTCGCCGAGCAATGCGGCCTTTCGCTCACCGATGAGGACGTCGCCTCCTTCCGCGGCCTGATGCAGGGCTCGATCGAGGCCTACAATCTCGTTGCCGCGATGCCGGACGAGTTGCCGGAGGTGAAGTATCCGCGCACGCCGGGCTATCGCCCCTCGGCCGAAGAGAACCCGCGCAATGCCTGGTACCGCAAGTCGACCGTGAAAGGCGCCGCCAGCGGCAAGCTCAAGGGCAAGACCGTCGCGCTGAAGGACAACATCATGCTGGCCGGCGTTCCCATGACCAATGGCTCGTCGACGCTGGAAGGCTATATGCCCGATTTCGACGCCACCATCGTCACGCGCATGCTGGATGCCGGCGCCGAGATCAAGGGCAAGGTGCATTGCGAGCATTTCTGCCTGTCCGGCGGCAGCCACACCGGCTCCTACGGGCCGGTGCACAATCCGCACAAGATGGGCTACTCCGCCGGCGGCTCGTCCTCGGGCTCGGGCGTCGTGGTCTCGCTCGGCGAAGTCGACATGGCGATCGGCGGCGATCAGGGCGGCTCGATCCGGATGCCGTCCTCGTTCTGTGGCGTCTACGGCATGAAGCCGACCTGGGGCCTCGTGCCCTATACCGGGATCATGCCGATCGAGATCTATGTCGACCATACCGGCCCGATGACGGCGACGGTCGCCGACAACGCGCTGCTGCTCGAAGTGCTCGCCGGCGACGACGGCTACGATCCCCGCATCAAGGCGCCCAAGGTCGAGGAATACACCAAGGCGCTCGGCCAGGGCGTCAAGGGCATGAAGATCGGCATCGTCAAGGAAGGTTTTGAGCAGCCGACCGCTGAAGCCGCCGTCAACGAGAGCGTTCGTGAGGCTGCCAAGCGCTTCAAGGATCTCGGTGCCAGTGTCGAGACCGTCTCGATCCCGATGCACCTGTTGGGCGGCGCGATCTGGACTCCGATCGGCACCGAAGGCCTGACCCAGACCATGATGTTCGGCGACGGCTACGGCCTCAGCCGCGGCGATCTCTATTCGACCTCGCTGATGGATTTCCATCGCGGCTGGCGCCGGCAGGCGGATTCGCTGTCCGAGACCACGAAGCTGTTCATGATGCTCGGCACCTACATCAACAACAATTTCGGCCCGCGCTTCTACGGCAAGGCGCTCAACATCTCGCGCCGGCTGACCGCCGCCTACGACAAGGCGTTCGCGGATTACGATCTGCTGCTGATGCCGACCACGCCGATGAAGGCGACCAAGCTGCCGGAGCCCAACGCCAGCCGCGAGGAATACGTTGCCCGCGCGCTGGAGATGATCTCCAACACCGCGCCGTTCGACATCACCCATCATCCCGCGATGTCGCTGCCCTGCGGCATGGTCGACGGCCTGCCGGTCGGCCTGATGCTGGTCGGCCGCATGTTCGAGGAATCCACCATCTACCGTGCCGCCCACGCCTTCGAGCAGATCGGCGACTGGAAGAAGATGTGAGCGGGGCATTGATGCAGACCGCTGGAAACGCCACGCATGGCTAACGCGTTCGTCGCAGCGTTCGAGATCCTGAGCTTTGGCGCGATCATTGTCTTGATCGTGCTGGGGCTCGGGATCATCGCCAGCATGATGGGCATCTTCAATTTCGCGCAGGGCGAGTTCGTCCTGCTCGGCGCCTACATCACCTATCTCGCCTACGCCAAGGGCATGCCGATCTGGGCCGGCATGGTCGCGGCGCCCTTCGTGGTCGGCGCGCTCGGCTTCGCGCTGGAGGCGCTGATCATCCGCCGCTTCTACGCCGCGCCGATCGTCGCCATGCTCGGCACCTATGCGCTCGGCCTGATCATCCGCGAATCCGTGCGCGGATTGATCGGCGGCTTCTATCTCACCGTGCCCGAGCCGATCGGCGGCTCGATCGACATCGGCGCCATGCACATCTCGGCCTGGCGCTTCACCATTATCGTCATCACGCTCCTGGTGATGGCGGGCTGCTACCTCCTGCTGTCGCGCACCAGCTTCGGCCTGCGCATGCGCGCGACGCTGGAAAATCCCTCGCTGGCGCGGGCCTCGGGCATCTCCACGCCCCTGATGTACGGCGCCACCTTCGCATTCGGCTCCGCACTTGCCGGTCTCGCCGGCGCGCTGATCGTCCCGGTGTTCAGCCTCTATGCCGATCTCGGCCTGCGCTTCCTGATCCAGGGCTTTGTCGCGGTCATGGTCGGCGGGGTCGGCTCCTTCATCGGGCCGGTCGCGGGTGCCGGCGTCATCGGCACGCTCAGCGCCGCGCTGCCATGGGTGATGGCGCCCGTCGTCGCCGACGTGCTCGTCTTCGTGCTCGCCATTGTCTTCATCAAATTCCGCCCGCAGGGCCTCATCGCTGGAAAAGGGGTTTAGTCACATGTTCGATCGCACTCAGCTCTCACGCCGCCGCTTCCTCTCCAATTTCGCCTTTGCATCCGGCGCGGTCGCAACCGGCATCGGCAGCTGGGTGATCCCGGCGCCCTGGGCCAACGCGGCCGAAGCCCCGATCAAGGTCGGCATCGCCACCGACCTCACCGGTCCGATCGCTTATGCCGGCAATGCCGACGCCAATGTCGCCAAGATGGTGATCAAGGAGATCAACGCCGCCGGCGGCCTGCTCGGCCGTCCGCTCGAGCTCTATATCGAGGACACCGCCTCCAACGAATCCGTCGCCGTCGGCAACGTCCGCAAGCTGATCCAGCGCGACAAGGTCGACATGGTGCTGGGCGGTATCACCTCGTCGATGCGCAACGCGATCAAGGATCCGATCGTGGCGCGCGGCAAGACGCTCTACATCTATCCCCAGCTCTACGAGGGCAAGGAGTGCACGCCCTATCTGTTCTGCACCGGGCCGACGCCGGCGCAGCAATGCGACGAGTTCATCCCCTGGCTGATCAAGAACGGCGGCAAGAAGTTCGCGCTCCCGAGCGCCAACTACGTCTGGCCGCACACGCTCAACGTCTATGCCCGCAAGGTGATCGAGGCGAACGGCGGCGAGGTCGTGTTCGAGGAATACTACCCGCTCGACCAGGTCGATTTCTCCGCGACCGTCAACCGCATCGTCTCCAACAAGGTCGATGTCGTCTTCAACACCGTCATTCCGCCCGGCGTCGGGCCGTTCTTCAAGCAGCTCTATGAAGCCGGCTTCCTCAAGAACGGCGGGCGTCTCGCCTGCGTCTATTATGACGAGAACACGCTCAACATCAATCAGGCCGCCGAGATCGAAGGCCTCGCCAGCTGCCTCGACTATTTCAAGGTCCTGACCAAGGAGAACCCGTTCGACGCAAAAATTCAGGCGGCCTATGAGAAGGACTTCCCCGGCAACTTCCTGTTCGCGGCCGGCAGTGCCGCCACCGGCACCTATCGCGGCCTCAAGCTGTGGGAAGCCGCAGTGAAGGAAGCCGGCAAGATCGACCGCGAGTCCGTTGCCGCCGCGCTCGACCATGCCAAGATCGCTGAAGGTCCGGGCGGACCTGCCGAGATGGTCCCCGGCAAACGGCACTGCAAGATGAAGATGTACACCGCGGTCGCCAAAGGCGGGAATTACGAGATCGTCGCGCGCAGCAGCGGCCTCGTCGATCCCAAGGAATGCTGACGGGGCTGTTCTTCACCTCTCCCCGTCGGGGAGAGGTGCGGTGTCGGGCCACAAGGTGCTTTGATTCGAAATGCTGAAGTCCATGGGTGCAGCTAAGCAAGCGGTTCACACCGGTGTCGGGGACGGCACGGACGTTTCGGTGGCCGGAGCCGTATCGAGCGGGCGGTCGTCAGGCCTAAAGATCCTGCCGATCGTGGAGGCCGTCGTGCTGGTCGCGGCGCTGCTCGCGCCATTGGTGCTGCAGGATTATCTCACGGTTTTCGCGACGCGCGTGATCATCCTGGCGCTGTTCGCGCTGTCGTTCGACCTGGTCTGGGGCTATGCCGGCATCATGAGCTTCGGTCAGGCCCTGTTCTTCGGCTCCGCCGGCTACGGCGTGGCGCTGCTCGCGCGCGATCTCGACATCACCAATATCTTCCTGGTGCTGCCGGCGGGCACGTTGATCGGCCTCGCCTTCGCGCTGCTGCTCGGCGGCTTCCTGCTGCTGGGCCGGCATCCCTCCAGCGTGATCTTCGTCTCGCTCGGCACGTTGACCGGCTCCTACGCCGCCGATCGGCTGGCGCGCGGCTGGTATTATCTCGGCGGCCAGAACGGCATCCCCTCGATCGCGCCGATGTCGCTCGGCACTTACGAGTTCACGGAAGGACCGGCGTTCTACTATCTCGTGCTCGGCATTCTCGTCTTGGTCTACCTGCTCTGCCGCTTCCTGGTGCGTTCGCAGTTCGGCCTCGCGCTCGCGGGCCTGCGCGAAAACGAGCAGCGCATCGCCTTCTTCGGCTACAAGGCGCAGCACCTGAAGGCGATCATCTTCACCATCGGCGGCGCCGTGGCGGGCCTCGCCGGCAGCCTCTATGCCTTCCACGAGGGTTTCGTCTGGCCCAACATGGTCGGCGTCGTGGTCTCGACGCAAGTGGTGCTCTATGTGCTGTTCGGCGGCTCAGGCACGCTGATCGGCGCCGTCATCGGTGCCGTGATCGTCGAGGGCGTCAGCTTCTGGCTGTCGGACAATTACCGCGACATCTGGCCGATCATCCTCGGTGTGTTGCTGCTGGTGGTGATCCTGTTCCGCCCGCTCGGCCTGATCAGCTTCATGCTCGGCGAGCGCGAGCGCGTCGGCAGCTTCGGCGCCAAGGCGAAGGAGAATCCGTGATGCTCCTTGAAGCCGCCGGCATCAAGAAGGTCTTCGGCAAGCTCACCGCGCTGGACGGCGCGGCGCTCAGTGTCGGCGAGAACGAGTTTCACGGCCTGATCGGACCCAACGGCTCCGGCAAGAGCACCTTGATGAAGTGCATCGCCGGCGCCGAGGTGCCGACGCAGGGAAAAGTCTCCTTCGTCAACACCGACATCACCGCGTACACGCCGACCGAGCGCGCGCGGGCCGGCATGAGCCTCAAATTCCAGATCACATCCGTGCTGCCGTCGCTGACGCTCTACGACAACATCCTGCTGGCGTTGCAGGCGCAGTCCTCGCTGTTCGACCTCGTGTTCTCGCGCACGCGGGGCGCGCTGCACGACCAGGTCATGACCATGCTGAGGCAATTTCGTCTCGCCGATCGCGCCTTCGAGGCCGCCGCTGCGCTGTCGCACGGCCAGCAGCAATGGCTGGAGATCGCGATGGCGCTCGCGGGCAAGCCCAAGCTGCTGCTGCTCGACGAGCCGACCGGCGGCATGAGCCTGGAGGAGCGCCGCGTCACCGGCGAGCTGCTGCAGCCGATCAAGCAGCATTGCTCCCTCGTCATCGTCGAGCACGACCTCGATTTCATCCGCGACATCTGCGATCGCCTCACCGTGCTCGACCAGGGCAGGGTGCTGGCGTCAGGAACGGTGTCGGAGATCCAGGCCAACCCATCTGTCCAGGAGATCTATCTGCGCCGTGCCTGAATTTTTGGACATCAAGCATCTCGACGCCGGCTATGGCCGCAGCCAGGTCCTGTTCGACGTCACCCTCGGCATTCCCTGGCGCGGCGGCGTCGCCGTGCTCGGGCGCAACGGCGCCGGCAAGACCACGCTGATGAAGACCATCGTCGGCGAGCTGCCGGCGTGGAAGGGCGAGCTCGCCTTCGACGGCCGCGACATCAGCCGCCGCGCCACCCAGGAGCGCGTCCGCGCCGGCATCGGCTATGTGCCGCAGGAGCATTCGGTGTTCGCGCGCCTGTCGGTGCGCGACAATCTCGCCGTCGGCTCGCTCGCGAGCAGGGATGCTTCAGCGGTCGATCGCGTGCTGGCGATCTTTCCGAAGCTCGGCCAGCGCCTCGACCAGCCCGCCGGCACGCTGTCCGGCGGCGAGCGCAAGATGCTCGCGATCGGCCGCGCCATGCTCGGCGAGCCCAAGCTGCTACTGCTGGACGAGCCGACCGAAGGCGTCTGGATCGGCGTGATCGAGGAAATCACCGAGCGCCTGATCGAGCTCGCCAGGACCATCGCCGTGATCATCGTCGAGCAGCACCTCGACCTCGCGCTCCGCGTCGCCGATTACGCCTATGTGCTGGACCGCGGCCGCGTCGCGCTGCAAGGCGAGGCGGGGCAGGTGCGGGGCAATCCGGAGCTGATGCGGTATCTCGCGCCGTAGGGGGCCGCGCGCTGCCCTCAAATCTGCCGCGGCATCCTCTCAGTCCCGTCATCCTGAGGCGCGAGCGGCGCGATGCGCCGCATCGTGCCGCGAGCCTCGAAGGATGAGCGGCCGAGCAGCCAGCCGGGCCGTCGCCCTTCGAGGGCCGCTGAAGAAGCGGCCACCTCAGGATGACGGGGAGATATTGTCGATTGTGAAAGAGAGGAGCGCGCGGCCGCCCGCCTACTTCATCGCCGAGAACCGGCTGTCGAACGAGTTCGACGACACCACCGGCGCGGCGCCCATGATCTGCGTGGCTTCACCCGCACCATCGCTCACCGACGGCTTCAGCGCCGGCCGGGTCTGGGCGAGGCGCGTGTCGGGCTTTGCCGGCTCGGCGGGCTTGGCGGCGGCAACAGTCGGCTTCGGCGCGTCCTTTGCGGCATCCTTCTTGTCGCTGCCCGGCACGAACCGGCTCACGGCGGCTTTCAGCCGCGACGCCGCGGTCGTGGGTGTCGTGGGCGTGGGTGTCGTGGGCGTGGCGGCCGGGGCAACGGATGCGGTCGCCTGCGGCGGCGGTGTGGTCGCGGTGGTGTCGGATGAGCCAATGCCCATCCTGCGCCCGAGATTCGAGAAGAAGCCGCCGGATTTCTCTTGCGATTTCTCCTGGGACTTTTCCGCCGGCTGAGCCGAGGCGACGCGGGTGCTGGTCGCGGGCGCGCTGACGGCGACCACCGGCTCTTGCTGCGGCGCCGGCGCCGATGCCACCGCGTCGAGATTCGGCTTCGGCGGATTGACGTGGCTGGGGATCGTGCCCGGCGCCTTGGCCATCGCCAGCATCTGCAGCGTGGTGCCTTCGGCGCCCTCGGACAGGCCAGTCGAGCCTTCCGGAATCTTGGCGGCGAACACCTTGTTCATGCCGCCGTCGATGCCGGTGTTCATGCGCGCCACCGGGGTGCCCTTGGCGATTAGCTTGGCGTATTCGGCCTCGTCTTTGGCTTGCTTCCCCCGCACGGCGGCGACGATGTCCTCGGGGATCACATAGGCAGGGCATTTTGCCGAGGCGTCGAACACCGGATCGCGCTTGGCGTCCGCCGGTTTGGCCGCGTCGAAGACGTACTTCTTCTCGCAGAAATCGACCTTCGGCTCCTGCCGCGTCACCTCGAAATGATCATAGCCTTCCTTGATCATCTTCCAGAACGGCATGTTCGGATTGTTCCGGTGCTTGGCCATGTTCACCGGCGTCATCTTGAACGGATAGGCCTGCAGCTGGAACGCCTTCTGGCCGCCGAAGAAGGATTCGCGGCCGAGCGAATAGATCTCCGCGATCTGCTCGTCGGTCATGGCGTAACAGCCGCGCGAAGAACAGTCGCCATGCACCATCAGCTGCGAGCCGGTGCGGCCCAGAGCCTTGTCGAACGCGTTCGGATAGCCGGTGTTGAAGGAGAGGTAATAGGCCGATTGCGGATTCATCTGGCCCGGATTGATCGAGTAGAATCCCTCCGGCGCCTGACGGTCGCCTTCGCGCACCTTGGGGCCGAGGTCGCCCGACCAGCGGCAGATCGGATAGGTCTTGAGCAGTGCGAACTGGCCCGAGCGGGTCTGCTTCCAGACCTCGAGCTCGGCCTCCTGCTTGAACAGGCGGACCAGGATCGGCGATTGCAGATCCATGTCCTTCTCGGCCATCGCGGCGAGCAGCTTCGGCGGCACCGGCTGATTGGCCTTGGCATTGGTCGCGAGCGAGACCTGGTCGGTGTCGCAGCCGGCCAGCAGGCCGCCGGCCGTCATCAGCGCAACCGAAGCCAAGAGCGCGCGAGCAAGCGAACGAGAAATCAAGATGGACCCCACACCGTGCCGGGCAGAGAGCGCGAACCCCAATTCGTTTGGCGCATGATCCGACCGGCGAACCGGACCCGTCACGACGGGCTTTTCAGCTCATGCCCCAGCGCTTGTGCCCTGAAGCCATTGATTAAAATTCTAACCTCTGGGTCATGTGGTCGCAACCCGAGCGGGGATCACGAGGGCGTTGGCCCAAAGGTGTGGTCAACAGAGACTTAAAGTGGGCCGGAACTTGGACCATGCGGCCAGACCAGCACAGAGATCGCCGATTTGGGCAAAAAAAGGGTTAATGCGGGGTTACCGGGGCCACCCCCCCGGGAGGTCTCGTAGGGTGGGCAAAGCGGAAGCGTGCCCACCATCTTTCTCAATCAGGAAGAGATCGTGGGCACGGCGCTTTGCGCCTTTGCCCACTACGGCACCGGAATCGAGCCGAATCAGCCCAGTTTCCGGCCGATATCGAGGAATTTCTGCCGCCGCTGCTTGCGGATGGCGTCGCCGTCCAGGCCCCGCAGCTCGTCGAAGGCTTTTGCGATGGCCTCACCCGTGGTGGCGATCATGGCGGCGGGGTCGCGGTGGGCGCCGCCGACCGGCTCCTTCAGGATCTGGTCGATCACCCCGAAGCGGAGCATGTCCTGTGCGGTGATCTTCATGTTGTTGGCGGCTTCCTGCGCCTTGGTGCCGTCGCGCCAGAGGATCGAGGACGCCGCCTCCGGCGAGATCACGCTGTAGATCGCGTGCTCCAGCATCAGGACCCTGTTGGCGGTGGTGATGGCGATGGCGCCGCCCGACATGCCCTCGCCGGTGATGATCGCAACATTCGGCACGGTCAGCGCCAGGCAGGCGTCGGTCGAGCGGGCGATGGCCTCGGCCTGGCCGCGCTCCTCGGCGCCGATGCCGGGATAGGCGCCGGCGGAATCGGCCAGCGACAGCACCGGCAGGCCGAACCGCTCGGCCATCTCCATCAGCCGCACGCATTTGCGATAGCCCTCGGGCCGCGCCATGCCGAAATTGTGCCGGATACGGCTCTCGGTGGAATCGCCCTTTTCCTGGCCCATCACGCAGATCGGCTCGCCGCGAAAGCGGCCGAAGCCGGCGACCAGCGCCTCGTCCTCGCCGAACTTGCGGTCGCCGGCGAGCGGGGTGAATTCGGTGATCAGGCCCTTGATGAAGTCGTTGAAATGGGGCCGCTGCGGATGCCGCGCCACCAGCGTCTTCTGCCACGGGGTCAGGTTCTGATAGAGGTCGGCCAGCGCCTGCGCCGCCTTGTCCTCGATCCGCCCGATCTCATCAGCGATATCCGTGCCGGAGGCCGCGAGCGTCCTAAGCTCGTCGAGCTTGGAATCGAGCTCGGCGACGGGCTTTTCGAAGTCGAGATAGCTGCGCATCTGGTCTTGCATCAACTCAGTATAGGGGGACGGGGCTAAGAGGCGAAGCGAGGTCGGGGTCGCGGGAAGAAGTGCAGCGTCTTCAATGAGTTGGCTTGTGCACTCCGGGCCGGGAGCCAAATCACGCGTGAGGCCACGGCTCTTTCTGCGGAGATGTGGCCGAAGTCAAGGCGGTTTCCTTCACCTCTCCCGCTTGCGGGAGAGGTCGCGCCGGAGGCGCGGGTGAGGGTTTTCTCGTCTTGGGGAGTGTCCCATCGTGGAGATACCCTCTCCCCAGCCCTCTCCCGCAAGCGGGAGAGGGAGCACACCTCCCACGCCTCACTTCTCCGCCAGCGGGTGCAGGTCGCGCACCAGGCTTTTCAGCCGCTCCTCGACCACATGGGTGTAGATCTGGGTGGTGGAAATATCGGTGTGGCCGAGCAGGGTCTGCACGATGCGCAGATCGGCACCATTGTGCAGGAGGTGGCTGGCAAAGGCATGGCGCAGCACGTGCGGGGAAACCAGCCGGGCCTGCAGGCCCGAGGCGATTGCGAGCTCCTTGAGGTCGCGGCCGAAATGCTGCCGCGTCAGATGTCCGCTCTCGCCGAACGAGGGGAACAGCCATTTCGAGGCGGCGAGGCCATTCTTCTTGTCGGCTTTGGCGGCGTCGGTCGCGGCGAGATAATCCGCCATCGCCCGCCGCGAGGCCTCGTTGAGCGGCACCAGGCGTTCCTTGTTGCCCTTGCCGCGCACCACGATCATGCGCGCATCGCGCTTGGCCGCCGAGCGCGGCAGCGCCACCAGCTCGGAGACGCGCAGGCCCGTGGCGTAGAGCACCTCGAGCAGGCAATAGAGCCTTAAGGCGCGCAGCCGCTTCGCCGGCGAGGCATCCTCCGCCTCGCTCAATTCCTTGGCGCGGCGGAGCATGCGGTCGACATCGGAGATCGACAGCACTTTCGGCAGGCCGCGGCCGCGCTTGGGACCGGACAGGATCGCGGCGGGATCCTCAGCTCGGATCCGCTCGTTCAGCAGGAAGCGATAGAGATGCCGCATCGCCGACAGCCGCCGCGCCACGCTGGTGGATTTGAAGCCGCGGCTGTCGAGATCGGCGAGGTAGTCGCGCAGCGTCTGCGTCTCGGCGTCCGCAAAGCTGCGGCCGACGCGGCCCAGAAATTCCGAGAAATCGGTGAGGTCGCGGCGATAGGCGTCGAGCGTATTGGGCCCGGCGCCCTGTTCCGCCGCGAGCATGTCGAGGAACAGGCCGGTGAGCTTGGCGTCTGAGGGCGGGTTGCGCATGCCCGTCAGGCTAGCCCCTATTTCTTGAGAAATTTGTCAGGCGGAATCGTCACGGTCATTTCCCGCGACTTGGGCGTGACGAAGTTGGCCAGTGCGAAGACCACGCCATAGACGATGCCGGCGATCACGGCGACGACCGTCAGGAAGCGGAACAGGCTGGGCATCGGGCAAGGTCTCGGGAGAAGGTCCAGACGGGCAAATTAACCAATGAAATCATCCAACATGTTCGCCGTTTCGTGGCAAGAGTCCTCTGGCGAGGCCCCTTCCGGGGTCGTATAGGTGGCCGAAGCGTGCCGCCTTTGGCGGCAGATCGAGCGGGATCCAATCGAGCGAGACATGTCCGACGCCGCGTTGCCGATACCAGCTTCGCCCGAAGCCGACATCCTGTCGGCGCTGGGATCGCGCTCGGTCGTGCTCGTCGGTATGATGGGAGTGGGCAAATCCACCATCGGCCGTCGCATGGCTCTCAGGCTCAAGCTGCCCTTCATCGACGCCGACACCGAGATCGAGACCTCGGCCCAGATGACCATCCCGGAGATCTTCGAGCGCCATGGCGAGGCGTATTTCCGTGACGGCGAGGCGCGGGTGATCGCGCGGCTGCTCGACGGCGGGCCGGTGGTGCTGGCGACCGGCGGCGGCGCCTTCATGCGCGAGGAGACGCGCAAGCGCATCGCGGCAAAGGCGGTGTCGATCTGGCTCAAGGCGGACCACGACGTCATCATGCGCCGCGTGCGCCGCCGCGCCGACCGCCCGCTGCTGCAGACCGCCGATCCCGAAGGAACCGTGACGCGCCTGCTCACCGAGCGCGAGCCGGTCTATGGCCATGCCGACCTCACCATCGCCTCGCGCGACGTGCCGCACGACAGAATCGTCGAGGAATGCATCGAGGCGCTGCGCGCCTTTCTTTGCGGCGAACAGGCCGCTCCACCATCTGCCGACGTAGCGAGTGCGTTGAGATGACTGCGCCGTTGAAACATTCCGATCCCGTCAAGGTTGAGGTTGCGCTGGAGAATCGCGCCTACGACATCGTCATCGGCCGCGGCGTGCTGGCCTCGCTCGGCGAGCGCGTAGCGCGTTTGCGTCCCGGCGTGCGCACCGCGATCGTGACGGATCGCAACGTGGCAAAGCACTGGCTCGAACCCGCCGAGGCCTCGCTCGCGGCGAGCGGCATTCCGACCTCGCGCATCGTGGTCGAGGAAGGCGAGATCTCCAAGACCTATGCCGGCCTGGAGAAGGTCAGCGAAGCCCTGATCGCCGCGAAGATCGAGCGCAACGATCTCGTCATCGCGCTCGGCGGCGGCGTGGTCGGCGATCTCGCCGGCTTTGCCGCGGCGATCCTGCGCCGCGGCGTCGATTTCGTGCAGGTGCCGACCTCGCTGCTGGCCCAGGTCGATTCCTCCGTCGGCGGCAAGACCGGCATCAACTCGCCGCAGGGCAAGAACCTGCTCGGCGCGTTCCACCAGCCGGTGCTGGTCATCGCCGACACCGCCGTGCTCGACACGCTGTCGCCGCGCCAGTTCCGCGCCGGTTATGCCGAGGTCGCCAAATACGGCGTGCTCGGCGACGAGGCCTTCTTCACCTGGCTGGAAAAGAACCATTCCGACATCGTCAAGGGCGGCTCCGCGCGCGAGCACGCGATCGCGACCTCCTGCCGCGCCAAGGCGGGCGTGGTCTCCCGCGACGAGCGCGAGACCGGCGAGCGCGCGCTGCTCAATCTCGGCCACACCTTCGGTCACGCGCTGGAAGCGGCGACCGGCTTCTCCGACCGCCTGTTCCACGGCGAGGGCGTCGCGATCGGCATGACGCTGGCGGCGCAGTTCTCGGCCAAGCTCGGCATGATCGGCGAGCAGGACGCCGCACGCGTCGAGCGGCATTTGATCGAGGCCGGCCTGCCGACCCGCCTGCAGGACATCGCCGGCTTCGCGCAGGAAGGGCTTGCCGATGCCGACGCGCTGATGGCGCTGATGGCGCAGGACAAGAAGGTCAAGCGCGGCAAGCTCACCTTCATCCTGCTGGAGGCCGTCGGGCGCGCGGTGATCGCCAAGGACGTCGAGCCGGCCCCGGTGCGCGATTTCCTGCAGTCGAAACTTTCGCAGTGATGGCGGGACCGTTCAGATCGGCCGCCCGCGAAACGGCGGGGAATGCCGAGGCGGTCGCGAGGCAAACATGAGTTCGATCACGATCAATCTGCTGCTGGCGGTCCTCCTGCTCGCCGCCAATGCGTTTTACGTGGCTGCGGAATTCGCCCTGGTGAAGAGCCGCGGCTTTCGCGTCAAGGCCATGGTCGAGCAGAATCGCTTCGGCGCCCGCCTGCTGCAGACGATGATGGGAAATATCGAAGCCTATCTCGCCTGCTGCCAGCTTGGCATCACCATGGCTTCCCTCGGTCTTGGTTGGATCGGTGAGCCGACCGTGTCGGCGCTGCTGAGTCCGATCCTCGCGCCGCTCGGCTTGGCGGAGGCCACGCTGCACTTCGTCTCGTTCGTGGCAGGTTTCCTGGTCTTCTCGTCGCTGCATATCATCATCGGCGAGCAGGTGCCGAAAACGCTGGCGATCAGGGAGCCGATGCCGGTGTCGCAGTGGATTGCCTATCCGCTGCATGTCTCCTACCTGGTGTTCTATCCGCTCAGCTGGTGTCTCAACGCGGCATCGAGCGCGATCCTGCGTCTGATCGGGGTCCAGGAGTTTTCGCAGCACGAGATCCTGACGGATTCCGAGATCGAGGGCCTGGTCGAGGAATCGGCCGTGCACGGCAAGATCGAGAGCGGCGAGGCCGAATACATTCACAATGTCTTCCGCCTTGGCGAGCTGACCGTGTCCGACGTGATGGTTCATCGCACCGCCATGGTGATGATCAACGCCGACCTGCCGCCGGAGGAGCTGGTGCGTGAGGTGCTGGCCACCGAGTACACCCGCATTCCGCTGTGGCGCGACAAGTCGGAGAACATCATCGGCATCCTGCACGCCAAGGATCTGTTGCGGGCCATCCGAGCGTCGGAGGGCGATACCTCGCGCATCGACGTCACCACCATCATGCTGCCGCCCTGGTTCGTGCCGGAAATGCGGCCGATATCCCAGCAGCTCAAGGCATTCCGCCGTCGCAAGACCCATTTCGCGCTCGTCGTCGACGAGTATGGCGAGGTTGAAGGCCTCGTGACGCTGGAAGACATTCTGGAGGAGATCGTCGGCGACATCTCCGACGAGCACGACGTGGTGGTCGCCGGCGTACGCCGTCAGCCCGACGGCTCCGTCGTGGTCGACGGCTCCGTGCCGATCCGCGATCTCAACCGCGTGCTGGACTGGCACTTGCCCGATGAAGAGGCAACGACGGTCGCCGGCCTCGTCATTCATGAGGCGCGCTCGATCCCCGACCGCGGCCAGAGCTTCACCTTCCACGGCTTCCGCTTCCGCGTGCTCCGCCGTGAGCGCAACCGCATCACCGCGCTCCGTATTTCACCGGTGGCACGCGAGGCGGAGCTGGAAGAGGCGAAGCCGAGAAGGGCCGGGACGTCGTTTTAGCCTCACGCTCGGTGTCATCGCCCGCGCAGGCGGGCGATCCAGTACGCCGCAGCGGCTCGGCCTGGCCGCGCTGTCACGGAGTACTGGATGCCCCGCTTTCGCGGGGCATGACAGCGGAGTTTTACGTCCCGCCTTCCCCCGGCGCCTTGGCCTGGATCGCCAGGGCGTGAACGCGGCCGGAGAGTTCCGCGGCCAGCGCCGAATTTATCATGCGATGGCGCTCCACCCGGCTCTTCCCTTTGAAGGCCGCAGACACGATATAGACGCGGAAATGTGTCTCACCGCCCGGCCGATGGCCGGCGTGGCCCTCATGCAAATGTGACTCGTCGACGACTTGCAGGCTTTCCGGCGTGAAAGCTTCCTGCAACTTGTTGCTGATAGTGTCTCGCATAGCCATGTTGTGCCATTCGGGTGCAGAGGTCTCGCCCCGTTGATTGCCGGGTTTGCGGCGAATTGCAATGTCAAGACTTGAACGTTTTTGCATTGCGTAGTCAAAGTCAGCCATGCCGATCGATTCATCAAAATTCTTCGACTCCATCCGCGTCAAGCCGCGGGGCAAGCAGCCGGACGTGAAGCCGCGCGACACCGCCGTCGGCTGCGAGTGGGCCGGGTGTCAGAACAAGGGCGCGCATCGTGCGCCCAAGGGCCGCGAGAACCAGCGCGAGTATTGGCACTTCTGCCTGGCTCACGTGCGCGAGTACAACCAGAACTACAATTTCTTCTCCGGCATGAATGCCGACGCCGTCGCGCGCTACCAGAAGGATGCGCTGACCGGTCACCGCCCGACCTGGAAGATGGGCGCCAATGGCGGCAAGAAGGGCGCGGAAGCCGAGATCGACATGGCGTCCGATCCGTTCAGCATGTTCTCCGAGATCAACGGCCGCGCCAGCTGGCGCAAGGGCCCCGAAGCCGCGCCCAAGGCCGAGACGCGCAAGGTGATGAACGCCGAGCGCAAGGCGCTGCTGGTCATGGGCCTCGGCCCCAGCGCCACGCTCGCCGACGTCAAGACCAAGTACAAGGCGCTGGTGAAGCAGCACCACCCCGACGCCAATGGCGGCGACCGCTCCACCGAGGACCGCCTGATCGAGATCATCAAGGCGTATAATTATCTGAAGACGGTGGTGCGCGAGGCCTAAGGCCTCGCGGCACCTTGTGGTGTCGTCCCGGCTTACGACAGTCTCGTAGGGTGGGCAAAGGCGCGCTTGCGCCGTGCCCACCCTACGATTTGACATCCGCCCTCACGCTTCCGGCATCGCCCCCACATAGGACGAGCTCGGCCGGATCAGCCGTCCGGTGCGCTGCTGCTCGCGCGCATGCGCGGTCCAGCCGGCGCTGCGCGCCACCGCGAAGATCGGTGTGAAGGCCTGGCGGGGGATCGCGAGCGCGTCGAGCAGGATCGCGGTGAAGAACTCCACATTGGTCTCCAGCGGCCGCTCCGGATTCTTCTTGCGCAGCGCTGCGCGGATATAGGCCTCGACCTCGCCGGCGAAGGGCAGGTCGGCGCCGTCCACCGCGAGCCGCTCGATCGCCGCCTTCAGCACGTCGGCGCGCGGATCGCGCACGCGATAGACGCGATGGCCGAAGCCCATCAGCCGCTCGCCGCGCGCCAGCGCCGCGTCGACCCACGGCTTGATCCGCTCGCTCGTGCCGATCGCGTCGAGCATTTCCAGCACCGGCTCCGGCGCACCGCCGTGGAGGGGCCCGGTGAGTGCGCAATAGCCGGCCGTGACGGCGGCGAACAGATCGGCTTGCGTCGAGGCCACCACGCGCGTGGCGAAGGTCGAGGCATTCATGCCGTGATCGCAGACCGTGACGAAATAGGCGTCGAGCGCGGCGACCTCGCGCGGCTCCGGCGCGGCGCCGCGCAGCATGCGCAGCGTATCGGCGGCATGGCTCGCATTCGGATCGGGCGCGACCGGATCGAGCCCCTTGGCGCGGCGCACCAGCGCGCCCGCGATCACCGGAAACGCGCCGACGATGGTGGCTTCATGCTCGAGGCCGTGCTCGGCGCGAAGTCCCGCGACCGCCGCCCGAAACCCGTCGATGATGCCCATGCCGCGCGTCGCCGGCAGCAGGTCCGGCAGGCGTGCGAAGGCGCGCTCACGCGCCGCGCCCAGGCTCGCCCGCACGTTGGCTTCGCTCAGGGTCGTCCTGCTGGCGCCGTTCCAGAGCCGGGCGGTGACGCCCTCGAAGCTCGACTGGCTCGCCAGCCGGCCGACATGCTCCCCGGCAATGATCAGCTCGCCGCGCTCGCCATCGACATGGCTCAGCACGGTTTCGGCCGCGGCAACGCCGTCCAACCCGATCTGGCTCTTGGTGAGGTGGATATTCATGGCCCAAATCTCCTGTTCAGGGAGCACACAAGGTCAGGCCTCTCGACACATTGATCAATCTTGATTACATAAATCAATATGAAAAATTCGGCGCTCTATTTGTCCGCCCGGGAGGCCGCGGCCGAGCTCGCGATCTCGCCGGCCACGCTGTACGCCTATGTCAGCCGCGGCCTGATCCGCTCCGAGCCGACGCCCGACTCGCGGAAGAACCGCTACCGTGCCGAGGACGTCCGGGCCCTGAAGGAGCGCCGGGTGCCGTCGACGGAGCCGCGCGGCCTGCGCAGCTTCGACGCCGATCTGCCTGTGATGGACACCGAGATCTCGACCATCACCGAGGAGGGCGCGATCTACCGCGGCGTCAATTGCGTCGATCTTTCCGAGAACGGCACGCTCGAGCACGCCGCCACCTTGTTGTGGGACGTCTCCGGGGTCGATCCGTTCGAGCAGGACAATCAACCCGAAATATCCGAGGAGATGCGCGCGATCGGGCAAGCCGCGCGCCGGGCGGCGCCGATCGACCGCGCCATCGCCGTGCTGGCGCTGGCCGCCAGCGCCGATCCCCGCGCCTTCACCCGGGCGCCCGATGGCCGCGCCATGGTCGGCGCGCGCATCGTTCGTCTGCTGGTGGCGACCATGCTCAATGCCGAGCCTTCGGCCGAGCCGTTGCATCAGCAGGTCGCAACAGCCTGGGCGCCGGACAACAAGCACGCGCCCGATCTGATCCGCCGCGCCCTCGTCCTGCTCGCCGATCACGAGCTGAACGCCTCCACCTTCACCGCGCGCTGCGCGGCCTCGACCGGCCTCAACCTGTACGACGCCGTCATCGCCGGCCTCGCCGCGTTGAAAGGGCCGCAGCATGGCGGCGCCGGCGTGCTGGCCTCACAGCTCGTCAAGGCGCTGGTCGACCGCGATGTCGAGCCGATGGTGCGCGAGCGCGTCGCGCTCGGCGAACGTTTTGCCGGCTTCGGCCACGGCGTCTACAAGCGCGGCGATCCGCGCGCGCAATCGCTGCTCAATGCGCTGTCACGCGCCGGCGCGCCGCGCAAATTCACCCGCGAGGTGCCGGAACGCATCGCGGAAGCCACCGGCGAATTCGTCAACATCGACTATGCGCTCGCAGTCCTCGTGCACGCGCTGCGCCTGCCCGGGGGCAGCGAGCTCGCCCTGTTCGCGATGGCCCGCAGCGTCGGCTGGATCGCCCACGCCAGCGAGCAGTTGCAGTTCGGCAAGTTGATACGGCCAAGGGCCAGGTATGTCGGGCCGGCGCCGGGACGGAGGGCGGGGGGCGCGGATTCCAGAATTCGAGGCACATAGTCCGCCGACCTTGTCAGCTCAGGCTTCCGGCGAAACGTTCGGCGAGCCGGTTCTTACTGAATGCCTCCGTCACCCAGTCCACGAAGGCTCTCGTCTTCGCGGGCACGAGCTTGCGCGACGCATGATAGATCGAGATCGCACCGGCGTCGCAGTACCAGCGCGGTACCAGGCGCAGTAGGGAGCCGTCTTCGAGCGCTGGAAGGATGTCGGCTGTTGCGAGCATGGCCACTCCCAGGCCCAGCAGCGCTGCTTCGCGCATTGCGGCGGGATCGTTGACCACGATGGACTCCGACAGCGACGCCTGAACTTCCCGCCCCGAAACATCGCGCATCGACCAGTGCCGGATGCGCCCGGTTTGCAGCGAGCGCATCACGATGCCATTGAGCCCGGCCAACTCATCAGGCTTGGTCGGAGGCACGCGCCCGGACATGTAGGCTGGTGACGCCACGGCGACGATATGGGCGGGCGCAAGTGTTCGGCTCACAAGTCCCGGCGACAACTCGAACCCGCCACCAATAGCCGCGTCGTAGCCTTCGCCGATCAGATCGACCTGACGGTTCTCGAAGTGCCACTCAGGGCGGACCCGCGGATACCGGGCAAGGAAGCCGGGAAGTAGCGGCAGGATATGAGCCGTACCGAATGTCGGTGGCAGGCTGACCTTGAGAAGGCCTGCCGGCTCGGTGCTGCCGGTCGATATCCCTGCAATGGCTGCCTGAAGGCCTTCGAGATTGTCGGAGATCGCCACGCGAAACGTCTCGCCCGCCTCCGTCAGCGTCAATTTCCGCGTCGAACGATGAAACAGCCGGACGCCGAGATTGCGCTCCAGCATGGCGACGTTTCGGCTGACGGCGGCCGGAGTCAACGAGAGACGCCGGCTGGCCTCCGAAAAGCTGCCGCATTCGGCGCTGCGGAGGAAGGATTCCAGGTTCGCCAGCGTTTCCATCTATCCATTCTCAAGCAATCGTTGAAAATATTACGAGCAATATACTCCTAATCAAAGGGCAGTGTTTGGACCATCTCTGCACCACCGATCAGCTTGCCTGATCCCAAAACATCTCGGAGATTTTCCATGTCCACTATCGGCATCATCGGCGCGGGCAATATTGGCCGCGCAATCGCCCAGGCCCTGGCGCGCAACGGCATCGCCGTGACCCTGTCCAACAGCCGCGGCCCGGAAAGCCTGGCCGCGACCGTTGCCGAACTCGGTCCGCTCGTGACCGCCGGCACCCGCGAAGAGGCCGCTGCCAAGGAGATCGTGTTCGTCGCAGTCAACTGGTCGAAGCTGCCGGATGCGCTCGCCGGGCTGCCGCAATTCGCCGGCCGCATCGTCGTCGACGCCAACAATCCGATCGAGGCCCCGCTGTTCAAGCCGGCTGAACTCGGTGGCCGCGCCTCGTCCGAGGTTTTCGCCGATCTCGTGCCCGGTGCGCGGGTGGTGAAGGCATTCAATCATCTCTTGGCGCAGCTCCTCGCAACTGACCCTGCGAGCGACGGCGGCAAGCGCGTGCTGTTCTACTCGGGAGATGAGGCTGATGCGAAAGCCGTTGTCGGCGCGCTGATCGATCGGCTCGGATTCTTCGGCATCGATCTGGGCTCGCTCGCAATCGGAGGCAGGCTGACCCAGTTTCCCGGTGGTCCGCTTCCGGCGCTGAACCTGGTCAAGTTCGGCTGACCCTTCGAGAGGGTTCACCAACGAAATGAGATGATGAAAGGCTACCCAGATGACAACCGATAGTACCGATTTCGACCACCTGCTTCGCTCAAATCTGGAGCGCGTGTTCAACGAGCGGATCGAGGACAAACGGCGCGCCGCCATCGCCGAGTTGTTCGTCGAAGAGCCCGTGATGTACGAGCCGACGAAGATCGTCCGGGGCCGGTCAGAGATATCGCGCGTCGCCGGAGAACTTCTGCAGCAGTTTGGGCCGACATTCAGGTTCGTACCCGATGGCGTCGCCGTCGGGCATCATGGTTTGGCACGTCTGGCCTGGCATGCCGGGCCTGAGCATGGTCCAGTCGCCGTGACCGGGGCCGACGTCGCGGAAATCGAAGGCGGTAAGATCTCGCGCTTGTGGGTGTTCCTCAACGCGCCGTGAGAGAGGGTCGTCCTGCCGAAACTAGGTCTGCGGCTTCGACGCGGCGACTTCGCTGCGGCTCCGGCGGCGTATGAACCACAATGCGGCGCCGAATGCGATCGCAACGCCCATGACGGTCAGCATCCAGATGTGCTTGCCGACATGCCCGTGATGATGCAGCCCGGCATATTCGTGCAGGGCTGAGACCGCCAGCACGCCCGGCAGCACATGCGCCGGCGCCCAGGCCAGAATGGCCGGGATGTTCACCGCGTAGAATTTTGCGGGCGCCATTCCCAGCGCGCCCGCCGTCACCGGCACGAAGGCCCGGACCGGCGGCACGAAGCGGGCGAAGAACACGGCCCAGGTGCCGAAGCGGTGGAAGAAGCTCTCGCTCTCGGCGACCACGCGCGGGTAATTGGTCAGTGGCCAGGTGTTCAGGATTTCGCGCTGGCGCCGGTGTCCGATCCAGTAGGCCGAGCCGTCGCCGAGCACGGCGCCGAGCGCGGCCGCCAGCAACACCCATTGCAGCTTGAGTTCGCCGCCCGGGACCAGGGCGCTCAGCGCCAGGATGATGGTCGAGCCGGGAATCACCGATCCCACCACCGGCACGGCTTCGAGCAGCGCCGCCAGGAACAGGGTCAGATAGCCCAGCCAAGGATGGGCCGAGACGAAGGAGATGAGCGGATCGAGAAAGGACGTCACGTCGTCTCTGGTGGGCTGGAGCACGGGGCTTGCCACCCTACATAAGTAAAGGCATGCGGCCAAAGTGCCATTCGCGGGGGCGGCTCCCGCGAACCCGCCCGAATTTGGGCGTGATTCGCAAGGCAGCCCTCCAAAAACTGCGTTCCTTGCCTATCTAAATGAAAAGACAACGGAACTTTGATTGGCGGGCGGGCTTCTGCCGGCCACTTGACTCTGATAGGTTGAGGTTCAGCACCCAGCCGCAGCCAACGTGCGAATAACCGGTTTCGGGACCGCCCGGGACCTCGGAGGATTGATGACGACCGCCGCCATGTCCAAAGTTGAGGAAGTTTCCGGTCTGCCCGACATGAAGGTGTCGGTGCGCCAGGTGTTCGGGATCGACAGCGATCTCGAAGTGCCGGCCTATTCCGAAGTCGATCCTCATGTGCCCGAAGTCGATTCCGACTATCGCTTCGACCGCGCCACCACGCTCGCCATTCTCGCCGGCTTCGCCCGCAACCGCCGCGTGATGGTGACCGGCTATCACGGCACCGGCAAATCCACCCATATCGAGCAGGTCGCGGCCCGCCTGAACTGGCCCTGCGTGCGCGTCAACCTCGACAGCCACATCAGCCGTATCGACCTCGTCGGCAAGGATTCCATCGTGGTCCGTGACGGCAAGCAGGTCACCGAATTCCGCGACGGCATCCTGCCCTGGGCGCTGCAGCACAACGTCGCGCTGGTGTTCGACGAATACGACGCCGGCCGCCCGGACGTGATGTTCGTGATCCAGCGCGTGCTCGAAGTCTCCGGTCGCCTGACGCTGCTCGACCAGAACAAGGTGATCAAGCCGCATCCGGCGTTCCGCCTGTTCGCCACGGCGAACACGGTCGGTCTCGGCGACACTTCGGGCCTCTATCACGGCACCCAGCAGATCAACCAAGGCCAGATGGACCGCTGGTCGATCGTCACCACGCTGAACTATCTCAGCCATGACGAGGAAGTGGAGATCGTGCTGGCCAAGGCCAAGCACTATCGCACCGGCGAAGGCCGCGACATCGTCAACAAGATGGTGCGCCTCGCCGACCTGACCCGCAACGCCTTCGCCAACGGCGATCTGTCGACGGTGATGAGCCCGCGCACGGTGATCACCTGGGCGGAGAACGCCGACATCTTCGGCGATATCGGCTTTTCGTTCCGGGTCACCTTCCTCAACAAGTGCGACGAGCTCGAGCGTCCGCTGGTCGCCGAGTTCTACCAGCGCTGCTTCAACGCGGAGCTGCCGGAATCGGCAGTCAACGTGGCGCTGAGCTGATTCAACAATGATGTCATCCCGGACAAGCTCACTCCTGGCGGCGCGAAGCGCCGTCTGGAGTGAGTGCAGATCCGGGATCCATAGCCACGGGCCCGCGTTGTGGCGCGAGCGATCAATTGCCACCCTTCGCCAAATGACGTCCTGTGGCTATGGGTCCCCGCTTTCGCGGGGACGACGGTGAGATCGAGATGAGCACCACCTCCAACTCCAAATTCCGCAGCAGCAAGGAAGCGCCGACCGAGCCGTTCAAGCGCTCGGTCGCCTCCTGCCTGAAGGCGATCGCCAAGACGCCGGAGCTCGACGTCTCCTTCGCCGCCGAGCGGCCGGGCCTCGCGCCCGGCAAGGCGCGGCTGCCCGAGCCCGCGCGCAAGATGACCAAGCGCGATGCGGCGGTCGTGCGCGGCCATGCCGATTCCATCGCGCTGAAGCTTGCCTGTCATGATGCCAAGCTGCATCGCAAGCTGATGCCGGGCAATCCGCAGGCGCGCGGCGTGTTCGAGGCGGTGGAGCAGGCGCGAGTCGAAGCGATCGGCGCGCGCCGCATGGCGGGCGTGGCCAAGAACCTCACCGCGATGCTCGACGACCATTTCCATCGCGGCAAGTTCGACGAGATCACCGACCGCGCCGACGCCCCGCTGGCCGATGCGCTGGCGATGCTGGTGCGCGAGCGCCTCACCGGCATGGCGCCGCCGACCGCCGCGAAGAAGATGGTCGATCTCTGGCGTCCGATTCTCGAGGACAAGATCGGCAAGCGGCTCGACCGGCTCGATAGCGTCGTCGAGGATCAGACCCGGTTCGGCGATGCCGTGCATGACCTGCTGTCCGCGCTCGAGCTCGGCGACGAGCGCAATGCCGACAGCGAGGACGATGACGACAACGACGAGAACCAGGACGGCGACAACGACCAGTCCGGCGCCGAGGGATCGCCCGATTCCGATGCCGCGCAGGAGATGAGCGCCGACCAGGCGCAGGCGACCAGCGAGGAGATGAGCGAGAGCGCGATGGAAAGCGCGCAGGCCTCGACCTCCGACAGCTTCGACGACGGCGAGCTCGGCGACGACGAGACGCCGGGCGAGGCGACGCGTCCGAACCAGCACGGCAAGAACGAGCCGCGCGGGCCGGAATATCACGCCTTCGCGCCCAAGTTCGACGAGGTCATCGCCGCCGAGGACCTCTGCGACCATGACGAGCTGGAGCGGCTGCGTGCCTATCTCGACAAGCAGCTCGCGCATCTGCAGGGCATCGTCGCCCGCCTCGCCAACCGGCTGCAGCGCAAGCTGATGGCGCAGCAGAACCGCGCCTGGGAGTTCGACCTCGAAGAGGGCATCCTGGACCCCGCGCGCCTGTCGCGCGTCGTCACCGATCCCTATCACCCGCTGTCCTTCATGCACGAGAAGGAGGCGACGTTCCGCGATACCGTGGTGACGCTGCTGCTCGACAATTCCGGCTCGATGCGCGGACGGCCGATTACGGTCGCCGCCACCTGCGCCGACATTCTCGCCCGCACGCTGGAGCGTTGCGGCGTCAAGGTCGAGATCCTCGGCTTCACCACGCGCGCCTGGAAGGGCGGGCAATCGCGCGAGGCCTGGCTTGCCGCCGGCAAGCCGGCCAATCCCGGCCGCCTCAACGATCTCCGCCACATCATCTACAAGTCGGCGGATGCGCCGTGGCGTCGTGCGCGAAAAAATCTCGGCCTGATGATGCGCGAGGGTCTGCTCAAGGAGAACATCGACGGCGAGGCGCTGGACTGGGCGCACAAGCGCCTGCTCGGCCGGCCCGAGCAGCGCAAGATCCTGATGATGATCTCGGACGGCGCGCCGGTCGACGATTCCACGCTGTCGGTCAATCCCGGCAATTACCTCGAGCGGCACCTGCGCCACATCATCGAGGAGATCGAGACCCGCTCGCCGGTCGAGCTGATCGCGATCGGCATCGGCCATGACGTGACGCGCTATTACCGCCGCGCGGTGACGATCGTGGACGCCGAGGAGCTTGGCGGCGCCATCACCGAGAAGCTCGCCGAGCTGTTCAGCGAGACCGCCACGGCGCCCACGCAGGCACCCGCCCGCCCGCGGCGCAAATTGCATTCGTGAGCACGCATTCATCCCGCCGCAGCTTTCTTCAGTACGCAGCGGCGGGATTCTCCACCTTCGCAGCCTCCCGCATCGCGCTGGCGCAAGCCACGACGGAGCCGCCGCCAAGAACAGCTCAAGGTGCGCTTCAGGTCGAGAACGGCGTCACCGACCCCGTCAGCGTCGAGGTCAATGCGCGCGCCATTCCCAATTTCGAGCCGGGCGACCGCACGCGCACGCGCTTCGGCTCGCTGGACTATCGCAGCGGCCTGGTGCTGACCTCGCGCTATCGCGGCTTCGGCGGCTTGTCCGGCATCCG
Source organism: Bradyrhizobium frederickii (assembly GCF_004570865.1). Taxonomy (GTDB): domain Bacteria; phylum Pseudomonadota; class Alphaproteobacteria; order Rhizobiales; family Xanthobacteraceae; genus Bradyrhizobium; species Bradyrhizobium frederickii. The sequence continues at coordinate 41,439 of NZ_SPQS01000023.1, forward strand.
GCTCGATGCCAGGGGCGAGCGCTTCCTCGCGGTCTCCGACCAGGGCGGCTGGTTCACCGGCCGCATCCGCTACTCGGAGGGCAAGATGGTTGGCCTCGACGAGGTCGAGGCCGCGCCGCTGCTCGGCGCCGAGGGCAGGCCGATCACGGAAAAGCGGCTGTGGTGGGATTCGGAATCGATCGCGCGCGACGGCAATGTCGTTTATGTCGGGCTCGAGCGCGTCAACCAGATCCTGCGCTACGATTTTGCCAGGGGCGGCACGCGCGCGCGCGGCGAGGTGATCCCGGTGCCGGCGGGCGTGCGCAAGCTGCCGTCCAACAAGGGGCTGGAGGCGCTGGTCGTCGTGCCCAAAGGCAAAGACCAGAACCTGCCGCTGGCGGGCACCCTGATCGCCTTCTCCGAGCGCGGGCTCGACGCCGACGGCAATCTCACGGCCTTCCTGATCGGCGGCCCCACGCCCGGCCAGTTCAGCGTGCGCCGCACCGAGAAATACGACATCAGCGATGCCGTGCTGCTGCCCTCCGGCGAGCTTCTGATCCTCGAGCGCAAATTCTCCTGGTTCACCGGCGTCAACATCCGCATCCGCTCGATCCCGCTGAAGTCGATCGTACCCGGCGCGCTGGTCGACGGCCCCGCGCTGTTCGTCGCCGATCTCGGCCACGAGATCGACAACATGGAAGGCATCGATGCCCACGTCACGCCCGAGGGCGAGACCGTGCTGACGCTGATCTCCGACGACAATTTCTCGATGCTGCAACGGACCTTGCTGCTGCAATTCACGCTGGCGGAGTAGGGCACGCTGTCGTCCCCGGGGCGCGCCCCAATCTCCACTGTCGTCCCGGACAAGCGCGCCCCCGGCAACGCGTAGCGTTGTCCGGTAGCGCGCGCAGATCCGGGACCCATAACCCCAGGGAGTAGTTGTGGCGCGAGCTCCCACTCCGAGCCTTCGCCAAACTTCTCCCTGTGGGTATGGGTCCCGGATCTGCGCTGACGCTTGTCCGGGACGACAGCGGAGAACTTGGCGCAGCCCTCCGTCAAACGATTGCCGAAATGCACGCTGCCGCTGGCCACCATGCAGCCGCGCGGCTGGCAATCCGCACCTCGCTCACTAAACTCCTCCCATTGCCCTCCCACCTTTCGGAACTCCCCCGCATGAGCGTCCTGTTTTCCCCGATCGAGCTGCGCGGCCTGACCTTGAAGAACCGCATCGTGGTGTCGCCGATGTGCCAATATTCGGCCGAGGACGGCGTCGCCACTGACTGGCACTTCACCCACATCAACAATCTCAGCCTGTCGGGTGCTTCGATGTTCTGCATCGAGGCGACCCATGTCGAGGCGATCGGCCGCATCACGCCGGGCTGCCTCGGGCTCTACAGCGATGCCTGCGAGGCCGCCTTGACGCCGATCCTCGCCTCGGTGCGCAAGCATTCTTCCACGGCCATTGCGATGCAGCTCGCCCATGCGGGCCGGAAAGCGAGCAGCGCGCGGCCCTGGGACGGCGGCCAGCTGATTCCGGAAGGCCAGGGCGGCTGGCAGACGGTGGCGCCGTCGGCGGTGCCGCACAAGGAGGGCGAGGCCGCCCCGCTCGCGCTCGATGCCGCGGGCCTGAAGCGCATCCGCGAGGCCTTCGTCGACAGCGCCAAGCGCGCCGCGCGCCTCGGCATCGACGCCATCGAGCTCCATGGCGCGCACGGCTATCTCCTTCATCAATTCCTGTCGCCGATCTCCAACAAGCGCACCGACGAATATGGCGGCAGCCTGGAGAACCGCATGCGCTTTCCGCTCGAAGTGTTCGACGCGGTGCGCGCCGCCTTCCCGCACGACAAGCCGGTCGGCATGCGGGTGTCCTCGACCGACTGGGTCGAGGGCGGCTGGGATCTTTCGCAGACCATCGCATTCGCCAAAGCCTTGAAGGCGCGCGGCGTCGACTGGATCGATGCCTCCTCCGGCGGCGTCTCGCCGCTGCAGAAGATCCCGCTCGGCCCCGGCTATCAGGTGCAGTTTGCAGAGGCCATCCGCCGCGAGACCGGCCTGCCCACCATCGCCGTCGGCCTGATCACGGAGGCCAGGCAGGCCGAGGAGATCGTCGCATCCGGCAAGGCCGACATGGTCGCGCTCGCCCGCGGCATGCTCTACGACCCGCGCTGGCCCTGGCACGCCGCCGCCGAGCTCGGCGGCGAGGTCGAAGCCCCGCCGCAATATTGGCGCTCGCAGCCACAGGCGCAAAAGGCGCTGTTCGGCAAGACCACGTTCGGGGCGCGGTGAGGGACGCCGCTGCAGGTGAGGCGCAGCGACCGCGCCAAGCAAATGGTTGTCGTCCCGGACAAGCGTCAGCGCAGATCCGGGACCCATACCGCGTGATCTCTCGATGGCGCGGGGTGTACGTCGGCAAATAACTGGGAGTCTTCGTCAAACCTCTCCCTGTGGTTATGGATCCCGGATCTGCGCGCGCTTTTAGGCGCGCTTGTCCGGGACGACAGCGGAGCGTGAAGCGACCTATGCGCCTTCGCCATCGCCCCAAAACACTAAGTAAGTCTCCCCAGCTTCCACGCCCCGCAAAACTGGCCTAACCTCTCCGCAGTCAATTCCTCGCGGAGGCCCGCCATGCGTTATTCCGTCCGCAAAACGGCTCACATCTTCGAGCGTGTCGGCCTTGCGATGGCGGGAGCCGCGTGCGGGCTGTTCGTCGGCGCCTATGTCGGCTCGGCGATCCCGGCGCTGACCACGCAGGGCTTCCTGCTGCTGATGATGCTGCTCGGCGTGATCGGCTTCTATCTCGGCATCGACACGCCGCAGATGCCGTTCGACGACGCGCACCGCCGGATCGACGCCGCCGAATTCATGAGCGCCGCCGGCACGCTCTGCGCCACGCTCACCGCCTTCGTCTCCGTCGCCGTCATCGTGCTCCGCCTCGATCCGCACATGGGCTGGACCTGGCTCGTCTTCGCCGGCTGGATCGCCGGCGTCGCCATGCAGATCGTGGCGGGAGCAAAGGCGAGAATGCGGAAGTAGGCCTTTTCCTTCTCCCCTTGTGGGAGAAGGTGGCGCGAAGCGCCGGATGAGGGGTCTGTCTCCGCTCATAAGACCACTCGTGAGGGGAGAACCCCTCACCCGTCTCGCCGCTACGCGGCGCGTCGGCCTCTCCCGCAAGCGGGAGAGGCGGAGAAGATCGCCGCCTAAAACACCACGCCCACGCGCGTGCCGCGCTTCCAGGCGATGCGGCAGCGCTTCTTGGTGTTGACGTGCAGCAGCTCGAAGCGGTCGGGGATGTTGACCTGGCCGCCGAGATCGACGCAGGCGCCGCCGGGCGAATAGTCGATCAGCGTGCAGGGGATCACCGGCGCGCGCGCATCGGTGATGATCTTGGCCTGGCGCGACACCAGCCCGGCCGGCTTCACGCGGGCATATTTGCGTGGGAATTGCGGCACCGTCTCCTCCAGCTCCGCAAGGTTTCGCGGCGTGTTCGAGAGGCCATCATGGAACGCAGATGATGCGATCCAGCTAAGGCGCGCGCGAGAATTTTAATGAAAAGTGTCGGCGAAGGACGAAAGCGACGGTAGCGGGGTGAGGGAAGCCGCCACAATCGCGCTGTCGTCCCTGCGAACGCAGGGACCCATACCGCGTGATCGATCGGGTTGTCCGCTGTGGGAGTACCGAACAACGAGTCTTCGCCAAACCACATCCTGTGGTTATGGGTCCCTGCGCCCGTGCGCAATTGCGCACTAGGCAGGGACGACAGCTGAGTGTGTTGCGCGAGCCTGCCTCCACACCCGAGCCTCCCATTACCCCGTCACGCTCTCCCCCGCCGCCAGCTCCACCCCCGGCGGCACCGGCATCGGCACCGTCACATAATCCTTCGGCAAATTCACCGGCCGATACCCAGGCTCCACCGCCATCCGCTTCAACACGCTCTCATGCACATGCGCGCCTTCGGGAATGAGGCGCGGCTCGCAATCGGGGATGTAGAAGCCGAAAAACACCTTTCGCTCCGGCCACTCCCGGTACTTCGCGCGCTTCGGAAAGAACTCCAGCAGCCGCCAGCCCGCCGTCATGGAATCGTGCAGCATGCCGGTCTTGCCGGTATAGGCCGGCGCGACGTATTTGAACGGCGAGTTCTTGCGCTGGATGCCCCAGGCGAGCTGCTTGATGGTCGCCGGGTTGAAGTTCAGCCCCGCCTGCTCCGCCTCCGCGATCATCCACAGCAGCGGATATTTGGACTCGCCGCTCTCGGCCTCGGCATAGCCGCCGCCGACGTCGCAGTGCACGCCGGCGAACCACACCTGCAGGATGTCCTGCGGCACCTTCTTCTCGTCAGGCACGTAGCGGTTGCTCCAGAACTCCTGCGGCTCTTCATATCTGTTCAGGCGGAACATGCGGCGCCGCTCGTCGATCGCGATCGCCTGCCGGAAGATCCTGACGCTCGGGTTGCGCCGCGTGAAGGCGAGCTCCTCCAGGCTGAACAGGAAGAAAAAGTTGTCGCGCCGCGGCACGATCACGCTCGCCACGGTGTCCCACACGCCGATGAAGTGGATGGTCGGCCAGCGCGTCGAGGTGATGCGCGCGAACTGCGCGGCGAGGTCGAATTCGTCCTTCGGCAGCGGCCCGCTCTCGTCGAACGCGACGTCGCTGAGATCCTCGACGGCGTTGCCGCGCCCGGTGCCGGAATATTGCTTGTAGGCGACGAGGCCCGAGCCTGCGAGATTCGCCTGCTCCGGCCTGATCAGGCCGATCTTGTGAATCAGCCCCGCCAGCACGCGCACCGTGTAGGCGCCGCGCGAAAAACCGAACAGATAGATGCGGTCGCCCGGCGCGTAATGCTCGACCAGGAAGCAATAGGCCGAGAGCACGTTGTCATCGAGCCCGTAGCCGGTGGCGAGCCCCAGCACCAGATTGACGTTGGCCTTGAGCCGATGCCACGTCGTCGGCTCCGTCACCGTGCCGACCCCGGGATCGTAAAACACCATCTGCCGCGGCTGCGTCCTGTCAGTCTTGCGCAGGCAGCGATACAGCTTCAGGACGTTGGAGATGTTCTCCGAGATCTCGTTGCCGGTGCCGTCACAGCAGATGACGAGGTTTTTCGGGGCTGGGTGGGGGTCGGGATCGCGCGCGTGGTCCATGGGATGCGCCTCGGGAGGATGCTACCGGGGCGAGTATAGCGGAAGATGGCGGTGAATAGGAGGCGCCGCTGATCTTCCAGCAGTTAAAACAAGGGAGCATCTAGAGCCACGTCGGGTTGAAGCCAGGCTCAGTTAGCGAAGCGCGCCGCCGGGCGGGGCAGGAAATGCAAGACTCTGAATGAGTTCACGTTGGACGAACAGGAGCCCTTAAGACTCCTGTTGTCCTAGGTCTGTCGTACCGGTGAACGTCAAGGCAGGCACGCGAAGAGCCGAAGCTAGCACTCTGTAGCGCTCCTTGATGCTAGATGCGTCGTTCGTTCCTTGTTGGTTTAGTCTATCAAACTCAAGAAGGTCGAAAGACGCCGAAGCATATTGTTTGACTGCCAATTCCCGGTTCTCTGCAAGTTTTTGCCGGAAGTTGAGCAGCTTCTTCCTCGTGATCTTATTGGCCTGGCCCGCCTCGATAGCTCCCTTGAAGAGAAGATAATATACGACCATGATTCCTTGAGCTTGGAGCAATTCATCCTTCTTAACAAACTCCGCGCTCATAGCATCAAGCACGCTCGTTACGGCCTCTTTTAGCGAATCTGCTTTTCTCTTATTTTTGCTATAGCGATGCGCCAAGGCGTCCAGATATACCTTCTTCGTATCGACCAGGTTGGAATGCTCGCTCAAGCTATCTTCTATGAGAAGTAAGCGCGCAGCTACCTCCCTGTGTTGATATCGCCCGTTTCCGAACCGAACTTTTTCAACGAAGAAATCGTGTTGGGACACCTCCGTGATAGCTGCAACCAAACGTCCGCCGAACGCGTTGCGCTTCTCTGCAGCATTGAGAGGTACTGCTTCGTTCAGTCGAGAAAACATGTCCTCGATAAGATCGAGATCGTCATCGTGTATGGTTACGGTAACCACGGGAAGTGGGAAAGCATCAAGTTTAACCCGTATCTTCGGGTGAAGTTTGGCGATATCACTGTAACTAAGTTTGCTTAGATCGATCGACGGATCACGTTGATACTCAAAGTCTTCGGCAAGGGTGAACTTGCCATCAATGAAATCCCAAATTGCCTCAAGTCTCTGTCGGCCATCAATGACGGCGAACCGCTTTCCCGTTCTTGCTTTCGACTTCGCATCTAAGGCATGGAAATAGATCTTGGGTAGATCATAGTCGTTGAGGATCGAGTCGATTAGCAGTCTTTTCTTTTCAAGAGTCCAAACGCCTCCCTGGCGTTGATAAGGAGGGCTTAGATCGATTTCCTCACGCTCAGCGTATAAAAACATGACAGTGCTGTTTTTCATCGCCGATGTTTCGACGTAGCTCATAGCATCATCTCCCGCAGAAGTAGTCCTACGCTTGTTAATTCTGGGAAGAGGCTGAATTGGTTTATGCCCAGGAGCTTAAGCTCCTTCTTTAAGGTTTCTCTGCTGGTGCTCGGGATGATGTACTTAGCTACGTGAGATTTATCTCCCACAGCTTCGATCGGAACTTTCTTCGTGTGATGAATTGTGAACGTTCCCATTTGGGCTTGGATGCGCGGATTGTTTCTCGTGGCAATTGTCGCTAGCGGAAGCAATTCCACATTCGTCGCCCTCAATTTTTCTGTAGCGTAAGGTTGAAGCTCTTCGTCTTCGAAAGAAGGGATGTAGTTAGCTTCGAGTGTGTTTGAGATATTCGCATTCTTGTTCAACGCGGTTGGCTTCAAGCACCAGACGGCAGCATCCGAGTTGCGATGCTTGTGAAAGTCGTCCACTGCGAAGAACAAGGCGACAAGAGGGCTCTCACTCCAATCGAGCAGTCGAGTAGGTACTCCATAATGTTGCATTAAGAAGGTCCAATCAAACGCTGAGCTTGGAGATCGTTCGGTTAGCATAGCGGCGCTTTGCTTAAATCGAGCAAGCGATGAGGCTTCAGAAAGCCCTGATACCGATCGCATGATCCCCGGCAATAAAGTCCAACTGGCCTTCGCGTGCCCGCGAAACCAAGTTGCCGCCCCGTCTTGGTCTTTTTGTAGGGCTCCTAAAAAATCTGCGATGCCACGAATATTTCGCTCGATCACGAGCCGTCCCTCCCCCTTTCAGCAAACTCAACCCGTGGCAGAGAAAATATTAAGTTTCTCGTTTTGAGAACCGGCTGAGGCTGTTATCAACTGATGAATGTGACAGCTGCAATCTCGCTAGCCTCCGTCCCCAAAAACAAAAACGGCCGGATCTTCCGATCCGGCCGCTACTCAAACTCTACTCGGCTAAGCCTACGCCACGCGACGCAACTTAGCCCCCGCCCTGACGGTAAATCTCTTAGCTGGCCTTCTTCGCCGGCGCGGCGGTCGGGCCGACCTTCTTCTGGATGGCGCGCTTCAGCTCGAGGGCGCGCGGGGAGAGCGCGTCGGCGTTGGCCTTGAGCAGGAAGGCGTCGAGGCCGCCATTGTGGTCGACGCTCTTCACCGCGTTGGTGGAGACGCGCAGGCGCACGTTGCGCTCCAGGGCTTCCGAGATGAACGTCACGTTGACGAGGTTCGGCAGGAAGCGGCGCTTGGTCTTGATGTTGGAGTGGCTGACCTTGTGGCCGACGAGGGGGCCCTTGGCCGTCAGTTCGCAGCGGCGAGACATGGTAGAAATCCTTATAGTTCGAACCCCCAACGAATGCGGCCGCCAATTCAGGGCGCCACGGGGGCAAATTCTTTCGTCCTTGCAGGGAGCGGGCGGACGTATAGGGGGGAAGGGGCGGGCAGTCAAGGTTTTGGGCGGTCTTTTGGAGCCGCACCGGCGGTGCGCTCCCTCCCCCGCGCGCGGGGGAGGGTTGGGGAGAGGGCTCTCTCCTCTGGGGGACGGACGCCCTCACGGATGGTGCCCCCCAGAGGAGACAGCCCTCACCCGCGCTTCGCGCGACCTCTCCCGCAAGCGGGAGAGGTTTGGGAGACCGCGGCTGCCCCCGATCACCAAAACGGCAATGTTTGTCGCGCCTTACCATCATATAAAGGGCGTATTCGCGCTTGAAGAGTCCGGTGGAGTTCCCGGTTTGATAGGCCCGGACACATTGTTTGCCGCGGTTTTTGGCTTAAGTAACAGCGCATCGCGGCCCGATTGGATTGTTTCGTGCTCATAATGCCCTTTTCTGCGCCTGCGCCCATATCGCGCTCCCTGCGGCCGCGCCTGGCCGGCTGGCTGGCGGCGGTTTGCGGCTTGGGAATGGTGTGGGGCGCGGTGCCCGCGGCGGCGCAGGGCAAGCTCGAGGCGCAATATGAGGCCTCGCTGTCGGGCATTCCGGTCGGCAAGGGCGGCTGGAACATCGATATCCAGGACGACGTGTTTTCGGCGGCCGCTGCCGGCGGCACCACGGGCCTGCTGAAGTCGTTCACGGGCGGCTCCGGCACCGGCGCCTCGCAGGGGCGCGTCGTCAATGGCGCGCTGGTTGCGACCGGCTACCAGGCCTCCACCACCACCCAGAAGAAGACCGAAGAGATCCGCATCACGCTCGACAAGGGCAATGTGAAGGATTTTGCGATTTCACCGGAGCCGCCGGTCGATCCCGATCGCATCGTCGTCACCGACGCCCATCGCCGCGGCGTCTGGGACCCGATGACGGCCTCGCTGCTGCGCGTGCCCGGCAATGGCGATCCTGTTACGCCGGAGGCCTGCCACAACTCGGCTCCGGTGTTCGACGGCCGCATGCGCTACGACCTCAAGCTCGATTTCAAGCGCATGGAGACCGTGAAGGCGGAAAAGGGCTATCGCGGCCCTGTCGTGGTCTGCTCGCTCTATTTCGTGCCCGTCGCGGGCTACATCCCCGACCGCCCCGTGATCAAATACCTCGCCGCCCAGCGCAACATCGAGATCGCCTTCGCGCCGGTGGCCGGCACGCGCATCCTGGTCCCGTTCTGGCTGAAAGTGCCGACGCCGCTCGGGCCGGCCATGCTGGAAGCGACGAGCTTCATCACCACCGCCCAGCCGCCCAGGGTGGCGAAGACGCAGTAGGGCCTTTGGCCTCGCACTCGCCCTTATAGACCGTCACCCTGAGGCGGCCGCTTCTTCAGCGGCCCTCGAAGGGCGACAGCCCGGCTGTTCCCGCGAGGACATCAGCGCCAGTTGCCGCATCGGGGCCGTGCATCCTTCGAGGCTCCCGGCGCGGTGCCCTGCACCGCGCCGCTCGCACCTCAGGATGACGGAAAATAAGCGTAATTATTTCAACCACATCCCTACTGTGCATGGGGTTGTTTTCGCGAAAATGAGGGGGGAGGCATGCCCCGCCGGGAATCCATTTGACTCCTCCCCGATTCTGATTCGACTCCGCGCCGTCCCCAACTTAAGGCTTTCCGCCCTCGAAACGTCACTTGTCCAGCGGACGAAAACTCCATCTAGTCGTCGCCGACAAGACTCCCGCGACATGTTGCGTGAACGGAACGGGACTCAATCTGGAGTCAGCGATTCGGCCGCGATTCGTTCTAGAGTCGTTCCGAAGCTTAAGGCGGACAGGAAAAGCGTCGCAAAGTGAGACAGTTGCGGGAGGTTTGGGGAGGGGCGTGTCCACGCCTTCGGTGTGCCCCTCACCCTGAGGAGGCCGCCCCAGCGGCCGTCTCGAAGGGCGAGGGGCTTGGCTTGCCTGGCGGCAGCAGCGGGGCCTTCATCCTTCGAGACGCGCTGACGCGCTCCTCAGGATGAGGAGCAAGGACCAATCCCGCCCCCGCCCCAATCCGGCACTGACATTCGCCCAAATCGCCACTACCTAATCCCTCAGACATGGCTTTTTCCTCCTCCCCCTTCGCTTCCGAGCGCGCAGCGTCCGATCGCGTGCCTGGCGCTGGCGTCACTGCGGTGCTCGGGCCGACCAACACCGGCAAGACCCATCTCGCCATCGAGCGGATGCTCGCGCATCCCTCGGGCATGATCGGCCTGCCGCTGCGCCTGCTCGCGCGCGAGGTCTACAACAAGATCGCCGCACGGGTCGGCAGCGAGGCGGTCGCGCTCGTCACCGGCGAGGAGAAGATCAAGCCGAAGAACCCGCGCTATTGGGTCTCGACCGTCGAGGCGATGCCGCGCGACCTCGACCTCTCCTTCCTTGCGGTCGACGAGGTGCAGATCGCCTCCGATCTCGAGCGCGGCCACGTCTTCACCGACCGCATCCTCAACCGCCGCGGCCGCGACGAGACGCTGCTGCTGGGCGCTGCCACCATGCGCCCGATCATCGAGCGGTTGTTGCCCGGCGTCTCCATGATCACGCGTCCCAGGCTGTCGCAGCTCGAATTCGCCGGCGACCGCAAGATCACGCGCCAGCCGCGCCGCACCGCCATCGTCGCGTTCTCGGCCGATGAAGTCTACGCCATCGCCGAGCTGATCCGCCGCCAGCATGGCGGCGCTGCTGTTGTTCTAGGCTCGCTGTCGCCGCGCACACGCAATGCGCAGGTCGAGATGTTCCAGAACGGCGACATCGATTACCTCGTCGCCACCGACGCGGTCGGCATGGGCCTCAATCTCGACGTCGACCACGTCGCGTTTGCCTCCGACCGCAAGTTCGACGGCTATCAGTTCCGCCGGCTGACGCCGTCCGAATTCGCGCAGATCGCCGGCCGCGCCGGCCGCGCCACCCGCAACGGCACGTTCGGCACCACGGGCCGCTGCGCGCCGTTCGAGCCCGAGCTCGTCAACGCGCTGCAGAACCACACCTTCGATGCCGTGAAGATGCTGCAATGGCGCAATTCGAGGCTGGATTTCTCCTCGCTCGGCGCGTTGCAGGTGTCGCTCAACCTCGCCCCCGGCCACGAGGCGCTGACGCGCGCACCGATCGCCGAGGACATGCGCGTGCTCGACCATGCCGCCCGCGACGTCGAGGTGCGCGATATCGCGCACGGCAAGATGGCGGTGGAACGGCTGTGGGAGGCCTGCCAGGTCCCCGACTACCGAAAACTGTCGCCGGCCGCCCATGCCGAACTGGTGACGACGCTGTACGGCTTCCTGATGCGGAAGGGTTGCATCCCCGATGCCTGGTATGAAGCCCAGGTCACCCAGGCCGACCGCATCGACGGCGATATCGACACGCTGTCGGCCCGGATCGCGCAGATTCGCACCTGGACCTTCGTCGCCAACCGCCCGGATTGGCTGAAAGACCCCGATCGCTGGCAGGGAATCACGCGGGAGGTCGAAAATAAATTATCGGATGCGCTCCATGAACGCTTGACTGAGCGTTTCGTTGATCGCCGGACCAGTGTATTGATGCGCCGCCTGCGGGAGAACACGAGCTTGAATACTGAAATCGGCAAGACCGGCGAAGTCATCGTCGAAGGCCACGTCATCGGCCGCCTCGACGGCTTCACCTTTGCACCGGATGCGGCGGAAGCAGGCTCCGATGCGAAAGCCTTGCAGGCTGCAGCGCAAGCGGTGCTCGCCGGCGAGATCAACACGCGCGCCGAGCGGCTCGGCAACGCGCCGGACGACCAGTTCGTGCTGACCTCGGAAGGCATCATCCGCTGGACCGGCGACGCCGTGGCGCGGCTGTCTGCCGCAGAGGACGCGCTGCATCCGCGCATCCGCATCATCTCCGACGAGCGCCTGACCGGCGCCCCCCGCGACAAGGTGCAGGCGCGGCTCGAGCTCTGGCTCAAGACCCATATCGAGAAGCTGCTCGGGCCGATGTTCGACCTCTCCAAGGCCGAGGACGTCACCGGCATCGCCCGCGGCATCGCGTTTCAGCTCGTCGAGGCCCTCGGCGTGCTCGAGCGTCCGAAGATCGCGAGCGAGCTGAAGGATCTCGACCAGTCCTCGCGCGCGGTGCTGCGCAAATACGGCGTCCGCTTCGGCGCCTATCACATCTATTTCCCCGGCCTGCTCAAGCCCGCCGCGCGCGCCCTCGCGGCGCTGCTCTGGGCGCTGAAGCAGGACAATGTCGATCTGTCCTCGCTGTCGGGCGCGCAGCATCTGGCCTCCTCGGGGCGTACCTCGTTCCCGGTCGACAAGGCGCTGCCGCGCGATGCCTATCGTGTGCTCGGCTACAAGCAGGCCGGCGAGCGCGCCGTGCGCGTCGACATTTTGGAGCGTCTGGCCGATCTGATCCGCCCGGCGCTGGCCTGGCGCGAGAACGCGTCCGGCGAGAAGCCGGCCGGCGCCTTCGACGGCCGCAGCTTCGTTGTGACGCAGGCGATGACCTCGCTCACCGGATCCGCCGGCGAGGACTTTGCGTCCGTGCTGCGCGCGCTCGGCTATCGCATGGAGAAGCGTCCGCCACTGCCGCCAAAGCCCGTCGTGGCCGAGCAGGTCGTGACCGAAACGGTCGCGGCGGAGACGCCGCCGGTCGAAGGCAGCGCCGAGACCTCGACCGAGACCGCATCTGAGGCCGTTGCCGGCCTGCCGGAGGCGCCGGCCGCATCCACCGAAGCCGCCGCTGAAGCCGTTACCGTCGAAGATGCTCCCGGCATCGAGCCGCAGGACGAGCAGGCGCACGACGCCGAGCCGGCGCCGGAAGCCTCCGCCGAGGCGCCCGTCACGCCCGAAGACGCCCCCGGCATCGCGCCGCCGGCGGAAGAGCCTGCCGCGTCCCCGGAGGCTGCCGGCCTCGAAGCTGCTGCGGCCGAGGCCGCCGCAACGGAAGCCGCTGCATCGCCCGACGCTGCCGCGCCTGAGGCCGCGGCCACGCCCGCCGAGCCCGAACTGGTCGAGGTCTGGCGTCCCGGCGGCCGTCACGAGGACCGCAAGCCGCGCCACGAGCGCCACCGCCACCAGCGTCACCATCAGCCGCGTCCGCAGGCCGGTGCCGAGGCCGGCGCAGCGAGCGCCGCGCCCGGCGAAGCCGCCGAAGGCGCGAAGCCGGGCCAGCGTCACGGCGGCCATCGCAGGGACGGCGGCAGAGACTTCCGCAAGCCGCGCGAAGGCGGCGGCGAAGGCGCGCCGCGTCCCGAGGGGCGCGACGACAAGAGCCGCCGCTTCGAGGGCAAGGATCGCGACAACAAGGATCGCGATCGAAACAAGGGCAAGTTCGGCGGCGATCGCGACAAGGGCCGCGACAACCGTGGCCGCGACCGCGACAAGGGCCGCGACCGCCAGGGCGGTCCGTCGCTGCGCCCCTACGCCTCGAGCGCAAATCCGCGCGAGCGCGATCGGCCCGTCGATCCGAACTCGCCCTTCGCCAAGCTCGCCGCGCTGAAAGAACAGCTGTCCGGCCGCAAGGAGTAGCACCGCCTTTTCAAGTGCGGAGCGGCTCGCGTGAAGACAACGCGTCCAATGGAGTAAAGCCACGACGACCGAGCGGCAGCGCCTCGACAAATGGCTGTGGCACGCGCGGGTGGTGAAGGCGCGCAGCTCCGCGGCCGAGCTCGTCGTCAGCGGCCATGTCCGCATCAACGGCGCCCGCGAGACCTCGCCGGGGCACGCGGTCAAGGTCGGCGACGTGCTCACCATCGCGCTCGACCGCACGGTGCGCGTGTTGAGAGTGACAAGCTTTAGCGAGCGCCGCGGCGATGCGGCCTCGGCACGGGTGCTCTACGAGGAGCTCGGGATGCGCAATTAATTGCGCTTCTTATTCATTTCTTGGTCGATCAAACACCCAAAGCCGTCATGATCGGGCTTTCCCGACCTTGCGGCGCCGGGCCATCCGCGCTAGGCAAGCCGCGACTTCTAAAAGAGCTTTTCGGAGCGTTGGATGACTTACGTCGTCACTGAAAACTGCATCAAGTGCAAGTACACCGACTGCGTCGAGGTCTGCCCGGTCGACTGCTTCTACGAGGGTGACAACATGCTGGTCATCCACCCGGACGAATGCATCGATTGTGGCGTGTGCGAGCCGGAATGCCCCGCCGACGCCATCAAGCCGGACACGGAACCGGGCCTGGAAAAGTGGCTCCAGGTCAACGCCGACTACGCCAAGAGCTGGCCGAACATCACCCAGAAGAAGGAATCACCTGGCGACGCCAAGGAATTCGACGGCATGGAAGGCAAGTTCGAGAAATATTTTTCCCCGAACCCCGGCTCCGGCGACTAAATCAGGCTCAAACTTAACCCTAATAGCGGCGCCGCGAAGACCCCTAAATCATTGATTTTTGCGGGAAATGTGCTATATTGGGCACATTAAGCCGAACCCCGTCAGCCCCCTTGGCCCCTCTGGGTTCCCGTGAAACCAATGTCGAACAGGGGCGTGGCAGTTTCCGCGCGCAGGCTGTGTCACAGAAAACGCGTAAAAAGAGTACTTCAGCGAGGGCTTCCCATAAGGAGGCCAAAAAAGTCGCCGCGGCCAGCCGTAGCGCATCCAAGGGTCGGACCACGACGAAGGCGCCGGCTGCAAAGTCCTCGAAGAACAAAAGAAGCGCAATGCCTAACAAGACTGCCAAACCGGCCGCGAAAGCGACCGCTGCCAAGCCTGCTGCCAAGTCTGTGACTGCAAAGCCTGGGACTGCCAAGCATGCTGCCGCCAAGGCTCCCGCTGCCAAGCCCGCCGCGCCGAAGGCTCCCGTTGCTGTTGCTCCTGCCAAGGCTCCCGTCGCTGCCAAGCCGGCCGCCAAGCCCGCTGCTGCGCCGAAGGTCGAGGAAAAGAAGGTCGTGACCCAGCGCCAGGGCTTCAAGGCCAACGAATTCGTGGTCTATCCCGCTCACGGCGTCGGCCAGATCCTGGCCATCGAGGAGCAGGAGATCGCCGGTGCGAAGCTCGAGCTGTTCGTCATCAACTTCATCAAGGACAAGATGACGCTGCGCGTGCCGACCGCCAAGGTCGCCAATGTCGGCATGCGCAAGCTGTCCGAGCCGGCGCTGGTGAAGAAGGCGCTGGAGACGCTCAAGGGCCGCGCCCGCGTCAAGCGCACCATGTGGTCGCGCCGCGCCCAGGAATACGAAGCGAAGATCAATTCGGGCGACATCGTCGCAATCGCGGAAGTCGTGCGCGACCTCTACCGCTCGGAATCGCAGCCGGAGCAGTCCTACTCCGAACGCCAGCTCTATGAAGCGGCGCTCGACCGTCTGTCCCGCGAGATCGCGGTGGTGCAGCACTCGACCGAGACCGAAGCGGTCAAGGAGATCGAGGCCCAGCTCGCCAAGAGCCCGCGCCGCAACGCCAAGGCGGAAGCCGCCGAGGGCGAAGCCGATGCCGAGGGCGATACCGACGATACCGATGGCGACGACACCACCGTCGCCGACGAGGCCGCGTAAGCCGCTTCGTATCGATCGCAAGCGATCAAAAGCCCGGCCGTTCGGCCGGGCTTTTTGCTTGGCGTCCTGACGCAGCGGGGGAGTTCGGCTCTACGCGCCGCGCGGCTGGGTCCAAATCGAGATCGGCTGCTGAATACCGCGGATCGCCCGCGGCTCTCGCGCTTCCAATGACTGAAACGTTGCGGCTGCGTCGCCAAGCTCGGCCTTCGCTTGGCTGACGAGGTCGTCACTTGCCACCAGCGCGCAATCGAAGGTGCGGGTCAAGGCTTCGAGACGGCTTGCCACGTTGACGGTCGCGCCGATCACCGCAAATTCCAGACAGGTCTGTCCGATGTCGCCGAGCACCACCGGCCCATAATGCAAGCCAAAGCTCACATGAAGAGGTGGCTCGCCTGACGCTGCCCGCCGATCGTTCCAACCGTCCGCCGCCGCGATCATTGCCTGGGCACATCGCAGCGCGTTGCTGGCGTCGTGCTCGCCCGCGAAGGGTGTGCCGAACGTCGCCATCAATCCGTCCCCGAGATATTTGTCGAGCGTGCCGCTATGGCGGAAGACCTCCTGCTCCATCAATCCGTGGAATTCCCGCAACGTCCGCACAACCTCCTGCGGCGAGCGCGCATCGGCAAAGGTCGTGAAGCCGACGATGTCGACGAACAGCACCGCGACGTGTTGCGTGCGCACCTGCTTCAACGGCTCGTCTTGCTTCGACAATTCCGCCACGACATTGGGCGAGAAGTAGCGTGCGAGGTTGCCGCGCTCGCGCTCCACCGCGGCATGCCGGACCAAGAGGTCGTTGCTGCGGCGGACCGCGAGCGCCAAGGTCATGGCCACGATCATGAATACGACGATCTCCTGGATGCGAACGTGGAATACGATCTCGCTGGGCGAGATCATCGCAAACAAGCGCTGATCGCTGCCTGTTGCGGCGGCTATGCGGGCCGTCAGCGCAGGATCGCGATCGGGTTGCCACCAGACCCAGACCATGCCGATGATCCAGAGCGCAGCCGTCCACACGCCGACCGCAATCACGGTTCGCCAAGTATAGGCCAGTGTGGCGCCTGCGAGCAGCACGAAGAAATAGATGAAGTTGCCGAAATGGTACTGCATCGCGACCGGCCAGTGCGAGGCTCCGAACGGATTGGGAACCACGATGAGGCACGTGAGCAGCGCCAGGTCGCAAAACAGGAGTGCCAATTCCGGACGCGACACGCCGACCCGCCCAACCCTGACCTGGGCCCAGCCGATCAGTGCGAACAAGCCGAGCAGCGCCACGTAGTAGAGTTGCTCCCAGGCCGGGTTGATCACCAGCAGCAGGCAGCCAATGACGACGAGGGCAACATAGCGCGCCCGCACCGCGAGTTGCAGGCCCTCCCGCTTGGCGGACGTCAGCGCGGCTTGTGCGAACTGAACTGTTTCGGCATCGCGCTTGCTCGGCGCGGGCGAAAGCGCAGCCGGCAGGCTGAAGCGCTCGACGAGCATTGTCACGGCAGTCTCCTCACTTGGGCCTTCAAGTCCGCTGCGTCTTTGCGGAGACGCCGATTTCACCCCGACGGTCTTCTCCGTCAGCCCCAGCCGCAACCGACGCCCACCAGCCCCCCAGGGCATCGATCAACGGCACGAGAGCATGACCGGCGGCCGTCAGATCGTACTCTACGCGCAGCGGATATCCGCCGAATTCAGTGCGGCTTACGATACCGGCGTCCTCCAGCTTGCGAAGCTCGAGCGCGAGCATCCTGTGTGAGATGGTCGGATTGTCGCGGCGCAAGTCGCTGAAGCGCTTGGTGCCCTGCTTCAAATAGTAGATCAGCAGCGTCGGCCAGCGACCGCTCAGAATCTGCATCACTTCCTCGATGGGACATCTCGAAACGAGATCCTTCATCGGCGCCTCCAGGTTACAAAAAAGTTCGTAATTTACTTGATGCGGCGAGCGACTAGGGTCGCATCACCGCTGCGCAGCGTGATCATCAGACATCACGGAGAATGGATCATGGACCCAATTCTACTCTACGGCTTCCCGAAGGGAAGCTCCATGGGGCTCGTTGCGGCTCTCGAATGGCTGGGCAAGCCATATCGGCTGTGCCGGGTCGACATGATGGGCGAGATGCGAAGCCCGTCATACGCCCGCATCAATCCGCGACATGAGACGCCGGTCTTCATCACCGAGCAGGGCGAGGTGCTGACGGAAACGATGACGATCGCGGCCCGGCTCGAGGCCAGGGATGTCGAACGGCGCATCAGCTTCGATCCGCTGACGCGGCAAGCCGATCGCATGCATCAGCTCATGGCGTTCGTGAATACCGGTTTCACCGCCGCCTTCGCACCGCTGTGGGCCGCCATGGAAGCCGAAGCCATGGAGCCCGCCACGAAGTCGGTCCTGCGTGCTTTCGGCACAGCAAGGGTCATCGAGCGTCATGACAAGCTCGAAGGGATGATCGAATCGCGGCAATTCCTGCTCGGGGACCGGCCGACCCTCGCCGACGCCTTGCTTGTCGGCGTCGCGCGCTGGCTCGACTTCCACGCGGTCGCGGAGAGGAGCCGCTGGCCGAAGCTGGCGGCGCTGCGAGCTCGCCTCGAAGCCGATCCCGCGATCCTCTACGCCACCGCTCTGGAGGACGGCGACTCTGATCCGGGAACGGGATCGTGCACCGGCCACGTCGCGCTGGCCGAATTGATTGCGCAATTCGGCAAATAGGGAAGCGGGAGGAGCCTCGACGCGCTCCTACTTCACCGGCCGCTTCTCGAGCTTCCTTGCCAGCGTGCGCCGGTGCATGCCGAGCCGCCGTGCCGCTTCCGAGATGTTGAAATCGGTCTCGATCAGGGTCTGGTGGATGCGCTCCCATTCCAGCGTCTTGATCGAGGTCGGCCGTGCATCGAGTGCGACCTCGGTGTTCCCCGCGGCCTTGGTGAAGGCGGCTTCGATGTCGTCCGTGTTCGACGGCTTTGCGAGATAATGGCAGGCGCCCAATTTGATCGCCTCCACGGCAGTCGCGATGCTGGCAAAGCCCGTGAGCACCACGATCAGCGTGTCGGGGTCGTGTGTGTGCAGCAGCTCGACGCAGGCGAGGCCCGAGGCGCCGCCAAGCTTGAGATCGACCACGGCATGGCCGAAGGAGCGCTCCTCCAGCACCTGGCGCACCTCCTCGATCGAGGCGGCCAGCACGACGTCATAGCCGCGGCGCTCGAACGAGCGCTTCAGCGTGCGCGCGAAGCCGGCATCGTCCTCGACGACAATGAGCGAACGGTCAGGCGTCAAAATTGCCTCCGATCGCGAGCGTTGCCAGCGGTAGCGTCAGGCGGACCGTGGCGCCGCGCTTCCTGTGATTTTCCGCCGTGACGCTGCCGCCCAGCTTGCGCACCACGTTCACCACCAGGAACAGGCCGAGCCCGCCGCCGGCGCGGCCCTTGCTGGAGTGATAGGGCTTTCCGAGCTGCGCCAGCATTTCCGGCGCAAAGCCGGGGCCGCGGTCGGAGATCGACAGCACGAGGTTGTCACCCTCGCGCTCGGCTACGAGCTCGACCCAGTCGCGCGAGACCTCATAGGCGTTGTCGAGCACGTTGAAGATCACCTGCTTCAAGGCGATGTCGGAGACGATGGCAACGTCCGCGCCGAACGTGTTGACGAAGTAGAGCGTCCGTGCCGAGCGCGCGTTGCGCCATTCGTCGACCAGGGCGGTCACGAAGGCCGTCACCGTGGTCGGCGACGAGCCTTCGCCGCGGGCTTCGCCGGCCGAGACCAGAATGCCCGTCACGATCGACTTGCAGCGCTGCAGCGATGTCTCCATCTCCGCGAGGTCCTCGGCGAGTTCCTGGTCGCTGGCAAGATCCGGCATGCGGCGCCAATCGCTGAGGATGACCGAGAGCGAGGCGAGCGGCGTGCCGAGCTCATGGGCCGCGCCGGAGGCAAGCAGGCCCATGCGCACGATGTGGTCCTGCTCGGCGGCATGCTGGCGCAGCGCCGCCAGATGCGCGTCGCGCTCGCGCAGGTTTCGATTGATGCGGGTGACGAACACGACCAGCAGCACGGCGTTGAGCACGAAGCCGAGCAGCATGCCGAGGACGCTGAGGGTGTAGGTCTCGCTCAATGGGTTGGGCGGCAGATCCAGCGGCCGGTACGCCAGGGTCAGCCAGACGAAACTGGCGCAGGTCAGCGCGACCAGCGACCAGGTCGAGCGGGCATCGAGCAGCACCGCGCCGAGCGTCACCTGGAGCAGGAACAGCGAGGTGAAGGGGTTGGTGGCGCCGCCGCTGAGATAGAGCTGCGCGGTCAGCGCGGCCACGTCCAGCATCAAAGCGACCAGCAACTCGTTGTTGGTGATCGCGGCGCGATGGCGCACCCAGATCAGGCTGGAGACGTTGAGCAGCACCAGCGCGCCGATCACCGCTCCCATCCGCTCCAACGGCAGGGGGATGCCGAGGCCGAAATGCACGGCGCCGATGGTCACGATCTGGCCGACCACCGCGGTCCAGCGCAGCTGGATCAGCAGCGCCATGTTCTTGCGGTTGGTCCCGTCGTCGGTCGGCGCGGCGCCGATCAGCTCGCTGCGCGCATCCGCCTGCGATTGCAGCGTGACGACCATCTCGCCAGGCGCCTGGCGAGGCGTGCTTCCGCTGTCAGGTCGGCTCGACGATCGTTCCAGCATCTGATCCCGTCCTGCGCGCGGCGACATCTGGGCCGCCGGCCGGTTCGTGGACGAAGCCATTCAGGCCTCTGTTGCGGCGGAACAGCCCGCCGCCGAATGTGACGACAAGCCTGCCGGCCAGCATGAAGGCCAGGGCAAACCACGTCAGCGCGTAGATCAGGTGGTTATTGGGAAAGCGCACCACGGTCAATCCGCCGACGGGACCGCCAGCGGATTGTGATCGGGAATCGGCATCGACGAAGAAAGGTGCGACATCGTGCAGGCCGCGGGCCGCCGCGATCGCGGCGACATCCCGCGAGTACCAGCGGTTGTGCTGGGGCACGTTGTTGCGCAGGAACCCGCCTTTGGGCTCGGTGATGCGGAGCAGGCCGGTGATCTCGACCTGGCCGTCCGGATTGCCGTCCCGGCGCGTCGATGCGTCACGTCGCTCCGACGGCACGAAGCCGCGATTGATCAGGACCTGTGTGCCGTCGTCGCGCTGGAGCGGCGTCAGCACCCAATAGCCGGGGCCTTCCTCGGTGACAGCCTGGACCAGCGTCTCACGGTCATGCAGGAAGCGGCCCTTGAGGCTGACGTGCCTGTATTCGTCGTTGGCGGCGGAAACCGCCGGCCATGACGCGGGCGGGGGGATCGGCTGGGCTACGGCATGGACGCGCTGCTCGACGCGGTCGATCAGGGTCAGCTTCCAGGCGCGGCGCTCGATCTGCCAGATTCCGAGCGCGATCAGAACGACGAAGGCGACAAGCGAGAGGACCGTGAGCCACAGGGAAGGGGCCGGCGCAGCCCTGCCGCGCGGCGCACTCTCCCTGTCCGTCACGGTCCTGACCTCGCTCACTTCATTCCGCTCATCTGGTGCATGGGCATCATGTTGGTGTTGAGGTGGCTCATCACCCACAGCGAACCCGACAGCGCGATCACCACCATGACGATGGTGAAGATCAGGGCCATCATGGTCCAGCCGTTCTCGGACGTCGCGTTCATGTGCAGGAAGTAGATCATGTGCACGACGATCTGCACGACCGCGAAGGCCATGATGACCAGCGCAGTGACCTGCTTGCTCGGCAGCGCGCCGCTCATCACCAGCCAGAACGGGATCGCCGTCAGCACGACCGAGAGCACGAAACCGAGCATATAGCTCGAGAACGTGCCGTGGGCGTGGCCGCCCTCGTGGTGATGATCCTCGGCATGGGCGGCATGGCTATTGGTGCTCATCGCAGAACTCCCAGGAGATAGACGAAGGTGAAGACGCCGATCCAGACCACGTCGAGGAAGTGCCAGAACATCGACAGGCACATCAGGCGGCGGCGGTTGGCCTCGATCAGGCCGAACTTGCCGACCTGCACCATCAGCGTCACCAGCCAGATCAGGCCGCAGGAGACGTGCAGGCCGTGGGTGCCGACCAGGGTGAAGAACGCGGACAGGAAGGCGCTGCGCTGCGGCGTGGCGCCTTCGTGAATCATGTGGGCGAATTCGGTGAGCTCGATGCCGATGAAGGCGAGGCCGAACAGGCCGGTGATCGCCAGCCAGACTTGCGTCTGGGCGACCTTGTTCTGCTGCATCGTCAGCATCGCAAAGCCGTAGGTGATCGACGACAGCAGCAGCATCGAGGTGTTCACCGCGACCAGATCGAGGTCGAACAGGTCCTTCGGCGCCGGGCCGGCGGCGTAGTTGCCGCCGAGCACGCCGAAGGTGGCGAACAGGATCGCGAAGATGAGGCAATCGCTCATCAGGTAGATCCAGAAGCCGAGCGAGGTGCTCCAGCCTTCCGGATGCGGATGTTCGTCGGCGAGGTAGAAGACCGGCTCGCCGGTTTGGGACGGATTGACAGCGACAGTCATTTACTTGGCTCCGGCGAGCAGTTTGGTGCGCGCGTCCTCGGTCCGGATGACGTCTTCAGCCGGAATGTCGAAGTCGCGGTGATAGTTGAAGGTGTGGCCGATCCCGACGGCGAGCATCGCGATGAAGCTCAACGCCGCCAGCCACCACATGTACCAGATCAGGCCGAAGCCCATCGCGGTGGCGAGGCCGGCGAGAATGATGCCGGTGCCGGTGCTGCTGGGCATGTGGATCGGCTTGAAGCCGGTGAGCGGGCGCTGGTAGCCGCGCCTCTTCATGTCCCACCACGCGTCGTTGTCGTGAACGACGGGGGTGAAGGCGAAGTTGTAGTCCGGCGGCGGCGAGGAGGTCGCCCATTCCAGCGTGCGGGCATCCCAGGGGTCGCCGGTGACGTCCTTGAGCTGCTCGCGCCTGAGGAAGCTGACCGCGAACTGCATCAGCATGCACATGATGCCGAGCAGGACGAGGCCGGCGCCGATCGCGGCGATGATGAACCAGATCTGCAGGGACGGATCGTCGAACACGCGCAGGCGGCGGGTCACGCCCATCAGGCCGAGCACGTAGAGCGGCATGAAGGCGAGGTAGAAGCCGGTGACCCAGAACCAGAACGACAGCTTGCCCCAGAACGGATCGAGCCTGAAGCCGAACGCCTTCGGGAACCAGTAGGAGATGCCGGCGAACGCGCCGAACACCACGCCGCCGATGATCACGTTGTGGAAGTGCGCGATCAGGAACAGGCTGTTGTGCAGCACGAAGTCGGCCGGCGGCACCGCGAGCAGAACGCCGGTCATGCCGCCGATCACGAAGGTCAGCATGAAGGCGATGGTCCACATCATCGGCAGCTCGTAGCGGATACGGCCGCGATACATCGTGAACAGCCAGTTGAACATCTTCGCGCCCGTCGGGATCGAGATGATCATCGTGGTGATGCCGAAGAACGAGTTGACGCTGGCGCCCGAGCCCATCGTGAAGAAGTGGTGCAGCCAGACCAGGTACGACAGGATGGTGATGACGACCGTGGCGTAGACCATCGAGGTGTAGCCGAACAGCCGCTTGCCGGAGAAGGTCGAGGTCACCTCGGAGAAGATGCCGAACGCCGGGAGAACCAGGATGTAGACCTCGGGGTGACCCCAGATCCAGATCAGGTTCACGTACATCATCGGGCTGCCGCCGAAATCGTTGGTGAAGAAGTTGGTGCCGACGTAGCGATCGAGCGACAGCAGCGCGAGCACGACGGTCAGGACCGGGAAGGAGGCGACGATCAGGACGTTGGTGCAGAGCGAGGTCCAGGTGAACACCGGCATCTTCATCATGGTCATGCCGGGGCAGCGCAGCTTGACGATGGTGCAGATCAGGTTGATGCCGGACAGCGTCGTTCCGACGCCGGCGACCTGCAGCGCCCAGATGTAATAGTCGACGCCGACATCGGGACTGTAGCCGATGTTCGACAGCGGCGGATAAGCCAGCCAGCCGGTGCGGGCGAACTCGCCGATGAACAGCGAGGCCATCACCAGCACCGCGCCGCCGACCGTCATCCAGAAGCTGAAATTGTTCAGGAACGGAAACGACACGTCGCGCGCGCCGATCTGCAGCGGCACGACGTAGTTCATCAGCCCCGTGACCAGCGGCATCGCCACGAAGAAGATCATGATCACGCCGTGGGCGGTGAAGACCTGGTCGTAGTGATGGGCGTTGAGATAGCCTTCCGAGCCGCCAAAGGCGAGCATCTGCTGGCCGCGCATCATCAGCGCGTCGGCAAAGCCGCGCAGCAGCATCACGATGCCGAGGATCATGTACATGATGCCGATGCGCTTGTGGTCCACCGTGGTGAACCATTCGCGCCAGAGATAGCCCCAGAGGCGGAAATAGGTGAGACCGCCGAGCAATGCGGCGCCGCCGAGCGCGACCACCACGAAGGTGCCGACGACGATCGGCTCGTGCAGCGGCAGCGATTCGAAGCCGAGCCGGCCGAAGATGAGCTTGAGAAGATCAGGAGACATACGAACTCTCTTTAGGAGTCTGACTTCGGACGCTGTCCGAGGAAGAAGGACGAGGACTTCAGCGGCGTGAACGACGGCCGCTTCAGGCCGGCGCCGAGCAGCGGCGCGGTGTCGACGGGGGCCGCAATGGACGCCGTGGTTCTGCCCTGCGGCGCATCCGGCGTGCAGGTGCCGGCGACGAAGCTCGGCTCGGGCCCAAATGCGGTGCCGCGGCGGGCGTATTTGTCGTAGGCCAGCGGCAGGGTGTTGTTGAGGCCCTGATGGCCGTTGCCGCCCTTGGCGTCGATCGCCATCATCTCGCTCTGGCACATCTTGCCGGTCTCGACGCACATGTTGAGAATCAGGCGGTAGAGATCGGAATCGACGGTGCTCCAGCGGCGTATCGGCTCGTTCTGGCTCGGTTTCTCGAGCTGGAGATATTCGGCGCGGCCGAGCGAGCCGCCGGCGGATTTGGCCTGCGCGACCCAGGCGTCAAAGCCCTTGTCGTCGAGGCCCTTGAAGTTGAAGTGCATGCCGGAGAAGCCGGCGCCGCTGTAGTTCGCCGAGAAGCCCTTATACGTGCCGGCGTGGTTCACCACCGCGTGGAGCTTCGTCTCCATGCCCGGCATCGCGTAGATCTGGCCGGCGAGCGCGGGGATGTAGAACGAGTTCATCACCGAGGAGGCGGTGATGCGGAAGTTGATCGGGCGATCGACCGGAGCTGCGAGCTCGTTGACGGTGGCGATGCCGTAGTCCGGGTAGATGAACAGCCATTTCCAGTCGAGCGCGACGACGTCGACCTCGAGCGGAGCCTTGGACTGGTCCACGGCGCGGTCGGCATGGATGCGGCCGAGCGTGCGATAGGGGTCGAGCAGATGCGTGCCCATCCAGGTCAGCGCGCCCAGGCAAACGATGATCAGGAGCGGCGCCGACCAGATCACGAGCTCAAGGGCGGTCGAGTGATCCCAGTCCGGCTCGTAGCGGGCCGCGGTGTTGGACTGGCGATAGCGCCAGGCGAACAGCACCGTCAGCGCCATCACGGGGAGGACGATCAGGAGCATCAGGACGGTGGAGATGACGACGAGGTCGCGCTGTTGGGCTGCGATATCGCCGGCTGGCGCCAGCACGACGTAGTCGCAGCCGCTGAGCGCGGCAGCCAGAGGTAGTAGCGCCAGGATCTTGAGACGAGACACGGGCCGAGCCTTTGAGAATGAGTTTCTTTTGCGGGGCCAACGGGTAGCTGCGGCGCAACAATCCGGACATTGGACAATTTGTCCAATGTTGCAGTGCGAGATGTTGGGTCAGACAGGGCCAGATTGCCTGGCGCCCGCCGGGCGGTCGGCTTTGGTTTTCAGGACGTTAAGGGCGCACGCATGGCGACGGCACAGACCCCCGCAATGGCAGACCTCCACTCGGGCGAGCATGGCCACGACCAGGCCAGCCCCGGCGAGATCGCCATCGGCGTCATCATCGGCCGCACCTCGGAATTCTTCGACTTCTTCGTCTTCGCGATCGCCTCGGTGATCGTCTTCCCGCGCCTGGTGTTCCCGTTCGCGAGCGAGCTGACCGGCACCCTCTATTCCTTCATGATCTTCGCGCTGGCCTTCATGGCCCGGCCGATCGGCACGGTCATTTTCATGACGGTCGACCGTGCCTACGGCAAGACGGCCAAGCTGATCTCGGCGCTGTTCCTGCTAGGCACCGCGACCGTCGCGCTGGCGTTCCTGCCCGGCTATCACGACATCGGCGTCGCCGCGATCTGGCTGCTGGCACTGGCGCGCATCGCGCAGGGCCTCGCCTGGGGCGGCGCCTGGGACGGCATGGCCTCGCTGCTGGCGCTGAACGCACCGCCCTCCCAGCGCGGCTGGTACGCGATGGTGCCGCAACTCGGCGCTCCGCTCGGGCTGATCGTGGCGAGCGCGCTGTTCGCCTATTTCGCCGGCAATCTCTCGGCCGACGATTTCTTCGACTGGGGCTGGCGCTATCCGTTCTTCGTTGCCTTTGCCATCAACGTCGTGGCGCTGTTCGCGCGCCTGCGCATGGTGACGACGGAGGAATATGCCACGCTGTTCGAGACCCGCGAATTGCAGCCGGCGCGCATCTCCGACACCGTCGCGCGCGAAGGCCAGAACATCATGCTCGGGGCGTTTGCGCCCCTCGCCAGCTTCGCGCTGTTTCACATGGTCACGGTGTTTCCGCTGTCCTGGGTGTTCCTGTTCACCCGCGAAAGCCCGGTGCGCTTCCTGATCATCGAGATCGTCGCCGCGGTGTTCGGCGTCGGCGCGATCGTGGTCTCGGGCATCATCGCCGACCGCGTGGGGCGCAAATCGCTGCTGATGGGATCGGCGATCGCGATCGCGATCTATAGCGGCTTTGCCCCGCAGCTGCTCGACGCCGGCGCGTTCGGCGAGACCATCTACATGGTGATCGGCTTCATCCTGCTCGGCCTGTCCTTCGGCCAGTCCTCCGGTGCGATCGCGTCGAACTTCAAGCAGGCCTATCGCTACACCGCTTCGGCGTTGACCTCGGACATGGCCTGGCTGTTCGGCGCCGGCTTCGCGCCGCTGGTCGCGTTGCTGCTCGCCACCAATCTCGGCGTCATCGCATCGGGTGCGTATCTGTTGTCCGGCGCGTTCTGGACCCTGCTCGCGCTCTGGCTCAGCGGCCAGCGCGAGGCGGGCGATATGGACGCGGGGCGTTGATTAGGCGCGGGCTGCACCTCCACAACAGCTTCGTAGGGTGGGCAAAGGCGCATTCGCGCCGTGCCCACCACCTGTCGCCATCATTGAGGGATGGTGGGCACGCTTACGCTTTGCCCACCCTACGCAGCGCAATCTGTCGCTCCAGATCCCGGGTTCGCGCTAAGCGCGCCCCGGGATGACGTGCGCTTAGCGCACGTCAATCCGCCACGATCTTCACGCGGTCGCGCACCTTCACCTGCGCGCTGCGATCGAGGCCGTTGAGCACGCGGAAGCGCTCGGCGGGGTGATCGACGCCGGCCATGCGGTGGGAGAGCGATTCCACGGTATCGCCCGGCTGCACGGTGATGACCTTGATGCGGAGCGGGCGGGCGGCCTGGATCTCGTCGAGCGTCAGGCGGCGGAACGAATTGACGGTCTCGCGCGCGTTGCGCTCGCTCTCGGTCGATTTCTGCCTGGTCGCGAAGATGAAGCGATAGACGTCGCTGCCGAACCGCAGCGCATAGACCTTGAACTGCCACTGGTCGCCCTTGGCGGCGGCGGACGCGGCCGGGAAGCCGTTGATTGTGAGGTCTTCGGTGGACGCCTTCTCGACGCCCTCCATCCAGCCGGAATTGAGGTAGTCGCCGAGCGACTGTTCGGCCGGCACGCGCACCACGTCGAAACGCATCGCCTGTGCGCCGCCCTCGCGCACGCCGATCACGGCCTGGGCGGTGTTGTCGAGCGTGAAATTGTCCGGCGCCTGGAAGGTGAAGCCCAGCTTCGGATGCAGGAAGCGGCGGCCGCGCACGAAACCTTCGCTGGGGTCTTCGCCGTAAACGAGGTTGTCGATCGCGGCGAGATAGCTCTCGCGGTCGCGCTCGGCGCCTTCGGGCGCAGTGTATTGCCGCGCGATATTCTGCGCGTTCTGCACGCGCTCGGGGGTTGCCGGATGCGACGAGGTGAAATCCTGCGCGCGCGGATCAAGCGAAGATTTGCCGGCCTTCAGCTCGGCATTGCGCTCCATCGCCGAGAGGAAGCGCGCCGCGCCATAGGGGTCGAAATGCGCCTTGGCGGAAATGCTCACCCCGATGCCGTCGGCCTCGATCTCCTGCTTGCGCGAGAAACTCGCCATGGTGAGCTTGGTCTTGGCCAGCGCCAGGGCGGTGAGATCGGGATCGTTGCTCATGTCGGTGACGACGCGGGTCACGATCGCGGCCTGGCGCGCCTGGTCCTCGCGCATCGCGGCGTGCTTGGACAGTACATGCGCCATCTCGTGGCTGAGCACGGAGGACAATTCCGAGGTGTCGCTCGCGAGCGCAAGCAGCCCGCGCGTGACGTAGAGCTGGCCGTTCGGCAGCGCGAAGGCGTTCACCGCGCCGGAATTGAGGATGGTGACCTTGTAGCCCTGGTCGGGACGGTCGGAGGCAGCGACCAGCCGGTCGACTGTCTTGCTGACGAGCGATTCGAGCCTGGGATCGTCATAGGTCCCGCCATAGCTCGCCAGGATGCGCTCGTGCTCCTTCTCGGTGGCGGGGGTCTGCGCGATGGCCGGCTTGGGCTTCGGCATCGCGACGGCCGGAGGGGTCGCGGCAGCCTGGAACCGGCCCATGTCGCCGCAACCCGCCAGCGCTGTGCTCAGGACAAGGCATAGCGCAGCCGGCGCAGCCCGCAGGCGGCGGCCATCACCTCGTCCGTGCCGTTCTAGCACCCCATTCACGTCGCTTAACCCGTGTCCGGCCCCGCTTTAAGGCCTTACCCCTGTCGATTCGTTTGCGCCCAGCAACTCGACCTGTCCTACGAGGCGTATATCGATCCGCGGCCCCGTATTGCCCTCAACCCAGCCCCGAACTCGAATACGCTTGTTCTCCAAGGACTTAAGGGAAATGCCAGCGCTTTCAAACGCCTGCAGCGTGCGTTTGGAGATAGTCGCCGCAAAGCCCCGTGTCCAGCTTCGTCCGAAGTTGAGGTAGGTCATTGCCCCAGCTTGCCGGACGGACAGGACTTTGCCCTCGACCACCACAAAACGCCCGATCCCTGCCAAAATATCGTCCGGACTTTCCGCGTTTTTTATGGCCGACGGGTCAGCCCAACTGCCCTTTTTTTGGCGCCGGGCTGCGGCCTCCGACGCCATCAGGGCGGTTGCGCAGTCCTTGTCCGTGATCTCGGCGGAGACCATGGCCTCGCCCTGGGCCAGCAGCATGGCCTGCACCGGATTGTCGCTTTCGTCGATGAAGACCAGCGCGCCCTGGCGGCCATAGCGGTCCGGCGTGTCGTCGCTGCCGCGGAGCCTGACGTCGCGGCCGGCGAGCAGCGACGCCAGCGCCTGCCTCGTCGTCGCCGTGGGCTCGATCCCGATGAGACGGATTTCGCGGCCGTCGTCGAGACGCACGCTGCGCGCATCGACGATGGTGGCGACGCGGCCTTCGCCTTGAGACTCGAACTGGCATGGTGTCGCGACCGCGGTGTGACTCGCGATGAGAAGGAACACGCTGATGAGCTGAAGCAGTCGCGTCACGTTGCCCGGAGAGGTTGCGTTGTGCCTCGATCTTAACTCAAACGACGCCAACCACGAAGGGGCCCTCGCAGGGTGGGCAAAGCGACTTGTCCGCCGTAGCTCGAAGAGCGAAGGCGGAAGCGTGCCCACGTCTTTGCCAATCGCACGGGCGGTGGTGGGCACGGCGCGAAGAGCGCGCCTTTGCTCACCCTACGGCAGAGAGTGTGGAGCTTCGCTGTTGCCCCAAGCAATGACGCGGAAACGTCTTATCCCCCCATTCCGTTTTGCGGAAAACACGCTGCCATCGCAAGACGCGCATGGCGCCTCGCGCTTGCTGCGCTCTTGCGCATGCGGCATGATTGCGGCAACAGCGATTGCCAAGAACCAACCAAGAGCAATAACCAAGCCGCCATCAGAGCACGGCGCGATAAGGGAGATCGTTTTCCATGAAGACTATTTTGTCGGGCATCTTTGCCGCCGCGTTTGCCCTCAATGCGAGCGCCGCGCAGGCCCAGGACAAGCCACCTCTCAAGATCGGCGGCATCTTGGATATGTCGAGCCTCTATGCCGACATCACCGGCTCCGGCAGCGAGACCGCGGCCAAGATGGCGGTGGAGGACTTTGGCGGCGAAGTGTTGGGGCGCAAGATCCAGGTGCTCGCGGCCGACCATCAGAACAAGGCCGATCTCTCCGGCAACATCGCCCGCGACATGCTCGACAATCAGGGCGTCGAGATGATCTACGACGTCGCGGCCTCTGCGACCGCGCTTGCGGCCGGCGAGATCGCAAAGGCGCGCAACAAGATCATCATGTTCAACGGCCCGGGCTCGATCCGTCTCACCAACGAGGCCTGCGGTCCCTACACCGTCCACTACGTGTTCGACACCTACGGCCAGGCCAATGTGACCGGCCTTGCGGCGGTGAAGACGGGGCTCGACAGCTGGTACTTCCTCACTGCCGACTACGCCTTCGGCCAGGACCTGGAGAAGGACACCAGTGCCGTCGTGACCAAGACCGGCGGCAAGGTGCTGGGCAGCGTGCGCCATCCGCTCAACACCTCGGATTTCTCGTCCTTCCTGCTGCAGGCGCAGGCCTCCAAGGCCAAGGTGATCGGACTCGCCAATGCCGGCGGCGACACCGTCAACGCCATCAAGCAGGCGGCCGAGTTCGGAATCATGAAGGGCGGCCAGAAGGTTTCGCCGCTGCTCGTCTTCGTCACCGACATCGACTCGATCGGCCTCGAGACCGCGCAGGGGCTGCTGCTGGCGGAAGCGTTCTACTGGGACATGAACGACGAAACGCGCGCCTTCTCCAAGCGCTTCCAGGAGCGCGTGAAGCGGCCGCCGACCTCGGCGCAGGCCGGCGTCTACTCCTCCGTCACGCATTACCTGAAGGCGGTGAAGGCGGCCGGCACGACCGACGCGGCCGCCGTGATGAAGGTGATGAAGGAGACGCCGATCAACGACTTCTTCGCCAAGAACGGCAGGATCCGCGAGGACGGCCGCATGATCCACGACATGTACCTGTTCGAGGTGAAGAAGCCGTCGGAGTCGAAGGGCCGCTGGGACGACTACAAGCTGCTCGCCACCGTATCCGGCAACGAGGCGTTCCAGTCGCTGGAGCAGTCGCGCTGTCCGCTGGTGAAGAAGTGACGGCGTGACGTAAGTCACGGCGTCATCCCGGGGCTCGCGTAGCGAGAACCCGGGATCCATCGGGCGGCATCGACGGTTGAGAAATGGATTCCGGGTTCGCGACTTTGTCGCGCCCCGGAATGACGGAGCCAAACAACAACAAGGGAGAAGCCCCATGAACGACATGGTTCTGCAAAAGCTCGAAGGTGGGCTGCTCACCATCACCATGAATCGCCCGGAGCGGAAGAACGCGCTCAATCCGGAGATGGTGGTCGGGCTGGTCGAGGCGGCGCGCCGCGCGGCCGACGATCCCGAGGTGCGCGCCGTGCTGTTCAAGGGCGCCGGCGGCTCGTTCTGCGTCGGCGGCGACGTCAAGTCGATGGCGGCCGGCCGCGCGCCGCTGCCGTTCGAGCAGAAGCTCGCGAATCTGCGCCGCGGCATGGAGGTCTCGCGCATCCTGCACCAGATGCCCAAGCCGGTGGTGGCGCAGCTCGACGGCGCGGCGGCCGGTGCCGGTCTGTCGATGGCGCTGTCCTGCGACCTGCGCATTGCATCCGAATCCTGCAAGATCACCACGGCCTTTGCCAAGGTCGGCTTCTCCGGCGATTACGGCGGCACCTATTTCCTCACCCAGCTGCTCGGCAGCGCGCGGGCGCGCGAGCTTTATCTGATGTCGCCGGTGCTGACCGCGAGGGAAGCGCACGCGATCGGCATGGTGACCAGGGTGGTGCCCGATGCCGAGATCGACGCCGCGGCCCACGAGCTCGCGCTGTCGCTGGCGCAAGGGCCGTCGATCGCGCTCGGCTTCATCAAGCGCAACATCAACAATGCCGAGCATCTGGCGCTGGAGGATTGCTTCGACGGCGAGGCCATCCACCACACCCGGTGTGGCGACACCGAGGATCACAAGGAGGCCGCCAAGGCCTTTGTCGAGAAGCGCAAGCCGACCTTCAAAGGCGCATGACCATGGCGCCCTATATGCGGCTACGCCAGATCTGCCTCGTCGCGCCGCAGCTCGCGCCCGTCGTCTCCGACATCGCGGAGATCATGGGTCTTGCCGTCTGCTACCGCGACGGCAATGTCGCCAAATACGGCCTGGAGAACGCGCTGCTCCCGGTCGACACGATCCTGCTGGAGGTGGTCGCGCCCTTCAAGGACGGCACCACGGCCGGCCGCTTCATCGAGAAGACCGGCGGTCGCGGCGGCTATATGGCGATCTTCTGCTGCAACGATCCCGACGAGCGCGGACGCCATGCGAACGCGATGGGCGTGCGCACCGCCAACGTCATCGATCACGCGCCCTATCACGGCGTGCAGCTCCACCCCCGCGACTGCCGCGCCGCCTTCATCGAGTTCAACCACACCGAAGGCAGCGACGATATTCTGGGCGCGTATCCGCCGGCGGGGCCCGACTGGCGAAAATTCATCCGCAAGGATGTGACGCAGGCGCTCACGGCCGTGGAGATGCAGAGCCCGGACCCGGTGGGGCTGGCGCAGCACTGGGGCAAGATCATCGGAGTTGCGGCTGATGGCTCCGCGTTGAAGCTGCCCAACGCGACCTTCCGCTTCGTGAAGGGCGCCAGCGAGATCATGAGCGCGCTGGAGTTTCGGGTGACCGACGCGGCTCAGGTGCTGCATGCCGCGCGAGCGAAGGGGCACGCGGTCGCGGGGAACGAGTTCCTGCTGGGCGGCGTGACGTTTCGGGTGAGCTGATCCTATTTGTTATCCGTCACCCTGAGGTGCTCGCCTTTTCGGCGAGCCTCGAAGGGCGACGGCCACTGGCCGGGCCGTTCATCCTTCGAGGCTCTCAGCACGGCGCTATGCACCGTGCTGCTCGCACCTCAGGATGACGGGTCGAGACCGCCGGCGACGAGATACGGCGGGGCAGAACTACCTTCCCCTAAAATTCGCCGCGCGCCGCTCTTCCGTGGCTTTCACGCCTTCCTTGAAATCCTCCGTCGCGCGCAGGCGCGTCTGCTCAGCCAGCTCGTGATTGGTCGCCGCCATGACGCGAT
Source organism: Bradyrhizobium frederickii (assembly GCF_004570865.1). Lineage (GTDB taxonomy): Bacteria > Pseudomonadota > Alphaproteobacteria > Rhizobiales > Xanthobacteraceae > Bradyrhizobium > Bradyrhizobium frederickii. Next base: position 73,948 of record NZ_SPQS01000023.1, read on the forward strand.
CGGCGAGCCCGTTGCGCATCGTGGCACGGGTGGAGAGCAAGCCGAGCGGCGAGCATTCGGCGATCTCGCCGGCGAGCTTCATCGCGGCCGATTTGACCTGGTCCTGCGGCACCAGCTCGTTGGCGAGGCCCCACTTGTAGGCCTCCTCGCCGGTGACGCGGCGGCTGGTGTAGAACATCAGCTCGGCGTTGTTCTTGCCGATCAGCTCGGGCAGCGTCACGGTCAGGCCGAAGCCCGGATGGAAACCGAGCTTGGTGAAGTTCGCGGAGAAGCGCGCCTCGGGGCAGGTGACGCGGAAATCGGCCGAGACCGCAAGGCCCAATCCGCCGCCGATGGCGGCGCCCTGCACGGCGGCGACGATCGGCTTCTTGGCGCGGAAGATGCGCACGGCCTGAATGTAGAGGTGGTTGATCGATCCGAGGCTGTCGGCGGGGTCGCCTTTCTTCTCGGCCTCGCGGGCCTCCTGCGCCTGCCGCGCCGGATCCTGGAAGTTGGCGCCGGCGCAGAACGCCTTGCCCTGCGCCGAGAGAACGGAGGCGCGGATCTCGATGTCGCGGTCGAATTCGTCGAGCGCGTCCGCGATCTGGTTGATCAGCGAAATGTCGAAGAAGTTGAGCGGCGGGCGGCGGATCTCGATGGTGCCGACATGCCCGACCTTCTCGACGCCGATATCTTTGTACGTGCTCATGTCTAATCTCCAATATCTCGGTAGCGAAGAACCACCTCTCCCACAGGGAGAGGTCGGCGTGTAGCGCCGGGTGAGGGGCTGAGGTCCCCGGCGAGGGCGTAACCCCTCACCCGATTTGCTGGCGCAAACCGACCTCTCCCTATGGGAGAGGTGGACAGAGCACGTGGCCGAGAGTTCGTTCTCATCAGAGTCAGCGCAAACCCAGTCCGCGGGCGATGATGCCGCGCAGCACCTCGGTGGTGCCGCCCTGGATGGTGAGTTTCGGTGCGGTCTTGATCGCGAAGTCGAGCTGCCGCTCCAGCGTCTCGCGATTGCTCGCGGTCTCCTCGACGAAGGCGGCGAGATCGCGCACGCGGTGCGGAAGCTGCTGCTCCCAGACCGTGCCGATGTCCTTGACGATGGACGCCTCGACCACCGGCTCCTTGCCGGCCTCGAGCATGCCGGCCACCGAGACCGACATGCGCCGCATGGTGTGGAGCTGCGCGACCAGGCGCCCGATGCCTTCGGCGCTGCGTGTGTCCGGGTTGGGGCCGACCGCGCGCACCAGCTCGGTCAGCACATAATAGGTTTCGAGGAAACGCTCGGGGCCCGAACGCTCATAGGCGAGCTCGCTCGTCGCCTGCTTCCAGGCGCCGTCGACCTCGCCAAGCACGTGGTCGTCAGGAATGAAGTGATCGGTGAAGACGACCTCGTTGAACTCGTACTGCCCGGTGATCTGGCCGATCGGGTTCACCTTGATGCCCGGCTGCTTCATCTTGACCAGGAACTGGGTCAGGCCGTGACGGCGGTTTTCCTTGGTCGGCGGCGAGGTCCGGAAGATCGCGATCATGTAGTCGGCGATATGCGCCGACGAGGTCCAGATCTTGGTGCCGTTGATGAGATAGCCGCCGTCGGTCTTGGTCGCGCGGGTCTTCGCGGCGAACAGATCGGAGCCCGAGTTCGGCTCGCTCATGCCGATGGCAAAGCAGACCTCGCCGCGGCAGATCCGCGGCAGGATCTCCATCTTGATATGCTCCGGCGCATATTTCAGCAGCACCGGTCCGCTCTGGCGGTCGGCGACGAAGAAGCGCCGCGTCGGCGCGTTGGCAACGCGCATCTCCTCGGTCACGACGTAACGCTCGAGGAAGGAGCGCTCCTGGCCGCCATATTTCTTCGGCCAGGTCATCCCCAGCCAGCCCTTGGCGCCAACTCGGCGGGAAAATTCCGGCGCGTCGGTGTCCTCGCGGTTGGGCTTGTGCGGATCGAAAGTGCCGGCGGCGATCTCCTCGGCGAGGAAGGCGCGCACTTCCTTGCGCAGCTGTTCGCACTTTTCGGGCAGGCGGATCGGATCGAAACGAAGCGCAGCGGTCATGTGTTTCTCTCCCCGATCAGCGCGACGCCACGAGCGGCCACAATTCGTCGGCGCCGCGATTTGCCACCAGCTTGCCGAGCTCGACGGCCCAATGGCTCTCCGAGCCGAAGTCGTCGCGCCAGGCCAGCGCCCGCAGCGAATAGCGGTGCAGGATGTGCTCGATGGTGAAGCCGATCGCGCCGTGCACCTGATGCGCGATGGCGCCGCCTTTTTCGGCCGCTTCCGCGCAGCGAATCTTTGCGGAGGCCGCTTCGAGATAGACCTCGTCATTGAACGTCTTGGCGTTCGCGATGGCATCGGCGGCGGATGTCGCGGCCGCAAGCGCGGCTGCGGATTCGCCGGCGAGACGCGCCAGATTGTGCTGCACGGCCTGGAATTTCGAGATCTTCTTCTCGAAGGCGACACGCTCGTTGGAATAGCGCACGGAGATGTCGAGCATCGATTCCAGCGCGCCCGCGATCTGCAGGCTGCGCGCAACGCCGCCCATCAGCATCAGCGTGGTCTGGTCAAAGCCCTTCGGCGCGGGCTTGAGCGTGACGGGCTGGACCTTGTCGAGCGTCACGGTATCGCTGTGGTCGTAGCCGACATTGAGGCCGGATTCGATCCGGGCCTTGGCTCCAACGACCAGCGCGATCGCGACGCCGTCCTTGCCATGCGCCAGCACCGCGAAATGCTTCGCCGCCTTGGCAAAAGGCACGCCGCGGGCGCGGCCGGAGAGCGAGCCGTCGGCATCGAGGGTGATGCGATCCCTGGGGCTTGCCGGCAGCACCGTCATCTCGCCCTCGGGCGATGCGATCTTCGCCTGCGCCAGCAGCCAGCCCGCGAGCATGGTCTCGGCCAGGGGAACCGCGACGGCGAAACGGCCGGCGGCGTTCAGCAGCGCAAAACCGTCGGCCAGGCTCGCGCCGGAGCCGCCGAGTTCATCGGGCACCCAGGACAATGGCAGGCCGGCCTCGCTCAGCGCCTGCCACAGCGGCGCCTGCCACGCGCCCTTCTTGTCGTTGTTGATGGTTTGCGGATCGGCGAGATCGGCGAAGATCTTCTCCGCGGTCTCGACGACGATGTTGTCACTCTCCGCCACAGCGTTCCCCGTGTTTTGCCGTTGGCGCGTCCCGCCAGGCCAAGCGGGCGCGCAGGTCTTCTTGCGCCCGATGATCCGAAAAAGCCATGGCCCTGACAAGCGTTGATCGCAGGTCAACCTGCGGCGCGGGCATGGGCGCAAGCTAATTCCGCTTAGCGGAGTTTGCTTGATTTGCAGGGCGCCGCAAACTCGCTAAACAAGGCGCGAAAGATCAGAGCCACGGGGAAGGAAATCAGGATGGCCAAGGACAATCTGTGCGCAATCGTGACGGGGTCTGCCTCCGGGCTCGGCGCGGCGACGGCCGAAATTCTGGCGCGCAGCGGGGCGCGCCTCGTCATCAACTATTCGTCGAGCCAGAAGGAGGCCGAGGCCACCGCGGACATCTGCCGCAAGGCCGGCGCCGCGGAGGTGCTGGTCGCGCAGGGCGACGTTTCAAAGGACGAGGATTGCCGCAAGATCGTCGCGGCCGCCAGCGGATGGGGCCGGCTCGATATCCTCGTCAACAATGCCGGCACCACCAAGCATGTCGCTCATGCCGATCTCGACGGATTGTCGGCCGAGGATTTCCAGCGGGTCTATGGCGTCAACACCATCGGCCCGTTCCAGATGGTGCGGGCCGCGCGCAGCCTGCTCGAGGCCGGCGCCAAGGCCTCGGGGCGGCCCTCCGCCGTGGTCAACGTGTCCTCGGTTGCCGGCATCAGCGGCGTCGGCTCGTCGATCGCCTACGCCGCCAGCAAGGGTGCGCTCAACACCATGACGCTGTCGCTGTCGCGCGCGCTGGCGCCGCTGATCCGCGTCAACACCGTTTGCCCCGGCTATATCGACACGCCCTGGTTCACCAAGGGCCGCGGCGAGGCCGGCGCCAAGCAGGTGCGCGACAGCGTGGTGGCGAAGGTGCCGCTGAAGGTTGCTTCAAGCGCCGAGGACATCGCGCAGCTCGTCTGCTTCCTGGCGATGCCGGCCTCCAGCAACATGACCGGCGAGGTCGTGCGCATGGACGCGGGGATGCATTTGATTACGTGAATGAAGTGTCTTGCCGCAGTGAGCTCCGCTGGTGCGGCAAATGCAGGTGTCGTCCCCGCCTAGTGCGCGATTGCGCACGGGGCGCGGGGATCCATAACCATAGGGAGAAGTTTGGCGAAGACTCGGAGTGATCAGTCTTCGCCAAACCACCTCCTGTGGTTATGGATCCCGGATCTGCGCGCGCTTAGGGCGCGCTTGTCCGGGACGACACCGAGTTGGTTGATAGGTCCCGCCACGACGCGACGAAGCGACGAAGCGCTACCCCTTGATCACGCCGCTTGTCACCAGCCGGTGCCAGATGAACAGCACCACCACCGCGCCGATCGTGGCCATGATGAAGCCGGCGCCCTGGTCGGGACTGTAATGGCCGATGGCCTGGCCGATGAAGGTCGCCAGAAACGCGCCGGCGATGCCGAGAATGGTGGTGAGGATGAAGCTGCTCGGATTGTTCGGCCCGGGCGCCAGCCAGCGCGCGATGAGGCCGGCAATGAAGCCGACAACGATGATCCACAACAGGCCGCCCATGCTCATGAGTGTGCTCCCCTTCCCGAAAGCGCGTCGATCAAGGTTGGATTAGAGTCTGCCCGAGAGTTCGTTCTCGGTCGGCAGGCGTCCGTCCGGCGTCAGATGATCGACCACCTGCGGCAGATACTGGCTGAGGCCGTTGAGCAACTCCTCGCGCGACAGGCCGCTTTGGGCGGACAGGCTCTCGATCTGGTCGGCGCCGAGTGCGCTGGCAAGATCGCCCGGCGCGATCGGCTTGTTCTCGCCCTTGCCGACCCAGGAACTCGCAGCGTCGCCGTGGCCGCCCTGCTGCAACTGGTTGAGAAGGTCGCCGAGGCCGCCGCTGAGCACGGTGCCGGCCGCGCCGCCCGCGAGCAGGCCGCCGAGACCGCCTTTGAGCAGGCCTCCGAGACCGCCAAGACCGCCGCTATCGGCGGTGTTCGTGTTTACCGGTGGAGGCGCCGGCGTCGGCGACGGTTGCGGTGCCGTACCGGATTGGTTCGCGGTCATGTGCTTGAAAGCCTTCCAGGCGAGCAGACCGAGCAGCGCCATGGTCATCGGGGACATGCCGCCGGAGGATTTCTCCGTGCTCGGCGTAGAGGGGCCGCGCGGGCCGTTCTGCATGCCGTTGAGGACGTCGAGTAGACCCATGGTGCTCTCCTTTGGCGTCTCGTTCGGCGAGTGCTCGCCGCCGATTGCCCCGGGGCGAAAACATATGGGGCCGTCATGACCGTTACAAGTCGGCTGCGACGCGATTGGTTGCAGGCCTCGCCTCTGCTATCGAAGGCAGGACGTTCAGGGAGCAGGCTCAGTGGTTGTGGATCGACCGATCGTGGTGGCCGGCGCCGGCGCCATCGGCTGTTTCGTCGGCGGCATGCTGGCGGCCGGCGGCCGCCGCGTCGCGCTGCTGGTGCGGCCGCGGGTGAAGACCGAGATCGAGCGGTTCGGCCTGCGGCTGACCGATTTGGACGGCTCCGAGAAGAAGCTCAGTGCAGGCCAGCTCGCGCTGTCGGAGGATCCTGCGATCTTCCACAGTGCCGGCATCGTGCTGGTCACGGTGAAGAGCGCCGATACCGCCGCCGTCGTGGAGCAGATCGCGCAGCATGCGCCCGAGGATGCCGTCATCGTGTCGCTCCAGAACGGTATCGGCAATGTCGCGGTGCTGCGCGAGCGTCTCGGCGGCCGCCGCGTGCTCGCCGGGATGGTGCCGTTCAACGTGATCGCGATGGGCGAGGGCCGTTTCCATCGCTCGACCTCCGGCGACATCCATATCGGCGAGGATGCCGAGAACACGGCCACGGCGCTCTCGGTGCCTGGCCTTGCGCTACGCGCGAGCGCGGACATCACCGGCGTGCAATGGGGCAAGCTGATCATCAATCTGAACAACGCGCTCAGCGCGCTCTCGGACATGCCGCTCGCCGCGCAACTGGCCGACCGCGACTGGCGCAGGCTGTTCGCCGACCAGATGGCGGAGGGACTTGCCGCGCTGAAGGCCGCCGGCATCACGCCGGTGTCGTCGACGCCGATCCCGATGAGCTGGTCTCCGACCTTGCTGCGGCTGCCGGATGCGATCTTCAACGCGATCCTGGGGCGGACCATGAAGATCGACCCCGAGGCGCGCTCCTCGATGTGGCAGGACCTGAAACAGGGCCGCAAGACCGAGATCGACTATCTCCAGGGCGCAGTGATCGCGCTCGCCGAGCAAAACCGTGTCGAGGTGCCGCTGATGCGCCGTATTGTTGCGCTGATCAGGGAGGTCGAGGCGGCCGGCAACGGACCGCCGCGCCTGACGCCGCCGCAGATTCGGGGCGTGGCTTGAGGACGAGGAGGGCGCGATGAAGCGTTGTTGGATGCTGGGACTCGCGCTGGCGACGCTCTGCGGCATGTCGACGCTGGTCCATGCAAGGCCACCGACAGTCCAGAACTCTCCCGGCTATGATGCGCGATTGCAGGAGAGCCGCAAGGTGCTGAGTGGGGCGCCGGCGACCGTAGCGCCTGCGGATGCGCCGGTGACCAAACCGAAGCACCGCAAGAAGAAGCGCGCTAACTGAGGCGCGACGCTCTCGTAGGGTGGGCAAAGCGAAGCGTGCCCACCGACTCTCTCAATCACAATCAAATGGTGGGCACGGCGCTACGCGCCTTTGCCCCCACCCTACAAGTCAGTGCGAAGGCTCACCCCTTCTTCGCAGGCTTGCTCGGCGTCGGGCTGAACAGCTTCTTCAGGTCGTTCAAGCTTTCCGACAGCCGCGGCCATTCGCAGGAGAAGGAGCCCTTGGTGCAGGGCGCGCCTTTTCGCTGGCCGACGGCCTGCTGCACCTTCGGCCGCTCGACCGGCACCGGCACGCGCTCGACTTCGGTTCTCAATGCGACCTGCTGGATCTGCCGCGCCTGTTGCTCCTGCTGCTCGCGTTGCTGACGCGCGGTCGCCTGCGCCGCTTCGTTGTTGCGGCGCTCCTTGGCGAGATAGGCGGTATAGGCTTCGTCGATCTTCTTCTGTTCCTCCGGCGTCGGATTGGGGCCGGCGATGTCGAAGGTGCGATCCTGCAGGAAGTCGTAATAGGAATAGCCGCCGCCCGGCTTGCGGCGGCCGGCGAACTTGGCGTTGCAATCGGCAAGCGCGGATGTCTTCTCGGCCTTGCTCGCGGCCTTCTCGGCGGCGTCGGCGCATTCCTCGAAATCGACCGGCGCGCGCTTCCACCATTGCGCCTGGGCATGCGGCAACGTCAGCAGAAAAAATCCTGCCGCGGTGACGGGAAACAGCGCCGCACGACGCAATGCGATCACGGACGACATTCTACGAGAGCATTCCTTGCAAGACTCAACCCAAACTGAGTCGAGCCGGATTTTTGCCTCTTTATCGCCGGCTTGTCACCCGTGGAACCCGGAAATTTCATGGCTGGGATGCTGACATTTTATTCTTGACGTGGCGCAGGAGTCACAGCCTCGCGATGGCCGGCTGCTACACTTCGCCTTGCGGGCGCCTCACCTGAGGCGATGCCAATAACACTCGGGCGAGCGCGCGGCGTGGATGAAGGAAGGGCGCGCCTTCCGGATTTGGCCGGCGAAGGCGCGGGCGAACGCCGAGCAGGAAAGAAGGATCCAAGGATATGACGATCACCATCGCCGCGAACAGCGTGCCGAAGCCGCCGGCCGAGATCATCGAGGGTTTTCGGAATGCGCCGACCTCGGTCATTTCAGACAATCTCGCCCGGCTGCCGGGCGCGGTCGGGCTGAAACCCTATCATCGCGGCGGCAAGCTGGTGGGCACGGCCTTCACCGTGCGCACCCGTCCCGGCGACAATCTCGCCATCCACCGCGCGCTCGATCTGGTCGGACCCGGCGACGTCATCGTGGTCGACGGCGGCGGCGACGAGACGCGGGCGCTGGTCGGCGAGATCATGAAGAACATCGCGCAATGGCGAAAGGCCGAAGGCTATGTGATCGACGGCGCCATCCGCGACGTCGCCGCGTTTGCGGCCGACGACTTTCCCTGCTACGCCCGCGCCGTGATCCATCGCGGTCCCTACAAGAACGGTCCGGGCGAGATCAACGTGCCTGTGTCGATCGGCGGCAGCGTGATTGCGCCCGGTGACATCGTGGTCGGCGACGAGGACGGGGTGGTGTCGTTTCCCGCCGCGGGCGCCGCGGCGCTGCTGCAAGCCGTGCGCGCCCAGGTCGCGCGCGAGGAGGAGACCCTGAAGGCGATCCGCGAGGGCCGCTACCAGGGCTCTTACGGCAAGTCCTGATCCGACGACCACAAAGGGGAGAATGGCGTGAGCCAGAAGGACGAATTCCACAACATCGATGATCCCAGCGACGGCCTGTTCCGCGAGCTCGCCGCCGGCGTGACCACGCGCATCTTCTCCGGCGAGCAGGCGATGCTGTCGGTGGTGACGCTGGCGCCGCATGCGCAGGGCACGCTGCACCATCATCCCGAGGAGCAATGGGGCGTGCTGCTGGACGGCTCCGCCATCCGCGTTCAGGGCGATGAGGAAATTCCGGTGAAGAAGGGCGATTTCTGGCGCACGCCGGGCAACGTGCCGCACACCATGCGCGCCGGCGCCGATGGGGCCCGGGTGCTGGACATTTTCAGTCCGCCTCGGCCAGAATACAAGAAAGCGGGGTCGGGCTTCGGCACGCGCTGAAGCGCTTTGCGTTTCAGGTTATTTCTTGAGCATGATCTTATCGGAAAACCGCTGCACGTTTTTCCGGATCAAGCTCCAGCGCCAAAGAGCAAAAAGAGCCGGGCGCTGACATCAAAGGGAGGGGACCATGACGATCACACGACGCACGCTCTTGGCCGCGCCGGCCATTCTCGCAATGACGCCGGTGATGGCGCAAGGGAGCAAGATCACGCTCGTCGTGCCGTTTCCGCCGGGCGGATCGACCGATGCGATGGCGCGGCTGCTGCAGAGCAATCTGCAAACCAAGCTTGGCCGCATCGTCCTGGTCGAGAACAAGTCGGGCGCCGCCGGGGCGCTGGGTGCGGCGCAGGTCGCCAAGAGCCCGGCGGACGGCTCGACGTTCCTGGTGACGTTCGATTCCCATGCGGTGATCCCGTCGATCCTCGACAAGCCGCCGGTGGACGTCGAGCGCGAGCTGATCCCGGTGCTGTTGATCGGCACCGCGCCTTACGTGATCGCGGCCGGCGCCGGCCGGCCCTACAAGAGCTTTGCCGACGTGGTGGCCGCCTGCAAGGCGAGCCCGGGCGCGGTGAAATATGCCTCGGTCGGCATCGGCACGCTCGGTCATCTCGCCATGACGGTGCTCGGCAGCAAGGCCGGGGTCGAGATCATGCACGTGCCCTATCGCGGCGGCGGGCCGGCGATGAACGACGTGCTCGGCGGCCATGTCGATCTCATCGCGGGATCGGCGGCGCTGGTCGCCGCCCAGCTCGGCACCAACATGCTGCGTCCGATCCTGCAGCTCGGCCGCGAGCGGCTGGCGGCCCTGCCCGATACTCAGACCGCGATCGAGGCGGGCTTTCCCGATTTCGAGACGCTGGCCTGGTGGGGCATCTTCGCGCCCGCAGGCACGCCGCCTGACGTCGTCGCAGCCTTCGCGGCCGCGTCCAAGGAGATCCTGAGCGAGCCCGCCACCGCCACCCAGCTGAAGGAGACACAGCACATGACGCTGCTGCTCCAGGACGGCGCCGCCTTCAAGACCTTCTTCGACAAGCAGCTCGCCTATTGGGGCAAGGTGGTGAAGGACAACAATATCAAGGCGTAACCGGCCTGGCAGCGGTCCTTGCGCATTGGCCGCGGCGAGGGCTTCCGATCCCGCCGCCGCTTTGATATGTACACCCAGGCAACCCGCCTGATGCGGGTTCCGCGGTCCCGTAGCTCAGCCGGATAGAGCGACGGTTTCCTAAACCGTAGGTCGGAAGTTCGAGTCTTCCCGGGATCGCCAGCAAGCTCAGATACGTGACGTGATTGCCGGCCGCCGCCGGGCGCGGCTTGCGTCCATCTTCCCCATCCTTCGGCGTCACCCGCCTGTTCGCCTGTCGTCCCGTGGCCGATGATGGCGAGGTCAGATCATTCCGGCTGGCGGAGGAGTAACGGCGGGGCTATCCTGCTCGCTCTCTGGTTGAATGTTCGGGTGTCCCGTTACTTGTGCAGCGGCGTGCAGAAGTGCGCAGCAGTCATGTCCGCGGGCTCGCTCGCCATCTTTCGCTTCGGGAAGCTCTCGCCGTGATCAAGCAAACGTCAAACCGAACCGGCGGGATCGCGCCGCGTTCATTTCTCGACGACAACAAAGAGTTCGAGCGCTGGCTGCGCTCCGAATGCAAGGTCGTCGCGCGCGACCTCGACGCAAAGCACAAGAAGATGAAGGACGACCCGTTCGTCTTCCTTCGTGCAACCTTCTTCCGCTGGGCCAGATGTATCGAAGCGATCTGCCCGGATTTGAAGGACGCGCCGGGCGTGCCGTCGATCGGCGACACCCATATCGAAAATTTCGGGACCTGGCGCGACGTGGAGGGGCGTCTCGTCTGGGGCGTCAACGATTTCGACGAGGCCGCGATTATTGCCTATCCCTTCGATCTGGTGCGCCTTGCGACGAGCGCGCGGCTCGCCCCGAAGGCCAAGAAGAGGAAGGCGAGAGCCATGACCCACGTCGGCAATGGCGACGCCGCCAAGGCGATTCTCGATGGTTACAAGAAGGGTCTGACGCGGCCGCGGCCCTCGCTCCTGGATGAGCAGGCGAGCTGGATGCGCGCTTACGTGGCATGCACCGACGACGAACGCCAAGAGTTCTGGGACGACGTGAGGAAATATCCGCGGGCGAAGCCACGATCCCCTGTTGCCGCCGCGCTCCGCAGCGAATTGCCGCCCGGTGCCTCGTTTGGTCGCTTCGCGAGGCGCGTGGCAGGCGCCGGCAGCCTGGGCCGGCCGCGTTTCGTCGCGATCGCCGAATGGCGCGGCGGCCAAGTCGTCAGGGAGGCCAAGGCGCTGGTGCCGTCAGCCTGGGATTGGGCGCATGGCCAGCGGGGCAAGCTGCGCTTTCTCGACCTCGCAACAGGTCTATATCGCGCGCCCGATCCGCACCTCGCGCTCGAGCGCCAGGGTGGCTTCGTGATCCGGCGCCTTGCGCCCGACTCCCGCAAGATCAATCTCGGGGATCACGCGAACATGGAGGTGGAGCTCGATCTGCTCAACGTCATGGGCTTCGACATCGGCGCCATTCACGCCGCCGGAGGCGCATCGGAGAGGATCGCCGCAGACCTGAGAAAGCGCGACGATGGTTGGCTCCATGCTGCCGCAAAGGCCGCTGCCGCATTCGTCGAAGGTGATTTCAGGGAGTGGCGCAGGCACGGTTGACCGGTGAATGCCGGCTCCGGTCTCGGCTATTCCCGCGCTTTGCCTGGTTGGTGCAAGATTTGCTATAGGCGATCCGATCGAGGCAGGAGGCGGCTCGCCCGCACCAGCCTTGCCACGCCCTGCCAATCCCGGAGACCATGATGCCTTTCGATTTGATCCTGCGCGGGGGCCGCGTGATCGACCCCTCGCAGAAGCTTGATGCCGTGACCGATGTCGCCTTCGCCGGCGGCAAGGTCGCCGCCATCGGCAGCGCTCTCAAGGCCGATCCCGGCACGGACGTGCGCGACGTCTCGAAATACATCGTGACGCCCGGGCTGATCGATCTGCACACCCATGTCTATTGGGGCGGCACCTCGCTCGGCATCGACGCCGAGGAGTTCTGCCGGCTGTCCGGTGTCACCACCGCGGTGGATACGGGCAGTGCCGGGCCCGGCAATTTCGCCGGCTTCCGCAAGCATGTGATCGAGCCGAGCCAGGTCCGCATCCTCGCCTATCTGCATGTCTCGCATGCCGGCATCTTCGGCTTTTCGCACCGGATCATGGTCGGCGAGAGCGAGGAGCTCAGGCTGATGAATCCGATCGAGGCCGCGCAGGTGGCCGATGCCAACCGCGACCTCATCGTCGGCATCAAGGTGCGCGTCGGTTTGCATTCCTCGGGCACGTCGGGGGCCGTGCCGCTCGATATCGCGCTCGAGGTGGCCGACGAGGTCGGCATGCCCCTGATGGCGCATATCGACCACCCGCCGCCGAGCTACGAGGAGGTGCTGGCACGTCTGCGCCCCGGCGACGTGCTGACCCATGCGTTCCGCCCGTTCCCGAACACGCCGGCGACCGCGCAAGGCACGGTGAAGAAGGCGGTGCTGGAGGCGCGCGAGCGCGGCGTGCTGTTCGACATCGGCCACGGCAAGGGCTCGTTCGCCTTCAAGACCGCACGCGCGATGCTCGCCAACGGCTTCTATCCCGACACCATCTCGTCCGACATCCATCAACTCTGCATCGACGGCCCGGCCTACGACCAGGTCACGACCCTGTCGAAATTCCTGTGCATGGGCATGGAGCTGTCCGATGTGATCGCGGCCTCGACGGTGAATGCCGCGATGGCGCTGCGCCGCCCCGAGCTCGGCAGCCTCAAGCCCGGCAGCGTCGGCGACGCCACGCTGATCTCGGTGAAGCAAGGCCAATTCGACTACGAGGACGTCGTCGGCGAGCATTTGATCGGCGATCGCAAGATCGTCTCGGAGGGCGTCGTCATCGGCGGCCGCTGGTGGCATCCGAATTGAGCGGCGCTAGTCCTGCTCGCGGTAGAATTGCAGCAGGCGGCTGCCGGCCGGCGACAGCCAGTCGGGCGCGCCGGTGATGTAGCCTTCGACGCGCCCATTGGTGCCGATGAGATAGGTGATGGGCATGCCGACGATTGAGAACATCTCGGTGGATGCCTGGGCGGCCGTGCCGTAGGCGTCGACATAACAAGCGAGGTTTGACACGGCGAGGCTGCCAAGAAACGTGCGGACCTTGCGCAAGTCCTTCGTGTCGGTGCAGATCGCGGCGATGTCGAGCCGGTCGGGGCGCGATCCCGCAAGGCTGGCCAGCATGGGCAGATCGAGCTTGCAGGCCGCGCACCAGGTCGCCCAGAAGTTCACCAATGTGATGCGGCCCGGCTTCGCGGTGACGACGGCATCGCGGCCGTGGAGGTCCTGTAGCCTGAGCTGCGGCATCGGTGCGCGCGGCCGCACCATTGTGAATTGGCTGCGGCCGGCCTCGAACACCGGCGGCCAGCGATCCTGTGCGTGGCCTGCGCGCAGCAAGGCGAGACAGGCGGGCGCGGCCATCAGGATCGAACGCCGCGACAGCACCGGACCGCCTTCGCGCGCCGTCTCACGCATGAATATAGGCCCAGCCCTTCAGTTGCAGATCGACCACGCGTCCGATGCCGAACGGGACGAGGCTCGCTCCTGATATCAGCGGAATTGAGACCTGCTCCTTGGCTTCCGCGATCGCCTTGGATGAGGCGCACATGCTGTAGGTGAGGTTGGGCAGCGATTGCCGCAGCGTCGCCAGCGGCTCGGCCAGCGGCGTTCTGTCCGCGCGGAAGACGTCGATGCCCTTGCCATTGGCGACGACCTCGATCGGCAATTTCGCGCCTCTGTCGGCAAAATGCTTGGAGAGATTGGCCGAATAGCTGATCGCGTGCCCCATGACATAGGGTTCGTTGCTGTCGATCAGCATCACGACGCCGTCGGCAAGACGATCCTCTTTGGCCGCGGCGGTGCCGCCGGCCGTGAGGATCGACGCGCCGGCGAGCAGTCCCCTGCGGGACCATCCTTTGGCAGAGATCATGGCCGCTGCCGGTCAGAACTGACGTGGCGCGATCGGCGCCTTGCCGTGGCGTCCCCACGCCACGAACAGGCTGAGCGCCAGCAGCACCATGTTGAGCGGCGTCACCGCGGCCTCGCCGCGCGAGAGATGGAAGAAGAGCGCAATGACCTGCAACACCGTGCAGCCAAGCGCAGCGAGCACGGTCAGCCGCGGCAGGATCCGCGTCAGGGCCGGCAGCAGAATGCCGATCCCGCCGGCAAGGTCGACCAGGGCAATGGCGCGAACGAAGGTTTCCGAATACTGGCCGGCCCAGGGCATCATCGCTGCAAGCGCGGGAATGGGCGTGGTCAGCTTCACCAGCCCTGCCGAGATGAAGACGAAGGCGAGGACGACCTGCGCGGCCCAAAGGCCGATGCGAAGGGCCCGTCCCGGGGCGGCAGTCTCGAAGGCGGTGGTGGACATGGTGTGATTTCTCCGGAATGTGAGGGTTGCCACCATTTGATAGTTTCACCATTCTTGATCATTATCCGCTTCGGGATTGGTTCATTTCCTGAATGTTGATGATCTCATGGATTCTCTCGTCAGCATGAGGGTGTTTTGCCTGGTCGCCGAGCTGAAGAGCTTTGCGACCGCGGCACAGCGCCTTCGCATCTCGCCCGCCATGGCGAGCAAGCATGTAATGCAGCTCGAGAAGCGGCTGGGCACGCGGCTGCTCAACCGGACCAGCCGGCGCGTCAGCCTGAGCGAAAGCGGAGCGCTCTATTTCGAGCAGGCGCGGCAGATGCTGGATTCGCTCGATGAGATCGAGGCCGCCGTCAGCAACGCAACCGTCGTGCCGCGTGGCACGCTGCGGCTGACCGCGCCGGTGTGGATGGCGAACGCGATGTTCGCGGGCGTGCTGGCGGGTTACCAGGATCGCTATCCGGAGGTACGGCTCGACGTCGATCTCAGCGGACGGATGGTCAATCTGGTCGAGGAGGGTTTTGACCTTGCCTTGCGCGCGACCGGCGCGCCCGACGAAGCGCTGATCGCGCGTCCAATCACCAACGTTCCGTTCTACATGGTGGCCGCGCCGGCCTACTTGAAACGCGCAGGGCGTCCGGCCAGGCTCGCCGATATCGCCGGTCACGCGCTATTGCATTATGCGCTTTATCCCGGCGAGAGCTTCTCCTTTCAGGGCGAGCACGGCCCCGAAACCGTCAAGTTCAATCCGGTGCTGCGCAGCGCCAATGAGACGCTGTTGCACATGGCGGCGCTGGAAGGCATGGGCCTCGCCTTCCTGCCGAAATGGCTGGTCGCCGCCGACATCAGCGCGGGGCGTCTCGAACACGTCATGCCCGACAGGATCGTCTTCGCCGGCAAGCTGTTTGCGGTCTATCCGAGCCGCAAATACCTCTCCGCGAAAGTGAGGACCTTCATCGACTTCATCGCCGCCGACAAGCGGATGAGGTGACCGGCTGTAGCGGGCCGGCTACAGCGATCCGGCGATCAACGGCCTGCGACACGCCGATCAGTCGCGTCCCGCCTCCATGATGGCCTTGGCGAGGCGCGCCGGATCGGAGAAGCACAGTTCGTGGCTTCCCGGCACCTGTACCAGGCGGAACAGGCCGAGCTTCTCCGATAGCCGCGGATGCCAGCCATGGCTGTGCGGCAGCGCGGTGTCCTCCGTGCAGTTGATGTAGGACTTGGCCAGCGGCATCTCGGCCGGATTGCTCTTGAGCGCGATCTTGTCGGTGAAGGTCGCCAGCGGATGCGGGTTGAGGACGTCATAGGCGCGCTGTGCGGTCTGCAAATCCGCATCGTTGATGAAGGCTTCGCGCCAGACCGGGAATGGCAACACGACCGAGCCGTCGCCTCGCTCGGCCGCGATCGCGTCGAACAGTCCGATATAGTGCGGCGGCACCATGTCGTTGAGGCATTCGCCATCGTTGGGCACGAAGGCATTCCAGTAGACCAGGCGACGGATTCGATCGGGAGCAAGGTCGGCAACGCCGGTGATGATCATGCCGCCATAGGAATGGCCGAGCAGGATCACGTCCTTCAGATCGTTCTCGGCAAGGTAGTCGGCGATCGACTGGATCGCTTCCTTCAACCCTGTCGTCTTGGCGTCGCCCGGACGGTTGCCCTTGATGGTGGGGGTATGGACCTGATGGCCGCCCGCGCGGATCGGTGCGGCGACCGGTTCGAACTCGGCTCCGGTGTGCCAGGCGCCGTGGACGAGGACGTAGGTCGACATGTTGTGGCTCCTCCCGAGACTGTGATTAGATTGAGGCCGCGCCGCTTTTTAGCTGCCAGCGGTGCTGCCGCGCGTCAATTGTGCACCAGCGGCTGATGTGCCGCTTGGCTGGAAGTGAACCGGATTGGTCTCGGAGTGAACCGATGCAGCAGATCGAGCGCGCCGTTCCGTCACGCCAATCGGCCTGGGATACCGCCGGCCTGCGGCCGAACGAGCAATTCGCCTATTATCGCGAGGCGATCTGCCAGGCCTTCATGAATTTGACGCCGGAGCCGGCGGCAGCTGCCGGCTTTTCTGCCAGCGTCGACCACATCCGGCTCGGCGATGGCGCGATCAACCGCGTCAGCTTCCCCGAGCACGTGGTGCGCCGATCGGCGGCCGACATCGCGGCGTCCGAGCGCAGCTGCTTCTACCTCAATCTGAAATTGGCCGGCCGCTGTCGCATCCAGCAGGGCAATCGCGAGATCAGCCTGTCGCCCGGACAGGTCGGCATCTTCGACAGCGATCGGCAGTTTGCGCTTCTGCACGATCGTGGTCCGCAATTGCGCGTCGCCTCGATCTGGGTGCCGTCTGAGGCCTTGCGCGAACGGCTGCCGGCTTCGTTCGACGTCGCTGCGGCACGGGTCTCCGACGATCCCGTCGTCGGCCATCTCATCGTCGAGACCGCGCGCACGCTCGCCGCCGGCGCGCTGCGGATGACCGAAGACGAGGGGAGGCGGCTGTTCCGGGCGCTGATCGAGCTGGTCGCCGTAAGCCTGTCGCGGCGTGGCCGGGCAGGTGCCGCGGAGACCGAGAGTCTCGCCGATGCAACCATGCTGGCGTTGAAGCGTGCCATTCACCGGCGGCTGCGCGAGCCCGGCCTTGCGGTCTCCGATGTCGCCGACGCCGTGGGCATCAGCGAGCGCTACGTGCACAAGCTGCTGGCGCGATCGGGCTGCAGCTTCACCGATTACGTCATCGACCATCGGCTCGACGGCGCGGCCAGGGATCTCAGCGATCCCGCAATGACGGATCGTGCGATCGGCGCCATCGCGTTCGATTGGGGCTTCTCGGACCTCTCCCACTTCACGCGGCGCTTCAAGCAGCGCTTCGGCTGCCGGCCGCGCGACTGGCGCGCGGCGAAGGCGCGCAGCTGACGCCTGGGCTACAGTGACCTTGCGATCAACAGCTTCATGATCTCGTTGGTGCCGCCGTAGATCTTCTGGATGCGCGAATCGATAAAGATGCGCGAGATCGGATATTCCTGCATGTAGCCGTAGCCGCCGAACAGCTGGAGGCATTCGTCGGCGGTCTCGACCTGTTTCTCCGAGCACCAATATTTCGCCATCGATGCGGTGACCGTGTCGAGATCCCCGGCGACCAGGCGCTCGATGCACCAGTCGACGAAGACGCGCGCGATCATCGCCTCGGTCTTGCGCTCGGCCAGCTTGAAGGCGGTGTTCTGAAAATCCATCAGCGGCTTGCCGAAGGCTTTCCGCTCCTTGGTGTACTCGGTGGTGAGCTTGATCGCGCGTTCCATCGCGGCGACGGCGCCGACCGCGAGCGCAAGGCGCTCCTGCGGCAATTGCTGCATCAGCTGCACGAAGCCCTGGCCTTCTTCCTTGCCGAGCAGGTTTTCCGGCGGCACGACGACATTGTCGAAGAACAATTCCGACGTGTCGGAGGCATGCAGGCCGATCTTGTCGAGGTTGCGCCCGCGCTTGTAACCGTCCGCGCCCGCGGTCTCGACCACGATCAGCGAAATGCCCTTGGCGCCGGCTTCGCCGGTGCGCGCGACCACGATGACGAGATCGGCGGCCTGGCCGTTGGTGATGAAGGTCTTCTGGCCGTTGATGACGTAGGAATTGCCCTGCTTCTTCGCCGTGGTCTTCACGGCTTGCAGGTCCGAGCCGGTGCCGGGCTCGGTCATGGCGATGGCGCCGACCATCTCGCCGGACGCCATCTTCGGCAGCCAGCGCTTCTTCTGCTCCTCCGAGCCGTAATTGAGGATGTAATGCGCGACGATGGCGCTGTGCACGGAGACGCCGGTCGTCAGCTCCGGCACCGTGCTTTCGAGATCGTCCAGCACCGCCGCGTCATAGGCGAAGGTGGCACCGAGGCCGCCATATTCCTCCGGTACGCTTGCCAAGAGCGCGCCCATCTCGCCGAGGCCGCGCCAGGCGAAGCGGTCGACCATCTTCTGCTCGCGCCATTTTTCCGCATGCGGCGCCAGATCCTTGGCAAGATATTTCCGGAACTGGTCGCGGAAGACGTCGAGCTCTTCGGTCATCCAGGAGGAGCGGTAGGACATGATTACCTCGGTTGATGCGGCGTTTCCGCTTGGTAGGCCGGCGGGCGGCGGCAATTATTGTGTTTTCAGGCTGCCGCGGTGCCGCTACCAAGGCGGCGGTAACAGCTTCTGTCGGGATGGTTGATTGTGACTGTCAAAACAAGAGAGCTCAAGCTCGACATCGCGCGCATCGGCGCGGTCTCCGCGATCCTGACGCAGCCTGACAAGGCGCGCGCCTGCTATGCGTTGGCGCATGGCGCGGGCGCCGACATGCGGCATTCCTTCATGGAGAAGGTCGCCCAAGGCCTCGCAAGCCGGGGCATTGCGACGTTCCGCTTCAATTTCCCCTACATGGAAGAGAAGAAGGGACGCCCCGACCAGCCGGCCGTCGCTCACGCTGCGATCCGCGCGGCGGTCGCGGAGGCCGCGCGACTGTGTCCCGGGGTGACGCTGGTCGCCGGCGGCAAATCGTTCGGCGGGCGCATGACCTCGCAGGCGCAATCGAAAGCACCGCTGCCCGATGTGAAGGGGCTCGCCTTCCTCGGCTTCCCCCTGCATGCCGCCAAGAAACCGTCGTCCGAGCGTGCCGAGCACCTCGCCGGCATCGCGATTCCCATGCTGTTCCTGCAGGGCACGCGCGATGAGCTGGCCGATCTCGGCCATCTCAAACCCGTCATTGCGGCGTTGGGGGCGAAGGCGACGCTGCACGAGGTCGAAGGCGGCGATCACTCCTTCGCGGTGTTGAAGAAGTCGGGCCGCACCAATGACGAAGCGCTCACCGAGGTGCTGGACACGCTCGCGGCCTGGATCGATCGAATCGCCTGATGCTCACGCCGCATAAAGCCCCTTGTCGCGCGCTTTCTGGATCGCCAGCGCGGCGATCAGGTCGAGCGTCGGCGTCGACAGGCCGGCGGTGCGCGCGAAGGCGGCGGGCGCCCTGACCAGCACGTCGATCTCCATGGCGCGGCCGAGCTCGTAATCCTGCAGCAGCGAGGGCTTGTGATTGGGGGCGGGGCCGCTGCGGGTCACGCGCTTGACCTCGGGGATGAAATGCTGGGCGATGTCGTTGGCCTCGTTCAGCATGCGCGGGATGACCTCGGCGAAAGCCGGGTCGTCGCGCACGCCGCGCGCGGTCTGGCCGGTGAGCAGGCATAGCACCGACAGCGACATGTTGGTCAGCAGCTTTGACCAGATCGCCTCACGGATATCGGCCACCGGCGGCGATTCCAGCCGCGCGTCGTTGAAGACATTGCGCAGCTTGGTGATCCGCTCGCAATTGCGGTCGTCGCATTCGCCGATCAGGAGGCGATTGCGGTCCGGCGTCAGGTTGTGCACCACGCCGGGCGCGGTCACCTCGTTGGAGGAGAATACGACCCCGCCGACGATCCGTTCCTTCGGAATGCAGGCGCGCAGGCGCCCGCCGGGATCGAGGAAGGAGATATCGGGCGGCGTCGGATGCCGCGGCGGCAGGCCGATCCCGTACCACCAGGGGATGCCGTTCTGCGCGAACACGATGGCGGTATCGTCCTGCAGCAGCGGCTTGATGCTGGAAACCAGCCCCTGAAGCGCCGTCGCCTTCAGCGTCGAGATCACGACGTCCTGAGGTCCGAGCTGGGCCGCATCGCCCGATGCGTTCACCTTGGCGCTGACCTCGGAATCGCCGACCCGCAGCTTGAGGCCGCCCGCGCGCGCCGCCTCCAGATGCGCGCCTCGCATCACGCATGAAACGTCATGGCCGGCCCGCGCCAGCCGTACCGCAATGTGGCTGCCGACGGCGCCCGCGCCGAAAATGCAGATGCGCATGATGATTCCGTCCTGTCCCTTGCTGCCACCCGGGCGCCAGCATGACACAAGCCGCCATGCGATGGGCGCGACCGCCCCACGCTGGAAAGATATGGATCGGGATGCGTCGCCTCGGCCATAGTGCGCGCGCCAAGCAAACGACCGGAGGATCGCCGATGACTGCCAGCCCCGTCCTGTGGACCCTTGACGAGCGTGGGGTTGCGACCGTCACGTTGAACCGGCCCGAGGTCAACAACGCCTATGACGGCGCGCTGATCGCGGGCGTGCTCGCGGCCATGGACGATCTGGGGACGAAGCCTCACCTGCGCGTCGTCGTGCTCAAGGGCAATGGCAAGCACTTCCAGGCCGGCGCCGATCTGAAATGGATCAACGGCGTGCGGCCGCAATCGGCTGAAGCGAACGAGGCGGCCTCGCGCGCGACCTTCGAGGCGGTGCAGCGGCTCAACACGCTGCCGATCCCGACCGTCGCGCTGGTTCAGGGCGGCTGCTTCGGCGGCGGCACCGGCGTGATTGCGGCCTGCGATGTCGTGATCGCAGCGGATAATGCGCTGTTCTCGATCACCGAGGTGCGCTGGGGCCTGACCGCGGCGATCATCATCCCGCAGCTCTGCGACGCCATCGGCGTCCGCCAGGTCCGCCGCTACGCGCTGACCGGCGAGCGTTTCGGCGCCGAGGACGCCCGCCGCATTGGCCTTGTGCACGAGGTCGTGCCGCTGGCCGAACTCGAGGCCGCAGGCAGCAAGCTGGTCGAGCAATTGCTCGCCAACGGGCCGGAGGCGATGGCCGAGACCAAGAGGCTCGCACTGGAGAGCTCGTTCGGCGGCATGGCGGTGGACGATGCCGCCTACACCCGGCTCGTGCAGCTGCATTCGCTCAAGCGCCAGAGCGCGGAGGCGGCGGAGGGATTGGCCTCGTTCGCGGAGAAGCGGGCGGCGAAGTGGGGCGGCGGGAAGAGCTGAACGTCAGCAGCCGCGGCAGATGTTGTTGATGCTGCGATAGACCGCGTCGTCGTCCTGTCGCATCTGGCGCAGCGTTTCGAGCGTCCTGCCCGCGTCGGTCGCGGGCGCCGGCTTGCGCCTGGCCGCGAGCTCGTCCTCCTGCTGCTTGTAGCAGGCTTCGCGCTCCGGCTTGGCCTGGATGAAGCGGCAGTTCTGCTCCACGGCTGTGGCGGGAGCGGCGCCGGAGATCGCGAAAGCGATCAGGGCGGCGAAACAATATCTGACGATGATCGAATCCATGGCCGCCCTTGTCTCAGGTCCACCGAGGGTGAGCAACCGCGATCTTGCGACGATGGCGCCTGCCGGCTAATCCGTGGTCCTGTTCGAAGGGTTTGGGAAGGGACGCGCCATGCGGGCCGTGACGATCGAAGAACCGGCACGACAGGTGCCGCTCTATGGCGAATATGAAGTCGTGGTGCTCGGCGGCGGGCCCGCCGGCATCGTCGCGGCGGCTTCAAGCGCGCGCGCCGGGCGGAAGACGCTGCTGATCGAGCGCTATGGCTTTCTCGGCGGCATGGGCACCGCGGCCGGCGTCACGAACTTCTGCGGCCTGCATGGCAATGTCTATGGCGAGCACCGGCGGCTGGTGCAGGGCATGGCCTCCGAGCTGCTGATGCGGATTGATCGGTTGGGCGGCCTGAACACGCCGCATCTGATCCTCGGCAAGCTGTTCGCTCAGGCCTATGACACCGCAGCCTACAAGATCGCGGCCGACGAGCTGCTGGGCAGCCACAAGGTGCACATCCTGTTTCACGCGCTCGGCGCCGGCGTCGTGATGGGCGACAACAGCCGCATCGACGCGCTGATGGTCGAGACCAAGGCCGGCCGGCAGGCGGTGCGATCGGAGATCTTCATCGACTGCTCCGGCGACGGCGATCTCGCGGTCTGGGCCGGCGCGCCGTTCGAGATCGGCGACGCGCACGGTCATCCGCTGTACCCCTCGATGATGCTCCGTCTGAACGGCATCGATCCCGCCAAGGCTGGCGAGGCCTGGCGCACCATTCCGCAATTGATGGAAAAAGCCGTCGCGGCCGGAACCCACACATTCCCGCGCAAAAGCGCGATCGTGCGGCCGCAGAAGTCCGGCATCGAATGGCGGGTGAACTTTACGCAAGTGGCGCGCGAGGATGGCCACGCCATCAATGGCGTCGAGCCCGACGATCTCACCCGCGGCGAGATCGAGGGCCGCAAGCAGGCGCTCGCCGCTTACGAGTTCTTGCGCAGCACTGTCCCGGGCTTTGAGAAGTCCTACATCGTCGATTTGCCGCCGCAGCTCGGCATCCGCGAGACCCGCCGCATCACGGGCGGCTATCAGCTCAGCGGCGAGGACGTGCTCGGCTGCGCCTCGTTCGAGGATTCCATCGGCGTCAATGGCTGGCCGATCGAGGCCCATGTGCCCGGCGACGTCGTCTTCACCTTCCCGCCGATCCCGGAATCCCGCGGCTATAATGAGCTGCCGTACCGCATGCTGGTGCCCGAAGGGGTCGAGAACCTGCTCGTTGCCGGCCGCTGTGCCTCCATGACCCATGAGGGCCAGTCCGCGGCGCGGGTATCCGGGGCCTGCTTCGCGATGGGGGAGGCCGCCGGCTCCGCCGCCGCGCTGGCGCTCTCCGGAAACCGGATTCCACGCGAAATCCCCATTGAAAAATTGCAGGAAACGTTGAAACAACAGGGTGCCTTCATCGGCCGGGACCAAATGGTGCCGGAAGGATTGTGACGGGCGGCAATAGAACGACGGCGGAGGAAACGGGATGATCGGAATGGTGCGGCTCGCGCTTGCGGGCCTTCTGGCGATCACGGCGATGGGCGGTGCAAGGGCCGAGGACGCGCTGAAGGCCAGGATCGGCGTGCTCCGCCTGTCCTCCTCCGCGCCCGTCTTCATCGCGCAGGACAAGGGCTATTTCCGCGAGGCCGGCCTCGACGTCGAGCTGAAATTCTTCGACGCGGCCCAGCCGATCGCGGTCGCGACCACGTCGGGCGACGTCGATTTCGGCATCACCGCCTTCACCGCCGGTCTCTACAATCTCGCCGGCAAGGGCACGCTGAAGGTGATCGGCGGCATGAGCCGCGAGAAGGCCGGCTATCCCCTGATCGGCTATTTCGCCAGCAACAACGCCTACGCGGCCGGCCTCAAGACGCCAAAGGACCTCGCCGGCAAGCGCGTGGCGATGACGCAGGTCGGATCGAGCTTTCACTATTCGCTCGGCCTGCTCGCCGACAAATACGGCTTCAAGCTCGCGGACGTGAAGATCGTGCCGCTGCAATCGCTGTCGAATGCCGCGGCCGCGCTGAAGGGCGAGACCGTCGATGCGGCGCTGCTGCCGATCTCGACCGCGCGCAAGCTCATGGACGAAGGCGGCGCGAAATTCCTGGGCTGGGTCGGCGACGAGACGCCCTGGCAGCTGGGCGCGGTGTTTGCCTCGCCGAAGACGCTGACCAACAAGGCGCTGGTGACAAAGCTGCTCGGCGCCTTGGCCAAGGCCGACCGCGAATATTACGACGTCATCCTCGCGGCGATGAAGGACGGTGTCGCGCCGATCAACGACAAGACGAAGCCGCTGCTGGAGATCATCGCCAAATACACCAATCTGCCGGTCGAGCAGGTGGTCGGCAATTGCGCCTACATCGATCCCGACGGCAAGCTGGACGTGAAGAACGTCGACAACCAGATCAAATGGCTCCAGGAGCAGGGCTTTGCCGACAAGGGCTTTGACGCGGATGCGATCATCGCCAAGGAATTTGTGAAGGCGGATTGATGCTGCGCGCTCATCTCTCTCTCCGTCATCCTGAGGCGCGAGTAGCGCAGTGCATCCGCACTGCGCTGCGAGCCTCGAAGGATGAACGGCCCGGATGCATCGGGGCCGTCGCCCTTCGAGGCCTGCGCTTCGCTCCGGCACCTCAGGGTGACGGATCAAGGAGTTGTGCGTGAGATGGACCTGATCGCCAGCCACATCTCCCATCGCTTCGGCGATCTCGCCGTGCTCGACGACGTCTCCTTCACCGTTGGCGCCGGCGAGGTGGTGGCGGTCGTCGGGCCCTCGGGCTGCGGCAAGAGCACGCTGCTGTCGATCCTCGGTGGGCTGCTGCAGCCGACGTCCGGTGCGCCCGAATTGCGCGGCTCGCCGCCGGCGGACAGTCTCAATCCGCTTACCTTCGTGTTCCAGGATTTCGCGCTGCTGCCCTGGGCGACGGTCGAGCAGAACGTCGAGTTCCCGCTGCTGCACGCCCAGCTTTCGGCGGCGCAGCGCCGCGCGCTGGTCGACGACGCCTTGCGCCGCACCGGCCTGACCGATTTCCGCAAGACCTATCCGAAGCAGCTCTCCGGCGGCATGCGCCAGCGGGTCGGCATTTCGCGCGCGCTGGCGGTGAAGCCTGCCATCCTGCTGATGGACGAGCCGCTGTCGGCGCTGGATTCGCAGACCCGCGAGCTCCTGATGGAGGATTTCGTCCGCCTGCTCGCCGATGGCGGCATGGGCGCGGTCTATGTCACCCATAATCTCGAAGAGGCGGCGCGGCTCGCCGATCGCATCGTGGTGCTGTCGCGCAGACCCGGCCGCATCCGGGAGGTCGTGACCGTGCCGATGACGCGCACCGAGCGCGGCGAAGCTGCGGCGCGCGAGAAGCTGCTAGCGCTGCAGACCCAGATCTGGTCGCTGATCCGCAACGAGGCGATCGATGCCGAGCGCGAGGTCCAGCATGCTTGACCGCGCGGGCCTCCCCGCCAAGGACGAAGTGACGCGGCGCGTCCGTTTCCGCGGCGCCGGCTTCGTGCCCGCGAGCAGCCGCTGCGGCGGGTGGATCGCGCTCGCCCTCGTCATCGCGATCTGGCAGGCCGCCGGCAGCGCCGGCCTCGTCAATGCGCTGTTTCTGCCGACGCCCTCTGCAATCGTCCGGGCGATCTACCAGCTCGCGATCTCCGGCGCGCTCTGGCAGCATCTGTCCGCCTCGCTGCTGCGCATCGGCGTCGGCTGGCTGCTCGGGACTGCCGCCGGCATCGCCGTCGGTTTTGCCATTGGCCTGTCGCGGCTCGCGCGCAGCGTCGGCATCACCTTCATCTCGGCGCTGTTCCCGATCCCGAAGATCGCGCTGCTGCCGCTGCTGATCCTCTGGCTCGGCATCGGCGAAGAGCCGAAAATCGCGACCATTGCGCTCGGGGTGTTCTTCTCGACTGCGATCTCGGTCTATAGCGGCGTCGATGCCGTGCCGCGCAACCTGATCCGCATGGCGCAGAGCTTCAACGTTCCCTTCGCCACCATCGTGCGCAAGGTGATCTGGCCCGGCGCGCTGCCGGCGATCCTCGCCGGCTTCCGCATCACCGCATCCGTCGCGCTGCTGCTCGTCGTCAGCGCCGAGATGATCGGCGCCCAATACGGCATCGGCGCCTTCGTGCTCCAGGCCGGCAATCTGATGCAGACCGATCAGCTGCTTGCCGGCGTGGTGATCCTGTCGGTGTTTGGGCTTGCGGTCGGCAAGGTGATCGGCTGGCTGGAGATGCGGTTGCTGCACTGGCGGTAGCCGCAATCCGCGCTGCCGTAGGGTGGGTTAGCCTCGCGGATTGCGCGAAGCGCAAACCGCTAGGCGTAACCCACCTCTTATGCTTCCGCGTTTGCCGAACGAGTTGGTGGATTACGCCTTCGGCTAATCCACCCTACGCGACGCTCACGCGTTCCCGCGATCTTCCCTGAACAGATCCAGCTTCTGCTGCACCGGGCGGTCCGAGAAGCTGAACAGCACGGCGTCGTCGTCGGCCTCATGCGTGACCCAGTGCCAGCTCGGCACCACGAACAGATCACGTGGACCCCATTCGAACACGGTATCGCCGATCCGGCTGCGGCCCCTGCCTTCGATCGGGCAGAATACCGTCGCATCGGTTGAGCGATAGCGCACGGTCTTGAAGCCCTTGGGCAGCAGCTGGATGAAGGTGCCGATGGTCGGCATCGCGAAATCGCCGGTCTCGGGGTTGCTGAACTTCAGCTTCAGCCCGTGGCAGGCGTCCCATTCCTGGCTCGTCCTGGCCTTCTCCAGCGCTTCGCGCGTATGAGCGTAGGGATAGCTGAAGATCGGCGAGGTCTTCGACGAGCGCTTCATATCGACCGGCAGCAGATTGTGACCGTAGCGCGCAAAGCTGTCGCCGGCGGGCTTTGTGATCTTCTGCTGGTCCTCCTTGGCGCCTTCCGCGAACGAGCAGTCGAAGAACTGCACCATGGGAATGTCGAGGCCGTCGAGCCAGAACATCGGCTGGTCGGTCTCATTGGAATGATCATGCCAGGTCATCGACGGCGTGATGATGAAGTCTCCCGGCTCCATCGCGGTGCGTTCGCCGTCGACAGCGGTGTGGGCGCCCTTGCCCTCGAGCACGAAGCGCAGTGCCGACTGGCTGTGCCGGTGCGCCGGTGCGACGTCGCCCGGCACCACCATCTGCACGCCGGCATAGAGCGAGGTCGTGATCTTGGACTGGCTGCGCAGGCCGGGATTTTCCAGCACCAGCACGCGCCGCTCGGCCTCCTTGGCGGTGATGAGCTTGCCGGCTTCAATCATGTAATCGCGGATGACGTCGAATTTCCACAAATGCGGCCGGCAGGCGCTCTTCGGCTCCGGCGTGATCAGATCGCTCATCACCGTCCACAGCGCGGTGAGGTTTTCGCCGTCGATCTTCTTGTAGAACGCCTCGCGTTCCGGTGTCTTGGTCACGGCTTCCATGGCGGCGCTCCCGATCGTTTGTTGATTGACAGTATACTGACGATCTAGGTAGCGTCAATGTGGGTCGCCGCTGGTTGCCGTCATTCCGCAGCGATGCGATAGCATCAAATCCGGAAATATCGAGGTTCCGGGTGCTCGCTTCGCGAGCCCCGGAATAACAGGAAAGGGAGGTCTCGATGAAGCTGCACGGCTATTTCCGCTCCAGCGCCGCCTATCGGGTGCGGATCGCGCTGAACCTGAAGGGCCTCAAGGCCGCGCATCTGCCGCATCATTTGCGCAAGGGCGAGCAATGCGCGCCCACCTATCTCGCCATCAACCCGCAAGGCCTGGTGCCGGCGTTGGAGAACGATGCGGGTGCGGTGCTGACGCAATCGGTCGCCATCATCGAATGGCTCGACGAGACGCACCCCCATCCGCCGCTGCTGCCGAAGGATGCGCTGCAGCGCGCCAAGGTGAGGGCATTTGCGCTGGCGATCGCCTGCGACACCCATCCGGTGCAGAACCTGAAAGTGTTGGCGCGGCTGCGCGAGCTCGGCCTGCCCGAAGAGAAGGTCCAGGACTGGGCCGCCTGGGTCAATCGCGAAGGCCTGTCGGCTTGCGAGATCCTGATCAAGGACGAGCCGGGCCCGTTCTGCTTCGGCGATGCGCCGACGCTGGCCGATCTCTGTCTCGTGCCGCAGCTCGCCAATGCGCGCCGCTTCGGTGTCGATGTTTCGGCCTATCCGCGCCTGCTCAAGGCCGAGGCCGCGGCCAAGGCGGTGCCGGCGTTCGCCGAGGCTGCGCCGGAGAAGCAGCCCGATGCCGAGTAAGCCGCCCGCTCCGATCACGATCGACGCAGTCTATGCCGCGCCGGGCTATCTGTTCCGGCGCATGCAGCAGATCGCGGTCTCGATCTTCATGGAGGAGTGCAAGGCGTTCGACCTGACCCCGGTGCAATATGCGGCGCTGATCGCGATCCACACCCATCCCGGCATCGACGCCACGCGGCTGTCGGCGGTGATCGCCTTCGACCGCTCCACGCTCGGCAGCGTGATCGAGCGGCTGCAGGCCAAGGACTATATCGAGCGCAAGCCGGCGCCCGAGGACAAGCGGATCAAGCTGCTCTATCTGACCAGGTCAGGCGCGGCGATCCTGCGCGAGATCATCCCCGCCGTGGAGCGCGCCCAGGCGCGCATGCTGGAGCCGCTGAAGCCGGCGGACCGCAAGACGCTGATGGGCCTGTTGTCGCAGCTCGTCGACCTCAACAACGAAGCCTCACGCGTGCCGCTGCGGGCCGAGGATGCGCTGGAGCATCTGGGCAAGACGGGGTGAGGGACGTATGAGGCGATATGCGCGCCTCAATCTCATATCTCGTAGGGTGGGCAAAGGCGCCCTTGCGCCGTGCCCACGACCTCCTTCCAGCTGATCAGAAGTGGTGGGCACGCTCCGCTTTGCCCACCCTACGATTGCGATGCGTGGATCTCCGCCCCTGGCGCCTTGTTCACCACTGTCGTCCCGGACAAGCGAAGCGCAGATCCGGGACCCATAACCACAGGGAGAAGTTTGGCGAAGACTCGGAGTTTCCAGTTTCTCGCTACAACCACTCCCTGTGGTTATGGTTCCCCGCCTTCGCGGGGACGACACCGAGGGTGTGGCGGCGCCGTCGCCTCAACATCCTCAACGTCGCCTCACATCCTCAGCAATGCCTGCCGGTCGATCTTCCCCGTGCCGGTCTTCGGCAGCTCGTCGATGAAGATCACCTCGCGCGGATATTTGTAGGGCAGCAGCCTGCCCTTCACGTAATCCTGTAATCGCCGCGTCGTCTCACCCTGGTTGGCCGTGCGGTCGTTCATCACCACCACGGCCTTCAGCGTCATGCGGCGGTCGGGCAGCTCGGCGGCGAACACCGCGCATTCGCGGATCTCGGGGTGGTCGGCGAGGCAGAGCTCGACCTCGAGCGGATAGACCCACTGGCCGGAGATCTTGACCAGATCATCGGCGCGGCCGCGGAAGAAGTGGAAGCCGTCGGCATCCCTGACGAAGCGGTCGCCGGTGTAGATCCACCCTTCCTCGCGGATCGTCTCGGCGGATTTGTCCGGCCGGTTCCAGTACAGCGGCGTGTTGGAATCGCCGCGGACCCACAAGATGCCTTCCTCGTTGTCGCCGACGTCGCGGCCCTCCTTGTCGCGCAGCGCGACCTCGTAGCCGGGTACGCGCAAGCCGGCGGCGCCGAGCTTCTTCCGCTCGGGCCGGTTGGAGAGATAGATGTGCAGCACCTCGGTGGAGCCGAGGCCTTCGACGATCTCCAGGCCGGTGAGCGCCTTCCAGCCGTTGAAGACCTCGGCCGAGAGCACCTCGGCGGCGGAGAGCGCCATGCGCAATGACGAGAAGTCGGTCTTGTCCGCGCCCTCGGCCTTGGTCAGCGACGTGTACAGCGTCGGCAGGCCGAAGAACACCGTCGGCCGGTACCGCGCGATCGCTGCGAAGATCGC
This sequence comes from Bradyrhizobium frederickii, assembly GCF_004570865.1. Classification (GTDB taxonomy): domain Bacteria; phylum Pseudomonadota; class Alphaproteobacteria; order Rhizobiales; family Xanthobacteraceae; genus Bradyrhizobium; species Bradyrhizobium frederickii. The sequence continues at coordinate 103,206 of NZ_SPQS01000023.1, forward strand.
GGCGGGTTTCGGCTGGCCCGGCAGCAGCAGCGTCGCTGCTCCCGCCGAGAACGGGAAGGTGACGGAATTGCCGAAGCCATAGGCGAAGAAGATCTTCGGCACGGAGAAGCAGATGTCGTCGGGCGTGAGCTTCAGGATGTTCCGCGCGAAGGCGAGATCGCTGTAAGCCATGTCGTGCTGGAGATGCACGATGCCCTTGGGCCGGCCGGTCGAGCCGGAGGAATACATCCAGAACGCCATCTCGTTGCGATGCGTGTGGGCTTCGGCCAATTCGGTCGAAAACTGCGTAAGCCAATCCGCCGCCGCAACCGCTGCTGGCGCCGCGTGATCGCCCACCGCGCCATTGACGACGATCAGCGTACGCAGCTGCGTGTCCTTGCAGGCTTCGACGTTGAAGCGCGCGGAGAATTCGGACTCCGCCACCGCCACGACGGCCCCGGAATCGGCGAGATAGAATTGCAGCAGGTCCGGCGGCGTCAGCGTGTTGATCAGGAGCGGCACGAAGCCGGCGCGCACCGCGCCGAAAAACGCGGCCGGATAGGCCGGGGTGTCGTCGAGGAACAGCAGCACGCGGTCGCCGCGCTTCAGGCCGAGCGAAGCAAAGCCGTTGCCCCAGCGGCAGGCGTCCGCGCACAGCTCGGCATAGGTCCGCGTGCCCGCGGGCCCCAACAGCGCCAGCTTGTCACCGCGGCCCTTGCCGAGGTTGTCAAACAGCACTCGGCTGGCGTTGTAGATGTCGGGAACGGCAAAGCCGATCTCGCGTGTCCCCGCGCTGTCGGCGGGCACCTGATCGAAAATCTCGTTGCTCATGCCTCGTCTCCGCCGTTCTTGGCCGCCTCGTAGCGGGACATGAAGGCCGGCGACATCGCGCGCAGCCGGGAATCGTCGATCCGGCCCGAGCGGGTGATGTAGCTGTAGGCGAAATCCATCAGGGGAAGCTTCATGTGCTCGGCAAAGCGCTCATACCAGAACGCCGAGGTGCGCGCGGCGTTGACGAGCTTCTGCACCACCGGTTTGCGCGCGGCCTGGTAGCGATGCAGGGCGGTCGCAAGATGCGCATCCGATTCCAGCGCCTTGACCAGCGCAATGGCGTCCTCGATGGCAAGCCGCGTGCCCGAGCCGATCGAGAAATGCGCCGAATGCAAGGCGTCCCCGAGCAGCACCATGTTCTTGAACGACCAATGCTCGTTCCAGACCCAGGGGAAGTTGCGCCAAACCGATTTGTTGGAGACGAGGCAATGGCCGCCAAGCGTGTCCGCGAACACTTCTTCGCAGACGCCCTTGGACTGCTCGACGTCCTTGTAGGCGAAGCCGTAGGCCTGCCAGGTCGCGTGGTCGCATTCGACCAGGAAGGTGCTCATGGCCGGCGAGTAACGGTAATGATGGGCGTTGAAGGCGCCGCGGTCGGTCTTCACGAAGGTCTGCGACAGCGTGTCGAAGCGCTTCGAGGTGCCGTACCAGACGAACTTGTTGGAAGAGTAGGACAGCGAGGTGCCGAAATCGCCCTCATAGGCGCGGCGCACCAGCGAGTTCAAGCCGTCGGCGGCGACGATCAAATCGTGACCATTGAGCTGGTCGATGGCGTGGATCTGCGTGTCGAAGCGAGGCGTGACGCCGACGTCGAGCGCGCGCTGCTGCAGGAATCGGAGCAGCTCCAGCCGCCCGATCGAGGAAAAGCCGACCCCGTCGATGGCGACGCAGTCGCCATGAAGGTTCAGCGTGATGTTCTCCCAGCTCTCCATATGCGGCGCGATCGCGTCGACCGTCTCGGGGTCGTCGGCGCGCAGGAATTCCAGCGCCTGGTCGGAGAACACGACGCCAAAGCCCCAGGTCGCGTCGGCCGGGTTCTGTTCGAACAGGTCGACCTGATCCTCGGGGTGACGCTTCTTCCAGAGATAGGCGAAATAGAGCCCACCGGGCCCCCCGCCAATCACGGCGATCTGCAACGTCTGCCTCCCTAATTGACAGTATACTTACTATCTAGGGGTAGACTAATGTGCTCCGGCGTCCGGCGCCAGCGGAAATTATCCGCCGAGCGCGGCACGCCAAAGCACTGTCCGGGCACGCATTTTGCGGGTCCGAAACTGTCAGGCGCGAATCATAGCCAAACCGGGGCGGATTGGCCACCGGGGGTCAGACGCAGCGTTTCACATAGACCCCATTCACCAGAACCCTGGTGCAGCGGACCGCCGGCACCGGCTTGCGGACGACCACGGCCGCGTTCGGGCCCGCGCAGCCGGCGCGAACGACGCCGCGGGCGCACACCACCGCGTTGGCGTCGGTGACCTCGAAGGTCATGGTGGCGGCAAAAGCGAAGAGCGCAGAAGCAACGAGCAGCAATGAACGCATGTTGTCCTCCCGGGGCTTGTCGTGGTCGAAACTGGGTCTGAAGAAAGTATCTGTGTCAGCGTGCGAGCAACTGGTCGCGCACGGCGCAATTCATCTCCGTGCTGCGGATAAACATCATCCGCTCCGCCCTATCTGGCGGCGAAAGGCGCGAGCACCTCCTTGCAGGCCGGCGAGAGCGATGCCGCCCGGTTGGAAATGCATTGGATGATCCGGCCGCCGCCGGGCGCCACGCCGGCGCAGAGGGTGCGGATGTCGGCGCCGCAAGCCGACCGCGCGATGAACAGCTCTTCGCGCGGCAGCAATGGCCGCAGCACGATAGTGGCCGGTGCCGCGGCAGGCGCCGCCGCGGCGGCCGGTGCAGCCCCCGAAGCGGGCGCGGCCGCTCCGCCACCGAACGCCGCATTCACGGCCTTGGCGCAACCGGCCGACACCTTCGCCTTGTTCTTCTCCAGGCATTCGATGGCGGGCGCGCCGCCGGGCGGCACGCTGGCGCAGACCTTGGGATAATCGCCGCGGCAGGCGCTCTTGATCGCGGAAACCTGGGCAGGACTCGGCTGCTTTGCTGCTGCAGCCGGCTTGGCTGCTGGCTCGGCGGCGGGCGCCGCTTCCGTTTTTGCCGGTTCAGATTTGGCAGGCTCGGATTTGGCAGGCTGGGATTTGGCGGGCGCCGCTTCTGTCTGCGGCGCGGCGGCCGGCTCGACCGCGCGAACCGCAGCCTGGCACCCCGACGACAAGCTCGACATGTTCTTGGCGAGGCATTGAACCGCCTCCACTCCGCCGGGCGTCACGCTCGAGCAATGCGCCATGAAGTCCGAGCGGCATGCGGACCGGATGGCGCTCTTCTGGGCCTCGGTCTGCGCGAGCGCTCCTGTTGCAGTTGCGAAGAGTGCCGTCGCCAGCAACGCAGTGCGCGTCGATGCATGTTTCAACGTGTTGAGCATTTGAATGAATTCCTGCCCGGTCGGGAACGCCGACTATTTTGAAAAGATATGTAAGCGCAATCGTCGCGAGGGTCAGCTCGCGAGCGGCATCTTTGGCTGCTTCGGCCTCCACCGCAAGTCAATTATCCGGCGCAATTGGGCGCGACTACGTCGTCAGTCGCACCATGCGCTTGCCGCGGTTCTCGCCCGCGAGCAATCCGATCAGCGCCCTTGGCGTGTTCTGCAATCCGTCGATGATGTCTTCCTGCACCTTCAGCTTGCCGGATTTGACCCAGGCCTGGAGCTCGGCGAGCGCGCGCTGGCTCTCCTTCATGTAGTCCATCACGATGAAGCCCTGCATGACGAGCCGCTTCACCACGATCAGTCCCGGCACGCCGCGCGGGCCGTGCGCTGCGGGCGCGCCGTCGTATTGCGAGATCGCGCCGCAGCAGGCGATGCGGCCGTAATTGTTCATCTGCGGCAGGCAGGCTTCGAGAATGTCACCGCCGACATTGTCGAAATAGACGTCGATGCCCTTCGGAGCAGCCGCGCGCAACGCCTTGAAGACCGCACCGTCCTTGTAGTCCACGGCGGCATCGAAACCGAGCTCGGAAGTAAGCCAGTTGCACTTGTCCGCGCCGCCGGCAATGCCGACCACGCGGCATCCTTTGATCTTCGCGATCTGTCCGACGATCGAGCCGACCGAGCCCGCAGCCGCAGAGACCACGACCGTCTCGCCCTCTCTGGGCTTGCCGATCTCCAGCAGACCAAAATAGGCGGTGAGGCCGGCGATGCCGAACACGCTGAGCAGATGCGTCATCGGTTCGAGCTTCGGCATCTTGGTGAGATGCTTCGCCGGCACCGCGGCAAATTCCTGCCAGCCGGTGTCGCCGAACACGATGTCGCCGGCAGCCAAGTCCGGCGCCTTCGAGCTGACGACCTCGGCAATGGCGCCGCCGGCCATCACGCTGTTGGCCTCGACCGCGGAGCGATAGGTCGCGCCGTGCATCCAGGCGCGGTTGGCGGCGTCGAGTGAAATGTATCGCACGCGCAGCAGGGCCTCGCCGTCTTTCGGTTCCGGCATTGCGCCGTCCACCATCTTGAAATGCTCCGGGCCGAGCTTGCCGCTGGGCTTTTCGACCAGCAGAATTTGGCGATTGGCGTTGTCGCTCATGGCGTTTCCCTCATTGATGTTTTGACGGTTATTGATGCAGCCGCCGCAAACAAAACGTGCAGGCCGCATATGTTGTGCGCCGCATGAAGGCTAGAGCGCGGCGTGCGATTTCACAACGGGAACATCCCGAAAACGCGACCACACGCAAAGCGTGTTGCGCCGCTGTCATATCTGCGACATCATGAAGCGCCGATGTACGTGGGGGTCAACGATGTCCAACAGGTTTACGCAATACATTCTGGCGGCGATGGTGCTCGGCATCATCATGGGGGCGGCGATCTACAGCTTCTTGCCCGACACGCGCGCCGAGTGGGCCTCCGCCATCAACCTGATCGCCATGATGTTCCTGCGCCTGATCAAGATGATCATCGCGCCTCTGGTGTTCGCGACCCTGGTCGGCGGCATCGCCCATATGGGCTCGGGCTCCAAGCTCGGCCGCATCTTCGCCAAGACCATGGGCTGGTTCGTCAGCGCCTCCTTCATCTCGCTGCTGCTCGGCCTGATCATGGTCAATCTGCTGCAGCCCGGCGCGAATTTCCCCGGCACGTTGCCCGCTGCGGGTCAATCGACCGGCCTGCCGGTGTCGGCCTTCTCGATCGAGAAATTCCTCACCCATCTGATTCCGACCTCGATCGCGGATGCGATGGCGCAGAACGAGATCCTGCAGATCGTGATCTTCGCCGTGTTCTTCTCGGTGGCGATGGGCGCGATGCCCGAGCGCTCCAAGCCGATCCTGGCGCTGATCGACGACATCGGCCACATCATGCTCAAGGTCACGAGCTACGTGATGCTGTTCGCGCCGCTCGCGGTGTGGGCCGCCATCACCGCCACGGTCGCCAAGAACGGCCTTGGCGTGCTCTGGAAGCTGGTCGTCTTCATGGGCGGCTTCTATCTCTCGCTGATGATCCTGTGGGCGATCCTGATCGTCGTCGGCTTCATCGTGATCGGTCCGCGCTACAGCCATCTCCTGAAGCTGATCCGCGAGCCGCTGATGATCGCGTTCTCGACCGCGAGCTCGGAGGCGGCCTATCCGAAGACGCTGGAGGGCCTCAATCGCTTCGGCGCCTCGTCGCGGATCTCGAGCTTCGTGCTGCCGCTCGGCTATTCCTTCAACCTCGACGGCACGATGATGTATTGCACCTTCGCGAGCGTCTTCATCGCGCAGAGCTATCACATCGACATGCCGCTCGGCACCCAGCTCGCGATGCTGGCGACGCTAATGATCACCTCCAAGGGCGTCGCCGGCGTGCCGCGCGCCTCCCTGGTCGTGATCGCCTCGACGCTGGCGCAGTTCAACATCCCCGAGGCGGGCCTCCTGATGATCATGGGCATCGACACCTTCCTCGACATGGGCCGCAGCGCCACCAACGTGATCGGCAACACGCTGGCGACCTCGGTCGTGGCCAAATGGGAAGGCGAGCTCGGGCCCGAGCACGCGCTCGGACCCGGCGACGTCGTGCCTGAGGACATGGTGCCGGGCGAGGTGCCCGCGATGGCCGGCCATGGCTAGGAGCGAACCATGGTCCAGATCCTGGCGAGGTCGTTGACCTCAGGCCGCCTGTGGCTCGCGGCAGCGCTGCTCGCGACCGCCATGTCCGCGACCTCTTTGTTCGCGACTTCTGCGCGCGCGCAGACTGGCGAAGGGCTCAGTCCGACGCTGGCCGCGATCAAGAAGGCGCATAGTGTGCGGCTGGGTTATCGCGAGAGCTCGCCGCCGTTCTCCTTCCTCGACCAGTCGGGCCGCCCGATCGGCTATAGCCTGGAGCTCTGCGAGGCCATCGTCGAGGAGATCGGCGTCGAGGTCGACGATCCCAACCTCAGGATCGACTACGTCAAGGTCACCTCGGACGACCGCATCGACGCCGTGCTCCAGAACAAGATCGACCTGGAATGCGGCTCGACCACCGCCAATGCCGAGCGTGGCAAGCGCGTCGCCTTCTCGCCTTTGATGTTCGTCGCCGGCACCAAGCTGATGGTGCCGAAGGGAGCGTCTGTTTCCGGGGTCGCGGACCTCAAGGGCAAGACCGTGGTGGTGACCAAGGGCACCACCAACGAACAGGCGATGCACGCCGTCGACAAGAAGCTCTCGCTCGGCCTCAACATCGTGACCGCGCCGGATCACGAGCAGTCGTTCCAGATGGTGAACGACGGCAAGGCGGATGCGTTCGCAACCGACGACATCCTGCTCTATGGCCTGATCGCGCGTCACAAGGCGCAAGGCTATTTTCGCGTGGTCGGGGACTACTTGTCCTACGATCCCTACGGCATCATGTTCAGGAAGGGCGAGCCGCAGCTCGCGGCATTGGTCGAGCGCGCCTTCCGCAAGCTCGCCTCCAACCGCGACCTCGTCCCGCTCTACAACAAATGGTTCACCGCACGGCTGCCCACCGGCGAACGCCTGAACGTGCCGATCTCGCTGCAGCTGGAAGAGGCGTTCAAGGCGATGGACGATTCGGCGGGCGCGAATAATTGAGCCGGGGGCGTCTCCCTCATTCTCTCTCTCCGTCATCCTGAGGTGCGCGCTCGGCGGTGCAAGCGCACCGTCGAGCAAGCCTCGAAGGATGAACGGCCGAGGTGCCAGTTGGGCCGTCGTCCTTCGAGGGCCGCTGAAGAAGCGGCCACCTCAGGGTGACGGTGATGGCTCAGCGTTCGTGGCGCGATTCGTCAAACACCCGGTCCAACGCCGCGTCATACGTCGCCTGCACCAGCTCGGGATGCAGCTTCGCCAGCGCCTCCATCATCACGCCGGAATTGATCTCGAGCACGCGCCACGTGCCGTCGACACGAACCACGTCGATCGAGGCAAAGACAATGCCGATGGCGCGCGCGGCCTCGATCGCGAGCTTGACGCAGGCGGTGCGGACATCGCCATCCTCCAGCAGCACCGCCCTTGCGCCGGCATCGAGATTGTGCCGCCAATCCGCGCCACGCAGCTTGCTGTAGGCGACGCGCGGCAAATCATCCAGCAGCACCACCCGGACCTCGTCCTCGATCGCGACATAGGGCGAGATCACAAGCCCCGCGCTCATCGAGAAGACCTCGCTGGCCGCGCGGTCGAGGTCCGCCTCGGTCGCCACCTTGAATACCGAGCGGCCCGATGTTCCCTCGTTCGGCTTCACCACAACGCCCTGCGGATTGTCGCCGAGCAGCTCGCGCATGGCCTCTCGCCAGCCGGCGCCGACCACGTTCCTGCCCAGCTTCGGATTGAGGAAGAGGTGATGGGGAACGCAGGGCACGCGCGCCAGCGTCAGCACCTCGGCGGTGGCCGATTTGTCGTTGGCGAGACGGTGCGCGATCGCGCTGTTGAGGCCGATGTCGTAGCCGAAGGCAAAGCGGCGCAGCTGGCCCCGGCGCATCGCGATCAGCCAGCCGCCGGCGCGGACATCGACGGCGATGCCGTGGTCCGCGCAATAGCGCCGGATTGCCTGAACGAAGATTCGCTCGTCGCCTGTCATGTCTCTTGTCGTTCCTGTCGCCGAAGGCCGCAAAAACGCGGGCAAAGGCGCCAACCGCGCGGGAAATCAGAGCTATTCTTAATGAAATTCTCGCGAGCGCGACGGAAATTAAGTGCTGCAATCGAGCCCTGGAGGGAAAAGAAATTGCCCTCTGTGCAGCAGCGGCAGCAGATTCGTCAATGATGCGTCCAATTCCGCCGCAAATGCCGGTTTGATCGGCATCAATTGCAGCCGAAACGAGGTTGATTATTGGTCTCAATGGCGTAGATCACACACGCGAAATCCTCTGCCATGGCAATGGTGTCCGCCCCGTTTTCAGGGGCCGGGCCATGCTGTTGCCCGAAAACCGCAATTATTCGGAATATCGAAAATCATGAGCGCGTTTTACCGAGAGAAGGTTCTTTCCGTTCAGCACTGGACCGACACGCTGTTCAGCTTCCGCGCCACGCGCGATACCGGCTTCCGCTTCCAGAACGGCCAATTCGCCATGATCGGCCTCGAAGTCGACGGCCGTCCGCTGCTGCGCGCCTACAGCATGGCCAGCGCCAACCACGAGGAGGAGCTCGAGTTCTTCTCGATCAAGGTTCAGGACGGCCCGCTGACCTCGCGCCTGCAGAAGATCAAGGAAGGCGACACCATCCTGGTCGGCCGCAAGGCGACCGGCACGCTGATCACCGACAACCTCCTTCCCGGCAAGCGGCTGATGCTGCTCTCGACCGGCACGGGCCTCGCGCCGTTCGCGAGCCTGATCAAGGACCCCGAGGTCTACGAGCAGTTCGAGTCCATCGTGCTGGTGCACGGCTGCCGCCAGGTCTCCGAGCTCGCCTATGGCGAGAAGCTGGTCGCGACCTTGCGCGAGGACGAGCTGTTCGGCGAGCTGCTCGCGGACAAGCTCGTGTACTATCCGACCGTGACCCGCGAGCCGTTCAAGAACCGCGGCCGCATCACCGACCTCATCAGCTCCGAGCAGATCTTCAACGACATCGGTCAGGGCCCGCTCGACATCGCAACCGACCGCATCATGATGTGCGGCAGCCCGGCGATGCTGGAAGAGCTGAAGGTAATGTTCGAGAGCCGCGACTTCATCGAAGGCAGCGGCAACAAGCCCGGCCATTTCGTGATCGAGAAGGCGTTCGTCGAGCGATAAGTTCTGTCGAAGAAGTGGCGTGATCGCGCGCCACATCCGACTCGTCATCCCGGACAAGCGCGCTCAAAGCGCGCGCCGATCCGGGATCCATACCCACAGGCCGGGGTTATGCGATAGCTCGGAGTGACAGCTTTTCCCTCACCACGCAATCCTGTGGTTATGGGTCCCGGGTCTGCGCTGACGCTTGCCCGGGACGACAGCTGAGTTTGTGAATGCAGCGTGGCCCACACGCAGCTGCAGCCCGTTCAGGGTCTCTGTAGCCCGCCGTCCCCATCCTCCCCCTTTGCTGCATTGCAAAACCAGGCCATCGGGCTGATTGATTTGTCTCCGCCGAATTCGCTAGCCTGAAACAAGGGCCGCGTCATATCCGTATGACAGGCGAAGGCGTATCGTACCGCCTCATGCTGGCGAGAGGATGGGAATCGTGGCCGACGACAACAAGACGCAGCAATCCCCCAAACGCCTGCCGCTGGCGGAAGAGGGGATCATGGAAACCCTGCTGCTGCCCTTCTCGCCCCGCTTCATCGTGCTGACGATCTGCGCGGTCGTCACCGCGCTCCTGATCGGTATCGGCATCGTCGACCGCAAGATATTCGACATCCTGCTGGTGCCAATCCTGATCTTCGGCGCGCTGACGCTGCTCGGCGTCCGCGATCTCCTGCAGAAGAGCCACGCGGTGCTGCGCAACTACCCGATCTCGGCGCATATCCGCTTCCTGCTCGAAGAGATCCGCCCCGAGATGCGGCAATATTTCTTCGAGAGCGAGAAGGACGGCATGCCGTTCTCGCGCGACACCCGCGCGGTGGTCTATCAGCGCGCCAAGATGGAGCTCGACAAGCGTCCGTTCGGCACCCAGGAGGACGTCTACCGCGAGGGCTATGAGTGGATGCACCACTCGGTCGCGCCGAAGACGCATGCCCAGGAGAGATTCCGCATCACCATCGGCGGTCCCGATTGCACGAAGCCCTATTCGGCCTCGGTGTTCAACATCTCCGCGATGAGCTTCGGCGCGCTCAGCCCCAACGCGGTGCGGGCGCTCAATGCCGGCGCGAAGAAGGGCGGCTTCGCGCACGACACCGGCGAGGGCGGCGTCAGCCCCTATCATCGCGAGATGGGCGGCGACATCATCTGGGAGATCGGCTCCGGCTATTTCGGCTGCCGTCATCTCGACGGCAGCTTCGATCCCGAAGCGTTCGCGCGCGTCGCCTGCGACGACCAGATCAAGATGGTCGAGCTCAAGGTCAGCCAGGGCGCCAAGCCCGGCCATGGCGGCGTGCTGCCGGCGGCAAAGGTCTCGGAGGAGATCTCCAAGATCCGCGGCGTCGCGATAGGCGAGGACTGCATCTCGCCGGCCTCGCACCGCGCGTTCTCCACCCCGGCCGGCATGATGCAGTTCATCGCCGAGATGCGCCGCCTCTCGGGCGGCAAGCCGGCCGGCTTCAAGCTCTGCATCGGCCATCCCTGGGAATTCCTGGCGATCTGCAAGGCGATGCTCGAGACCGGCATCTATCCTGATTTCATCGTCGTCGACGGCAATGAAGGCGGCACCGGCGCGGCGCCGCTCGAATTCATGGATCACTTGGGCACGCCGATGCGCGAGGGCGTCAATTTCGTTCACAACGCGCTGATCGGCATCAATGCGCGCGACCGCATCAAGATCGGCGCCTCCGGCAAGATCGCCACCGCCTTCGACATGGCGCGCGCCATGGCGATCGGCGCCGACTATTGTAACTCGGCGCGCGGCTTCATGTTCTCGCTCGGCTGCATCCAGTCGCTGAGCTGCCACACCGACCGCTGTCCGACCGGGGTGGCAACGCAGGACCCGACGCGTGCGCGCGCGCTCTATGTGCCGCTCAAGATCGACCGCGTGCACAATTATCACCACGCGACGCTGCATTCGCTGACCGAGCTGATCGCTGCCGCCGGCCTCGATCATCCGCAGCAGCTGCGCCCGATCCATTTCAGCCAACGGACTTCGACGACGCAGGTGAAATCCTTTGCCCAGCTCTATCCGGCGCTGCGTCCGGGCGAGCTGCTCGAAGGCACCGCGGACCCGCGTTTCAGCGAGGCCTGGCGGATGGCACGCGCGGATACATTCCAGCCGGCGCTGTAGCGGCAGCGCCCCATCGCGATACCGGCCTGCGCTGGGCGAGAGCGGAGCGGGCTTTTGACGGTTGGATCAACTTTGGGTGTAAATTGTGCCCATGGACGAACGGCGTAACAAGGCAAGGCATCGCGTGCTGAAGGCCGGAACCATCGAGTTCGGCGGCGGTGCGATCGACTGCACCGTCCGCAACCTGTCCGACACCGGCGCCGCGCTCGACGTCACCAGCCCCCTCGGCATTCCCGAGCATTTCACCCTGTTCGTTCCGGCGGACGCAACGCATCACGCTTGCAGGGTGGTCTGGCGCAAGGAGAAGCGGATCGGCGTGAGATTCGGGTGAGGGTTGTGTTCAGGTAAGCTCGCGCCCAAAGTTCCGCTGTCGTCCCGGACAAGCGTCAGCGCAGATCCGGGACCCATACCGCGTGATCTTTCGATCGCCGTTGGTAGCAGTACCAAACTACGGGTCTTCGCCAAACCACCTCCTGGGAGTATGGCGACGAGCGCAAGCGCTCGCGCGGGGGTTCCGGATGGCGCGCGCCTGGGGCGCGCTTGTCGGGGACGACGAGTGGAGATTGGAACGACAGCATGCGCCACACCAGCGCGCGCACTCGTGCTTTCGCTCAATTCACCCCGTCTCGACCTCGCTCAGCCGGCTCGCCAAGATCTTGTCGATCCTCCGCCCGTCGAGATCGATCACCTCGATATGCCAGCCGCCGAAGTCGAAGGCATCGCCAGTGTTCGGCAGCGCGTTGAATTGTTGCAGCACGAGGCCCGCCACCGTGTTGTAGCGGTGCGGCGGCAATTCGACGCCGAGCAAATCGCCGAACTCGTCGACCGGCATCCAGCCGGAGATCAGGAACGAATCGTCTGCGCGCCTGACATAGGCCGGCTCCGGCGGTCCCGCTTCGGAATGGAAGGCGCCGACGATCGACTCGAGGATGTCGGTGGCCGTCACCATACCTTCGAAGCCACCGTATTCGTCGTAGACGAAGCCGACGTGAACCGGAGCGGTCCTCAGAATGGTCAGTACGTCGCGCGCGTCCGCCGACGCCGGGATGCCGGGCGCCTCGCGCACCAGCGCGCGCAGGTCGGGATTGCGTTCGTTCATATAGGCGACCAGCAGGTCCTTGGCCTGGAGCACGCCGATCGGCTTGTCGCGGTCGCCATCCGAGACGGGAAAGCGCGAGTGCGGGCTCCTGGCGACGATCTCGCGAATCTCCTCAGGCGGGGCGTTCAGGTCGATCTCGTCGACCTCCGTGCGCGGCGTCATGACCGCGCCGACCGGCCGGTCGCCGAGCCGCATCACGCCGGCGATCATCTCTTTCTCGCCGGGCTCGAGCACGCCTGCATTCTCGGCCTCGCTGACAAGGTGATGGATCTCGTCCTCGGAGACCTTCTCCTCGGCCTTGCCGCCGCGGCCGAGCAAAGTGAGGATCAGCTTGCCGGAGATGTCGAGCAGAAAGACCAGCGGCAACGAGACCTTCGCGAGCACATGCATGGCCGGCGCGACCCTCACCGCGATGCTTTCGGGGTCGCGTAGCGCCACCTGTTTCGGCACCAGCTCGCCGACGATCAGGGTGGCGTAGGTGATGAGCGTGACGACGAGGCCGACGCCGACGATGTCGGCAAGGCCCTCGGAGAGGCCGAGCTCGAGCAGCCATTGCGTCAGCCGCTGTCCGAGCGTCGCGCCCGAGAACGCTCCGGAGAGCACACCGACCAGCGTGATGCCGATCTGCACCGTCGAGAGGAATTTGCCGGGATCGGCCGCCAGCGTCAGCGCCCGCTCGGCCCCGCGCACGCCCTTGGCCGCGAGCAGCGACAGCCGCGCCGGACGCGACGACACCACGGCCAGCTCGGACATGGACAGGAGGCCGTTGATGACGATCAGGACGACGACGATGACGAGTTCGAGCGAGAGCATTGACCTTCCGGAGGTAAGCAAGTGTGGCCGGATGACGGCGCAAGCCATTGATATAGGTATTCGGTGAGGAGATGCTGGTGATTCCGCGTATTCGGGCATCGAAGGGAACCGGCGTCCGGCGGTGTTCCCGAGGCGTCCGCGACGACCTGAGACTCCGCGGAACTACGGATTGTTGCTTAACGCCCCCTTAGTGGCCGTCCGCTAGATTTTCGACATTGCAGAAATGAATTCGGGGAAATCAGAATGCGGATCGGGAAGCTTTTCGCGCTGTCGATGCTGACGGTGACGGTATTTGCGGTCATCCTTGGCGCCGAGGTGCTGATACCCCAGACGCGCATCTTCGCGAACCGCTCCGACGCGATCAAGACCGTCGACGCCTTTGGTGCGACCCTGATGGCCAGCCAGCACATCGCTAGCCTTCGCGCTCCCTACATCGGACCGATCTTCCAGGAAGGCGCTGCGACGCAGGCGCAGCTCGACGCTGCCGCGAAGGCTACCAAAACGGCCGAGGCGGGCTTCGACGCTGCAAGGCGAGCCGTCATGGTGCTGGACGACGGCGGAGCGATCGCCGAAAATCTCGACCGTGCCGCGCGGCGGCTGAAGGAGATCACCACCGCTGCCGATCGCGCGATGAGCGTCCCTCTGGCGGCGCGCGACAGCACCGCGATAAAGGGCTTCCTGCCCGGCGTTGCCGAGGTTCTCGGCAACATCGAACCGGTCATGAACCGGCTCGAAGCGAAGGTCATCAATGCCGATTCCTCGCTTGCGGCGCTCTTGAGCCTGGCGCGAACGGCGCAGGATCTGCGGGTTTCGGCCGGCAGCCGCGCGGCCACGCTGTCCCCGGCGCTCTCCGCCCGCCGTCCGCTCACCGCGGCCGAGCTGTCGCTGATGGACCGCATGCAGGGACGCCTGGAGGCCGACCGCGAGCGCATCGAGGCCGGCATCGACCAGCTCGGAAATCCCTCCCGCATCGCTGCCGCGCTGAAGGCGGCAACGGATTCCTATTTTGGACAGGCAGCGGTTGCCGTGGACAGGGAGCTTCCTGCAGCCCGGAGTGACGGCAAGTACGGCGCCACCGCCGAGGAGCTGGCGAAGGTGTTCGTCCCCGCCGTCCAGATGTTCTTCGGCGTGCGCGACGCCGCGCTGGCCGAAGCGGCCGAGCGCGCCACGGCTGCGCGCAACGGCGCCCTGGCGATGCTCGCGCTGGCGGGCGTCGCCGTGCTGGCTTTGCTCGGAACGCTCGGTGGCGTGACCATGATGCTGCGCAGCCGCGTGGTGGCACCGCTCGGCCGGATCGCGGACGTGATCGGAATGCTCGCCGCCGGACAGCACGAGGTCGAGATCCCCACGACCGGCCGCGACGACGAGATCGGCCAGGTGGCGGGCTCGCTCCAGCACTTCAAGGATTCGCTGCGCGCCAAGAAAGCCTCTGACGAGGCCGCTGCGGTCGAGGCCGAGGCGAAGCTGCGGCGCAGCCAGCGCATGGACCAGATCGCGCGCGAGTTCGAAGCCATGATCGGCGACGTCATCAACACGGTGTCGTCGGCCTCGTCCGAGCTGGAAGTATCCGCGGGCACGCTGACGAGCACGGCCGATCAATCGGAGAAGGTCACCGCAACTGTCGCGGCCGCCTCCGAGCAGGCTTCCACCAACGTCCAGACCGTTGCCGCGGCGGCCGAGGAGATGGCCTCCTCGGTCGACGAGATCAGCCGCCAGGTGCAGGATTCCGCGCGCATTGCCGGCGAGGCGGTGCAGCAGGCGGGGCGGACCAACGACCATGTCGGCGAGCTCGCCAAGGCTGCAGGGCGGATCGGAGATGTCGTCGAGCTCATCAGCCAGATCGCGGGCCAGACCAATCTTCTTGCCCTCAACGCCACCATCGAGGCGGCGCGCGCCGGCGAGGCCGGGCGCGGCTTTGCCGTCGTCGCCTCCGAGGTCAAGGCGCTCGCCGAGCAGACCGCCAAGGCCACCGGCGAGATCAGCCAGCAGATCTCGGGTATCCAGACCGCGACGGAGGAATCCGTCGGCGCCATCAAGGCGATCGGCGACACCATCACCCGCATGTCGGAGATCGCCTCCGCGATCGCCTCGGCGGTCGAGGAGCAGGGCGCGGCGACGCGGGAGATTTCCCGCAACGTGCAGCAGGCCGCGCGCGGCACACAGCAGGTCTCCGCCAGCATCGTCGACGTGCAGCGCGGCGCGAGCCAGACCGGCTCGGCATCCGCCAACGTGCTGGCGTCGGCCAAGTCGCTGTCCGGCGAAAGCAGCCGTCTCAAGACCGAGGTCGGTAAATTCCTGGATGCGATTCGGGCCGCGTAGAAAGCGGTTGTGGAAGGAAGCGGCTTCACCTAGGCTCACGCCACGGGGGTGTCGCGGCCTCCCCGTCAAGTGGTGATCCCACGCAAGCGCTGCTCGCTGACCTACGGAGCGAGCAATGGATGGGATCGCTGTCGAGCTTCCAATCTTCCTGTTGGCCACTTTTGCCGGCGCATTCGTGGCCGGTCTTTCCGGCTTCGCCTTCGGCCTGGTCGCGGCGTCGCTGTGGCTCTATGTGCTGACGCCGCTCCAGAGCGCCAGCCTGATCGTCGGCTTTGGCTTTCTGGTGCAGGGCTACTCGGTCTGGAAGCTGCGCGCCGCAATCGATTGGCGCAGGCTGTGGCCCTTCGTGATCGGCGCCGTGCTCGGCGTGCCGGTCGGCGTGTGGTTCCTGACCTCGACCGATCCGCGCAGCCTTCGCCTTGCCGTCGGCGTCGTCCTGATCGCCTACAGCCTCTATGCTTTGTTTCGGCCGCAGCTCAAGCTCGCAGTCGCCGTTCCACCCGCCGCCGATGCTGCGGTTGGTTTCACCAACGGCCTGCTCGGCGGGCTGACTGGGCTTGCCGGCATCGTCATCACGATCTGGTGCAATCTGCGCGGTTTCCCCAAGGAGGTGCAACGCGCGACGTTCCAGCCGGTCGCAGTCGTGGTGTTCGCCACGGCGGCGCTTTGGCTGGGTGTCAGCGGATCGCTCACACTCGACACGGCAAAGCTGTTCGCGCTCGGCTTGCCGTTCCTGTTTGCCGGAACCTGGCTCGGGCTGAAGCTGTTCGGCCGGATCGACGAGACAACGTTCCGCCGGATCGTGCTGGCGCTGCTGTTCGTCTCGGGTGTCGCGCTGCTGTTCTGAGCTCTGGCGGCTCAGAACTCGCCGTGCAGCCTTCCTGAGAACACCGACACCGGTCCGCGGTCGGCGTTGTAGGCGGGGTTGACGATCAGCTGGTAGTCGGCGGTGAGCGTGAGATTCTTGTTCACCGCATAGGCGTAGTAGGTTTCGAGGATGCGCTCCTTGCGGTAGTTGAGCGCACCGTCGCCGATCAGCACGCCGAGGCCGCCGGCGGCGAGGAAATCGCGATAGTCCTGCGATATTGCGTTGATCGCGCCGCCGACCCCGATCACGTCGTCAGGCCGGCCCCATTTCGTGCCCTTGATGGAAAGTCCGGCCGACAGGCTGCGATGAATGTCGGTGAAGGCCAGCGTTTCGAACCGGCCGTCATTCCAGCTCCAGCGGCCGAACAATCCGAGGTCGTCGGTGATCGCCTGCTCGAGGTTGAGCACATAGCCATATTTCACGCGGCCGCGCCGGGTCTGCGCGATGTCGAGATTGAGCGCGGGATTGTCCAGTGTCTCGCGGAAGCTGCCCATATTGGCGCTGTCGAGCCAGCCCATGGTCCTGAGCTTGCCGGGCTGGCCAAACAGCGAGAAGCGCGTCTCGAGCTCGAGCACGTACTGGCCGCGCTCCCCGACCCTGGTGTCGAAATGATTTGCATTGGACTCGGAGACCATCAGGAAATAGCCGCCGCGCAGCGCCCATTGCTTCTGATTGAACTCGGCGGTGACACCGTAGGTGAGACCGACCTTGTCGGCGGAATAGTCGAAGGCGCCCGGCGCCCACAGCGACCAGTTCATGAAGTCCTTGCGGGTGTCCTTGGCGTAGGCATTGCCGTCGAACACGTCGACCACCGCGAACTTGCCGGCCTGCACGGTGAGGCGGGACACGTCGACCTTCTGCCCCAGCTGCAACTGGCTGCTCGCGAGCTCTTCCTGCTCGCCGCCGAAGCCGAAGGTCTGTCGCACGAACAGGCGCGAGGTGTTGTAATGCGGATAGGGGAAGTTCGACTTCTGCGCCTCGCCGTTCGGGAAGCCGGCCGCGCCGACCGTGTCGCTCAGTCCAAATCCCTGCAGCAGCTCGGGATTGTAATAGACCTCGCCGCCGTCCCACAGCCGCGCGTTCAGGAACAGGCTGTTGCTCCACGTCGCCTTGGCTTGCCGCGACGGCGAGAGCGAGTTCGGTCCGGTATAGAGCGCGGGGAACGACGGATAGCCTTGCGGCAGATAGGTGCTCTGGCCGTGGATTTCCCAGCGATCCGATTCCGTGTCGATCAGCGAGCTCTTCGGGTCATAGCTCTTCATACCCGGCCAATCGACCTTGCGATTGAGGCCGAGCCTGACCTGCTGGAAGTCGAGCGACGACGAGCTGTATTGAGCGCCCGTCGAGAAAGCGACATTGGCGCCGTCGAAGCGGCTGTAGAGATATTCGAGCCGTGCACTCCAATGCGGCGCGAAAGCGTATTCGACGCCGGCGCCTGCGATCCAGCCCGGCCGCGTGTTCAGGATCTTCGGGATTTCGACGCCGGATGCCGGCGCGTCGAAATAGCGCTCGCCCATCCAGGCGAAGCCGCCGGTGGCGTAGACGAGCCACGGACCGCTGGTGTAGCCGACGCGGCCGCGGACGCTCGCGGTGTAGTCCCATTGCTGCGTGACGGTGTTGGCGGGCGTCGTCAGGAAGGAGACGATCGAGTTCGAGGTGATGTAGTTGGGAAACGTAAAATCGCCTTCGACGCCGACCAGCCAGCCGGAGTTGAGTCGGTAATTGTAGCCGGCCTGCACGCCGCCGATCATGCCGCTGAAGACGCCGCTGTCGCTGAGTGCTGTGCCGTCGTTCAGCGCAAAGTGCGACGAGCCGCGGCCATAGCCGGCATGCGCGCCGATATAAAGGCCGGTCCAATCATAGACCGCTCTCAAGGCCGGCGCCTTCAGCGGCAGGTCGGCCGCGCGGCCGGCGGTCGGAAAAGCCAGCACGCCCGTGGCGATCGCCGCGGCCGTTCGCAAGTACCTGTAGCGGTGATCTCTCAAATTCAAAACGCACGCCCCCAAACGCGAATGTCATCCATCCACCGCGACATCCCTGCCGATTCGCGGCGGCCCTGTCATCAGATCTTAGGCGCCCGCGCACGGCCGAGATGATCTCGGCTCGAGCCGACTTCGTCCCAAGCTCCTGAACCCGAGACAAACCTTATTGCGATTAATTCGCAATAGCAACAGATACGGATTGCCGCAAAGGATGGTTCGCATCGCTGTGTGACGAGGCTGCAACAATTCCGGCGGCCCTAAATGAATGACCCCGCCCGGGGGGACAGCCGGGCGGGGTCATTCATTTAGGGCCGCCGGAATTGTTGCAGCCTCGTCACACAGCGATGCGA
>NZ_SPQS01000024.1 GCF_004570865.1 Bradyrhizobium frederickii
GGTGGTGGCGGCGGCGCCGGACGGGCCGCAGGTGGCGGTGGCGCGGCCGGGCGCGGCGGTGCGGCCGCGGGCGGCGGCGCAGCGGGCGGAGGTGCAGCCGCGGGCGGCGGTGCGGCGGGCCGCGCGGGCGCGGCAGGCGGTGCCGCTGCTGGCGGTCCCTTCGGCGGCTGCTTCGGTTTTCCGTCAGGGCCCGTCTCTTGCGGCTGGGCCTGCGCGACCACGAGCGGCGGCGCACTTTGCGCTTGCGATGCAGAGCCTGCGAATTGCATCGCGGTCAGAGCCGTCGTCGCAAGCAGCACGAAACGAAGATTGGTCATGGTGGTGAACTTCCCCGGAAGGTTCTTTGACGAAGTGTGTTGATGAACAGCTACGCGTTAGGCCGGATTGTGGCGGGCGAAGCGGTCGCGGCGCGATTTATTTCTGCACGGAAATCGACTCACTATGATGACGTTCATTGCGCATTCAGACGCAGCTTGCAATCGCCACGCATGCGATCTCGCTTCACGCGCGATCCTGCGCTGAGCTTGCATCCGTTGCAGGATTGGGCGTGAGCGGGCCGTTCGGTCCGCGCGATGGAATCTCTTCAGGCATGCGGCCCGGCAATTCGTCGGGCCGCGGGGATTCGCCGGGCTCGCGCACCGGCGGCGTGATTTCGGGCTGCGGATTGCCGGGCGGAATTCCCGGCGGCGGCTCGGTCGGCGTGCCGGGTGTCGACGGTGGAATCTCGGGCGGTTCGATCGGCATCGGCATCATCGAGATAGTTGTCCGGAGAAGGACAACGATAATGCCGCGCCGATGTTCCCCTATCGCATCGCGCTGGGTCTGCCCTATCCCGGCGCGTGGCAGACGGCCTCGATGTTGTGACCATCAGGGTCGAGCACGAAGGCGCCATAATAGTTCGCGTGGTAATGCGGTCGGATGCCGGGCGGGCCATTGTCGCGTCCGCCGGCCGCGATCGCCGCCTTGTAGAAGGCATCGACCGTGGCGCGGTCTTCAGCACGAATGGCGATATGCACGGGCTTGTTCATGGCGCCCTCCGCGCCGAACCAGAAGTCCGGCTTGCCGTCGGCGCCGAAGCCTGCGGCCGCAGCGTGCCCGGTCTGCTCGGCCGTCACTTCCATGATCAGGCCGTAGCCGAGCGGCGCCAGCGCCTTGATGTAGAAGGTTTTCGCGCGCTCGTAGTCGGAGACCGAGAATCCCAGGTGATCAATCATCGTCATTCTCCCAGTTCGTCGTCTTCAGCGTGACAGGAACGTATTGCTTCGTGTCTTACGCAAGATCGTAAAGCCGCGTGCGACCATGTCGGCGATACAATCCTGCTGCCATTCGTCCTGTGACAGGTGCTCGATCACCACCGCGCTCGGCCACAGCGACGGCGGCGCGTCGCGGAAGAAGCCGATCAGCACGCGGTCTTCAAAACCCTCGACGTCGATCTTGAGCGAATCGATCTGGGTGACGCCGGCCTCGTCGAGGATGCGCGTCAGCCGCAGCGACGGCACTTTGATCGCGTCGGTGCCGGCGGTGCCGGTGACAACGTGGGTGGCGCCGAGATTGCCGCCGCCGCTCTCGATCATCAGCTCGCCGTCGCTGTCGCCGGCCGCGGCCTGCACCAGGCGCACCTGCGCAGCTTTCGACGCGGCCTGATTGAAGGAAAGCCGTCCAAACGTCAGTGGGTGCGGCTCGATCGCGATCACCTTGCCCGTGCTGCCGACCTGTTGCGCCATCACCAGCGCGAACGTGCCGACATTGGCGCCGACATCGACGAACACGCCGCCCGAACGGGTGTGCTGGCGCAGGAAGTCGAGCTCGTCGAGATTGTAATCGGGATTGAACAATGCGCCGCGCTCGGTCGCGCTGCCCTGGTGATAGAGCCGGAACGAGGCGCCCTGATATTGCACGTCGACAGGGCCGCTCCGCAGCAGGTTCACCAGCCGCGACATCCACGGGCGGAACGCGCCGCGCTTCAGCCCCGATTGCGTCGCGAGGCGAATGATCGCGGCCTGCGCCGCGTTCGGCGCAAACGCGCCGAACGGCGCGGACGAAGGGGCATTGTCGGTCGTCAAGCAGCAGATCCTCGTTGCAGGCGGCGCATGAATAGCCGGTTTTGAGGAGGCCCACAATTTCGGTGTCGTCCCGGACAAGCGTCAGCGCCGATCCGGGACCCATAGTCACAGGCCGTGGTCGGGACGCGAGACGCCCACTCCGAGTCTTCGTCAAACTTGTCCCTGTGGGTATGGATCCCGGATCTGCGCTCCGCTTCGCTGCGCTTGTCCGGGACGACAGTGGCTCATGCGGCCTTCTTCGGCGCCTTGCGCTGCCGCAGGAATCGCCCGAGCAGCCGGCGCCTGCCCTTGCGCGGGATCAGGTCGATGTCGCTGACGAGCTTGGCGCCGCCCTTGCGGCGCTCCAGCACGATCTTGCGGCTGTGGAAGGCCTCGAGCTCCGCGCGATGCGCGACGCTGACGATGGTCGCCTTCGGCAGCTCGTCGGTGACCAGCTTCATCATCCTGTCCTGGCTCTTTTCGTCGAGCGCCGAGGTCGCCTCGTCGAGCACGACGATGTCGGGGTTGTGCAGCAGGAGCCGCGCGAAGGCGAGGCGCTGCTTCTCGCCGCCCGACAGGGTCTGGTCCCAGGGACCTTCCTCCTCGATCTTCTCCTTGAGATGATCGAGCCCGACCTTGTGCAGGGCTTCGCCGATCTCGTCCACGGTCCAGTGATCGGCGGCGCCGGGATAGGCGACGGCGCGGCGCAGCGACCCCGAGGGCACGTAAGGCCGCTGCGGCAGCATGAACAGCCGCCGGTCGGGATGAAAGTTCACGCTGCCGCCGCCCCAGGGCCAGAGGCCGGCGATGGCACGCACCAGCGTGCTCTTGCCGGTGCCGGATTCGCCGGCGACCAAGAGCCGCTCGCCGGGCTCGATCACCACTTCGGTCTCGCCGACCACCGCGGTGCCGTCATCGAGCGTGACCGAGAGATCCTTCATCTCCAGCATGGCGTCGTTGCGCGTCTCGCCGCGCTTGATGCGGCCAAGACCATCGCCCTGCTCGGCGCGCTCGAGGCCGTCGAGCGACATCATCAGCGAGGCGATGCGGCGCGCGCAGGCGTTCCAGTCGGCGAGCCGCGGATAATTGTCGACCAGCCAGCCGAACGCGCTCTGCACGATGGTGAAGGCGGAGGCCGCCTGCATCACCTGTCCCAGCGT
The DNA here is from genome assembly GCF_004570865.1 of Bradyrhizobium frederickii. Classification (GTDB taxonomy): domain Bacteria; phylum Pseudomonadota; class Alphaproteobacteria; order Rhizobiales; family Xanthobacteraceae; genus Bradyrhizobium; species Bradyrhizobium frederickii. Next base: position 3,203 of record NZ_SPQS01000024.1, read on the forward strand.
CATGCTGCCGTCGAGGAATTTCGGCGCGCAGAGCAGGAGAGGAACCACGGGCGCAACGAGGCTCGAGCCCTGCGACACCAGCGTGGTGCGCATGTGCTGGCCCGCGAGCCGCGCCCATTGCCGGATCACGCTGGTGAAGTTGCGGTCGATGCCGTCGCGCTCCTCCTCCTCGCCGCCGAGCAGCGCGATGCTCTCGCCGTTCTCGCGCACGCGCGTCAGCGTGTAGCGGAAATCGGCTTCGGCCTGGTTCTTGTCCTCGGACACCTGCACGAAGCGGCGGCCGATCACCAGGATGGAGCTCGAGGCGATTGCGGCATAGAGCATCGCGGCGATGACGAGGAAGCCCGGAATGGTGATGCTCGTGCCGCCGAGCGTGACGGTGAGCGCGCCGCCGATGGTCCAGAGCACGACGATGAAGGTCGCCGCCGACAGCAGCGCCGAGGTGACGCCGGCAAGGAAATCGACCGGCGAATCGGTCGCGATGCGCAAATCCTCCGCGATCCGGTATTCGGGGTTTTCGTGATCGCCGCCGACGAGATTGAGCTGGTAGTAACGTCCGCTGGCGAGCCACCGCGTCAGCACGCTCGCCGTCAGCCAGGCCCGCCAGCGCCGCTGAATGCCCATCCGCGCGAACACCTGCGCCACGCCGAGCACGATGCTGCCGATCGCGAGCGGAAAGAACATCGCGGTGAGATGGAAGACGCTGGCCGCATCGCGCTTTTCGATCGCATCGAAGATCGCGCGGTTCCAGACATTGATGCCGTACTGGAAGCCGACGGTGAGAATGATCAATAGGCCGAGGCCGATCGAGAACGGCCAGGCGAGGCGGTCGCCGCTGCGTCCCCAGAAGCCGCGCGCGCTGATCCAGAACCGCGTCAGCAGATAATCCTTGCGGGCCTGCTCGGCCTCCTCGGGCGATAGCTCCGGATCGGGCTCGAGCAGCTCCGGCGGTGGCGGTTCGATCTCGTCGCCGTTCTCGCCCTTGATCCCGACGATCGGCGGCTGGTGCTGTTCGCGCTTGGCGGCCGGCTTGTCCATGCGCGGACAACGCGAGAGAAATCAACCGGTTCCCTCGGGTTCCCAGAGCGGTCTATTCGGCGGCACCGTCCCTGACGCGCCGGATCCGGGCTGCGCGATGCAGAACGCGCGACAATTCCTCGATCGAATAGGGTTTTTGCACCAGATCGAAGCCGGTCACGCCCTCTTGCGACAGGGCCTGGCTGTAGCCTGTGGTCAGCACCACCGGCACGTCGATGCCGCGGTCGCAGATGGCCTGCGCCAGATCGAGCCCGGTCATCCCCGGCATCACCACGTCCGAGAACACGACGTCGAAGCGGTCCGCATCCAGGACGAGCTCCGCGAGGGCGTCGGTCGCATTGTCGACCAGCGTGATGCTGTAGCCGAGCTCGGTGAGGCCATCGGCGGCGAAATTGGCAAGCTCGATATTGTCCTCGACCACCAGCACCGACATGCCGCTGCCGGCCACCGCCGGCGCGGTGTTGGGCGCCTGCCGCTGCGGCAGCAGCTCCGGCGGCACGCGCGGCAGATAGAGCGAGAAGGTGCTGCCGTGCCCCACCTCGCTCGTGACCGTCACCTCGCCGCCGGATTGCCGGGCGAAGCCGAACACCTGGGACAGGCCAAGGCCGGTGCCGTGGCCGACCTGCTTGGTGGTGAAGAACGGCTCGAAGATGCGCCCCAATCGGGCGGCGGGAATGCCAATGCCGGTGTCGCTGACGGTGACGCTGACGAAGCCATGGTTGGCCGAGCTCTGGCTGCCCAAGTGCTGGCTGCCCGCGCCCGCCAGCGTGTCCGGAACGGTGGTCGCGGGCTCGACCTTGAAGGTGATCCTGCCCTTGCCCTGCATGGCGTCGCGCGCATTGGTTGCCATGTTGATCAGCGCTGTCTCGAACTGGCCGGCATCGGCACGGACGAGGCAGGGCTCGGCGGGCAGGCGCATGGCGATCTCGATGGCCGGGCCGAGCAGGGGCGCAAGCATGTCGCGCAGCGACTGCATCCGTTCGCCGACGTCGAACACCTCCGGCTTCAGGGTCTGACGCCGCGCAAAGGCGAGCAGCTGCGAGGTCAGCTTGGCCGCGCGGCCCACGGCGTCCGCAATGGCCGTGATGTAGCGCTGGCGCCGCTCCTCCGTCAGTTGCGGCCGGTTCAAGAGGTCGACGGAAGCGCGGATCACCGTCAGCAGATTGTTGAAATCGTGCGCGACGCCGCCGGTGAGCTGTCCGAGCGCCTCCAGGCGCTGGCTATGCTTGAGCGCCTCCTCGGCCTCGCGCCGCTTGGCGGCTTCGGCCTGAATCTGCTGGGTACGCCGCAACGCCAGCGCCAGCAGCAGAAACAGCAGCGCGGTGGCGGGAAGGCCGAACACCAGATGCTGGCCTATCGTGGCCAGCCAGCGCGCGCGGATCGCCGAGGTCTCGAGCCCGGCGCTGACATAGATCGGATATTCCGCGACGCGCCGGTAGCCGATCCGACGCTCGATCCCGTCCGACGGCCAGGCGATGGTGATGAGGCCGTGCTCGGGGCGCGCCGCGATCTGGCGGCCCACCGGTCCGGTCGGATCGAGCCGAAGGTCGCGGTCGAGCCGCGGGAAATGCGTGAGCATCGCGCCGTCGGTGCGGCCCATCGCGAAGAAGCTGCCGGGATCCGATCCGATGCGGGCGTAGAAGCTCTCGAAATATTCGGGGAGGACCGAGGCCTGGATCACCCCGATGAAGCGGCCGTCGTCGGAATCGCGGCGGCGGCTCATTCCGAAGAAGCGCGCGCCCTGGTAGGGCGGACGCGGCGTCAAGGCGATGCCGATGAACGTGCCGATGGCCTGGTCGACATGGGCGTAGAAATAGTCGCGGTCCGCAAAGCTCAGCTCCGGCGGCGGCGAGACGAGGCTGTTGACCAGCGCCTTTCCGTCCGCGTCGAAGATCCAGGCCGATTTCAGCTGTGGCAGCGAATCGGTCAGCCGCTTCAGGCGGCGGTGCAGCGCCGGCTCGCGCGCGCGGATGGTGTCGTCGGACAGGCCGCGGACCACCTCGTTGAGCTCGGCCAGGCTGCGATCGATGGTCTCGAACACCTTGAGCGCGTGCTCATGCGCGACGTCGAGCGTGCGCTCGATCTCCCGGTCGGCGATGTCCCTGGTCGAGGTGTAGGAGATCGTGGCCGCGATCGCGAACAGCGCAACCGGCAGCGCCAGGGATGCCGCCATCATCCACTGCAACAGCCTCAGCGAGTTGCGTTGCGCCCTCTGCACAGTCGCTCCGTCCCTGACGGCAGCTTAACTGAATCTCGCGCGAGGAAGGAAGCAGCTTGTGCGGGAACCGCAGGTTGTGATCAGAAAAATTTGCACGCCCCGCGGGCCGGAGAAAATTCTACTCGAATTGACCGCGATCTCGGACCGTCCCGGCCGGTCCGGCCGGAACGCGAAGCATGAACGTCGTCTTCAGACCTGGCGCTCGACCATCTTGAGCTTGAGCTCGGCGATGGCTTCGGCGGGGTTGAGTCCCTTCGGGCAGGCCTTGGCGCAGTTCATGATAGTGTGGCAGCGATAGAGCCGGAACGGATCCTCGAGATTGTCGAGCCGCTCGCCGGTCGCTTCATCGCGCGAATCGGACACCCAGCGGTTGGCCTGGAGCAGCGCGGCGGGGCCGAGATAGCGTTCGCTGTTCCACCAATAGCTCGGGCACGAGGTCGAGCAGCAGGCGCACAGGATGCATTCGTAGAGGCCGTCGAGCTTCTCGCGGTCCTCGTGGCTCTGGCGCCATTCCTTCTGCGGCGTCGGCGAGGTGGTCTTCAGCCACGGCTCGACCGAGGCGTATTGCGCGTAGAAATTGGTGAGGTCGGGGACAAGGTCCTTCACCACCGGCTGATGCGGCAGCGGATTGATCTTCACCGCGCCGTCCTTCACGTCGTGCATCGAGCGGGTGCAGGCCAGCGTGTTCTGGCCGTCGATGTTCATGGCGCAGGAGCCGCAGACGCCTTCGCGGCAGGAGCGGCGGAAGGTCAGCGACGGGTCGATGTGGTTCTTGATCCAGATCAGGCCGTCCAGCACCATCGGGCCGCAATCGTTGGTGTCGACGTAATAGGTGTCGACGCTCGGATTCTTGCCGTCGTCCGGATTCCAGCGATAGACCCGGAATTCGCGCAGCTCGGTCGCGCCCGGGGGCTTCGGCCAGGTCTTGCCGCCGGAAATCTTGGAGTTCTTCGGAAGTGCGAATTCAACCATTTCGATAAGGCCTTCGCTGTTCGCTCAGTACACGCGCGCCTTCGGCGGGATGTACTGCACGTCGTTGGTCATGGTGTAGTCGTGGACCGGGCGGTAGTCGATCTTGACCTTGCCGGCATCGTCGAGCCAGGCCAGGGTGTGCTTCATCCAGTTCTTGTCGTCGCGTTCGGAGAAGTCCTCGCGGGCATGCGCGCCGCGGCTCTCGGTGCGGTTGGCGGCCGAGTTCATCGTCACCACCGCCTGCACGATCAGGTTGTCGAACTCCAGCGTCTCGACGAGGTCGGAATTCCACACCAGCGAGCGGTCGGACACGGCGATGTCGGTGATGCCGCTGTGGACCTTCGCAATCAGGTTCTGGCCTTCGCTCAACACCTCGCCGGTGCGGAACACCGCGCAATTGTTCTGCATCACGTGCTGCATGCCTTCGCGCAGCTTTGCGGTCGGGGTGCCGCCGGAGGCGTAGCGGTAATGATCGAGACGGCTGAGCGCCTTGTCCGCCGAGTTCGCCGGCAGTTCCGGTTGCTCGGCGTTGGGCGTCAGCTTCTCGGCGCAGCGCAGCGCCGCGGCGCGGCCGAACACGACGAGGTCGATCAGCGAGTTGGAGCCGAGCCGGTTGGCGCCATGCACGGAGACGCAGGCTGCTTCGCCCAACGCCATCAGGCCGGGAACCACGGCATTGTCGTCGCCGTCCCTCTTGGTCAACACTTCGCCGTGGTAGTTGGTGGGAATGCCGCCCATGTTGTAGTGCGTGGTCGGCACGATCGGGATCGGCTCGCGCGTCACGTCGACATTGGCGAAGATCTTTGCGGACTCGGAGATGCCGGGCAGCCGCTCGGCCAGCACCGCGGGATCGAGATGGTCGAGATGCAGGAAGATGTGGTCCTTCTTCTTGCCGACGCCGCGCCCCTCGCGGATCTCGATGGTCATCGCCCGCGAGACGACGTCGCGCGAGGCGAGGTCCTTGGCCGACGGCGCATAGCGCTCCATGAAGCGCTCGCCCTCGGAATTGACGAGGTAGCCGCCTTCGCCGCGCGCGCCCTCGGTGACGAGGCAGCCCGCGCCGTAGATGCCGGTCGGGTGGAACTGGACGAACTCCATGTCCTGGAGCGGCAGGCCGGCACGCAGCACCATGCCGCCACCGTCGCCGGTGCAGGTATGGGCCGAGGTGCAGGAGGCGTAGACGCGGCCATAGCCGCCGGTCGCCAGGATCGTGGTCTGGGCGCGGAAGCGATGCAGCGTGCCGTCGTCGAGCTTGAGCGCGATCACGCCGCGGCAGGCGCCCTGGTCGTCCATGATCAGGTCGATGGCGAAGAACTCGATGAAGAACTCGGCCGCGTGGCGCAGCGACTGGCCGTACATCGTGTGCAGCATGGCGTGGCCGGTACGGTCGGCGGCGGCGCAGGTGCGCTGCGCCTGACCCTTGCCGAAGTCCATGGTCATGCCGCCGAACGGACGCTGATAGATCTTGCCGTCTTCGGTGCGCGAGAACGGCACGCCCCAATGCTCGAGCTCGTAGACCGCCGCGGGCGCGTTGCGCACCATGTATTCGATCGCGTCCTGGTCCCCCAGCCAGTCCGACCCCTTCACGGTGTCGTACATGTGCCAGCGCCAGTCGTCCTTGTGCATGTTGCCGAGCGAGGCGGAGATGCCGCCCTGCGCCGCGACGGTGTGCGACCGGGTCGGGAACACCTTGGTGATGCAGGCCGTGCGCAGGCCGGCCTCGCTGCAGCCGACGACGGCGCGCAGGCCCGCGCCGCCGGCGCCGACCACGACGACGTCGTAGGTGTGGTCTTCGATCGGATAGGCTTTGCCGTTGGTGGCGGGAGCGCCGTTGCCCGAGCCATTCGTTGTGGTGGCCATGGGTTACACTCCGGAGGACAGTTTCAGGATCGCGTAGGTCGAGGCGAGCGCCACGGCGACCGAGAAGAAGTTGTTGAGCATGATCGAGACGAGCTTCAGCTTCTCGTTATGGACGTAGTCCTCGATCACCACCTGCATGCCGATCTTCATGTGCCAGGCGCTGGCGAAGATGAACAGCAGCAGGATCACCGCGACGGGAATCGAGCTGAGGATCTGCGCCGCGCCGACCTGGTTGCGGCCGAGCAGCATCATGATGATCACCAGCACCGGGATCATCAGCAGCGTCATGGCGACGCCGGTGATGCGCTGGCGCCAGAAATCGGACGTGCCCGAATGCGCCGCGCCGAGATTGCGGACGCGGCCGAGCGGGGTCCGCATCGAGGAACGCTTCGGAGAGCCGTGGGATTCGTCGAAACTCATCGTCCGCCTCCGATCGCATAGGCGATGATCCAGACCAGCACGGTCAGCGCGATGCCGCCGATCAGCGCGCCCCAGGTCAGCGCCTCCCGCTCGTTGGCCTTGAAACCGTAGCCGAGGTCCCAGACGAAATGCCGGATGCCGCTGAGCATGTGGTGCATCAGCGCCCAGGTGTAGCCGAACACGATCAGCCGGCCGATGATGCTGCCGGCGAAGGCCTGGACATGGGCATAGGCGGCCGGGCCGGAGGCCGCCGCAACCAGCCACCAGACCAGCAGCAGCGTGCCGACGTAAAGGGCGATGCCGGTGGCGCGATGGACGATGGACAGCGCCATCGTCAACGTCCAGCGGTAGACTTGCATGTGTGGCGAGAGCGGTCGTTCGATCCGTGCGGTCATGGGCTTTGATGTTGTATTGCGGCCCAACAGGGGGCGCGCGGGGATCGGAAAGGTCGGCTCTATTTACGGAGTCGATTTGGCCCGCGCAATCACCAATTCGCCATAAATCGAACGGTCGTTCAGCTCTAGAGCGTTGATGATGCAAGGCCAATCAGGGCCTTGGTATACCAGCACGTTCGTCCGCCAAGGAAGTAATGAATATATAATCATTTATTGTGAGCAGAGCGGGGTCCGTTGAAATTACTATTGGAACGCATCTAAACGGGTCCCGCCGCGAAGCCTGGCTGGTCGCCCAGCCGTGGCGCCAACCCACGCCGGCGCACGCTATTCGGTGTCCCGCGCGACCGGGGTTTGGATATGCGCACGCTGCATTCCACCCGCTCGGTTACGTCTCGCTGATCGGCGCCGTGCTGGTGATGCCGATGAGCCTCGTCACCGCGCCGCTGGGCGTGAGAGCGGCGCATGCGATGTCGAAGCGCAGGCTGGAAGTGGCGTTCGGCTGCTATCTGTTCATCGTCGGCAGCCGGTTTGTAATGAGTTTGCTGGGCGGGCAGTGATAGTTCGGGGCGCGACGCCCTACGCACTCAGTGTCATTCCCCGCGAAGGCGGGGAATCCAGTATTCCAGAGATCACAGTGATTGAAACGAGAAGCCGCGGCGTACTGGATGCCCCGCCTTCGCGGGGCATGACGGCGACGGTGTGGCGCAGTTTTGCCTGACGTCCGCGCCCCCTCACTTCTTCGCGTAAATATCCTTGTACGTCTCGCGCAAAATATTCTTCTGCACCTTGCCCATGGTGTTGCGCGGCAGCTCGTCGACGACGAAGACGCGCTTGGGCATCTTGAATTTGGCGAGGCGACCGTCCAGTCCCTTCAGGACCGTGGCTTCGTCGATGCTCGCGCCGGGCTGGCGCACCAGGACCGCGGTGACGCCTTCGCCGAAATCGGCATGCGGCACGCCGATCACGGCGGACTCGATCACGCCCGGCATGGCGTCGATCTCGCTCTCGATCTCCTTGGGGTAGACGTTGAAGCCGCCGGAGATGACCAGATCCTTGCCGCGGCCGAGGATGTGGACGTAGCCCTTGGCGTCGATCTTGCCGAGGTCGCCGGTGATGAAGAAGCCGTCGGGGCGGAATTCGGCCTTGGTCTTCTCCGGCATGCGCCAATAGCCTTTGAAGACGTTCGGCCCCTTCACCTCGATCATGCCGATCTCGTCACGCGGCAATTCTTTCCCCGTTTCGGGCTCGGTCACGCGCACCGAGACGCCGGGGAGGGGGAAGCCCACGGCGCCGGGCACGCGCTCGCCGTCATAGGGGTTCGACGTGTTCATGTTGGTCTCGGTCATGCCGTAGCGCTCGAGCACCGCGTGCCCGGTGCGCGCCGACCATTCGCGATGGGTCTCGGCCAGCAGCGGCGCCGAGCCCGAGATGAACAGCCGCATGTGCTTGGTCGTCTCGTGCGACAGCGCCGGATTTTGCAGCAGCCGCGTGTAGAAGGTCGGCACGCCCATCAGCACGGTGGCGCGCGCCATCAGCTTGATGATCAGGTCCGGATCGAGCTTGGGCAGGAAGATCATCGACGCCCGCGCGAACAGCGTCACGTTGGTCGCCACGAACAGCCCATGGGTGTGGTAGATCGGCAGCGCGTGGATCAAGACGTCCTTGTCGGTGAAGCGCCAGTAATCGACCAGCGAGAGCGAGTTCGAGGCGAGATTGTCGTGGCTGAGCATCGCGCCCTTGGAGCGGCCGGTCGTGCCCGAGGTGTAGAGGATCGCGGCGAGATCGTCGTTTGCCCGCGGCACCGTGGTGAACTCGCTGCTGGCCTTGTCGGCAGCCTCGGTCAGCGAGCCCTTGCCGTCGGGGCCGAGTGTCTCGACCCTGGCCTTCACCTTGGCCGCGATCGGGGCGAGGCCTTCGGCCTTGGCGGGATCGCACACCACCAGCGATGGCTCGGCGTCGCCGATGAAATAGTCGAGCTCGTTCAGCGTATAGGCGGTGTTGAGCGGCAGATAGACCGCGCCGGCCCGCACCGTGCCGAGATACAGCACGATGTTGGCGACGGACTTCTCCACCTGCACTGCGACGCGGTCGCCCGGCTTCACGCCGCGCGCGACCAGCACGTTCGCCATCTGCCCCGCCCGCGCGATCAGATCGCCATAGCTGATATGGACGCCGTCATGCGTCTCGATCGCGAGGCGCTTGGAATCGTCGAGGCCATCGAACAGGCGGGAAAACAGGTTGGCGTCGGCAGCTTGGTTCATGCAACATTCCTCGCCGGCAGAGGCCGGTCAAAACCGAGGGCTGGATTAGCAAAAACCGCCCCGATGAAGCAACGGAGACAGTTTGCATGACCAAGAACGGGAAACGCGTGGCCTGGGTCACGGGCGGCGGCAGCGGGATCGGGGAAGCCGGCGCCGAGGCGTTGGCTGCCGACGGCTGGACGGTGGTGGTCTCGGGCCGCCGCAAGGATGCCCTGGATACCGTGGTTGCCAGGATCACCGGGGTGGGCGGAGCGGCCGAGGCCATTGCGCTCGACGTCTCCAATGCGGCCGAGGCCCAGAAGGCGGCCGATCAGATCGTCGCAAAGCACGGCCGCATCGACCTCCTCGTCAACAATGCCGGCATCAATGTCCCCAAGCGCAGCTGGAAGGACATGGAACTGGAAGGCTGGGACAAGCTGGTCCAGGTCAATCTCAATGGCGTGCTCTATTGCATGCGCGCCGTGCTGCCGACGATGCGCAAGCAGCAGGACGGCGCGATCATCAACGTCTCGTCCTGGGCCGGCCGCCACGTCTCGAAGATGCCGGGCCCGGCCTACACCACCACCAAGCATGCGGTGCTGGCGCTGACCCATTCCTTCAACATGGACGAATGCGTCAACGGCCTGCGCGCCTGCTGCCTGATGCCGGGCGAGGTCGCGACGCCGATCCTGGAGCTGCGCCCGGTGGTGCCGAGCAAGGAGGAGCAGGCGAAGATGCTGCAACCGGAAGACCTCGGCCGCACCATCGCATTCATCGCCAGCATGCCGGCGCGCGTTTGCATCAACGAAGTGCTGATCAGCCCGACGCACAATCGCGGCTTCATCCAGACGCCGAACAACAGGGATTGAGACGCGGCGCGCGCCTCATATTCGGTGTCGTCCCCACGAACGCGGGGACCCATAACCACAGGGAGAAATTGTCGCGCACAACGGGTCACTCCGAGTCTTCGCCAAACTGCTCCCTGTGCGTATGGGTCCCGGATCTGCGCTGCGCTTGTCCGGGACGACAGCGGAGTGCGTGGCGCCCGCGACGTCACACGGACGCGCCTCCCCATAGTTTCACGCATCACAAAGAATTTTTCTCCGAAACCGCAACCCAAACCCTCCCGTAGCTCGGTCCAACGACGGCGCTGCTGCATCACTCCAAACTGTCGCAGCTGCCGTTGTTGCCCCAACTCAACGCCGGCCATCGCCGGTACCAATTCAATCGGGAGATTCTCCATGTCGAAGCGCCTTGCCTATCTCGCTGCCGCCGCCTTCAGCGCCCTGGCCATCACCGCGACCGTCGTCGCGCCCGTGAGCGCCGAGGAGAAGACCGTCATGGTCGGCGGCGCCGCGATGTTCCCCTCGAAGAACATCGTCCAGAACGCGGTCAATTCGAAGGACCACACCACGCTGGTGGCGGCGGTGAAGGCCGCCGGCCTGGTGCCGACGCTGGAAAGCAAGGGCCCGTTCACGGTGTTCGCGCCGACCAACGCCGCCTTCGGCAAGCTGCCGGCCGGCACCGTCGACAATCTGGTCAAGCCTGAGAACAAGGCCACGCTGACCAAGATCCTCACCTACCATGTCGTGCCCGGCAAGCTCGAGGCCGCCGACCTCACCGACGGCAAGAAGCTGAAGACCGCCGAGGGCGAGGAGCTGACGGTCAAGAAGATGGACGGCAAGGTCTGGATCGTCGATGCCAAGGGCGGCACCTCGATGGTGACGATCTCCAATGTCAACCAGTCGAACGGCGTCATCCATGTGGTCGACACCGTGCTGATGCCGGCGACGTAACACCACGCGATCCTGTTTCATCCCCGAACAGGATGCTTCGAGACGGCGAGCCGGGGGATGCCCGGCTCGCTTTTTTGTGACCACAATAGCCTCGCGGCATCGATTCGATGGCCGGCAGGGCGTAACGAAAACCGGCGCCCGGGCGTATAATCCCCCGACACACGGTCCCAGGACGGAACGACCAGGACGGAACCATCATGGCGAGCCTCACAGTCACCGACGCGCAGGTCAGGGCTAATCCGGCCAAAGTGATCCAGCCGGCCTGGGTGCGGGTCATGCATTGGATCAACGCCTTTGCCATGATCCTGATGATCCTGTCGGGCTGGCAGATCTACAACGCTTCGCCGCTGTTCGGCTTCACCTTCCCACGCGAATATACGCTGGGCGGCTGGCTCGGCGGCGGCCTGCTCTGGCACTTCGCCGCGATGTGGCTGTTGATGCTCAACGGCCTTGCCTATCTCGTCACCGGCTTCGCCACCGGCCGCTTCCGCAAAAAGCTGCTCCCGATCACCCCGTCAGGGGTGCTGCACGACGTCAGGGCCGCCCTGACCTTCAAGCTCGGCCATGACGATCTCACCGTCTACAATTACGTGCAGCGCCTGCTCTATGCCGGCATCATCGTGGTCGGCGTGCTGATCGTGCTCACGGGGCTCGGCATGTGGAAGCCGGTGCAGCTCTATTACCTTGTCGCGCTGTTCGGCGATTACCCGACCGCACGCTACGTCCATTTCTTCTGCATGGCCGCGATCTGCGCGTTCCTCGTCGTTCACGTCCTGCTCGCGCTGCTGGTGCCGAAGAGCCTGCGCGCCATGATCATCGGCCGCTGATTAGGAGAATTGTGATGGCCAAGCGTCCGTTTCTCATCCCCGGCGTCGACAAGCGGCTCTTGATCAAGGACTCCATCAAGACCATGCCCGACGTCAGCCGCCGCCGCTTCATCGCGGGCGGCGCCAGTCTCGGCGCGCTGACGCTGCTCACCGGCTGCGACGTCGTCGACTCCTCCTCGGCCGAGGAGATGCTGAAGCAGGTCTCGAAATTCAACGACGCGGTGCAGGCCTTCATCTTCAATCCCGACGCGCTGGCGCCGACCTTCCCCGAGAGCGCGATCACGAAACCGTTTCCGTTCAACGCCTATTACGATCTCGACGACGCGCCCGTCGTCTCGGCCGCAGACTGGAAGCTCGAGGTGCGCGGCCTCGTCGACAACAAGAAGTCGTGGACGCTGGACGAGCTCTACAAGCTGCCGCAGGTCACGCAGATCACGCGTCACATCTGCGTCGAGGGCTGGAGCGCGATCGGCAGCTGGACCGGCGCGCCTTTGCGCGATTTCCTCAAGCTGATCGGCGCCGACACGCGCGCGAAATATGTCTGGTTCCAGTGCGCCGACAAGGATGGCTACAATTCGCCCCTGGACATGCGCAGCGCGCTGCATCCGCAGACCCAGATGACGTTCAAATATGCGAACGAGATATTGCCGCGCGCCTACGGCTTCCCCATGAAGATCCGCGTGCCGACCAAGCTCGGCTTCAAGAACCCGAAATACGTGGTCTCGATGGAAGTCACCAACGACTACAAGGGCGGCTATTGGGAAGACCAGGGGTACAATTCGTTCAGCGGGAGTTGATCGAGGCAGTCATTCCGGGGCTCGCGAAGCGAGAGCCCGGAATCCATCGGGCCGCAGTACCGGTGGATGAATGGATTCCGGGTTCGCGCTACGCGCGCCCCGGAATGACAATCTAGCCCGGTCCCACCTTCCGCTGGCACAGTGCCGCCACCGCGCCCAGCGCCAGCAGCGCCGCCGATACGTTGAGCGCGTAGCTCAAGCTTCCCAGCGCATCCGTGATCGCGCCGACCACGATCGGCCCCAGTGTCTGGCCGACGCCGAACGAGATCGTCATCGCCGCGATCGCGGTCGGCCACACCTCCGGCGGATAGTTGAAGCGCACGAAGGCGGTGGTCGAGCCGACCACGGCGAAGAAGGCGACGCCGAACACGATCGCCGAGACCGCAAGCCAAGCCGGCGAATGCCCGAGCATCGGCAAGGCCGCAGCCAATGCGTTGGTGCCGAGGATGATGGCGGTGGCGAGCCCGCCGCGATCGAGCGCAAGCACGCCGCGCCAGGCCCAGGGCGTGACGAAGGCGCTCAGACCAATGAGGCCCCAAAATCCCGCCTGCGCCGCGGCCCCGCCGCCGCCGTCGCGCACATAGGCGATCATGAAGGTCATGTAGGCGATGTAGCCGGCGCCGAACAGGAAGTAGCTCGCGAGGTAGATCAGCACGGGCAGGATCGCGAACGAGGCGTGACCGGCTTCCGAGAAGCGGACATTGCTCTCGATCCGGATCAGGAACAGCGGGATCGTCATCGCAACCGAGAGCAGCGTCAGCGCCCACCACACGATCCACCACGAGCCCGGCCCGAAATATTGCAGCGTGAACGGGGCGATCAGCCCTGAGGACAGAATGCCGATGCCGGGTCCGGCATAGAACAGGCTGAGCAGGAAATTGGCCCGCGCGGGCTGCGACTGGGCAATGGTGGCGGCGAGCGCGCCGCCGGCGACGAAGCCGGCCGCGGCACCGAGGCCCAGCACGAGCCGCGCCAGGCTCAGCGCGACGAAATTCCCCGTCAGCGCGCAAGTCGCGAGCGCGGCAACGCAGGCCAGGGTTCCGCCGCGGATCGCGGCCGACCAGCCGACGCGGTGGATCAGGCGGGACGCTGCAAGCGCGCCCACGAGATAGCCGACGGCGTTGATGGTGTTCATGAATCCGGCCGCCGAGTAGGACCACCCGAGGTCCTCCCGCATGTCGGGCAGCACCAGCGCATAGGCAAAGCGGCCGATGCCGAGGCCGACGGTGGCGGCCAGCGACAGCGTCAGGATCAGCCGCGCGGGATGCGCGTAGGGCGGGGCGCGGTCAGGGGCGTGCAAGGGGGTACTCCGGCGTATCGCAGTGTGGCAGGCCCCGCCCGCCTTGCACAGCCGCACCCCGGCAATGGTGTCTTGCCAAGCGCGCAACGCCGCTCTAGCACTCCGGCCGGCCGTCATTCCGGGGCGCGCGCAGCGCGAGCCCGGAATCCATAACTCCGGCTGGTGGTTATGGATTCCGGGCCCGCGCCAAGGGGCGCGTCCCGGAATGACGAGAGAGGATCAAGAAGGACACGACCATGGCGACCCACAAACTGCTGCTGCTTCCCGGCGACGGTATCGGCCCCGAAGTGATGGGCGAGGTGAAGCGGCTGATCGATTGGCTCAATTCGGCCGGGATCGCCAGCTTCGAGACCGATACCGGCCTTGTCGGCGGCTCCGCCTATGACGCGCACAAGGTGTCGATCTCCGAGGGCGACATGGCCAAGGCGCTTGCCGCCGACGCCATCATCTTCGGCGCGGTCGGCGGCCCGAAATGGGATGCCGTTCCTTACGAGGTGCGCCCGGAAGCCGGCCTCTTGCGCCTGCGCAAGGATCTCGCTCTGTTCGCGAACCTGCGTCCCGCCGTGTGCTATCCGGCGCTGGCCGAGGCCTCGAGCCTGAAGCGCGAGGCGGTCGAGGGCCTCGACATCATGATCGTGCGCGAGCTCACCGGCGGCGTCTATTTCGGCGAGCCCAAGACCATCACCGACCTCGGCAACGGCCAGAAGCGCGCCATCGATACCCAGGTCTACGACACCTATGAGATCGAGCGCATCGGCCGCGTCGCCTTCGAGCTTGCCAGGAAGCGCAAGAACAAGGTGACGTCGATGGAGAAGCGCAACGTCATGAAGTCGGGCGTGCTCTGGAACGAGGTCATGACGGCCGTCCACAAGCGCGAATACCCTGATGTCACGCTCGAGCATCAGCTCGCCGATTCCGGCGGCATGATGCTGGTGAAATGGCCGAAGCAGTTCGACGTCATCGTCACCGACAATCTGTTCGGCGACATGCTGTCCGACATCGCGGCGATGCTGACGGGCTCGCTCGGCATGCTGCCCTCGGCTTCGCTCGGCGAGGTGGATGTGAAGACCAAGAAGCGCAAGGCGCTGTACGAGCCCGTGCACGGCTCGGCCCCTGACATCGCCGGCAAGGGCCTTGCCAATCCGATCGCGATGATCTCGTCCTTCGGCATGGCACTGCGCTATTCCTTCGACATGGGCGCGCTCGCCGACAAGGTCGATGCCGCGATCGCCGCGGTGCTCGCCAGCGGCCTGCGCACCGCCGACATCAAGTCGGAAGGGACGACCGCTGCCTCCACCACGCAGATGGGCGAAGCGATCCTGAAGGAATTGCAGAAGCTGCACGCGTAAGCGATCTGTTTCTCGGAGCCCGCCTCATGGATGCCTCTTCCCGACCCAAGATCGCGGAAACCATCGTCCATGAAACGGTGCGCCTGCGCGAGGCGCAGATCGGGCGTCGTTGCGAGGTGCTCGCCAACACGCGCATCGAATATGCCTCGCTCGGCGACTACTCCTACCTGGGCGAGAATTGCGACGTCGCCGACGCTGTGATCGGCAAGTTCACGGCCATCGCCAATTCGGTGCGGATCGGCGCGCCCAATCATCCGATGGGCCGGCCGTCCCAGCATCGCTTCACCTACTGCCCCGAATATTACGATGCGAGCGCGACGCGTGACCGTGACTTCTTCGCGGAGCGCCGCGGCGACCGCGTCATCGTCGGCAATGACGTCTGGATCGGGCACGCCGCCATCCTGCTGCCTGGCGTGAGCGTCGGCGACGGCGCGGTGATTGCCGCAGGCGCCGTCGTCAGCCGCGATGTCGAGCCCTACACCATCGTCGGCGGCGTTCCCGCGCGTCCCATCCGCAGGCGCTTTGCCGAGTCCGTCGCGGTAAGCCTGCGCCGGATCGCCTGGTGGGATTGGCCGGATGCGCTCATCTTCGAGCGCCTCGGCGATTTCCGCTCCGAGGCGATCGAAGAATTCTGCGGGCGTTACGATCCGGCATTTGCTTCAGCCGCGGAATCGTAGGGCGGCATCGCGAACCAAACGAAAATGGCCGGGCGTGAGCCCGGCCATTTTGATTCGGGTCGCCTTGCGTCCGCTCAGTACAGCGGGAAGCTCTGCGGATAGCCGCCGACGTCCTGCGGCGGCGAGAGCGGCTGGCGGTCGATCGGGCGGTTGAGATTCTCGCGCGCGAAGGACGGATAGCCCACGGCCGGCGGGAAGGCGTAGTCGCTGAACTTGCGGTCGCCCGGGTTGACCTCGGTGCCGCCGTCGAGCCAGGAGCGCTTGCTGACATAGATGCGGGTGCGGCCCTGCTGGTAGACGGCGTTGGGGCCGCTCGGGCCGTAATAGGGCCGGCCGCGCTCGTCATAGCGCTTGGTCTTGTTGTCGGCCGAGGCCGGCGTCGCCAAGAACACGGCAGAGGACATGGCAATCACGGCGCCCGCAGCAAACAAGGTCGCCAATTTGGCAGAGAATTTCGAGCTCATCACGTCCCCTTCAAGCGGCGCACCGCCAGTCGATTTCACCCCATACTAGCCCGGCCGGGGTCGGCGCAACTAGGTCTATTGGGTCACACCGGCGCGGAATAATCGTGGCCGCCGGCAAAAGTTGCATCAATACCAGCCACTTGAGCTTGATGCCGATCAAAGCGCCCCGCGCAATTGCGCATTCGCGGCGCCCAGCAGCCAGTCCTGAGAGCCGGCAAGGTCGCAAGCACGGCGCTTCAGCTCGGCCTGGGCGAACAGGCCCGCCAGCTTCGGCTCGTTGCCGGAGGTCAAGAGCGTCAGCCGGTTCAGCGTGCAGGCGATGGCCGCGCGCTGGGCGGGCAGGGTGTCGCCCTGGCAGGAGAAGCCGGAGATCTGCAAGGCGGGCTCCTCGCTGCGCTTGAGGTAGCCGAGGCAGGCCCGCGCACCCTCCGCTGCGGCGACCGGCCGGAACAGCGCCACGGGCCCGAATTTCGTCTCGATCAGGCCGGCCTGCTCGAGCGGGGCCGCCGCGTTCAGTCCCATCTGGACGGCAAGGTCCATCGCTACAGGACGGGTCACGTCGAATTCGCCGCCCTGCCGGTAAATCTCGAGCTCGGCCAGCACCTTGTCCGCTTCGCCGGTCCAGCGCATGACGTCGCGTCGGCCGCCTTCGGGATGCCGGAGGATGATGTAAGAGGCTGTTTTCTCTGACGAAACAAGCCGGCTGAGGGCGAAGGCCGGATGCGAGCGGTCGGCCACGCTCCAGGTGGGTTTCGGCGCCAGCTCATCGTCGCGCAGATCAGGCAGCTGGCCCAGCGCCGCAAGGCCCAGGATGGCAAACAGAGCGAGCGTCCCCACATAGGCGACGAGCCGCGCCAGCGTGCCGACGACCTCGTCGGCGAAGGCCGCCAATGCCAGATGGAGACTGGTCCGGGTCGAGATTGCGGCCGTGCTGGCCTCGGGCGAATGCATCCACGGCCTTCCGGCATGGTCCCACGTTGTCTTGAGGCCGGTTCTCGCATAGAAGCGCTGCTCTTCCTGTTTAAGCGTCAGCTTCAGGAACGGGCTTTTTCACCGGAGAGTGAACGATGGGTTACAAAGTCGCAGTCGTCGGCGCGACCGGCAATGTCGGACGGGAAATGCTCAACATCCTGGATGAGCGCAAGTTCCCCGCTGACGAGGTCGTGGCCCTGGCGTCACGCCGCAGCATGGGCGTCGAGGTCTCCTATGGCGACCGCACCCTGAAGGTGAAAGCGCTCGAGCATTACGACTTCTCCGACGTCGACATCTGCCTGATGTCGGCGGGCGGCGCGGTGTCGAAGGAATGGTCGCCGAAGATCGGCGCCGCCGGCGCTGTGGTGATCGACAATTCCTCGGCCTGGCGCATGGATCCGGACGTGCCGCTGATCGTGCCGGAAGTGAACGCGGCCGCGACCGAAGGCTTCAAGAAGAAGAACATCATCGCCAATCCGAACTGCTCGACCGCGCAGCTCGTGGTCGCGCTCAAGCCCCTGCACGACAAGGCCGGTATCAAGCGCGTCGTGGTCTCGACCTATCAATCGGTCTCGGGCGCCGGCAAGGACGCGATGGACGAATTGTTCTCGCAGACCAAGGCCGTCTACACCAACAGCGAGATCGTCAATAAGAAGTTTCCCGCGCGCATCGCCTTCAACGTCATCCCCCAGATCGACGTCTTCATGGAGGACGGCTACACCAAGGAAGAGTGGAAGATGATGGCGGAGACCAAGAAGATCCTTGATCCCAAGATCAAGCTCACCGCCACCTGCGTGCGTGTGCCGGTGTTCGTCGGCCATTCCGAGGCCGTCAACATCGAGTTCGAGAATCCGATCAGCGCGGACGAAGCCCGCGAGATCCTGCGCAAGGCGCCCGGCTGCCTCGTCATCGACAAGCAGGAGCCCGGCGGCTACGCCACGCCGTATGAGGCGGCCGGCGAGGACGCGACCTATATCAGCCGCATCCGCGAGGACGCGACGGTGGAGAACGGCCTCGTGCTGTGGTGCGTGTCGGACAATTTGCGCAAGGGCGCAGCCCTCAACGCGATCCAGATCGCGGAAGTCCTGATCAACCGCAAGCTGATCACCGCGAAGAAGAAGGCGGCCTGACGCTGCTGTAGCTGCGTAGTGTGGGTTAGCATTGCGGATGCGCGAAGCGCAATCCGCTGGGCGTAACCCACCTCTTTGGTATCCGCAGTGACAGAAGTGGTGGGTTACGCCGTGCGAACTCCGCTTCGCGGAGTCGCAGGGCTAACCCACCCTACGAATTCAAGCCACGCTTCGCGCGTTCTTGAATTCCTTCGCGACCTTGTCCAGCACGAACAGCGATCCCTCTGCGACGCCGAAATAGGCGCCGTGGGTCTGCATCTGCCCTGACTCCACGGCCTTGCGCACGAACGGGAAGGTCATCAGGTTTTCCAGGCTGCGGAACACTGCGGCCTTCTCGATGCGCTCGACGAATTGCGCCATGGTTTCGTGGTCGCGCTGCTCCACCACCTCGCCGGGCTTGATGAACATCTGCATCCATTTGCCGATGAAGTCGCCCGGCGTCAGCGGCTCGATCTTGTCGACGAAGGCGCGGATGCCGCCGCATTGCGCGTGGCCGAGCACCACGATGTGCTTCACCTTCAGCACCGTCACCGCATATTCCAGCGCCGCCGAGACGCCATGGGCGTTGCCGTCGGGCTGATACACCGGCACCAGGTTGGCGATGTTGCGGACCACGAACAATTCGCCCGGGCCGACGTCGAAGATCACCTCGGGCGAGACGCGGCTGTCGCAGCAGCCGATCACCATCACTTCCGGGAACTGTCCCTTCACCGACAGCTCGCGATAGCGGCTCTGCTCTGTCGGCAGCCGCTGGGTGGCGAAGGCCTTGTAGCCTTCCAGCAAATGCTTCGGGAATGTCATCATGGCCCATGCCTAATCATATACCGCCGGGGCGAACAAGCCTTTCGAATGGGCAGGCCAAGTGCTATCGGCTCCGGCCAGAATAGGTTCGAGGAAACTGGAAGGAACGCTCGCATGACCCGCCCGCGCCGCAGCCATCTGTTCATGCCCGGCTCCAATCCCCGTGCGCTGGAAAAGGCGCGCAATCTCCCCGCCGATGGCCTGATCCTGGATCTGGAAGATTCCGTCGCCCCGGACGCCAAGGCGGTGGCGCGCGACGGCATCGCCGCCGCAATCGCAGCCA
The DNA here is from genome assembly GCF_004570865.1 of Bradyrhizobium frederickii. Taxonomy (GTDB): domain Bacteria; phylum Pseudomonadota; class Alphaproteobacteria; order Rhizobiales; family Xanthobacteraceae; genus Bradyrhizobium; species Bradyrhizobium frederickii. The sequence continues at coordinate 22,742 of NZ_SPQS01000024.1, forward strand.
GGGGTTTTGGCAAGCGCGAGATCCTGATCCGCACCAACGGCCTCGACACGCCCTGGTGGGCCGACGACGTCGCGATGGCCGCCAAGGCCTCGCCCGACGGCATCCTGGTTCCAAAAGTTTCAAGCATCGAGGATCTCGACACGATCGGCCTCCGCCTCACCGAGCTCGGCGCCGCGTCGACGGTGAAGGTCTGGGCCATGATCGAGACCGCGCGCGCCGTGCTGCATGCGGAGGAGCTGGCCGAGGCCGGGCGCGATCCATCGCGGCGCCTCGCTGGCTTCGTGTTCGGCCCGAACGACATCTCGCGCGAGACCCGGATCAGGATGCTGCCCGGCCGCGCCGCGATGATTCCGATGATCACCCATTGCATCCTGGCAACGCGCGCCCATGGGCTCGAGATTCTCGACGGCCCCTACAGCGATATCGCCAATTCCGACGGCTTCGCCACCGAATGCGCGCAGGGCCGCGATCTCGGCTTCGACGGCAAGACGCTGATCCATCCCTCGCAGATCGACGCCTGCAACGCGATCTTCACGCCGCCCGAGGAGGAGGTCGCGCGCGCGCGAAAGATCATCGCGGCGTTCGAGCTGCCGGAGAACGCCTCGCGCGGCGCGATCCGCCTCGATGGCGCGATGGTGGAGCGCCTGCACGCCGACATGGCCAGGCGCACGATCGCCATCGCGGACGCGATCGCCGCGATGGGGAAGGGCTGAGGCGTCCCCGCTCTGTGTCGGCGACCGAACGCTTGCTGCTCGCGGCTTTGCTGCGAATTCAGCAGCAGCGTCGCAGCGTCATTCTTCTAGCCTTAGCGAGTCGTCGCAGATTTCTCGATAAATCCGCATCCTTGGAGGCTTTTTGAACGCCCCAGGACATTTTGGGTACGAGACGCGCCTCAGCGCGGCACGACGTCGGTGCGCTCGAGCGACTCCAGGGTCGAGGCATTGGCGCAATAGCCGTGGTAATTCTCCGCGGCGGTGCCGTCGGCGAGATCGCGGTCGCATTGTCCCTTGTGGTTGCACAGCGAGCAAACCCGCTCGAGGTCGCGGAGCAGCAGTGGCTGCGCGCGGCCGAGGCCTTCGGCGCTGATGCCGAGCTGCTCCAGCATTTTGGGCAGCTCGTCGGCTGAATGCTGGCCGTGGCGGACCAGCTCCTCCAGATCGTCTGGCGCGATCCTCAAGTCGTTCGCGATCCGGTCGAAATCGGCGCGATCGAGCTGACGCATCTCGTTTATCTCGCGGCGGTGCTTCAGCCAGTCGGCAAAGGACTCGATGAGGTCCTGGACGACGGGATAAGGCCTGCTTGCGGTGCTCATGGAAAGCTCCCTTCGGACGGCGGAATTGGAGCGAATTAAGCACAATGATGCAGGGGCGCGTTGCGCTGGATCAAACTGGGAAGGGGCCGCGGCCTCCGCTGCACCTCTCCCGCTTGCGGGAGAGGTCGACGCGTCGCGGGCGATGCGAAGCATCCTCCAGCGCGTCGGGTGAGGGTTTTCTCCTCTTGGGGATTGTCCCATTGCGGAAACACCCTCTCCCCAACCCTCTCCCGCAAGCGGGAGAGGGAGTGCACCTCCAGCGCGGCAGCTACACAAACCGCTCCGTCGCCCAGGCATAGAGGCTGCCCGGAATCGGCTTTTCGCCGCCACGGCCCTTGGGCGAGATGTGCAGGCCGATGATCTCCGGGTTGGTGACGAGGCCGAGATAGCTCGAGGGATCGAAGAACAGTTTCGGCTCGGCATGCACGGCGTAGAACGATTGCTTCGGCAGCGCGCATCCGAGCTCGCCGGTGCGGCGCGCCAGCGCGGTCAGCGCGGCGGGTCCGTAGATCGCGACGCGGATGTCCGCGAGACGGTTCGAGCCGCCGCGCAGGCGGCGCATCATGAAGGTGACGCGGTGGCGCATCGACAGCCAGTTGGGCGTCAGCTCCTCCTGCTCCATCAGCTCCTCGAAGGCGGCGACGATGCCGTGCCCGGGCGGCAGATAGATCACGGAATTGCCGAGCTGGCGCGGCCGCTCCCAGGCGAAGTAGGGCTTTGCCGGATCGATCTCGACCGGTTTGAGCAGCAGCACGTCGGCATCGAGCCAGAGGCCGAGATTCTTCGCCATCAGCTTCATGCGGAAGAAGTCGCTGAACTGCAGTGTCGTCCAGTCGCGCCAGCTGCCGTCCGGCTGCGGCGGCCGCAAGCGTTCGGAGAATGCGTGCGGCAGGATCGCCTCGGCGTCCGCGTTGGCGATTCCGGCGGGAAGGCCGGGAATGGTGTCGAAGCTATAGACCGTGACCCTGTGGCCGGCCGCGAGCTGCGAACGCAGACAGGTCTGGCGCAGCGCATCCATCGGGCCGTGCCAGAAGGTGACGATCTCGGGGAGCATGCGCAAAGCTATATGGGATGACGAGGGCAAAGAAATAGCCCCGGCGCGGACGGCACCGGGGCTCGAACCAAAATCGGCAATCAGGCCCAGGCGCGTTCGCGCTTGAGCTTGTCCTCATAGCTGTCGATCGAGGCCTTCTTCTCCATGGTGAGGCCGATGTCGTCGAGGCCGTTGATCAGGCAGTGCTTGCGGAACGGGTCGATCTCGAACTTGACCTTGCCGCCGTCGGGGCCGCGGATTTCCTGGTTCGGCAGGTCGATCGTCAGCGTCGCGTTGGCGCCGCGCTCGGCGTCGTCGAACAGCTTGTCGAGGTCTTCCTGGCTGACGCGGATCGGCAGAATGCCGTTCTTGAAGCAGTTGTTGTAGAAGATGTCGCCGAACGAGGTCGAGATCACGCAGCGGATGCCGAAGTCGAGCAGCGCCCAGGGCGCGTGCTCGCGGCTCGAGCCGCAGCCGAAATTGTCGCCGGCGACCAGCACCTTCGCGTTGCGATAGGCGGGCTGGTTGAGCACGAAATCCGGATTCTCGCTGCCGTCGTCCTTGTAGCGCTGCTCGGAGAAGAGCCCCTTGCCAAGGCCGGTGCGCTTGATGGTCTTGAGGTACTGCTTCGGAATGATCATGTCGGTGTCGACATTGATGATCTTCAGCGGCGCCGCGACGCCTTCCAGCGTGGTGAACTTGTCCATGGTTGCGCTTTCCCGCAGGTGTTCAGGGAAGGCGTATTTATCGCGATTGGCGCGGAAATCCTAGGCCGAATTGGGCAGGGCTAGCCTGCTCAGCAGGGTTGCCAAACTCGTGCGGCGTCGGGACTTCACCTCTCCCGCGTGCGGGAGAGGTCGCGCCGAAGGCGCGGGTGTGGGCTCTCTCCTCTAGGGAATGGTCCCGTTGCGGCGACACCCTCTCCCCAACCCTCCCCCGCAAGCGGGGGAGGAGCGCACCGTCTTCGTGGCGCTCGCTACTCCGCCCGCGCCTCGATCGCTGCCATATCGTCGTCCGAGAGACCAAAATGGTGGCCGATCTCGTGGATCAGGACGTGGCGGACGATGTGGCCGAGGCTTTCGTCGTGCTCGGCCCAATAGTCCAGGATCGGCCGGCGGTAGAGCCAGACCATGTTGGGCAGTCGCGCCACGTCGCCGAAGCTCTGCTGCGGCAGGCCGACACCCTGGAACAGGCCGAGCAGGTCGAACTCGCTCTCGCAGTCCATCTCATCCAGGACCTCCTCGGTCGGGAAGTCGTCGACGCGGATGATCACGCCTTCGCACAGGGCGCGAAACTCCGCCGGCAGGCCCTCGAAGATCTCGTGCGCCGTCGCTTCCATCTCGGCCAGCGAGGGCGCTTTCAATTCCGTCCACATGGGGCTGTTCTAAAGCGTTTTCGAGCGAAGTGGATACCGGTTCGCGTGAAGAAAACGCGTCAAACCAAGAATCTGGAGCCCGTTTCAATTCCATTGAAACGGGCTCCAGCGCGGGTTCCTTGGCGATGCATCCCGCTTTATAAGCGTGGCGAGGTTGACGGGCGCCGCCAAAACGGGGAGCGTGGGGCTCGACCAAGACGGTTCAGGTGGGCGAAAAAATGCGAGCAAAAACAGCGCTGACGCTACTGTGCATGGGGTTGTTTTCGCAGTTTTGCGTTGGCGCGGAAGCGCAGACGGCGGCCCCCGGTGTCAGGCTGGCGCAGCTGGTCGCGCCGGACGACATCCCGCCGCCGCGCAAGCGCCCGCCCGCGCGCCTGCGCGTCACGCCCTATTACGCGCCCGACGGCGTCTATCCGCGCTACAATCCCGGTCCCGATGCGGTCCGCGTCTGCAACGCGACCTATGTGCAGGAATTTCGGCCGAGCGGCACGGTGATCGTGCCGCGTGTCAGCTGCTACTGGCGCCGCGGCTGAGCCGGCGCGGGAGCCCGGTGGGATGGCAATGGCGAGACGGGTTTCATTGGTGATTGTCGTCGCGCTTGCCGCCAGCCTGCCGCGCGCGTCCGCGACGCCAGCGGTGGCGATCCCGGAGGCCTCGGCCGGGATCGCGGTGTTCGATGTGCGGCGACCCGCACGAACCTACGTCGTGCGGCCTGCCCTTCGCCGTGATCCCCGCTATTACGCGCGGCCCGTCCATTACCGTCCCTATCCCTACGGCGTGCCCGCCTCCTTCGTGTTCGGCTACGGCCCGTTCTGGTGAGCCGCTAGCCGGCAACTCATCTCCAAACTTCCTTTCGGAGTGGCGCGGCGCCGCAGCGCGGAGCCCGCTTCGTTCATTCATGGCGCGTTCACATCGCTGTCCGCAATTTAACCCCGGGAGCGACTGCGATTGAACAGGGATGACGCGGGCCGGGAACGAGCATCGCAACTCCGCTGTCCGGATTCAGGGAGGATTCCATGCTGAGGAGAAGGGGTCTCAGGGCAGGCCCGATGCGCCTGCTCGGGATTGCGGCCGCCGCGACGCTGATGCTGTCGGCGGGGACCGCGCGTCGGGCTGACGCGCTGACCTTGATCAATCCGTCGACGTCACCCGCGACCAAGGCGGCGACCGATGACCTCGTCACGCAGGTTCGCCACGGCGGCGGACACGGCGGAGGCGGACATTTTCACGGCGGCGGTGGCTTCCGCGGTGGCGGCGCGCATATCGGCGGTTTCCGCGGCGGTGGCGGACATTTTCATGGCGCTCGCATCGGCGGCTTCCGCGCCGCGCCGGCCTTCCACGGCGGCGGCTATCGCTATGGCGGCGTTCACCGCTATGGCGGATTTCATCGCTACGGGATCTATCGGCCGCACTACGGCCATCGCCACTTCCACCGGCGCTATTATGTCGGCGGCTATTATCCCTATTACCATCATCCGCGCCGCTGCCGGATCATCTGGACCTATTACGGCCCGCGCCGCATCTGCCGCTGGCATCGCTGGCACTATCCGTACCGGTATTGGTGACGTGGGTGAATTGCCGGCTCCGCATTCGTCATGGCCGGGCTTGTCCCGGCCATCCACGTTCTCGGAGCGCGCGCATGAAGATCGTGGATGCCCGGGCCTTCGCCGCGCCGAAGCGGCTTCGGCCGCGCAGGCGGGACGAGCCCGGGCATGACGGAGAACGCGGCTACAGCCAGTCCTTCAGCTTCCACGACGACGCTTTCCACCGCATCAGATTGTCCAGCTTCCACTGCTTGAACATCGCCGGCGGCCAGCGGCTGAGCTTCGAGCTCTCCTCGACCTCAGGCTTGGCGACGATGCGCAAGGGCGCCGCGCGCCGGCGGCGCTGGCGCGTGGCCTCGCTGATCAGGTCGACATATTCAGGCTTGTTGGCCATTGCGCGCGTCCTCGCGAAAACCTCGCGAGGACGAGAGTGTCAGGCGATCGATTAACGGCAGTTTGCCGCGATCGCTACAATTTGCTGGGAGCGGCTTAGCGCCACTCCCGGACGTCGACGAAGTGACCGGCGATCGCCGCCGCCGCTGCCATCGCCGGCGAGACGAGGTGGGTGCGGCCCTTGAAGCCCTGGCGGCCCTCGAAGTTGCGGTTCGAGGTCGAGGCGCAGCGCTCTTCCGGAGCCAGCTTGTCCGGGTTCATCGCAAGGCACATCGAGCAGCCCGGCTCGCGCCATTCGAAACCGGCCTTGATGAAGATCTTGTCGAGGCCCTCGGCTTCGGCCTGCTCCTTCACGATCCCGGAGCCCGGCACGACCATGGCGTTGACGTTTGCTGAAACGGTCTTGCCTTCCGCGATCTTCGCCGCCGCGCGCAAATCTTCGATGCGGCCGTTGGTGCAGGAGCCGATGAAGACGCGGTCGAGCTTGATGTCGGTGATCTTGGTGCCTGCGGTCAGGCCCATGTATTTCAGCGCGCGATGCTTGGAGATGCGTTTGGCTTCGTCGGCGATCTTGTCGGGATCGGGCACGATGCCGGTCACCGAGATGACGTCCTCGGGGCTGGTGCCCCAGGTCACGATCGGCGGCAGTTTTGCAGCATCGAGGCGCAGCTCGTGGTCGAAATGCGCGCCGTCGTCGGAGCGCAGTTTCTCCCAATAGCGCATGGCCGCATCCCAGTCCGCACCCTTCGGTGCCTTCGGGCGGCCGCGCAGGAAGTCGAACGCCTTCTGGTCGGGCGCAACGAGGCCGGCGCGGGCGCCGCCTTCGATCGACATGTTGCAGACCGTCATGCGGCCTTCCATGCTGAGCGCACGGATCGCTTCGCCGGCATATTCCAGCACGTAGCCGGTGCCGCCCGCGGTGCCGATCTCGCCGATGATGGCCAGGATGATGTCCTTGCCCGTCACGCCGTCCGGCAATTTGCCGTCGACGGTGACGCGCATGTTCTTCGCCTTCTTCTGGATCAGCGTCTGCGTCGCCAGCACGTGCTCGACCTCGGAGGTGCCGATGCCGTGCGCGAGCGCCCCGAACGCGCCGTGCGTCGAGGTGTGGCTGTCACCGCAGACGATGGTGGTGCCGGGTAGGGTGAAGCCCTGCTCGGGGCCGATGACGTGGACGATGCCCTGGCGCTTGTCGAACTCGTTGTAATATTCGATGCCGAATTCCTTGGCGTTCTCGGCCAGCGCCTTGATCTGCTCGATGCTCTCCGGATCGGGATTCGGCTTGGTGCGATCGGTGGTCGGCACGTTGTGGTCGACGACGGCGAGCGTCTTCTCCGGCGCGTGAACCTTGCGCCCCGTCGCGCGCAGGCCCTCGAATGCCTGCGGCGAGGTCACCTCGTGCACCAGATGGCGGTCGATATAGAGCAGGCAGGTGCCGTCCTCGGCTTCGTGCACCAGATGGTCGTTCCAGATCTTGTCGTACAATGTGGTCGGCTTGGACATGAGCGTCAGCTCCGAAGAATGTTGGTAGCGGATGTGCGCGCGTGCGCGCGGGCAACAAAATCGTCAGCGCAGCCTCTCAGGCTGCGCGAATAAGCTCTGACGTTGCCGAGGTCGCGAAGCGGCCGAAGAACCGGCCAGGCAGCCGCGAGCGATCGTCGATGACGATGCGCTTGACGGACGAGGGGCTGGTCGGATCTGGAAACATTCCAGGAATATATAGCAGGCCGAACTGAAATCGCGAGTGGTTTCAATGCGCGGTCAGGGCATGACCCTCATCCTGAGGAGCGCGCTCTTGCGCGCGTCTCGAAGGATGAAGGGAGACGCGCGTTCCGCGCTCCTCAGGGGTGAGGGGCGGCACCGCATGCGCAGCATGAGGCCAAACAAAAAAGCGCGGAGCCGAGCCCCGCGCTTTTCGAAACTTGCCTGGTCGCGAAGCTTACTCGCCGACGGCCGCCTGGCGGTCCTGCTTCTCGACGATGCGGGCCGATTTGCCGCGCAGGTTGCGGAGGTAATAAAGCTTGGCGCGACGCACCTTGCCGCGGCGCACCACCTTGATCGAGTCGATCATCGGCGACATCACCGGGAATACGCGCTCCACGCCCTCGCCGTAGGAGATCTTGCGCACGGTGAAGCTCTCGTTGAGGCCGCCGCCGGAACGGCCGATGCAGACGCCTTCATAGGCCTGCACGCGGGTGCGGTCGCCTTCGACGACCTTCACGTTGACGATCACGGTGTCGCCGGGACCGAACTCCGGAATGTCCTTGCCGGCGGACAGCTTGTCGAATTGCTCTTGCTCGAGCTGCTTGATCAGGTTCATGGGTAAATCTCCATCGGCGCGCCCAGCCCTGGAAACGGGGGGCTGCGCAAAATTCGTCTATCCAGCCATTGCGGATTTGGCCGCTCCTATAAGGCAAGCCGGAGCGTTTGTCACCCGTCTGTCTTGTTTTTTGGCGTTTTTTGGCGCCCGGCCCGATTCGCCGGCTTTGGCGGGATCTGGGCCCATAAATCCGGCCGCCGGGCCGCCGTCAGGGCCTCGGCCTGCGCCCGCCGCCAGGCTGCCACCTTGGCATGGTCGCCGGAGGTCAGGATCTCAGGGATAGGAACCCCCTCGAACAGCTGCGGCCGGGTGTACTGGGGGTATTCCAGAAGGCCCTCGGAAAAGCTTTCCTCGGTTCCAGAGGCTTCCTTGCCCATCACCCCCGGCAACAGCCGCACGCAGGCGTCGATCAGCGCCAAAGCTGCGATTTCGCCCCCGGACAGCACGTAATCGCCGATCGAGACCTCCTCCAGGCCCCGTCCGTCGATCACCCGCTGGTCCACCCCCTCGAAGCGCCCGCAGACGATCAGCGGGCCGGGCCCCCGGGCGAGCTCCTCGACACGGGCCTGGGTCAATGGCCGACCGCGCGGACTCATGAGCAGGCGTGGCCGTTCGGGCCCTGTCTCCGCCGCATCGATCGCCGCCGCCAGCACGTCCGCGCGCAGCACCATGCCCGGGCCGCCGCCGGCCGGGGTGTCGTCGACGCTGCGGTGGCGGTCGGTGGCGGACGCCCTGATGTCCCGCGCCTCAAGCTGCCAGATTCCGGTGGCCAGCGCCCGCCCGGCGAGGCTCACGCCGAGCGGCCCCGGAAACATCTCCGGAAACAGCGTCAGCACCGTCGCGCGCCAGGGTGAGGGATCGATCATCGGATCTCAGTTCTCGTCGTCCCGGACAAGCGAGCCCCAAGCGCGCGCAGATCCGGGATCCATAACCACCGCGGCCGGTTTGCGACGGCTGGAGCGGTCAGCTTAGCGAAAAATCTCGGCCTGTGGTTATGGGTCCCCGCGTTCGCGGGGACGACTCGCGGAGGGATCGTTGTCCTTGTCTTCGCCCTCGATCTCCTGCGGCAGCGCGATCACCACGCGGCCGCCTTTGAGGTCGACCTCCGGCACCACCGCGTTGGAGAACGGCAGCAGCAGCGTCGGGCCTTTGAGAGGCGCGATCTCGATGATATCGCCGGCGCCGAAATTGTGGATCGCGAGCACGCGGCCGAGCGCATCGCCCTCCGTGGTGACGGCGGCGAGCCCGATCAGATCGGTGTGGTAATATTCGTCCTCGTCCGTCGCGGGCAGTTTTTCGCGCGCGACGTAGAGCTCGATGCCGTTGAGGCGCTCGGCCTCATCGCGGGTCGTGACGCCCTTGAATGTCGCGACCAGATGGTCCTTCGCCTCGCGCGCCTGTGCGACTTCGAACTGGCGCTTGCCGTCCTTGGACAGCAGCGGACCGTAGCGCTTCACGGCGAAAGGATCTTCGGTGAAGGTCCATAATTTGACCGCACCGCGCACACCATGCGCGGCGCCGATCCGCGCGACGCAGACCAGCGCCGACATGATCCGGCCTTAGCCCTTGGCGGCGGCTTCGGCCTGCGCCTTGCGCTCCTTGCGCGGCACGGCCTTCTGCGGGTTGTTGCGTGCCTCGCGCTTGGCAACGCCGGCGGCGTCGAGGAAGCGCATCACGCGGTCGGACGGCTGCGCGCCCTTGGCGACCCAGGCCTTCACCTTGTCCAGGTCGAGCTTGAGGCGCGCCTCGTTGTCCTTCGGCAGCAGCGGGTTGAAATAGCCGAGACGCTCGATGAAGCGGCCATCGCGCGGAAAGCGGGAATCGGCGACGACGACGTGATAGACGGGACGCTTCTTGGTGCCTGCGCGGGCGAGGCGGATAACGACGGACATTCAGTTCTCCTTCAAAGTACGTTTGTTCGGTTGATCGGTATTTTCGCGTCACGCGGGACACTTGCGACCCGTGCGACGAATTCGTCATTTCTTCTTGCCGGGAAAACCGCCGAGCCCCGGAAGGGTCGGCTTGCCGCTGAGGCCGGTAAGCCCCGGCACATTCGGTAGGCCTGAGCGAAGACCGGGCGGCAGATCCTTCGGCAGGCTGGGCAGGCCCTGGCCGCCGCCGCTCTGCATCTTCTCCTGCAGCGCCTTCATCTCTTCCGGAGACGGCATCTTCATGCCGCCGCCAAAGCCCATCGCCTGGGCGATGCCAGCGAGCGGGCCGCGCTTGCCCGAGCCCATGGCCTTCATCACGTCGGCCATGTTCCGGTGCATCTTGAGCAGCTTGTTGACCTGCTCGACGCTCTGGCCGCTGCCGGCGGCGATGCGCTTCTTGCGGCTGGCCTTGAGCAGATCGGGATGACGGCGCTCGTCGCGCGTCATGGAATCGATGATGGCGACCTGGCGCTTCAAGATCTTGTCGTCGATGCCGGCGGCCGCGATCTGGTTCTTCATCTTGGAGATGCCGGGCATCATGCCCATCAGGCCGCTGATGCCGCCCATGTTGGCCATCTGCAGCAGCTGCTCGCGCATGTCGTTGAGGTCGAACTGACCCTTGCGCATGCGCTCGGCGGTGCGCGCGGCCTTCTCGGCGTCGATGTTGGCGGCGGCGCGCTCGACCAGCGAGACCACGTCGCCCATGCCGAGGATGCGGCCGGCGATACGATCGGGGTGGAAATCTTCCAGCGCGTCGGTCTTTTCGCCGGTGCCGAGCAGCTTGATCGGCTTGCCGGTGACCGCGCGCATCGACAGCGCGGCGCCGCCGCGGCCGTCGCCGTCCACGCGTGTCAGCACGATGCCGGTGAGGCCGACGCGCTGGTCGAACGCGCGCGCCAGATTCACGGCGTCCTGGCCGGTGAGAGAATCGGCGACCAGCAGCACTTCGTGCGGGTTCGCCGCGGCTTTGATCGCGGCCGCTTCCGCCATCATCTCTTCGTCGAGCGTGGTGCGACCGGCGGTGTCGAGCAGCACGACGTCGTAGCCGCCGAGCTTGCCGGCTTCCAGCGCACGCTTCGCAATCTGCGGCGGCTGTTGCCCCGCCACGATCGGCAGGGTCGGAATGTCGAGGTCGCGGCCGAGCACGGCGAGCTGCTCCATCGCCGCCGGACGGTAGACGTCGAGCGAGGCCATCAGCACCTTGCGCTTGTCGCGCTGGACCAGGCGGCGGGCGAGCTTTGCGGTGGTGGTCGTCTTACCCGAGCCTTGCAGGCCGACCATCATGATCGGCACCGGCGGCACGGAATTGACGTCGATGGTCTGGCCTTCGCTGCCCAGCGTATTGACCAGCTCGTCATGGACGATCTTGACCACCATCTGGCCGGGGGTCACCGACTTGACGACGGTGGCGCCGATCGCCTGCTCGCGGACGCGCTCGGTGAAGCTGCGCACCACCTCGAGCGCGACGTCGGCCTCCAGCAGCGCGCGGCGCACCTCGCGCATCGCGGCGTCGACGTCCTTTTCGGTCAGCGCACCGCGCCCCGTCAGACGATCGAGAATTCCGCCAAGCCGTTCCGACAGATTGTCGAACAATGCCGTTGTCCTGTTTTACCTCTCCCCGCCTGCGGGGAGAGGTCGGATCGCCCTTGCGATCCGGGTGAGGGGGTACGGGACCATCTACGCGCACCATGCGCGGAGAGAGCCCCTCACCCCGACCCTCTCCCCGCAAGAGCGGGGCGAGGGAGAAGAAAGTCCAAACACCTTTGCGCCCGAGGGCGCACAGCGCTGTCGGGCGTTGACCTCCGGCCTCGAGGGCCGGTCGGCGGGTCGAAAAGAAAGCCTTTCCGAGAAAGTGGCGGGGTTAAACGCCGCTGCCGCTCAAAAGTCAAGGAAAGTTAGGGTGCCGGGGCGGCTTTGCCAGGGCAAGATCCTGAAAAGAGAGCCTTTTTGGCTGCCGGTTCCTTTTCGCCGGGGTCCGCCCATATACAATTGATGACCCGCCCCCGTTACCACCGCTGAAGCCCCGTGCCGATCACCCGTCGCCGCCTGTTCGGATTGCTTGCCGGGGCCGGCGCCCTGGTCGGTGTTCCCTCCCTCTGGATGTCCCGTATGAAAATCTATGACGGCCCGGCCTCCGACCATTTCGACGGCCTCACCTTTTTCGATCCGGACGGAGCGCCGCCGAAATCGCTGCGTGAAGTGCTGCGCTGGCAGTTGGGCGGCAAGCGGCGGCGCGCGACATGGCCGGATTGGGCCCCCAGCCCTCATGCCGACATCCCGCCGGAGCGGGTCGACGGCGACAAGGTGCGGCTCTCCTTCGTCGGCCATGCCAGCTGGCTGATCCAGGCCGGCGGCCTCAACATCCTGGTCGATCCGGTCTGGTCGATGCGGGTTTCGCCGGTCGCCTGGGCCGGGCCGAAGCGCCACAACGATCCCGGCATCGCCTTCGAGAAGCTGCCGAAGATCGACGTCGTGCTGGTCTCGCATGGCCATTACGATCATCTCGACATCGCCACGCTGTCGCGGCTCACCAAGAATTTTGCCCCGCGCGTGGTCACTCCGCTCGGCAACGACGTCACGATGCGCAGCTGGGATCCCAGCATCAAGGTCGAGGCGTTCGACTGGCATGACCGCGTCGAGCTCGGTGGCGGCATCGCCGTGCATCTGGTGCCGACCCGGCACTGGACGGCGCGTGGCATGTTCGATCGCAACAAGGCGCTATGGGCGAGTTTCGTCCTGGAGACGCCGGCCGGGAAAATCTACGTCGTCTGCGATTCCGGCTACGGCGACGGCCGGCATTTTCGCCGCGTCGCCGAGAAGCACGGCAAGCTGCGTCTCGCCATCCTTCCCATCGGCGCCTACGAGCCGCGCTGGTTCATGCGCGACCAGCACATGAATCCGGAGGACGCCGTGAGGGCGCTGGCCGATTGCGGCGCCGAGGCCGCGCTCGGGCATCACCACGGCACGTTCCAGCTGACGGACGAAGCGATCGATGCGCCGGCCAAGGCGCTGGTGGACGCGCTGGATGCTGCGAAGATCTCGCAAGAGCGGTTCGTGGCGATGCAGCCGGGACAGGTGGTGGAGATCTAGCTGAGATTTCGCGTCATTCTCCGCTGTCGTCCCGGACAAGCGAAGCGCAGATCCGGGACCCATAACCACAGGGAGAAGTTTGGCGAAGACTCGGAGTGACCTGCGTCGCGCGATAACCACTCCCTGTGGTTATGGGTTCCCGCCTGCGCGGGGACGACACTTGTATTCTTAGCCGGCAGCGTGCGTCTTACTGCACCTGCTTGATCGCCCAGCTCACGTTCACCGTCACCGACAGCGTCTCCTCGCCGGGTGCGACCGCAGCAGGCGCTGCCATCGGTGCTGTCGCCATCCGCGCCTTGAACAGCGGCACCGGAGCGCCGCCCTCGGACACGCTCAGCGGCGCGCCCAACGTGACGCCGGTGGCCTTGGCATAGATCTCGGCCTTGCGGCGGGCGTCCGCGACCGCCTGCTCGCGCGCATCGTCGAGCAGCTTCGAGGCCTGCGTCACCTCGAAGGAGATGTTGCCGATGTCGTTGGCGCCGGCGCCGACCAGCGTGTCGATGATGGTGGCGACCTTGGTGACGTCGCGAATCTTGACGGTGACGCGATTGCTGGCGCGGAAGCCGACCACCGGGGATGCGCCGGTGGATTTGTTCTGGCCGTATTGCGGCTGCAGCGACAGGCGCGAGGTCTGGTAATCCTTCTCGACGATGCCGGCGCTCTTCAGCGCCAGCAGCACCTTGCCCATCGCGGCATTGTTGGCGTCGGAGGCTTCCTTCGCCGTCTTGGCGTCGTTGGCGACGCCGGCGTCGATCTGCGCGAGATCCGGCGCCACGGAGACATTGGCTTCGCCGCTCACTGAAATGGCGGACGGAAAATCATCGGCGAGCGCGGGCGCTGTCAGCAGCGCGGCGGCAACAACGGCGGCAAGGGACGCGGCAAGGACGGCAGGGTTCTTCATGACTCTCATTTCAGCGGCACGAAAACGTTGATCACGAGCTTGTCTTCAGCGGTCTTCAGGGGATCGGTGAGGTATTCCTCGATGAAGGTGTCCTTGGCTTCCAGCCTCTTGTCGTCGAGGTGATTGGTGATCGCCTCGTAGGTGTTGTCCATGTTGTCGTAGGAGCCGCGATGGACGAATTTCAGCACCTTGCCCTCCGGCGATTTGCCGATGCTCATGTCCTTCGCGAGGTTCTTGGGGTCCTGCTCGACCGGGATCTCGGCCAGGAAGGTGAAACCGGTGTCGTCGGTCGAGGTGTAGACGATCATCGCGTTGCCGGCCGGTTTGATGCCCTGCTTGTCCAGGAGCGTGTTCAGCGCCTTGAAAGCGTCGATCAGCGTGTCGAAGGCCGAGTCCCAGTTCGCGGTGCCCTTGACCATCACGACCTTCCTGGCCTCGAGCGTGGTCTCCAGGCCGAACGGATCGGCGGTCTGCACCGGGGCGGGGGTTGTGGCGGCGGCAGGCGGCGGTGTTGCCGGGCTGGGTGAGGCACTGGCTGCGGGCGAGGGCGTTGTCGCAGGCGCGGGCGAAGCGCTGGCTGCTGGCGATGGTGCGGCCGCAGGTGCCGGCGAGGCGCTCGCGGCCGGGGAGGGGCTCGCCGATGGGGCCGGCGAGGGACTTGCCGAGGCGGCCGGTGCCGGGCTCGGGGCTTGTGCCAGAACCTCAGGCAGGCCAAGCGACAAGGCCGCTGCCGGGATCAGCGCGGCCAGAGCAAGACGACGAAACCTGATCATTTTATTCTCCCCGAGGCCTTAACCTACCAAGGCCTTGACCACCAAGGCCCTCAATCACCAAGACCTTGCCCACCAAGGCCCAAATCCAGCTTTAGCCCGGCCCCGCATCCCGGTTCGCGGCGAGCGGCGCCGTTCTAACACGCGAGTGCCGAATTCGTCCCATGACAGATGCGTCATGCGGCCGGCCGCAAATCACTGGCCAAGCCGGCAAGGATCGCCATATAAGACGGGCGAAATTCGGGAATTTTCATGAGCGCGCTGGCCAACCACGCATTTGCCAAGATGAACGGCATCGGCAACGAGATCGTCGTTGTCGACATGCGCGATTCCGCTGGCCGGGTGACGCCGGACGACGCCCGCGCGGTGGCGTCCGCGAACGGCGGCGTGGCCTACGACCAGCTCATGGTGCTGCAGAAGCCGCGGCTCGACGGCACCGAGGCCTTCATCCGCATCTACAACAATGACGGCTCGGAGGCCGGCGCCTGCGGCAACGGCATGCGCTGTGTGGTGCGGCGCATCTTCGAGAAGAACGGGCAGACCGCGGCGACGTTCGAGACGGCTGCGGGCCTGCTCAACGCCTGGCAGGGGCCGTTGCCCGATCTCTACACCGTGGACATGGGTGCGCCGAAGTTCGGCTGGCAGGATATCCCGCTGGCGGAAGAGTTCCGCGACACCCGCTACATCGAATTGCAGATCGGGCCGATCGACAATCCGATCCTGCATTCGCCCTCCGTGGTGAGCATGGGCAATCCGCACGCGATCTTCTGGGTCGACGACGTCGACGGCTACGATCTCGAGCGCTTCGGCCCGCTGCTGGAAAACCATCCGATCTTCCCGGAGCGCGCCAACATCACGCTCGCCCATATCGTCGATCCCCAGCACATCACGATCCGCACCTGGGAGCGCGGTGCCGGCCTGACCAGGGCCTGCGGCTCGGCGGCCTGCGCCACGGCGGTTGCCGCGGCCCGGCTGAAGCGTGCCGAGCGCAATGTCGAGATCACGCTGCCCGGCGGCAAGCTCGGCATCGAATGGCGCGAGCGCGACGACCACGTGCTGATGACGGGCACCGCGACCTTCGAATATGAGGGCAGATTCGATCCGGCGCTGTTCGCGCCGGTCGCCTGATGGCCGTCGACATCGTCACCTTCGGCTGCCGCCTCAACGCCTTCGAGGCCGAGGTGATGCGCCGCGAGGCCGAAGCTGCAGGGCTCGAAGACACTATCGTCATCAACAGTTGCGCCGTCACCAACGAGGCGGTGGCGCAGGCGCGGCAATCGATCCGCAAGTTGAAGCGCGAACGGCCGAGTGCGCGCATCGTCGTCACCGGCTGCGCGGCTCAGACGCAAGCGGCGATGTTCGCCGACATGGCCGAGGTCGATCGCGTCCTCGGCAATGACGACAAGATGCGCCCGTCTGCGTGGCAGGAGACGCGCAGCGCTTTAGACCTCGGCGCCCACGAGAAGGTTGCCGTCAGCGACATCATGGCGATCAGGGAGATGGCGCCGCATCTCGTCGACGGCTATGCGAGCGGCCTGCCGCGCGTGTTCGTGCAGGTGCAGAACGGCTGCGATCATCGCTGCACCTTCTGCATCATCCCCTATGGCCGCGGCAATTCGCGCTCGGTGCCGATGGGCGCGGTGGTCGAGCAGGTGCGGACGCTGGCCATGCGCGGCCATGCCGAGATCGTGCTGACCGGTGTCGACCTCACCAGCTACGGCGCCGACCTGCCGGGCGCGCCGAAGCTCGGCCTGCTGACCAAGCAGATTCTGCGGCACGTGCCGGAGCTGAAGCGCCTGCGCATTTCCTCGATCGATTCGATCGAGGCAGATTCCGATCTGCTCGATGCCATCGCTGACAATCCGCGCCTGATGCCGCATCTGCACCTGTCGCTGCAATCCGGCGACGACATGATCCTGAAGCGCATGAAGCGGCGGCATTCGCGGCAGGACGCGATCGCGTTCTGCGACCAGGTCCGCCGCCTGCGCCCCGACGTCGTGTTCGGCGCCGACATCATCGCAGGCTTCCCGACCGAGACGGATGAGATGTTTTCGCGTTCGCTCGATCTCGTCGAGGAATGCGGCCTGACATTCCTGCACGTCTTCCCCTATTCGCCGCGCCCCGGCACGCCGGCCGCAAGGATGCCGCAGGTGGCGGGCGGTGCAATCAAGGAACGTGCGAAGCGGCTGCGCGCGGCGGGCGAAGCGGCGCTGCGCAAGCGGCTGCAGGCGGAGATCGGCGCGACGCGCGAGGTGCTGATCGAGAGCGAGAGCCAGGGCCGCACGGAGCACTATTTGCCGGTGGCGATTGCGGGCGAGTGTGTTGGAAGCGTGGTGTCGCGCAAGATTACCGGCAGCGATGGCGAGCGGCTCACCACATAGTCGGTGTCGTCGCCCGGCTTGACCGGGCGAGCCAGTACGCCGCGGCTTTTCCGCATCTCACCGACGTCTCTGGAATACTGGATCCCCCGCTTTCGCGGGGGATGACACCGTTCGTTTGGCGAATAGCGCGCCCCTACGACGCCCTGACCTGCCAGAACCGCAGCGTGCGCTTTGCATTCTCCGGCGTCATGCGCGCGTAGTGCGCTTGCGCCCGCGCGAGGTCCGCGGGCTTCATCGCGCCGGTCGCAAAACGGCTTTCGAGCACGGCGATGGCGGTTTCCCAGCTGAGCTGCGCGGCCTTGCACGGCACCAACAGCCCGTCGTCGCGCAGGCTCTGCATGAGCGGACGGATCACCTCGACGGTCGATCCGGACAAGGCGGCCAGGGCGGCGGCGGTCTCCTCGTAACGGCGCTGCCTGGCGAAGCCGAGCAACGTCGCCTCGTTGAGCTGGCCGGTGGCCTTGAGGCCCGCAATGGCGCGCTTGGCGCCTTCGAAATCGCGCGCGCCCGACATCTCGCGCTCGACGCCGACGGCGATGGCCGCGATCGCGCTCTGGATCTCCTCGAACAGATGCGGCGGTGCGCACGACAACAGGCGGGCGCGCACGGCATCGGTCGCCGAGCGCAGCAATCGGCGGCGCAGCTCCGACGGCAGGTCGACGCGGACGCCGACGCTGACGGCAAGCTCCGGATCCGCCTCGGCCTGCCCGACCATGAGCGCAAATCCGGTCCCGGAGACGCGCGCGCCGGGATTGGCGGCGAGCCTGCGGCTGACGCTGGGATAGCGGCGCGCCAGCAGCGCGTCGGTGACGATCTCCTTCAGCCACCAGCGGCCGGCGATCGCGAGCAGATGCGGCTCGCCCTTGCTGGATGCGATCTTCACCAGCTCGCCGTCGTCGAGGCGGGCGGATTCCTGCAGCACGGGACCGGCGATGCGGATCTCGTTGTTGCTGGCGAGGCGGCGGATCACGGAGGGCGGCGCCTGCGCGACCGGCGCCAGCTGCGCGCTGATCTCGGCGAGCGCGATGCGGGCGCCCATGTCCGCGAGCGCGCGCAGCTCGATGGTGCCGATCAGGCGATCGAGCACGTCGTCGAACAGCGCGATCTGTTCGTCGTCGAAACTGCCGGCGGAGGTGAGGAACAGATCGGTGACCCGGCGGGCCGTTGCCAGGCCTTTTTCCGGTGAGCCGGCGCGAATCGCGGATTCGACCTCGTCGATGATCGATAGCCCGGCCGTGGACATGACGCGTTGCTCGTCCTGAGCGAATTGACGGAAGCTTGTTCTAAGCAAACGCGATCATGAGGGACGAGGACTGAAGGTTTCGTAAACCATGGGGCGGTAGCTGAGCGCGACGCTCCTTCCGACCACCGCTCCTCATCCTGAGGAGCCCGCTGAAAGCGGGCGTCTCGAAGGATGGCGGCAACGATTGAGGCCTTCATGGTTCGAGACGGCCGCTACGCGGCCTCCTCACCATGAGGATAGGCACCTATTCCCCGTTCCACCCGCAAGCCCTCAGCTTCTCATGCATATGCGGCGGTGCCGGCGCCACGACGCGGACCGGCTCCTTGTTCCGGGAGATCGGCACCACGATCTCGCGGGAATGCAGGTGCAGCTTCGGCTCGCCGAAGCGCGGGCCGTTGCCGTAAATGTTATCGCCGAAGATCGGCCAGCCGGTGGCTGACGAATGCACCCGCAATTGATGGGTCCGTCCCGTCACCGGTTCCATGGCAAGCCAGGTGAAGCCGTCGCCGCGGCCCATCACCTTCCAATTCGTGACGGCCTTCTGGCCTTCGGGGTCGGGCTTCTGCCACCAGCCGCGCTCGGCGTTGAGCCGTCCCAGGGCTAAGTCGATGGTGCCTTCGTCTTCAGTGGGGCCGCCCTCAACCACGGTCCAGTAGGTCTTGCCGATCTTGCCGTGCTTGAACAATAGGCCGAGCGAGGCGGTCGCCTTGCGATGGCGGCCGAGCACGAGGCAGCCGGAGGTGTCCTTGTCCAGCCGGTGGGCCAGCACCGGCGGCCGCGGCAGGCCGAAGCGCAGCGCGTCGAAGGAATCCTCCAGATTGGGACCGCCCTTGGGGCCGCGATGCACCGGCAGGCCGGCCGGCTTGTCGATGACCAGCATCAGGCCGTCGCGATGGAGCACGCGGGCCAGGATCTCGTCGGCCGTCAATTGGGGAACATCGAGCAATTGCAAGACTTTCGGTCAAGACTTTCGTTTATGGGCCGGAACGGCTAACACACCCCCGCCATGAACGATACCACGTCAGATCCCCCCAAGCTGAGCTGGTGGCGCCGCCTGTCCAACGGGCTGAAGCGCACCTCGTCCTCGCTCGGGACCGCGGTCGCCGACCTCGTCACCAAGCGCAAGCTCGACCGCGCCATGCTCGACGACATCGAGGACGTGCTGCTGCGCGCCGATCTCGGCACCTCCGTCGCGGTCCGGATCGCGGACGCGGTCGGCACCGGCCGCTACGACAAGGCGATCTCGGCCGACGAGGTCAAGGACGTCGTCGCCACCGAGGTCGAGAAGGTGCTGGCGCCGGTGGCGAAGCCGCTCGAGATCGATGCGGCCAAAAAGCCGTTCGTCATCCTCGTGGTCGGCGTCAACGGCTCCGGCAAGACCACCACGATCGGCAAGCTCTCGCAAAAATTCGCATCCGAAGGCCGCAAGGTGATGCTGGCCGCCGGCGACACCTTTCGCGCAGCAGCGATCGAGCAGCTCAAGGTGTGGGGCGAGCGGACCAAGACGCCCGTCATCGCGGGCGCGCAAGGCTCGGACTCCGCAAGCCTTGCCTTCAATGCGCTCACCGCGGCCAAGGAGCAGAACGTCGACGTGCTGCTGATCGACACCGCCGGCCGTCTGCAAAACAAGGCCGAGCTGATGAACGAGCTCGAAAAGGTCGTGCGCGTGATCCGCAAGGTGGATGCGACCGCGCCGCATGCGGTGCTGCTGGTGCTGGACGCCACCGTCGGCCAGAACGCGCTGTCGCAGGTCGAGGCCTTCCATCGCACCGCCGGGGTCACCGGCCTCGTGATGACCAAGCTCGACGGCACCGCGCGCGGCGGCATTCTGGTGGCGCTGGCCGAGAAGTTCAAGCTGCCGGTGCATTTCATCGGCGTCGGCGAAGGCGTCGACGATCTCGCGCCGTTCACCGCGCGCGACTTCGCCCGCGCCATCGCCGGAATCGAATCGTAGGTTTCCTCGTCATGCCCCGCGAAGGCGGGGCATCCAGTACGCCGGAGCTTCTCGGTTCGGCCGCGCTGGCTCTGGAATACTGGATCCCCCGCCTTTCGCGGGGGATGACAGCAAAGAAGGTCAGGTAATGGACAAGACCCAGCCGCATCCGCTGTTCAAGCTCGCGACCGAGCTCGGTCCGCTGCTCGTGTTCTTCTTCGTCAACGCGAAGTTCAACCTGTTCGCCGCCACCGGCGCCTTCATGGTCGCGATCGTGGCGGCAATGATCGCGTCCTACGTGGTGACGCGTCACATCCCGGTCATGGCGATCGTGACGGGCGTGATCGTGCTGGTGTTCGGCACGCTGACCCTGGTGCTGCACGACGAGACCTTCATCAAGCTCAAGCCGACCATCATCTACGGCCTGTTCGCCGCGATCCTCGGCGGCGGCCTGTTGTTCGGCCGTTCCTTCATCGCCGTGATGTTCGACCAGGTGTTCAACCTGACGCCGCAGGGCTGGCGCATCCTCACGCTGCGCTGGGCGCTGTTCTTCGCCGGCATGGCGGCGCTGAACGAGATCATCTGGCGCACGCAAAGCACGGACTTCTGGGTGAACTTCAAGGTGTTCGGCGTCACCCCGCTGACCATGATCTTCGCCATCGCCCAGATGCCGCTGACCAAGCGCTACCACCTCGCGCCGGTGTCGCTGGAGAGGAGCGAGGCCGAGGCGGGGGATGTGAGCAAGGGGTAGAGCGAAACGTCGACCCACATACCGCTGTCATTCCCCGCGAAAGCGGGGAATCCAGTACGCCGCGGCTTCTCCGTATACGTCTGACGTCTCTGGAATGCTGGATCGCCCGATCAAGTCGGGCGATGACAGTCGGGTATGTCGCACGAGCGCGGCGATCAGCTCCCCGCCGCCTTCAACGCCTTCTCCATCTGCGGCAGCAACACCTTCTGCAGATTGTCCGGCGTGATCGGGCCGACCAGCTTGTAGAGAATCGTGCCCTCGCGGCCGACGACGAATGTTTCCGGCACGCCATAGACGCCCCATTCGATCGAAGCGCGGCCGTTGGCGTCGACGCCGACGCGGCTGAACGGGTTGCCGTAGCGCCCCAGGAAGCGCCGCGCATTGTCGGATGCGTCCTTGTAATTGATGCCGACCAGCTGGAAGCGCTTGTCTTTTGCCAGCTCGGTCAGCAGCGGCGCCTCGTCGTGGCACGGCACGCACCAGGACGCCCAGACATTGACAAGACTGACCTTGCCCTTGAACGCGGCGGGATCGAGGCCGGGCACCTGGGCGCCGTTGTCCTGCAATCCCTCCAGCGGCGGCAGCGCGGTCTGCGGCGCGGGACGGCCGATCAGCGCCGAGGGAATCCGCGAGGGATCGCCGCTGCCGAGCCGGAACCAGAACAACAGCGCAAGTGCGATGAAGGCGATCAGCGGCAGCACCATCAGGAAGGTGCGGCGCTGCGGCGCTGCGGCGGCGGGTTGATCGCTCATCGCAGCTCCGTCGCGCTACGGCCGGACCGGCGCGTGATGCCGCGCTCCTCCAGCTCGCGCAGCCGCTGCGTCTGGTTGCGATAGTCGAGCGCGATCCAGCCGATCAGGATCGCGACCACGAGGGCCGCCGCCGCATAGGACGTCACGATGAAGGATGCATAGGGACCAAGCGACATGATCATGCGGCTCCAACTTCGTTCGACGCGTTTTGTCCGCGCGAGCCGGTGCCCATCTCGCTCGAAAACGCGACGCGGCTCGCCTGCATCATCTGCAGGGAGCGGACCCGGCGGCGCAGAATCTCGTTGCGCATCGCCGCCAGATGCAGCGTGACGAACAGCAGCGTGAAGGCGATCGCCATCACCAGGAGCGGAATCAGGAACGATTTGTCGAGGGCCGATCCGCCCATGCGCATCACCGAGGCCGGCTGGTGCAGCGTGTTCCACCAGTCGACGGAGAATTTGATGATCGGCAAATTCAGCGCGCCGACCAGGGTCAGCACCGCGGCCGCGCGTGCCGCGCGCGAGGGATCGTCGACCGCGCGCCACAGCGCCATCAGGCCGAGATACATCAGGAACAGGATCAGCACCGAGGTTAGCCGCGCATCCCATTCCCAATAGGTGCCCCACATCGGCCGGCCCCACAGCGAGCCGGTGAGCAGCGCCAGGAAGGTGAAGGCGGCGCCGATCGGCGCGGCCGCCTTGGCGGCGACGTCGGCGAGCGGATGCCGCCATACCAGCGTGCCCAGCGAAGCGATGCTCATCACGCCCCAGACGAACATCGACAGCCAGGCATTGGGCACGTGGATGAACATGATCTTCACCGTCGCGCCCTGCTGGTAGTCGTCGGGCGCGAGCGCGGCCTGATAGAGACCGATCGCGAGCAGGACGACGGTCGCGGCCGCGAGCCACGGCAGGACCCGCGCTGTCAGCGCGAGGAACCGCGTGGGGTTGGCGAGGTCGATCAGTGTCATGGTACCCTGATAATCATCGGTGGCCGCTCAGGCAATCAGCACGAAAGCGAGGGGCGAAAGTTGATCGGGGTCAAGGCCGGTCGAGCGCATCTCAATCGAGCCCGTGCCGCAGGCTCGCTGCGGCTGCGAAGGGGCCGATCACGAGGCTGACCAGCGACAGCGCGCACAGGATCGAGAACGGCGCGCCGAACGTCATCGGACCGACGATCACGGCCTGCGAGGCCGCCACGCCGAAAATCAGCACCGGGATCGACAGCGGCAGCACCAGCACCGCCATCAGCAGGCCGCCGCGGTGCAGCGTCACCGCCAGCGCCGCGCCGATCATGCCGGTGAACGTCAGCGCCGGGGTGCCCGCCAGCAGCGTCAGCGCCACCGCCCCGGTCGCGACCATGTCGAGGTTGAGCAGGAGGCCGAGCACGGGGGTTGCGACAATCAGCGGCAGGCCCGCCGCCAGCCAATGCGCCAGCGCCTTGGCGGCACAGGCGAGTTCCAGCGGCGTCCGGCTCATCGTGATCAGGTCGAGCGAGCCGTCCTCGTGGTCGGCCATGAACAGCCGGTCCAGGGTCAGCAGGCTCGCCAGCAGCGCGCCGAGCCAGAGGATCGCCGGCCCCAGCCGCGACAGCAGCGCCAGATCCGGCCCGACCGCGAACGGCATCAGCACCACCACGGTCAGGAAGAACAGCACCCCGATCAGTGCCCCGCCGCCGACGCGGAGCGCGATCCGGATGTCCCGGCGAATGAGGGCGGACAGGGCGGTCATGGGGTGGCTCCGGCGCGCCCCAGGGGCGGTGCGCTCCCTCCCCCGCTTGCGGGGGAGGGCCGGGGAGAGGGTGTCTCGACAACGAAGGCTCCCCCAGAGGAGAGAACCCTCACCCGGCGCTCCGCGCCGGCCTCTCCCGCAAGCGGGAGAGGCGAAGGAACGGAGCGGCCGGTGCCCAGCCGCTCGGAAAGCTGAGGGTCGGTCGAATTCACGCCACGCCCCCGATCCGCAGCTCCCGCGATTCGATCCCGAGCGGGGCGTGGGTCGCTGCGACGATGAGGCCGCCGCGCGACAGGTGCTCGCGCATCAGGCCGCCGAACATGTCCTGGCCGGCAACGTCCAGCGCATTGGTGGGCTCGTCCAGCAGCCAGACCGGGCGGCGGACGGTCAGCAGGCGCGCCAGCGACAGCCGGCGGCGCTGGCCCGCGGAGAGGAAGCCCGCAGGCAGATGGGTGGCATGGTCGAGCCCGACGGTGGCGAGGGTCGCGGCGGCGTCGCCGCGCTCACCGCCCAGGAAATCAGCCCAAAAGCTCAGATTTTCAGCGACGCTGAGGGCCGGCTTCAGGGCATCGCGGTGGCCGAGATAATGGCACTGCTCGGGCAGCGTCAGCTCGGCATCGCCGCCCGCGAGCGCGATCTGGCCGCCCGCCGGCACCAGCAGGCCCGCGATCAGCCGCAGCAGCGAGGTCTTGCCCGAGCCGTTGCGGCCGACGACCGCCACGGCCTCGCCAGAGACCGCGGCGAAATCGAGCCCGGCAAACACCTGGCGGCCGCCCCGCACGCAGGCGACTCCGTGTCCGGAGAGCCGCATCTCGCCTCGTTTCAGTTCAGTCAAAGCCGGGCCTCAGGAAAACTTGGGGTAGCGCATGGGAATTTTTGGCTCGCGATTGCTGCGGCACGATTGTGGCTGTGGCGGCGCGGTTAGAAAGCTTCTATAAGCCCGGAACTACTTGATGCAGCAACTCAACCTGCCCCTGCAAGCGGCCCAGCCTGATACGCTGACGGTGTTAAGATACCCTGCCGGGTATAGCTAACAATTGGGATTCCTACATGACCTCGCTCGACAGCTTCAAATGCAAAAAGACCCTCAAGGTCGGCGCCAAGACCTACGTCTATTACAGCCTGCCCACGGCCGAGAAGAATGGTCTGAAGGGGATTTCCAAACTTCCCTATTCGATGAAGGTCCTGCTCGAGAACCTGCTGCGCAACGAGGACGGGCGTTCGGTCAAGAAAGAGGACATCGTCGCCGTCTCCAAATGGCTGCGCAAGAAGTCGCTGGAGCACGAGATCGCGTTCCGCCCGGCGCGCGTGCTGATGCAGGACTTCACCGGCGTGCCCGCGGTGGTCGATCTCGCCGCGATGCGCAACGCCATGCAGAAGCTCGGCGGTGATGCCGAAAAGATCAATCCCTTGGTGCCGGTCGACCTCGTCATCGACCACTCCGTGATCGTGAACTTCTTCGGTGACAACAAGGCCTTCGGCAAGAACGTCACCGAGGAATACAAGCAGAACCAGGAGCGCTACGAGTTCCTGAAGTGGGGCCAGAAGGCGTTCTCGAACTTCTCCGTCGTGCCGCCCGGCACCGGCATCTGCCACCAGGTCAATCTCGAATATCTGGCCCAGACGGTCTGGACCAAGAAGGAGAAGATGACGGTCGGCAAGAAGACCGGCACCTTCGAGGTCGCCTATCCCGATTCGCTCGTCGGCACCGATTCCCACACCACCATGGTCAACGGTCTGGCCGTGCTCGGCTGGGGCGTCGGCGGCATCGAGGCGGAAGCCTGCATGCTCGGCCAGCCGCTGTCGATGCTGCTGCCCAACGTCGTCGGCTTCAAGCTGAAGGGCGCGCTGAAGGAAGGCGTCACCGCCACCGACCTCGTGCTCACGGTCACGCAGATGCTGCGCAAGCTCGGCGTGGTCGGCAAGTTCGTCGAGTTCTTCGGCCCCGGCCTCGACCATCTCTCCGTCGCCGACAAGGCGACCATCGCCAACATGGCGCCCGAATACGGCGCGACCTGCGGCTTCTTCCCGGTGGACGCCGCCGCGCTCGACTACCTCAAGACCTCCGGCCGCGCCTCGGCGCGCGTCGCGCTGGTGCAGGCCTATGCCAAGGCGCAGGGCCTGTTCCGCACCGCCAAGTCGCCCGATCCGGTGTTCACGGAAACGCTGACCCTCGACCTCGGCGACGTCGTGCCGTCGATGGCGGGCCCGAAGCGTCCCGAAGGCCGCATCGCGCTGCCGACCGTCGCGGAGGGCTTCTCGCTTGCGCTCGGCAGCGAGTACAAGAAGGCCGAGGAGCCCACCAAGCGCTTCCCGGTCGAAGGCAAGAACTTCGATATCGGCCATGGCGACGTCGTGATCGCCGCGATCACCTCCTGCACCAACACCTCGAATCCGAGCGTCTTGATCGGCGCCGGCCTCTTGGCGCGCAACGCCGCGGCGAAGGGCCTCAAGGCCAAGCCGTGGGTGAAGACCTCGCTCGCTCCGGGCAGCCAGGTGGTGGCGGAATATCTCGCCAATTCCGGCCTGCAGCCCCATCTCGACAAGGTCGGCTTCAACCTGGTCGGCTTCGGCTGCACCACCTGCATCGGCAATTCCGGCCCGCTCCCTGAGGAGATCTCGAAGTCGATCAACGACAACGGCGTTGTCGCGGCCGCCGTGCTCTCCGGCAATCGCAACTTCGAAGGCCGCGTCTCGCCGGACGTGCAGGCCAACTATCTGGCCTCGCCGCCGCTGGTCGTTGCCTACGCGCTCGCCGGCAGCGTCACCAAGAACCTCGCCAGCGAGCCGCTCGGCGAGGGCAAGGACGGCAAGCCGGTGTATCTGAAGGACATCTGGCCGACGACGAAGGAGATCAACGCCTTCATGAAGAAGTTCGTGACCGCGTCGATCTTCAAGAAGAAATATGCCGACGTGTTCAAGGGCGACACCAACTGGCGCAAGATTAAGACGGTCGAGAGCGAGACCTATCGCTGGAACATGTCTTCGACCTACGTGCAGAACCCGCCCTATTTCGACGGCATGAAGAAGGAGCCGGAGCCGGTCACCGATATCGTCGAGGCGCGCATCCTCGCCATGTTCGGCGACAAGATCACCACCGACCACATCTCGCCGGCCGGTTCGATCAAGCTCACCTCGCCCGCGGGCAAGTATCTCAGCGAGCACCAGGTGCGTCCCGCCGACTTCAACCAGTACGGCACGCGCCGCGGCAACCACGAAGTGATGATGCGCGGCACCTTCGCCAACATCCGCATCAAGAACTTCATGCTGAAGGGCGCCGACGGCAACATTCCGGAAGGCGGCCTCACCAAGCACTGGCCCGACGGCGAGCAGATGTCGATCTACGACGCCGCGATGAAGTATCAGGAAGAGAAGGTGCCGCTGGTTGTGTTCGCCGGTGCCGAATACGGCAACGGCTCCTCGCGCGACTGGGCGGCCAAGGGCACGCGTCTGCTCGGCGTGCGCGCCGTGATCTGCCAGAGCTTCGAGCGCATCCATCGCTCCAACCTGGTCGGCATGGGCGTGCTGCCGCTGACCTTCGAGGACGGCACCTCCTGGTCCTCGCTCGGCCTGAAGGGCGACGAGAAGGTCACGCTGCGCGGCCTCGTCGGCGACCTCAAGCCGCGCCAGAAGCTGACCGCGGAGATCGTCTCCGGCGACGGCTCGCTGCAGCGCGTTTCGCTGCTCTGCCGCATCGATACGCTGGACGAGCTCGACTACTACCGCAACGGCGGTATCCTGCACTACGTGCTGCGCAAGCTCGCGGCGTAAGCGCGGATTTGTGAACGATGGCTCACTGCGAAGTGAGTAGAAGACTGAACGAAGGCGGCCTATCACAAGGCCGCCTTCGCGCGTTTGCGGCATGCTCTAGATGGGCCCGCCCGGCGGAAAACCTCCCTTTGGACGGTTCGCCCGGACGGTCGGGTGTGCTGCGCCCCGTAAGACTACGGTGACCATCCGGCGATAAGATCTCCCTTCCCACGAGCAATGGTGTGCGGCGTTCGACATGACAACAATGACGGCTTCTCATCTGGTTTCACGTTGGTCCGGTGCTCTCTGGTCGGGCGCTCTCGGCATCTGTGCGATCGCCGCCGTCATCCGTCCTGCCGAAGCCGAGCCCCGCGCCGTTGTCGAATTGTTTACCTCGCAGGGCTGCTCGTCCTGCCCGCCCGCCGACCAGATCATCGGCGATCTGTCGAAAGATCCGTCGATCATCGCGCTGAGCATGCCGATCGATTATTGGGACTATCTCGGCTGGAAGGACACGCTGGCGGATTCGCGTTTCTCTGCGCGGCAGCGCGCCTATTCGAAGATGCGCGGCGACCGCGAGGTTTACACCCCGCAGGTCGTGGTCAACGGCTCCACCCATGTCGTCGGCAGCGATCGTGCCGGCATCGAGAATGCGATCGGCAAGACCGACAAGGGTACGGGCGTGATGAGCGTGCCGGTGACGATGTCGCTCGCGGGCAAGCAGATCAACGTGTCGGTCGCCGCGAGCAACGAGCCGGCCGTCTCGCATGGCGAGGTCTGGATCTGCTCGATCGCCAAGTCGGTGCCGATCGCGATCACCCGCGGCGAGAATCGCGGGCAGCAGGTCACCTATCACAACGTGGTGCGCAACCTGCTCAAGGTCGGTGACTGGACCGGGCGTCCGGAAAGCTGGACGGTGCCGATCGAGAACCTCACGCGCGATGGCGTCGACGGCGCGGTGGTCTACGTCCAGGACGGCAGCCGCGAACGACCGGGCCCGATGCTCGGCGCGGCGTACACCTCGCTGCATTGAAGACGCAGAGGTCTCAAGACAATCAGCCTCTCGTCATTCCGGGGCGCGCCACTTGGCGCGAGCCCGGAATCCATCGATCCACTTGCTGAGACGAGAAATGGATTCCGGGCTCGCACTTCGTGCGCCCCGGAATGACTGAGACACCGGAAACCTCCCGGCCACAAACAAAAAAGGACCAACTTGCGTTGGCCCTCCTTGTCGTGCGTACAGACCCGATCCTGTTCGACCCCGGGGGGCTGGGGGCTGAGGAATCCGGAACCGAAAGGACCGGGTCAACGCACGCCCATCTTCTCGCAGTGCAGGGCGGCAGTCGCTAGGCGGAAAAGCGGCGATACTATGATTCCTGCTAACGATCCCGTGACGGTTTGCCGCGACAGAGTTCCACCTTTGCGTGTGCGGGAAATCGCACCCGATTCGACCGGTTGAAAGCAGGCACCGAGTTCCATCAAGGGCCCTTGCGGCGAGGAACGGTTGGCGCAATCATGTCCTTGTCATGATCCGGTTCCGGGGACGGTTCGCGGGACCTGGGGTAAAGTCGTGCGATGAGGAGGCTCTCCATGAGTCTGATGTCGGAGGATGCCGATCCGAGCGAGCAGCGCGCGGCGGCGCGCCCCGCCGCGAATGCGCAACAGAGCAGGGTGACGTTCAACCGGCTCGAGCTGCACCGTATTCTCAATCTCTATGGGCGCATGGTCGCCGACGGCGAATGGCGCGACTACGCCATCGACTTCCTGAAGGACCGCGCCGTTTTCTCGGTCTATCGCCGCGCCTCAGAGGTGCCGATCTATCGCATCGAGAAGGACCCGCGCCTGGCGCGCAAGCAGGGCATGTACAGCGTGATCTCGGCAACGGGCCTGATCCTGCGCCGCGGCCACGAGCTGGAGCGCGTGCTGCTGGTGATCGATCGGAAGCTGGCGGTGGTGTAACGGCACGAGCAGTGCCGTAGGGTGGGCAAAGGCGCATAGCGCCGTGCCCACGTCCTTTTTACGATCGCCGCAAGTCGTGGGCACGCTTCCGCCTTCGCTCTTCGAGCTACGGCGGACAAGTCGCTTTGCCCACCCTACGAGACCTACTTCCTACGACCTACTTCCCCGGCACCGTTGTCGCGCCCTCGCCGAGGTCGCGCTGCATCATCACCGTATCCAGCCAGCGGCCGAATTTCAGCCCGACATTGGGATGCGTGCCGATCATCTTGAAGCCGCCCTTGGTGTGCACGCCGATCGAGCCGGCATTGGCGGAATCGCCGATCACCGCGATCATCTGGCGGAAGCCGCGCGCCTCGCATTCGGCAACCAGCCGCTCCAGCAGCAACGAGCCGATACCGCGGCGGTGGAAAGAAGGATCGAGATAGATCGAGTTCTCGACCGTGAAGCGATAGGCCGGCCGCGGCCGATAGGCGCCGGCATAGGCGTAGCCGGCCACGCGTCCCTCGAGGATGGCGACGAAATAGGGATAGCCGCCGTCGATCAGCGTGCGGTAGCGGCGCGTCATCTCGGCGAGGTCGGGCGGCTCCAGCTCGAACGTCGCCGTGCCCTCGCGGACGGCCTGCTGGTAGATGGCGGTGATGGCGGGAAGTTCGGCCTCGGTGGTGGGCCTGATTTCGGGTGCGGACATGGCGTGAAGATAGCAGGGACGCAGCGATGAGCAACGCTGTTCCCGCATACGTCATGGCCGGGCTTGTCCCGGCCATCCACGTTCTTCCGCGCCTTCGACTGCCGAGGTCGTGGATGCCCGGGCCTTCGCCTCGCCGAAGCGGCTTCGGCCGCGCAGGCGGGACGAGCCTGGGCATGACGAGGAGTTCATGACTCACGCAAACAAAAACCCCGGCCTTTCGGCCGGGGTTGGTGTCGTTCGCTCTGGTCCGTCGCCTACTCGCGCTGGCCGAGCAGCTGCAGGAGCAGCGTGAACAGGTTGATGAAGTTCAGGTACAGCGACAGCGCGCCGGTGATGGCCGCACGCTCTGCGATGTCACCGCCGGCCGAGGCATAGCCGTAGATGTAGTCGTTCTTCAGCCGCTGGGTATCCCAGGCGGTGAGGCCCGAGAACACCAGCACGCCGACCACCGACACGATGAACTGCAGCATCGAGCTGGCCAGGAACAGGTTCACCAGGCTGGCGATGATGATGCCGATCAGGCCCATGAACAGGAACGAGCCCATCCCGGTCAGGTCACGCTTGGTGGTGTAGCCGTAGAGGCTCAGCGCACCGAAGGTGGCCGCGGTGATGAAGAACACCCGCACGATCGAGGTGTGCGTGAACACCAGGAAGATCGACGACAGCGAGATGCCCATCAGCGCCGAGAACACCCAGAACAGGACCTGGGCGGTCGAGGGGGCGAGACGGTTGATGCCCGCCGAGATCACGAACACCATGGCGAGCGGCGCGAGCATGAACAGCCACTTCAGGGGGCTGACGAACATGGCGTATCCGAACGGCGTCAGGAACAGCTTGCCGACGCGGACCGCGTCCGCCGTCGGAACGTCGGTCACGGCGGCCATGTAGACGCCGAGCGCGGCAAGGCCGGTGATGGCCAGGCCGATGCTCATGTAATTGTAGATGCGCAGCATATAGGCGCGCAGGCCGGCATCGACCGTCGCGGCGTCAACACGCCCGGCGGCCCTGCCGAAAGGAGAAGCGTAGTTACGGTCTAGGTCCGACATGGTCGAATTCCCGTTGGTTGGTCCGGTCCGGCACGAGGGTCGCCATGCCGCCGGTTCGTCAAATTCTATCTCGGATACCGACACCAGCCGACTAAATTTTGGCTAACAATCGGGGCTCCGAACCCACTCGATATGTGGGAAACTAACACATTCGCTGCAACCTTCCACGCGCGGCTGAATGTCGCCCTTGGCGGCAATCCTGACGCGAACCTGACGAGCAGTCGTGGTTAATCGCGGGAATCGTGCGATTCCGCATCCGGGCTGCCCCCCGCTACATTTTGTCACAAATTCCGCAACACCGTGGCGGGCTTTTTGTTCAACGCCAGCAGCGTGCCCGCGAGCCCCAGCCCGACGGTGACGACGAGCGCGGCCGCCACGACCCCGGCCGCGCTGCCGGCCTGCCAGACGAAGCTCAGCGTCATCAGCCGCGTCACGATCATCCAGGCCGCGACGCTGCCGGCGATCACGCCGAACAATGCGGTGGCGAGCCCGATCAGGAGGTATTCGAGCGCATAGGCGCCCAGCAGCCGCAGCCGCGTCGCGCCCAGCGTCTTAAGGATCACGGCATCGTAGACCCGGTGGCGATGACCGGCGGCGAGCGCCCCGCCCAGCACCAGGATCGCCGAGATCAGGGTCACCGCGCTGGCGCCGCGAATCGCCAGCGCCAGATTGGTCACCACCGAGCCGACCGTCTCCATCACCTCGCGCACCCGCACGCTCGTCACCATCGGATAGGCGTCGGCGACCTGCTTGATGATCTTGCCGTCGGCTGCCGCATTCCCGCCCGGTTCCGTCAGTGTCGCGATATGGGTGTGGGGCGCGCCCTTGAAGGCGTTCGGCGAGAACACCAGAACGAAGTTGATGCCGAGTCCCTGCCAGTCGATGGTGCGCAGATTGCCGATTTTGGCCGGGATGTCGCGGCCGAGCACGTTGACCACGATCTCGTCGCCGAGCTTGAGGCCCAGTCCGTCGGCGATCTTCTTCTCCATCGAGACCAGCGTCGGGCCGGAATAATCGGCGCTCCACCATTCGCCCTCGACGACCTTGGAGCCTTTGGGCAGCTCGGCGGTATAGGTCAGGCCGCGGTCGCTCTGCAGCACCCATTCGGAATCGGTGGACGGCTTGAGCTCCTCGGCGCGCAGCCCGCGCGCGGCGACGATGCGTCCGCGCAGCATCGGCACGTCCTCGACCTTCGCGCCGGGCGCGATCTTGCGGAGATAATCGTCGAACGGTGCGGCCTGCGCGCTCGGAATGTCGATGAAGAAGAACGACGGCGCCTGATCGGGGAGGGCCGCGAGGAACTGCCGCCGCAGATTGCCGTCGATCTGGGTGATGGTGACGAGCACGGCGAGCCCGAGCCCCAGCGACAGCACGACCGAGGGCGTCAGCGCGCCCGGCCGGTGGATGTTGGCGATCGCGAGCCGCAGCATCGGCAGCCGCGTCCGCGGCAGCCGCCGCGCGATCGCCATCAGCAGGGCGGCGATGCCGCGCAGCAGGGCGAACACGACGACCGAGGAGGCCACGAATACCGCGGCGATGCGCTTGTCGAAGGAGAGCCCGATCACCACGGTGATCAGCAGCGCGATCACCACGCCCATGAACACGACGTAGCCTGCGCGCGGCCGGTGCCATTCCGAGCTGATGGTGTCGCGGAACAGCGCCGCCACCGGCACGTCGTGGACGCGTCCGAGCGGCCACAGGCCGAAGGCCAGCGCGGTCAGGAGGCCGTAGACGAACGACAGCGCGAGCTCGTCGGCATGCACGGCCGGCACCACCGGCAGCGGCAGCAGCTTGCCGAACAGGCCAACGATGGCGAACGGCATGGCGGCGCCGAGCGCAAGGCCGATCGCCGAGCCCACGCCCGCGAGCACGAGAACCTGCGCCAGGTAGATGCCGAACACGTCGCGACCGGTGGCGCCGACGGCCTTGAGGGTCGCGATCACCTCGAGCCGGCGGTCGATATGGCTCTTCACGGCATTGGCGACGCCGACACCGCCGACCAGCAGCGCCGCGAGCCCGACCAGCGTCAGGAACTGGGTGAAGCGGTTGATGTTGCGTTCGAGCTGCGGCGAAGCGTTGGAGCGGCTGCGGATCTCCCAGCCGGCCTGCGGCGCGGCGCTGCGCGCATCCGCGATGAAGGCTTCGGTGGCGCGCTCGTTGTTGGCGGTGTCAGGCAGCTTCACCCGGTAGACCCAGCGCACCAGGCTGCCGGGCTGGATCAGGCCGGTGGCGCGCAGGCCCGATTCGCTGATCAGGAAGCGCGGGCCGAAACCGATGCCGCCGGCGAGCTTGTCGGGCTCGGCTTCGACCGTCGAGCGGATCTGGAAGGTCGCCGAGCCGATCGTGACACGGTCGCCGGTCTTCAGCGACAGCCGCGCCAGCAGCGTCGGGTCGGCGGCCGCGCCGAACGCGCCGTCGCGCTCCGCGAGCAGGTCGGACATGGGCAATTGTGGCGCCAGCGTCAGCTGGCCCAGCATCGGATAGGTGTCGTCGACCGCCTTCATCTCGACCAGTGCGAGCTGGCCGTCGGCCGCGCGCGCCATGCCGCGCAAGGTGGTGGCGGTCGACACCGTGCCGCGCGAGCGCAGGAAGGCGACCTCCTCGGGTTTCGCTTCGCGCTGGAACAGCACGAAGGAGACGTCGCCGCCGAGCAGCGTCCGGCCCTCGCGGGCAAGGCCGTCGGAGAGGCTCGCCGACACCGAGCCGACGCCGGCGATCGCCATGACGCCGAGCGCGATACAGGCGATGAAGACGTAGAAGCCGCGCAGGCCGCCGCGCAATTCGCGCAGCGCGTAGCGCAGCGACAGCGCGACGCCGCCCGGCTTGGCGAAGGGTTCGGCCGCCGCGCTCATGCCGGCGCAGACTGCGTGTCGATGTGGCCCGAACGCAGGCGGATCACGCGATCGCAGCGATGCGCCAGCGAGGAATCGTGCGTCACCAGCACCAAGGTCATGCCGCGCTCGGCGTGCTTGCTGAACAGGAGATCGACGATCTGTTGTCCGGTGGCCTCGTCGAGATTTCCGGTCGGCTCGTCGGCGACGAGGATGGCGGGATCGGGCGCCAGTGCGCGGGCCAGCGCGACGCGCTGCTGCTCGCCGCCGGAGAGCTGCGTCGGATAATGATGCAGGCGGTCGCCGAGCCCGACGGATTGCAGCTCCTCTGCCGCGCGCCTCGCGGCATCGGGATTGCCGGCAAGCTCGAGCGGCACCGCGACGTTCTCCAGCGCCGTCATGGTCGGGATCAAGTGAAAGGACTGGAAGACGATGCCGACCTGGCGGCCGCGGAAGCGCGCCAGCGCGTCCTCGTCGAGGGCATTGAAAGGCGTGCCTGAGACCACCACCTCTCCGCTATCAGGACGCTCCAGCCCCGCCATCACCATCAGCAGCGTGGATTTGCCCGAGCCTGACGGGCCGATCAGGCCGACCGTCTCGCTCCGGCCGACTCGCAAGCTGATATCCTTGAGGATGTGAACGCGTGCCGCGCCTGTGCCCAATGAGAGATTGACGTTGGAGATGGCGATGGTGTCCGCCGAAGCGACGGCGAGCGAAGAGGTATCGATGCGAGTGTCCATGGTCCGGTCATATGGCAACTCCGCTAGCGCGGTCGAGAGGCGTTACGGATTGTTCATGCACATAGCCGTGTTGATGCTCGCCTTCATGACAATGGCGAACCCGGCTTGGGCGGACGCGACAAGACCGATCAAGCTCGTCGTTCTCGGCGATTCCCTGAGCGCCGGTCTCGGCCTGCCGGCTCAGGACGCGTTCCCGGCCAAGCTGAAAAAATCCTTGCAAGACAAAGGCATAGATGTCGACATGACCAATGCCGGGGTGTCCGGCGACACCACCTCGGGCGGCCGCGACCGGCTCGACTGGTCGGTCCCCGAGGGAACCGACGGGGTCATCGTCGAGCTCGGCGCCAACGACGCCTTGCGCGGCCTCGATCCCGATCTGGCGCGCGCCGCGCTCACCGACATCGTCCAGCGGCTCAAGGCGCGCAAGATCGCGGTGATGCTGTGCGGCATGCTGGCGCCGCCGAATTACGGCGCCGATTATGCCGCGCGATTCAATTCGATTTATCCGGATCTGGCGAAAAAATTCGACGTGCCGCTCTACCCTTTCTTTCTCGAGGGTGTTGCGGCCGACGCCAAGCTCAACCAGGCCGACGGCATTCATCCGACCGCGGCCGGCGTCGACATCATCGTCGGCAACATCATGCCCGCGGTGCAGGCATTCCTTGGCACGATCGCTGAGCAACGGCGTTGAAAGCAGGCAGTGCTCGCCGTAATTCCCAGGGTTTTACCGGGGTGAGGCGCGGCGTGCTTCGCAGAGTCACACAACTGCGATAGGAATCAAGGTACCGGTGATTCGTCGCCGGCTCTAATTTGGATATGATCCTGCTCAGGGATCGTACCCAAGCATCGGGAGTGCGAAACGATGCCGCGTTTGTTCACGGGTCTGGAAATTCCGGCCGAGATCGGCCAGGCGCTTTCCAACTTGAGAGGAGGCCTTCCCGGCGCCCGCTGGATCGATCCCGAAAATTATCACGTCACCTTGCGCTTCATCGGCGATATCGACGGCGTCTCCGCCAACGAGATCGCCTCGATGCTGTTTCGCGTCGATCGCAAGCCGTTCGAGGTCAAGGTGCAGGGCCTCACCAGTTTCGGCGGCCGCAAGCCGCGCGCCGTCGTTGCGACCATCGCACCGAGCAAGCCGCTGATGGAATTGCAGGCCGAGCTCGAACGCATGATGCAGCGGATCGGCCTCAATCCCGAAGGCCGCAAATACATCCCGCATGTGACGCTGGCCCGGCTGCACGATGCCACCGACCGCGACGTCGCCGACTATCTCTCGCTGCGCGGCTATTTCCCGAGCAAGGCGTTCATGGCCGAGCGCTTTGTGCTGTTCTCCTCGCGCGCCTCGACCGGCGGCGGCCCGTATGTCGTGGAGGACGCCTACGAGCTGTGTGCGTGATTTCTTTCTTCACCTCTCCCCGCTTGCGGGGAGAGGTCGGATCGCTTTTGCGATCCGGGTGAGGGGGTACAGGTCTCACTGCGATCTCAAGCGCGGAGAGAGGCCCCTCACCCCAGCCCTCTCCCCGTAAGAACGGGGCGAGGGAGAGGAAACCGCATACCCCGTCCACCAATTCACGGGTTGCAATTTCCGCCGGTCTCTGGCGGTAAAGGGCCATGCTCTCGACCCCCAGTTCCCCCTTCAGTGACGCCTATCAGGCCCAGATCGCCTCAGGTGCGATCGAGCCCGATGCCGCGCAGGCCGAGGTCGCCGGGGCCTATGCGGCGCTCGACATGCGGCTTTCGACCTACAAGCCGCAGCGCAAGCAGGGCCTGCTCAGCCGGCTGTTCAGCAGCGACAAGGACGAGGCGCCGCGCGGGCTCTACGTCCATGGCGAGGTCGGCCGCGGCAAGACCATGCTGATGGATCTGTTCTTCCAGCACGCCACGGTGGAGCACAAGCGGCGCGCGCATTTCCACGAATTCATGGCCGACGTGCATGAGCGCATTTACGACTATCGCCAGAGCATCGCGCGCGGCGAGATCGCCGACGGCGACGTCATCGCGCTGACGGCGAATGCGATCTTCGAGGAGAGCTGGCTGCTCTGCTTCGACGAATTCCACGTCACCGACATCGCGGACGCGATGATCCTGGGACGCCTGTTCGCCAAATTGTTCGAGCTCGGCACCGTCGTGGTCGCGACCTCCAACGTGGCGCCTGACGATCTCTACAAAGGCGGCCTGAACCGCTCGCTGTTCCTGCCCTTCATCAAGCAGATCACCGACCACATGGACGTCGCGCGGCTCGATGCGCGCACCGACTTCCGGCTGGAGAAGCTGCAGGGCGTGCCGATGTGGCTGACGCCGGCGGATGGCGATGCGGACGCGGCGCTCGACCGCGCCTGGTTGCGGATGTCCGGCGGCGCCAAATGCCGGTCGCGCGACATCTCGATCAAGGGCCGCATCCTGCACGTGCCGTGCTCTGCTCACGGCGTGGCGCGGTTTTCGTTCGCCGACCTCTGCGAGAAGCCGCTCGGCGCATCGGATTACCTCAGGCTGGCGCACGACTATCACACCATCCTGGTCGACCATATTCCAGTGATGGACTTCTCCCAGCGCAACGCCGCCAAGCGCTTCATCACGCTGATCGACACGCTCTATGACAATGCGGTGAAGCTGATGGCCTCGGCCGACGCCAACCCGATTTCGCTGTATCTCGCCCATGAGGGCGTTGAGGCCATGGAGTTCAAGCGGACCGCCTCGCGCCTGATCGAGATGAGCTCGGAATCCTATCTGGCGCTGGCTCACGGCCGCAAGGATTCCACCGCCAGCGGCTCCACCAAGGGCCTGGTGGAGACTTAAAGGGCCTGGTGGAGACTTAAGTCCTATTTGTGCCAGCGCTGTCATTCCGGGGCGTCGCGAAGCGGCGAGCCCGGAATCCATCCATCGGCGCGCTCTGTCGCCCGATGGATTCCGGGTTCGTGCTTCGCACGCCCCGGAATGACGAGGATGTGGCTGGCGGCTATCGCGGCAAGCCCGACAATTGGGCATTGGGCGACTTGAACGGGGGAGGCGAAAGGGATAACCACCCGTCTCAGTTTCCCCTCCTTACGTGTCTAAAGGACAGGCTCACATGGCGCGCGACAAGATTGCTTTGATTGGCTCCGGTCAGATCGGCGGAACGCTGGCTCACCTCATCGGCCTGAAAGAACTGGGCGACGTCGTGATGTTCGACATCGCCGAGGGCGTGCCGCAGGGCAAGGCGCTCGACATCGCGCAGTCCTCGCCGGTCGACGGTTTTGATGCGCATTACACCGGCGCCAATTCCTACGAGGCGCTCGACAATGCCAAGGTCTGCATCGTCACCGCCGGCGTGCCGCGCAAGCCCGGCATGAGCCGCGACGACCTGCTCTCCATCAACCTCAAGGTCATGGAGCAGGTCGGTGCCGGCATCAAGAAATACGCGCCCGACGCCTTCGTCATCTGCATCACCAACCCGCTCGACGCCATGGTCTGGGCGCTGCAGAAGGCTTCGGGCCTGCCGCACAAGAAGGTCGTCGGCATGGCCGGCGTGCTGGATTCGGCCCGCTTCCGCTACTTCCTGGCCGACGAGTTCAACGTCTCGGTCGAGGACGTCACCGCCTTCGTGCTCGGCGGCCATGGCGACACCATGGTGCCGCTGGTGAAGTATTCCACCGTCGCCGGCATTCCGCTGCCCGACCTCGTCAAGATGGGCTGGACCTCGCAGGCGCGGCTCGACGAGATCGTCGACCGCACCCGCAACGGCGGCGCCGAGATCGTCAATCTGCTCAAGACCGGCTCGGCCTTCTACGCGCCGGCTGCCTCGGCCATCGCGATGGCCGAGAGCTATCTGCGTGACAAGAAGCGCGTTTTGCCCTGCGCCGCCTACCTGAACGGCGAATACAGCGTGAAGGACATGTATGTCGGCGTGCCCGTCGTGATCGGCGCCAAGGGCGTCGAGCGCGTCGTCGAGATCGAGCTTGCCGGCAAGGACCGCGAGGCCTTCGACAAGTCGGTCGGTGCCGTCCAGGGCCTGGTCGATGCCTGCAAGAAGATCGCCCCCGATCTTCTCGGCCGCTAAGGCGCAAAACACTTCCCGCCGAAGACCGAAAACCCGGTCTTCGGCGGTTTCATTTCCGGGGCCCGTGTCCGGGCGGGCTCCGGTTCGGCAGTCCAGATCGATGTCAGAGAATCCGGGTTGCAGTTCCTGTGGTATATGGTATGCCAGCCACAAGACTGAGGTGGGCCCTAGAGGTCACCGCCCGCGGGTTCAGGGAGCGACCATATGAATATCCATGAATATCAGGCCAAAGCGCTGCTGAGTGAGTTCGGCGTGCCGATCTCCAAGGGCGTCCCGGTCCTCAAGCCCGCGGATGCGGAAGCCGCCGCCAAGGCCCTGCCGGGCCCGGTCTATGTGGTGAAGAGCCAGATCCATGCCGGCGGCCGCGGCAAGGGCAAGTTCAAGGAAGCCAGTGCCGGGGACAAGGGCGGCGTCCGCATCGCCAAGGCGGCCGCAGAGGTCTCCGAATTCGCCAAGCAGATGCTGGGCGCGACGCTGGTGACGATCCAGACCGGCCCCGCCGGCAAGCAGGTCAACCGCCTCTACATCGAGGACGGCTCCGACATCGACAAGGAGTTCTATCTTTCGCTCCTGGTCGACCGCGAGACCTCGCGCGTCTCGTTCGTGGTGTCGACCGAAGGCGGCGTCAACATCGAGGACGTCGCGCACAATACACCTGAGAAGATCGTGACCTTCTCGGTCGATCCCGCCACCGGCATCATGGGTCATCACGGCCGCACCGTCGCGAAGGCGCTGAAGCTCTCCGGCGATCTCGCCAAGCAGGCCGAAAAGCTCACCGCGCAGCTCTATGCGGCCTTCGTCGCCAAGGACATGGCGATGCTGGAGATCAACCCGCTGGTGGTGACCAAGCAGGGCCAGCTCCGCGTGCTCGACGCCAAAGTGTCGTTCGACGACAACGCGCTGTTCCGTCACCCCGAAGTGCTCGCGCTGCGCGACGAGACCGAGGAAGACGCCAAGGAAATCGAGGCGTCGAAGCACGACCTCAACTACGTCACCCTCGACGGCAACATCGGCTGCATGGTCAACGGCGCCGGTCTCGCCATGGCGACGATGGACATCATCAAGCTCTACGGCATGTCGCCCGCCAACTTCCTCGATGTCGGCGGCAGCGCCAGCAAGGAGAAGGTCGCCGCCGCCTTCAAGATCATCACCGCCGATCCCAACGTGAAGGGCATCCTGGTCAACATCTTCGGCGGCATCATGAAGTGCGACGTGATTGCCGAGGGCGTCACGGCGGCGGTTCGCGAGGTCGGCCTCAACGTGCCGCTGGTGGTTCGCCTCGAAGGCACCAATGTCGAGCTCGGCAAGAAGATCATCGATGAATCCGGACTGAACGTCGTCGCGGGCGACAATCTCGACGATTCCGCGCAGAAGATCGTGAAGGCCGTCAAGGGAGGCTAAGGCCATGGCCCAGGACCATCTCGCCGCATCATCTCCGCTTCCCGAGCACGCGCGCCTCGCCGCGTTCGCCGGCGAATGGGATGGCGAAGAGATGGTCTTCCCGTCGCGCTGGACCGCGGGCGGGCCGGCCACATCGCGCACCGTCGCGCGCATGGACCTCAACGGATTCTACCTGATCCAGGACAGTGTCCAGATGCGCGACGGCAAGCAGATCTTCGCCACCCACGGCATCTTCAGCTACGACCGCGACGACCGGACCTACAAATTGTTCTGGTACGATTCGCTCGGTTACACGCCGCCCTCGCCCGCTTCGGGCGGGTGGGTCGGCAAGACCCTGACGCTGGTGCGCGGCTCGCTCCGCGGCAATGCGCGCCACGTCTACGAGATCATCGACGACGATTCCTATTCGTTGAAGATCCAGTTCTCGCCGGACGCGGAAGGCTGGGCCGACGT
Organism: Bradyrhizobium frederickii; assembly: GCF_004570865.1. Lineage (GTDB taxonomy): Bacteria > Pseudomonadota > Alphaproteobacteria > Rhizobiales > Xanthobacteraceae > Bradyrhizobium > Bradyrhizobium frederickii. Next base: position 63,108 of record NZ_SPQS01000024.1, read on the forward strand.
GCTCACCGGCGTCTACCGCCGCATCCACTGACCTCTCACTCGTTAGTTCGCGAAAGCAGACCTCATGTCCATCCTGATCGACAAGAACACCAAGGTCATCTGCCAGGGCTTTACCGGCAAGAACGGCACCTTCCATTCCGAGGCCGCGATCGCCTATGGCACCAAGATGGTCGGCGGCACCTCGCCGGGCAAAGGCGGCGCGACGCATCTCGGCCTGCCGGTGTTCGACACCGTGCGCGAGGCGCGTGACAAGACCGGCGCCGACGCCTCGGTGATCTACGTGCCGCCGCCGGGCGCGGCGGATGCGATCTGCGAAGCCATCGACGCCGAAATCCCACTGATCGTCTGCATCACCGAGGGCATTCCCGTCCTCGACATGGTGCGGGTGAAGCGCTCGCTGCTCGGCTCCAAGTCGCGCCTGATCGGGCCGAACTGCCCGGGGGTCATGACCGCAGGCGAATGCAAGATCGGCATCATGCCCGCCAACATCTTCAAGACCGGCTCGGTCGGCATCGTCTCCCGGTCCGGCACGCTGACCTATGAGGCCGTGTTCCAGACCTCCCAGGAGGGCCTCGGCCAGACCACCGCGGTCGGCATCGGCGGCGACCCGGTCAAGGGCACCGAGTTCATCGACGTGCTGGAGATGCTGCTGGCCGACCCCAAGACCGAATCGATCATCATGATCGGCGAGATCGGCGGCTCCGCCGAGGAGGACGCCGCCCAGTTCCTCAAGGACGAGGCCAAGCGCGGCCGCAAGAAGCCGATGGTCGGCTTCATCGCCGGCGTCACCGCCCCTCCGGGCCGCCGCATGGGTCATGCCGGCGCGATCATTTCGGGCGGCAAGGGCGACGCCGGTTCCAAGACCGAGGCGATGAAATCGGCAGGGATTACAGTGTCTCCGTCGCCCGCCCGCCTCGGCCACACGCTTGCCGAAAAGTTGAAAGGCTGATTCACTTCTTCGTGCTTTTCCGGGCGAAGTTTCGCAGCAAATAGGGTAAAGGGTGCCTGTCGCGCCGAGCCTCTGCCGGGGAGCTCGGTGCCAGCGCCGTTTGTTATGCGCGAACCGAAATCGCCAGGAACTCCAGTATGTCTCGCCAGGACGCGAACGCAGCCTTTGCCTTGTCTTCCTTTTTGCAGGGCACCAACGCCACCTACATCGACGAAATCTACGCCCGCTACGAGAAGGACCCGTCCTCGGTCGACGCCGAGTGGCAGGAGTTCTTCAAGAGCCTCAACGACCAGCCGGCTGACGTCCGGAAGAACGCGGAAGGCCCGTCCTGGGAGCGCGACAACTGGCCGCTGACGCCGCAGGACGATCTCACCTCCGCGCTCGACGGCAACTGGGCGGAGGTCGAGAAGGCGGTTGGTGCCAAGATCGCTGCCAAGGCGCAGGCCAAGGGCGGTGACAAGGGCGCCGCCCTCTCCTCCGCCGACCTGCTCCAGGCGACACGCGATTCCGTCCGCGCCCTGATGCTGATCCGCTCCTACCGCATGCGCGGCCATTTCCACGCCAAGCTCGATCCGCTCGGCATCGAAGCCCAGCGCAACCGCGAAGAGCTCGATCCGCGCACCTACGGCTTCAGCGAAGCCGATTTCGACCGCAAGATCTTCCTCGATCACGTGCTCGGTCTCGAATACGGCACGCTGCGCGAGATCACCGCGATCTGCGAGCGCACCTATTGCCAGACGCTCGGCGTCGAGTTCATGCACATCAGCAACGCCGCGCAGAAGGCCTGGATTCAGGAGCGCATCGAGGGACCCGACAAGGAGATCTCGTTCACCCGCGAAGGCCGCAGGGCCATCCTGATGAAGCTGGTCGAAGCCGAAGGCTTCGAGAAGTTCTGCGACACCAAGTTCACCGGCACCAAGCGCTTCGGCCTCGACGGCGGTGAAGCGTTGATCCCGGCGCTCGAGCAGATCATCAAGCGCGGCGGCAATCTCGGCGTGAAGGAGATCGTGCTGGGCATGCCGCATCGCGGCCGTCTCAACGTGCTGACGCAGGTGATGGGCAAGGCGCACCGCGCCCTGTTCCACGAGTTCAAGGGCGGCTCGGCCAACCCCGACGCGGTCGAAGGCTCCGGCGACGTCAAGTATCACCTCGGCGCCTCCTCGGACCGCGAGTTCGACGGCAACCGCATCCATCTGTCGCTGACCGCCAACCCCTCGCATCTCGAGATCGTCGATCCCGTGGTGCTCGGCAAGGTGCGCGCGAAGCAGGACCAGCACGGCGATCCGCCGGACATGCGCATCTCCGTGATGCCGCTGCTGATGCACGGCGACGCCGCGTTCGCCGGCCAGGGCGTGGTCGCCGAGTGCTTCGGCCTGTCCGACCTGAAGGGCTACCGCACCGGCGGCTCCGTGCACTTCATCGTCAACAACCAGATCGGCTTCACCACCTATCCGCGCTACTCGCGCTCCTCGCCCTATCCGTCGGACGTGGCGAAGATGATCGATGCGCCGATCTTCCACGTCAACGGCGACGATCCGGAAGCCGTGGTGTTCGCGGCCAAGGTCGCGACCGAGTTCCGGCAGAAATTCCACAAGCCCGTCGTCATCGACATGTGGTGCTATCGCCGCTACGGCCACAATGAGGGCGACGAGCCGGCCTTCACCCAGCCGGTGATGTACAAGCGGATCGCGGCCCATCCCTCGACCCTCACGCTCTACTCCAAGCGCCTGATCGCCGAAGGCGTGGTCACCGAGGGCGAGGTCGACAAGCTGAAGGCCGACTGGCGCGCCCGGCTCGATGCCGAGTTCGAGGCCGGCACCTCCTACAAGCCGAACAAGGCCGACTGGCTCGACGGCAAGTGGTCCGGCTTCAAGATCGCCGACCAGGAAGAGGACGCGCGTCGCGGCGTCACCGGCGTCGACCTTCCGATCCTGAAGGACATCGGCCGCAAGATCACCAAGGTGCCGGACGGTTTTCGCGTTCACCGCACCATCCAGCGCTTCCTCGACAACCGCGCCAAGGCGATCGACACCGGTGCCGGCATCGACTGGGCGACCGGCGAAGCGCTGGCGTTCTGCACGCTGCTCCAGGAAAACCACCATGTCCGTCTGTCCGGACAGGATTCCGAGCGCGGCACCTTCTCGCAGCGCCACTCGGTCCTGATCGACCAGGAGGACGAGAGCCGCTACACGCCGTTCAATCATCTCGGCAGCGAGCAGGGCCATTACGAGGTCATCAACTCGCTGCTGTCGGAAGAGGCCGTGCTCGGCTTCGAATACGGCTATTCGCTCGCCGAGCCGAACACGCTGACGCTGTGGGAAGCCCAGTTCGGCGACTTCGCCAACGGTGCGCAGGTCGTGTTCGACCAGTTCATCTCCTCGGGCGAGCGCAAATGGCTGCGCATGTCCGGCCTCGTCTGCCTCCTGCCGCACGGCTATGAGGGCCAGGGACCGGAGCATTCCTCGGCGCGCCTCGAGCGTTTCCTGCAGATGTGCGCGGAAGACAACATGCAGGTGGTCTACCCGACCACGCCGGCGAACTACTTCCACGCGCTGCGCCGCCAGCTGCACCGCGAGATCCGCAAGCCGCTGATCATGATGACGCCGAAGTCGCTGCTGCGTCACAAGCGGGCGGTGTCGCGTCTCGAGGAGCTGGCCAAGGGGACGACCTTCCACCGCATCCTCTATGATGACGCCCAGATGCTGCCGAACGAGGCGATCAAGCTCGTGCCCGACGACAAGATCCGCCGCATCGTGCTGTGCTCCGGCAAGGTCTATTACGACCTCTACGAGGAGCGCGAGAAGCGCGGCATCGACGACATCTATCTGATGCGCGTCGAGCAGCTCTATCCGGTGCCGCTGAAGGCGCTGGTGGCCGAGCTGTCGCGCTTCAAGAAGGCCGAAGTGGTGTGGTGCCAGGAAGAGCCCCGCAACATGGGTGCCTGGCACTTCATCGAGCCCTATCTGGAATGGGTGCTGAACCAGGTGAACGGCGCGAGCCGGCGTCCGCGTTATGTCGGCCGCGCCGCTTCCGCCGCGACCGCCACGGGTCTGATGTCCAAGCATCAGGCGCAGCTGAAGGCGTTCCTGGACGAAGCACTGAGCTAGGCAATTTCAAACTGAGTCATGCCCCGCGAAGGCGGGGCATCCAGTACTCCCGCGGCATTCGTTCTGCTCATCGACGTCACGGCGTACTGGATCGCCCGCCCCCGTGCGCAAGCGCGCACAAGGCGGGCGATGACACATGAATTCAAGACCGCGATCCCTTAAGGAAAAGACCATGACTGAAATTCGTGTGCCGACGCTCGGCGAATCCGTCACCGAGGCCACCATCGGCCGCTGGTTCAAGAAGGCCGGCGATCCCGTCGCCGTCGACGAGCCCTTGGTGGAGCTCGAGACCGACAAGGTCACCATCGAAGTGCCCGCGCCCTCCGCCGGCACGCTGAGCGAGATCATCGCCGCCGATGGCGCGACCGTTGCCGTCGGCGCGCTGCTCGGCCAGATCACCGATGGAGCCGGCGCTGCCAAGCCCGCCGTGGCACCCGCCAAGCCCGCCGCTGCTCCGGCGCCCGCCGCTGCTTCGCCGGCTCCGGCCGCGAAGGCGGCCCCGGCCGATGCGCCGCTCGCCCCGTCCGTGCGCAAGCTCTCGGCCGAGAGCGGTGTCGACGCGTCCACCGTTCCGGGCTCCGGCAAGGACGGCCGCGTCACCAAGGGCGACATGTTGGCGGCGATCGAGCGCGCGGCCTCGGCGCCGACCCCGGTCAACCAGCCTGCCGCCGCCGTGCAGGTCCGCGCGCCGTCGCCGGCCGATGACGCCGCCCGCGAAGAGCGCGTCAAGATGACCCGGCTGCGCCAGACCATTGCGCGCCGCCTCAAGGACGTGCAGAACACCGCGGCCATGCTGACGACCTTCAACGAGGTCGACATGACCAACGTCATGGCGCTGCGCGCGCACTACAAGGATGCGTTCGAGAAGAAGCACGGCGCCAAGCTCGGCTTCATGGGCTTCTTCACCAAGGCCGTCGTGCAGGCGCTGAAGGACATCCCGGCGGTCAACGCCGAGATCGACGGCACCGACCTGATCTACAAGAACTATTACCACATCGGCGTCGCCGTCGGCACCGACAAGGGCCTCGTCGTCCCCGTGGTGCGCGACTGCGACCACAAGTCGATCTCCGACATCGAGAAGAGCATCGCCGATTACGGCCGCCGCGCCCGCGACGGCCAGCTCAAGATCGACGAGATGCAGGGCGGCACCTTCACCATCACCAATGGCGGCATCTACGGCTCGCTGATGTCGACCCCGATCCTGAACGCGCCGCAGTCGGGCATCCTCGGCATGCACAAGATCCAGGAGCGGCCGATGGTCGTCGGCGGCAAGATCGAGGTCCGCCCGATGATGTATCTGGCGCTGTCCTACGATCACCGCGTCATCGACGGCAAGGAAGCCGTCACCTTCCTGGTTCGCGTCAAGGAGAGCCTGGAAGACCCGGCGCGCCTGGTGCTCGATCTCTGATCCCTGATGCTCTGCGAGCGCCGTCGCCATGCGCGGCGGCGCGTGTCGAACCATGGAGGCGCGTGTGACGGATAAGGTCGTTGTCATTACCGGCGGCAGCCGCGGTATCGGGCGGGCAACCGCGATCGCGGCGGCCGCGCGCGGCTTCCGCGTCGTGGTCGGCTATGCCAGCAACAAGACGGCCGCCGACGAGGTGGTCGCGCAGATCGAGGCCAGCAACGGCAAGGCCATCGCGGTGAAATGCGATGTCGCCGAGGAAAGCGACATCCTCGAATTGTTCAAGGCCGCCGACAAGTTCGGCACGCTCGGGGCGCTCGTCAACAACGGCGGCATCGTCGGCCAGAGCGGCGTTCGCGTCGACGAGATGTCGGCCGAGCGCATCCAGCGCGTGCTGGCGGTCAACGTCACCGGCTCCATCCTCTGCGCGCGCGAGGCGGTGAAGCGGATGTCGACCAGGCACGGCGGCAAGGGCGGCGTCATCGTCAATCTGTCGTCGGTTGCGGCCAGGCTCGGTGCCCCCAACACCTATGTCGACTACGCCGCGTCCAAGGGCGCGGTGGATTCCTTCACCATCGGTCTCGGCTATGAGGTCGCGGCCGAGGGCATCCGCGTCGCCGCGATCCGTCCCGGCCTGATCGATACCGAGATCCACGCCGCCGGCGGCGAGCCCGACCGCGCCCATCGTCTGGCCCACATGGTGCCGATGAAGCGCGTCGGCACCGCGGACGAAATCGCCAATGCCATCGTCTGGCTGATGTCGGACGAGGCGTCTTACGTCACCTCAGCCATTCTCGATGTGTCCGGCGGACGCTGACGCGCCGGCGGACGCTGACACATCCTCATCACGGCAAACCTTACGGGACTTTCTCTCATGGCTACCTACGATCTCGTCGTCATCGGCACCGGACCTGGCGGTTATGTCTGCGCGGTGCGCGCCAGCCAGCTCGGCATGAAGGTCGCCGTGGTCGAAAAGAACGCCACCCTCGGCGGCACCTGCCTCAATGTCGGCTGCATGCCGTCGAAGGCGCTGCTGCACGCCTCCGAGATGTTCGAGGAGGCCGCGCACTCCTTCGCCAAGATGGGCGTGTCGGTCTCGTCGCCGAAGCTCGATCTGCCCGCGATGATGAACTTCAAGCAGCAGGGCATCGACGGCAACGTCAAGGGCGTCGAATTCCTGATGAAGAAGAACAAGATCGACGTGCTCAAGGGCACCGGCAAGATCTTGGGGACCGGCAAGGTCGAGGTCTCCGCCGACGGCAAGTCGCAGGTGATCGAGACCAAGAACATCGTCATCGCCACCGGCTCGGATATCGCACGCCTCAAGGGCATCGAGATCGACGAAAAGCGCATCGTGTCCTCGACCGGCGCGCTGTCGCTGGAGAAGTTGCCGGGCAGAATACTGGTCATCGGCGCCGGTGTGATCGGGCTCGAGCTCGGCTCGGTGTGGCGCCGACTCGGGTCCGAAGTCATGGTCGTCGAATTCCTCGATCGCATCCTGCCCGGCATGGACGGCGAGATCGCCAAGCAATTCCAGCGCATCCTGGAAAAGCAGGGATTTGCATTCAAGCTCGGTTCGAAGGTCACTGGCGTCGAAGTGAACAGCAAGGCACTGCTTGCGAAAATCGAGCCGGCTGCGGGTGGCGCGGCCGAGACCATCGAGGCCGATGTCGTTCTCGTCTGCATCGGCCGCGTGCCGTACACCGACGGGCTGGGTCTGAAGGAAGCCGGCGTCGCGCTCGACAATCGCGGCCGCGTGCAGATCGATCCGCATTTCGCCACCAGCCTCAAGGGCGTCTACGCCATCGGCGACGTCGTCGCAGGCCCGATGCTCGCGCACAAGGCCGAGGACGAAGGCGTTGCGGTGGCCGAGATCATCGCCGGCCAGGCCGGCCATGTGAATTACGATGTCATCCCGGGCGTCGTGTATACCACGCCGGAAGTGTCCTCCGTTGGCAAGACCGAGGAGGAGCTGAAGCAGGCGGGCATCGCCTATACCGTCGGAAAGTTTCCCTTTACCGCCAATGGCCGCTCCAAGGTCAATCAGACGACTGACGGCTTTGTGAAGGTTCTCGCAGATGCGAAGACCGATCGCGTGCTCGGCGTGCACATTATCGGCCGCGAAGCCGGCGAAATGATCCATGAGGCAGCCGTCCTCATGGAGTTTGGCGGCAGTGCGGAAGATCTCGCGCGCACCTGCCACGCGCATCCGACCCGCTCGGAGGCCATCAAGGAGGCCGCGCTTGCGGTCGGCAAGCGGGCCATCCATATGTAGCCACGCGCCCAGCGCCGAATCGGGCGGGAAACACATGCTGCGCCGCGTTCTTCAACCGCTCTGGGTCCTGCTTGCGATCGTCTTCCTGATCGAAGCCTGGCTGTGGGACCATCTCGAGCCGATCGTAGCAAAGGTCGTCGCAGCCATCCCCTTGGCGCGCTTCAAGCAATGGCTGACGGAGCGCGTCGACGCGCTGTCGCCGGCCATGACGCTGATCGTGTTCGCCGTGCCGGTCATCCCGCTGTTTCCGCTCAAGCTGGTCGGCCTGTGGCTGCTCGCGCACGAGTACTGGACCAGCGCGGTCTTCATGATCGTGTTCGCAAAGCTGGTCGGCGTCGGCGTCACCGCCTTCGTGTTCGACGTGACGCGCCACAAGCTCCTGGAGATGCACTGGTTCGAGCGGATCTACGAGCTCGTGCTGAAGATCCGCGCCAAGGCCGCCGAGCTGGTCAACCCGATCAAGCAGCGCATCCGCGAGCTGATCGCCGGCAACGGCGAGGGCTGGTCCTCCCGCACGCTGCGTCTGATCCAGCGTTTCAGGAAGAGCGTGCACGAAGCGCGGTAGCAGCCCGCCGCTCGTACACTGTCATCGCCACATCCTCGGTGTCATTGCCCGCGAAAGCGGGCAATCCAGTATTCCAGAGACGGTATTGATTCAACCGAGGTGCCGCGGCGTACTGGATGCCCCGCATTCGCGGGGCATGACACGTCCGTGTTGCCTACACGTCCTCATCACGCTCAATGCAAGTGCAACAGATGCGGCCACCACAGGCCGAGCGCGGTCATGAACAGGCCGGCGAGCGTCAGGATGCCGCTGACATAGGCCAGCGCGAACATGCCGGTGATGATGGTGGCCGAGGCCAGCACGATGCCGATCTGGAAGGCGGCAGAGGCCAGCTCGAAGTGATGGTATTTCGCGGTCGCCTCGTCGCGATCGTGCTCGGCATGCTTGGCCTTCTCGGCGAGCTGCTCGGTGCCTTCGCCGGTCTCGGGCTCGGAGCGGTAGCGCGCCGCCGTCTTGGTCCAGTCGTCGATTTGCTTCTGCACGGCGGGCTTGTGCGCCTCGTCCGCGGCGGCGAGCGCGAGCTTGCCCTGCTCGGCCGCCGTCACCACCACGGTGCGGCGGATGCTCTTGGCCTGGAAGAACGCCCAGAGGTTGGCGGCCTCGACGTTCTTGCTGATCGATTCGGTCTGGGCGCCCTTGCCGAGCGTCTCGGAGATCGCCAGGAACAGCGCCAGCACCGCGATCAGGAGCGCGATCTTCTTGTTCGAGCCGGACGCGTGTTCGGCGTGCTCGGCATGCTCCATGCTCTCGTGTGCGCTCATAAGTCCCTCCTGCCTCGGTTCCGCAACGATTGACCGAACCGCGCGGCCAGCGCAAGAGGGAGGGAAGTTATGACGCCAGTATGTCAGCGCCGCGGATGCGCGCTGGCATAGACCTCGAGCAGGCGCTCGGAATCGATGCCGGTATAGACCTGGGTGGTCGACAGCGAGGAATGGCCGAGCAATTCCTGGATGGCGCGCAAGTCGCCGCCGCGCGAGAGCAGATGCGTGGCGAAGGAATGGCGCAGCGCGTGCGGGGTGGCGCTGTCGGGCAGGCCGAGCGCGCCGCGCAGCCGCTCCATCGCGAGCTGGATGATGCGCGGGCTCAAGGGCCCGCCGCGCGCGCCGACGAAGATCGGGCCTTCCGCGGGCAGCGGATAGGGACACATCGCAACGTAGTCCTGCACCAGCTCGAGCACGTTCTGGAGCACCGGCACCATGCGGGTCTTGTTGCCCTTGCCGGTCACGATCAGCACGTCGCCTTCGCCGGGGCGCGGCACTTCGCGGCGCTTCAGGCCCAGCGCTTCGGAGATGCGCAGGCCCGAGCCGTACAGCAGCGCCATCACCGCAGCATCGCGCGCCAGAATCCAAGTCTCGCGGTCCTCGCCGGCGCGCTCGTCGGCATCGGCAAGACGCTTTGCGGAGGCCATCGGCAGCGGCTTCGGTAGGCTCTTCGCCACCTTCGGCGCGCGAATGGCGGAGAGTGCGCCGACCTTGCCCTTGCCTTCGCGCTCGAGGAAGCGGCCGAACGAGCGCAGCCCCGCGAGCGCGCGCATCAGGCTGCGGCCGGCGATGTCATCGGCCCTGCGCATTGCCATGAAGGCACGCACGTCGGTGGCTTCCAGCGCGGCGAAACGTTTGAGCGTGACCCGTTCGCCCCAATGGGCACAGAGGAAATCCAGGCATTGCCTGAGATCGCGGCCATAGGCCTCCAGCGTCTTCGGCGACAGCCGCCGCTCGGCGCCGAGATGCGACAGCCAGCGCGTCATCTCCTGCGCGATCGAGGGATCGGCGCTGGCGAGCTCGATTTGTGGGGCGGCTGCTTTGCTCATGCGCTCTGGACGTAATGATTCCGCACAGTATATCGCATCACACTCGTTTATCGTTCGCTAAGGTCGCCCCCGGACGCTAGCCTTCAAGCCCCCGGGTTCCGATTCTCCCTGCAAAGACCGTTGATGGATCATTCGTCGCGCAGCACGACCGCCCCCACCAACGCGACCGGCATGGTCGACGTGCTGGTGCCGGTCGCGCTCGACCAGACCTATTCCTACAAGGTGCCGCGCGGGATGGAGCTGAAGGCGGGCGATCTCGTCGGTGTGCCGCTCGGGCCGCGCGAGGTGCTCGCCGTGGTCTGGGGGGAAAATGCCAATCCGGATCCGCGCCTGCACAACCGCCTCAAGGAGGTCAGCGAGAAGCTCGACATCCCGCCGCTCAAGCCGGAGCTGCGCCAGGTGGTCGACTGGGTCGCCAATTACACGCTGAGCCCGCGCGGCATGGTGCTGCGCATGTGCCTGCGGATGGGCGAGAATCTCGGTCCCGAGCGGGTGCGTCCCGGCGTGCGCCTGACCGGCGATCCGCCGAAGCGGCTGACGCCGGCGCGCCAGCGCGTGATCGAGCTGCTGTCGGACCGGCTGCTGCACGGCAAGTCGGAAGCCGCCAAGGAAGCCGGCGTTTCCTCAGGCGTGATCGACGGCCTCGTCGACGAAGGCACGCTCACGGTCGAGCCGATGCCGCCGCCGGCGCCGCCCCCGGCGCCCGATCCCGATTTCGGCCGGCCGGATTTTTCGCCGCTGCAGCGGGCCGGCGTGGATGCCATGCGCGCGCTCGCCGCCAACGGCACGTTCCACGTCGCATTGCTCGACGGCGTCACCGGCTCGGGCAAGACCGAGGTCTATTTCGAGGCCGTCGCCGAAACCATCCGCCGCGGGAAACAGTCGCTGATCCTGATGCCGGAGATCGCGCTCACCGGCCAGTTCCTCGATCGCTTCGCGCAGCGTTTTGGCGTGCGTCCGATCGAGTGGCATTCTGAATTGACGCCGCGCACCCGCGCGCGCAATTGGGCGGCGATCTCCGCAGGCACCGCGCAGGTCGTGGTCGGGGCACGCTCGGCGCTGTTTCTGCCTTACGCCGATCTCGGCCTGATCGTCGTCGATGAAGAGCACGACCAGGCCTACAAGCAGGACGAGGGCGTGCATTATCACGCCCGCGACATGGCGGTGGTGCGCGCGCATATCGCCAGGATCCCGGTGGTGCTGGCCTCGGCGACGCCGTCGGTCGAGTCCGAGGTCAATGCGCGCAAGAACCGCTATCAGCGCATCGCGCTGCCCTCGCGCTTCGGCGGCCAGCACATGCCGCATATCGAGGCCATCGACATGCGCCGCGAGCCGCCCGCACGCGGCCGCTTCATCTCGCCGCGGCTGGCCGGCGAGATCAGGACCGCAATCGAGAAGCGCGAGCAGGCGCTGCTGTTCCTCAATCGCCGCGGCTATGCGCCGCTGACGCTGTGCCGGGCCTGCGGCCATCGCTTCGCCTGCACCATCTGCGATGCCTGGCTGGTCGATCACCGCTTCCGCCAGCGCCTGGTCTGTCACCATTGCGGCTTCTCGATGCCGCGCCCGCATCTCTGTCCGAACTGTTCGGCCGAGGAATCGCTGGTCGCGGTCGGTCCCGGCGTCGAGCGCCTGCAGGAGGAGGCGGCGGCGCTGTTCCCGCAGGCGCGCACCATGGTGCTGTCGAGCGATCTCGTCACCTCGATCGAGACGATGCGCTCCGAGCTTGCCGAGATCGCGGAGGGCCGCGTCGACATCATCATCGGCACCCAGCTGGTGGCCAAGGGCCACAATTTTCCGCGGCTCAATCTCGTCGGCGTGGTCGATGCCGATCTTGGCCTGTCCAATGGCGATCCGCGTGCGGCGGAGCGCACCTGGCAATTGCTCAACCAGGTGATCGGCCGCGCCGGCCGCGAGCAGGGCCGCGGCATCGGGTATTTGCAGACGCACCAGCCCGACCATCCCGTGATGAAGGCGCTGATCGCCTGCGACCGCGAGGCCTTTTACGACAGCGAGATCGAGCTGCGCGAGAAGACGCTCTATCCGCCGTTCGGCCGGCTCGCCAGCCTGATCATCTCCGCCGGCGACCGTCCGAGCGCCGAAGGTCTCGGCCGCCGTCTCGTCGCGCTCGCGCCGCGCGACGAGCGCGTCGTGGTGCTCGGGCCGGCGGAAGCGCCGCTCGCCGTGATCAAGGGCCGCTACCGCTTCCGCATCCTGGTGAAATCGGCGCGCGGTTTCGATCTGTCGGACTATCTTCGCAACTGGCTCGCGGCCTGCCCGAAGCCGACGGGCAATCAGAAGCTCGAAGTCGACGTCGACCCGCAGAGTTTTTTGTAAGCGCTGCCGCCGCCACATCCTCCGCCGTCATTCCGGGGCGCGACGAAGTCGCGAGCCCGGAATCCGTCGGACGGCATGACGTGCGGTGAAATGGATTCCGGGCTCGCGCTTCGCGCGCCCCGGAATGACAGAGCGTAAAAAAACCCGCGGTCCCCCAAGACCGCGGGCTTGTTTCAGGCGCGCATCAAACTGATGAAAACTGCGCGCGTGACGTGAGGCGCGGCTGGCGCCTTAGGAGACGACTTCCGCGGTGACACGGCCAACGCCGGCACCGGTGAGGCCGATGGCGCGGGCGGCGCCCGTGGAGAGGTCGAGAACCCGGCCGCGAATGAACGGGCCGCGGTCGTTGATGGTGACGATGACGCTCGAGCCGCGGTGGGTGACGCGCAGCTTGGTGCCGAACGGCAGCGAGCGGTGCGCCGCGGTCAGGGCGTTCTGGTTGAAGCGCTGGCCCGAGGCGGTGCGGCTGCCGGACTCGTTGCCGTAATAGGAGGCGATGCCGGAGAAGCTGCGGCCGGTGCCCGAGGTCGGATTCATCGCCGCATTGGCGTTGCGCCAATCGGAGCTCGCGTTGGTGTCGGCCTGGGCGTGGTGGCGGTGATGATGCCTGTGGTGGCGGGATTTGGCGGAAGCCTCGGTGGCAGTTCCACCGATCAGGAGAGTCGCGGCAACGAAAGCGATCGCCGTACGCGGCCGGGTCATAAAGCCCAGCGTCTTCATGGACAGCATTTATTGGTCCCTAAGCTAGTATTGCCACATGTGTGGCTAGTGGAGCCCCCATCAGTTTGTGAGCGGTCTGGCGTTTCGATTCCCAATGCGGCGTGAATTGGGCAGTAAATCCGTTCTGTGTCGTCATGAAACATCTTGTTACTCGAACCAGATATTCAGATCATATTCCTTAATCTTCGTATTTAACGATTTGTTAACCTATGGAATACTTACGAATACTGTAAAACGAAGTCATCTCTTGAACTGTTTAGAATTGGGTAAGTATTCGGCGAGTGGAGCTGTGGACGCCGGAGTCACGCCTCAGCGATCCGTGTTCATGGCCGCTATGCGCTGGGGGCAGGAACCAACGTCGGGGAAGGGGCGGCGAGCCCCGGGTCAATTCCGCGACCCTCAGGTCGCCATCCCAGGTCCTTGATCGAGTCTGGTCCGATCGCGGGACCAGGCAGACATCGATGTCGCAGCGTGCGACGAACTGGCGACAGAACCTCGTGCCTTTAATTTGGCGTCATGTTGCACCTGCGCGCCTGCTATGTTAGCAAAGCCGCGATTTTAACGAGCCCGGCACGTTCCGTGCTGGTCGAAAATCGAAGTCCCGCTTGAATTCCAAGGGCTTGGATCGCTAGGCGCCGCTTTGTGGCGACGGTTTTTCCCTTGCGAGTTTGACAGCAAAAAGAGCGCGTCTGTGGCTGCAGAAGATACGTCCGTTTCCGGTGTGTCCGGCCGTTATGCAACGGCCTTGTTCGAACTGGCCCGTGACCAGAAAGTGGTCGACGAGGTCAAGGCCGATCTCGAGAAATTCGAGGCCCTGCTGAACGAAAGCGCCGATCTGAAGCGCCTCGTCCGTAGCCCGGTGTTCGCCGCCGACGCCCAGTCCAGGGCCCTGTCGGCCGTGCTGGACAAGGCCGGCATCGCCGGCATCTCCGCCAATTTCCTCAAAGTGCTGACCGCCAACCGCCGCCTGTTCGTGGTGGCGGACGTCATTCGCGGCTATCGCGCCCTCGTCGCCAAGTTCAAGGGCGAGACGACGGCCGACGTCACGGTGGCGGAAGCGCTCTCGGACAAGAATCTCGACGCCCTCAAGGTTGCTCTGAAGTCGGTGACCGGCAAGGACGTCGCGCTGAACGTGAAAGTCGATCCCGCGATCATCGGTGGCCTCGTCGTCAAGCTGGGCAGCCGCATGGTCGATGGTTCGCTTCGCACCAAACTCAATTCGATCAAGCACGCGATGAAAGAGGCAGGCTGATGGACATCCGCGCCGCGGAAATTTCCGCGATCCTCAAGGACCAGATCAAGAATTTCGGCCAGGAAGCTGAAGTCTCCGAAGTCGGACAGGTGCTGTCCGTCGGCGACGGTATCGCCCGCGTCTACGGTCTGGACAACGTCCAGGCCGGTGAAATGGTCGAGTTCGAGAACGGCACCCGCGGCATGGCGCTGAACCTCGAAACCGACAACGTCGGCGTCGTTATTTTCGGTGCCGACCGTGAGATCAAGGAAGGCCAGACCGTCAAGCGCACCCGCGCCATCGTGGACGCGCCGGTCGGCAAGGGCCTGCTCGGCCGCGTCGTCGACGCGCTCGGCAACCCGATCGACGGCAAGGGCCCGATCCAGGCCGACAAGCGCATGCGCGTCGACGTCAAGGCGCCCGGCATCATTCCGCGCAAGTCGGTGAGCGAGCCGATGGCGACCGGCCTCAAGGCCATCGACGCCCTGATCCCGATCGGCCGCGGCCAGCGCGAGCTGATCATCGGCGACCGTCAGACCGGCAAGACCGCGATCGCGCTCGACACCATCCTGAACCAGAAGCCGCTCAACGCGCAGCCCGACGAGAACATCAAGCTGTACTGCGTCTACGTCGCGGTCGGCCAGAAGCGTTCGACGGTTGCCCAGTTCGTCAAGGTGCTGGAAGAGCAGGGCGCGCTCGAATACTCGATCATCGTCGCCGCCACCGCCTCGGATCCGGCGCCGATGCAGTACATCGCGCCGTTCACCGGCTGCACCATGGGCGAGTACTTCCGCGACAACGGCATGCACGCCGTCATCATCTATGACGACCTTTCGAAGCAGGCCGTCGCCTATCGCCAGATGTCGCTGCTGCTGCGCCGCCCGCCGGGCCGCGAAGCCTATCCCGGCGACGTGTTCTATCTGCACTCCCGCCTGCTCGAGCGCGCGGCGAAGCTGAACAAGGACCAGGGTTCGGGCTCGCTGACGGCGCTGCCGGTCATCGAAACCCAGGCCAACGACGTGTCGGCCTACATTCCGACCAACGTCATCTCGATCACCGACGGCCAGATCTTCCTGGAAACCGACCTGTTCTTCCAGGGCATTCGTCCCGCGGTGAACGTCGGTCTGTCGGTGTCGCGCGTCGGCTCCTCGGCGCAGACCAAGGCCACCAAGAAGGTCGCCGGCAAGATCAAGGGCGAGCTCGCGCAGTACCGCGAAATGGCGGCGTTCGCGCAGTTCGGCTCCGACCTCGACGCCTCGACCCAGCGCCTGCTCAACCGTGGCTCGCGCCTCACCGAGCTCCTGAAGCAGCCGCAGTTCTCGCCGCTGAAGATGGAAGAGCAGGTCTGCGTGATCTGGGCCGGCACCAACGGCTATCTCGATCCGCTGCCGCTCAACAAGGTGCGCGCGTTCGAGGACGGCCTGCTCTCGCTGTTGCGCGGCAAGCACGTCGACATCCTCAATTCGATCCGCGACAGCCGCGACCTCTCCGACGACACCGCTGCCAAGCTGAAGTCGGTGGTCGAAGGTTTTGCGAAGTCGTTCGCTTAAGCGTGCCGTCATGGCCGGGCAAGAGCGCGAAGCGCGTCTTCGCAATTGAGCTCCCGGCCATCCACGCGCCTCCGCGTGGTGGGAGAAGACGTGGATGCCCGGGACAAGCCCGGGCATGACGAAAAGATAGGGTCGCGGTCGAGCCACAGGCTGATCGCTGGGGACGAAGAATGGCGTCACTTAAAGACATGCGCGTCCGCATCGCCTCCACCAAGGCGACGCAGAAGATCACCAAGGCCATGCAGATGGTCGCAGCCTCCAAGCTGCGCCGGGCGCAGACCGCCGCGGAAGCGGCGCGTCCCTATGCCGACAAGATGAGCGCGGTGATTTCCAACATCGCGAGCGCCGCGGCGGGCTCGCCCGGCGCACCGGCGCTGCTGGCCGGCACCGGCAAGGACCAGGTCCACCTGCTGCTGGTCTGCACCGGCGAGCGCGGCCTGTCCGGCGCCTTCAACTCCTCGATCGTGCGCCTGGCGCGCGAGCGCGCCCTGGCGCTGATGGCGCAGGGCAAGGACGTGAAGTTCTTCTGCGTCGGCCGCAAGGGCTACGAGCAGCTGCGTCGCCAGTTCGACAAGCAGATCGTCGAGCATCTCGACCTGCGCAGCGTGCGCCAGCTCGGCTTCGTCAATGCCGAGGACATCGCCAAGAAGGTGCTGGCGCGTTTCGACAACGGTGAATTCGACGTCTGCACGCTGTTCTATTCGCGCTTCCGCTCGGTGATTGCTCAGATCCCGACCGCCCAGCAGATCATTCCGCTGGTGGTCGAGGAGGGCGGTGCCGCCAACACGACGTCTTACGAATACGAGCCGGAAGAGGACGAGATCCTCACCCGCCTTCTGCCGCGCAACCTCGCGGTCCAGATCTTCCGCGCGCTGCTCGAGAACAACGCCTCGTTCTACGGCGCGCAGATGAGCGCGATGGACAACGCGACGCGCAACGCCGGTGAGATGATCCGCAAGCAGACGCTGGTCTACAACCGCACGCGTCAGGCGCAGATCACTAAGGAACTGATCGAAATCATCTCGGGTGCCGAGGCCGTCTGATCAAGGCGCGTCGGTACCCATCATACGCAACATCCCGGTCAAGCTGACCGTGGTCTAGAAGTTCGGATCGAAGGAGACATTCAATGGCAGCCCAGGTCGGTCGCGTCACCCAGGTCATCGGCGCCGTCGTCGACGTGCAGTTCGAAGGCCACCTCCCGGCCATTCTCAATTCGCTCGAGACCAAGAACGGCGGCAACCGCCTGGTGCTCGAAGTCGCCCAGCATCTCGGCGAGTCCACGGTCCGCACCATCGCGATGGACACCACCGAGGGTCTGGTCCGCGGCCAGGAAGTGACCGACACCGGCGCTCCGATCCGCGTTCCCGTCGGCGAGGGCACGCTCGGCCGCATCATCAACGTCATCGGCGAGCCGATCGACGAAGCCGGTCCGGTCAAGACCGAAGGCCTGCGCGCCATCCACCAGGAAGCGCCGACCTACACCGACCAGTCGACCGAAGCCGAAATTCTCGTCACCGGCATCAAGGTCGTCGATCTCCTGGCTCCCTACGCGAAGGGCGGCAAGATCGGCCTGTTCGGCGGCGCCGGCGTCGGCAAGACCGTGCTGATTCAGGAGCTGATCAACAACGTCGCGAAGGCGCACGGCGGTTACTCCGTGTTCGCCGGGGTCGGCGAGCGCACCCGCGAAGGCAACGACCTCTATCACGAGTTCATCGAGTCCAAGGTCAACGCCGATCCGAAGAATCCCGATCCGAGCGTGAAGTCGAAATGCGCGCTGGTGTTCGGCCAGATGAACGAGCCGCCGGGCGCCCGCGCCCGCGTCGCGCTTACGGGCCTCACCATCGCGGAAGACTTCCGCGACAAGGGCCAGGACGTGCTGTTCTTCGTCGACAACATCTTCCGCTTCACCCAGGCCGGCTCGGAAGTGTCGGCGCTGCTCGGCCGTATTCCCTCTGCGGTGGGTTATCAGCCGACGCTCGCCACCGACATGGGCGCGCTGCAGGAGCGCATCACCACCACGCAGAAGGGCTCGATTACCTCGGTGCAGGCCATCTACGTTCCGGCCGACGACTTGACCGACCCGGCGCCGGCGACCTCGTTCGCGCATCTTGACGCGACCACCACGCTGTCGCGCTCGATCGCCGAAAAGGGCATCTACCCGGCGGTGGACCCGCTCGACTCGACCTCGCGCATGCTGTCTCCGCTGGTCGTCGGCGAGGAGCATTACGCGGTCGCCCGTCAGGTCCAGCAGGTGCTGCAGCGCTACAAGGCGCTGCAGGACATCATCGCCATTCTCGGCATGGACGAGCTTTCGGAAGAGGACAAGCTGACCGTGGCCCGCGCCCGCAAGGTCGAGCGCTTCATGTCGCAGCCGTTCCACGTCGCCGAAATCTTCACGGGCTCGCCGGGCAAGTTCGTCGACCTCGCCGACACCATCAAGGGCTTCAAGGGCCTGGTGGAAGGCAAGTACGACCACCTGCCGGAAGCCGCCTTCTACATGGTCGGCACCATCGAAGAAGCCGTCGAGAAGGGCAAGAAGCTCGCCGCTGAAGCGGCCTAAGAAGCGAATGGCGAATCGGGAGTAGCGAATAGTCGCAGCTCCCATTCGCTACTCGCCATTCGCCACTCGCTATTCGCAGGTTTCCCATGGCCACCTTCCACTTCGATCTCGTCTCCCCGGAAAAGCTCGCCTTCTCGGGTGAGGTCGACCAGGTTGACATCCCCGGCGTCGAGGGTGACTTCGGCGTGCTGGCAGGGCATGCGCCGGTCGTGGCGGCGATCCGCCCCGGCATCCTCACCGTCACTACCGGCGGCAAGCACGAGAAGGTCATCGTGCTCGGCGGTATCGCCGAGGTCTCCGAAAAGGGCCTGACCGTGCTCGCCGACGTCGCGACATCGCTGGCCGAGCTCGATCGTGCCCAGTTCGCCGAGACGATCGCGGAGATGGAAGAGAGCCTGAAGGAGCACGAAGGCAGCGAGCTCGATCACGCCATCGAGCGGCTCGACCACTTCAAGAGCATCCAGCACCAGCTCAACGCGACGGCTATGCACTAAGCCCCGGGGCACTGCTCCGGGGCTCAAGACTGAAATTCCTGAACAGGTTCAGCGCTCGCCACCGACCGTGGCGGGCGCTGAACTTTGTTGTACGAGAGATGGCGGTCTCTCACACGCGCCCGCAATTGGCCGGCCGAAATCCTCAACGATTTCAACCCCCGTTCTACTGTGCATGGGGTTGTTTTCGCGGTTTCAGTTTGCGAAGGGCGCAAACTGCCCGGCCACCGCGCGATAGACCTCGCGCCGGAACGGCACCACGATGTCGGCGACGCGGTCGAGGCGCTCCCAGCGCCAGGCGTCGAACTCCGCGGGCTGGCCGTTGCGCGGCGTCAGCGGGTCGATCTCGTCATCCTTGCCGGTGAAGCGCAGCGCGAACCATTTCTGGCGCTGGCCGCGGAATTTCGCCAGCCGATGCGTCTGCGGGCCGTCGTAGGGCGGGAATTCGTAGGTCAACCAGTCGGTCTCGCCGAGATAGTCCGCGCTGACGACGCTGGTCTCCTCCCAGAGCTCGCGCATCGCCGCGTCGCGCAAGTTTTCGCCCTCGTCGACGCCGCCCTGCGGCATCTGCCAGTCGAGCCCGGGCAGGATGATCTCGGGACCGTCGCCCTTGAAGCGGTGGCCGACCAGCACGCGGCCATCGGCATTGAACAGCGCGATCCCGACGTTGGGACGGTAGGGCTTGTCATTGATCATTTCTGTCATTCCGGGGCGCGCGGAGCGCGAGCTCTGATGCGCCATTGCGCATCTGAGAATCCATAACCACAGGCAGCCATCGGATGAAAGGCCGTGGTTGCCGATCGCGGTCCGACTTCGCCCTGGGGGTATGGATCCCCGCCTTCGCGGGGATGACAGGGTGTGGCGGCTACTCCTCCGCCAGTGCGGAAAATTCCTGCACCACGCGTTCATAGACCGGGCGCTTGAACGGAATGATCAGTCCGGTGAGATTCTTCATCGGCTCCCAGCGCCAGCTGATGAACTCGGCCTTGTGGCCGCCGCCGCCGGGCTTTTCGACGTCGATCTCGCTGTCCTTGCCGGTGAAGCGCACCGCGTACCATTTCTGGCGCTGGCCGCGGTAGCGGCCCTTCCAGGCGCGCCCGGCGACCGTGCGCGGAATGTCGTAAGTGAGCCAGTCCGGGACCTCGCCGAGCCGCTCAACCGAGCGCACGCTGGTCTCCTCATACAGCTCGCGCTTGGCGGCCTCCCAGGTGTCCTCGCCGGGATCGACGCCGCCTTGCGGCATCTGCCAGACATGGGTGTCGTCGACATGCTCGATGCCGCCGGCGCGGCGGCCGATGAACACGCGTCCTTCTTTGTTGAGCAGCATCACACCGACACAGGTGCGGTAGGGCAGATCCTCGTAACGCGCCATTCCGCCAGACCTCTCGCATGCTGCCGGTACGGCCTAACCGGCCCCCCGCCAGGACAAGTGCCGTACCAATTCGTTGATTTAGCTGGATTTTGATTTCAGCATCGCGGTTGTCAATGGCACCAGAAGAATACCCCGGTCGCCCAATGTCCTGGTCCAGGCGGCGATGCGGTCGATCGAGACGGGCAGGGCGGAGGCCGTGCCGACGGCGATGCCGCGCTCGCGCGCCGTCGTTTCGAGCTTGTTCAGCGCGCGGTCGATCTCGGTCGCCGTCGGCACCACGTCGATCGCGATGTCGCCCTTGCCGAACGGCATGGCCTGGCTCACCGCAGCCTGGGCTGCGATGCTGCGGGGCGAGGAGCCGTCGTCGAAGAAGCCGAGGCCGCGCTTGGCTGCCTCGCGGATGATCGGCTGCATCGCCGGCTCGGTCGCGATGAAGCGGGCGCCCATGAAATTGGCGATGCCGGCATAGCCCTGCATCCGGCTCAGATGCCAGTACAGGCGGTCCATGTTCTGGTCGGCGCTGAGCGAGGTCAGCAGCGTCTGCGGTCCCGGGTCGTTGTCGGGAAAATCGTAGGGCTCCATCGGGATCTGCAGGAAGATCTCGTGGCGCTGCGCACGGGCCCGCTCGGCGAGCTTGCCGGGATCGGCGCCATAGGGCGTGAAGGCCAGCGTCACCGCGCCCGGCAGCTTCATGATGGCGTCGGTGGTCTTGGCGGCGCCGACGCCGAGGCCGCCGATCACGATGGCGACCACCGGCATCTTGGCGGCCTTGGCGCGATCGGCATCCGCGGCATAGACGCTGAACGGCTTCAGCCCTTCGGCCGCGACCGGGATCATGCCGTAGCGCGATTTCTCCAGCAGTTTTGGATTGATCCCGGCCATGACGGGCGGCGGGGCTGACGCTACGGCATCGCCCTTGTCGGCGGCATCGCCGGCACCGATGACCACGTCGTGGCGGGCGCCGGTGGAGCCGTCGATCATCGTGACGGTCTTCGGCTCTCCCACCTGCTTCGGGACACCTTTGGTCTCGTGGTTGCCCTCTTGCTTGGTTTCGGGGCCATGGTCTGTGACCGCGGGCTTCTCGTCCGCTGCCTTGTCCGCCGGCTTGATCGCGATCCGCGTCATCGGCTCGCCGCCGAGCGGGTCCTTGTTGAAGATGGCGAAGCCGGCAAAGGTGATCAGGAACAGGCCGAGCAGAACGGCGAGCAGCTGCATGGCCGTGAACGGCAGCCGCAGCCGGCGTTGCCGGCGCGGCTTGTCCTGTCCGAGCGGGGCGCTCAGATCATCGGCCGTTTCAGTCATGCGCGATCCCGAATCACTGCAAATGACGATACCACGCCGAGGTCAAGCGGCGGCAGGCCGGGCGAGGCCGGGGATGCCACGAGTCACAAACGAAAAGGGCGGCTCCTGGAGCCGCCCTCGATGTAGCGCGTGATACGCGCGTTGGTTCGCCGACCTAGTTCGCCGACCTAGTTCGCCGCCTTGGGCTTGTCGGTCGTGGCCTTGGTGTCGCCGCCGGGAGCGGGCGCGGCCGAGGCGCTGTTCTTGATGCCGTGGAGCAGGTCGCCGGCGAGCTTGAGCGCCTTGTCGTCCTTGGCGTCCGGCGGGACGTAGGATTGCGAGCCGGTCTTCTCGTCGCCGTCGTTCTTGAGATGGCCGCGCAGCGAAGCCTCGCCCTTGGTGTCGGTGCGTGCCTTCAGCTCGTCCGGCACGTCCTGCAGCACTTCGATATCGGGCACGATGCCCTTGGCCTGGATCGACTTGCCCGACGGCGTGTAATAGCGCGCCGTGGTCAGGCGCAGCGCGCCGTTGCCGCTTCCGAGCGGAATGATGGTCTGCACCGAGCCCTTGCCGAAGGAGCGCGTGCCGACGATGGTCGCGCGCTTGTGGTCCTGCAGCGCGCCGGCGACGATCTCCGACGCCGAGGCCGAGCCGCCATTGACCAGCACGATGACCGGCTTGCCCTTGGTGAGGTCGCCCGAATGCGCGGTGCGGCGCTGGGTCTCCTCGGCATTGCGGCCGCGGGTCGAGACGATCTCGCCCTTCTCCAGGAACGAGTCGGAGACGGTGACCGCTTCCTCGAGCAGGCCGCCCGGGTTGTTGCGCAGGTCGATGATGAAGCCCTTGAGCTTGTCGCTACCGATCTGGTTCGTGAGGTTACCGACCTCGCGCTTCAGGCCTTCGGTGGTCTGCTCGTTGAAGGTGGTGATGCGGATATAGCCGATGTCGTCCTGCTCGACGCGTGCGCGCACCGAGCGGACGCGGATGTTGTCGCGCACCAGGGTGACGTCGATCGGATTGTCCTGGCCCTTGCGGATGATCTTGAGCTTGATCTTGGTGTTGACCGGGCCGCGCATCTTCTCGACCGCCTGGTTCAGGGTCAGGCCCTGCACCGCCTCGTCGTCGAGATTGGTGATGATGTCGTTGGCCATGACGCCGGCGCGCGAGGCCGGCGTGTCGTCGATCGGCGAGACCACCTTGATGAGGCCGTCTTCCATCGTGACCTCGATGCCGAGGCCGCCGAACTCACCGCGCGTCTGCACCTGCATGTCGCGGAAGCTCTTGGCGTCCATGTAGCTGGAATGCGGATCGAGGCCGGTGAGCATGCCGCTGATGGCCGATTCGATCAGCTTGGTGTCGTCGGGCTTCTCGACATAGTCGGAGCGCACGCGCTCGAAGACGTCGCCGAACAGATTGAGCTGGCGATAGGTGTCCGCGGTGGCGGCTCGCGCGCTGGAGCCCATGAAGACCGCGCGGGGCTGGGTCACGAACAGCGTCAGCGCAGCACCGGTGGCCGCGCTGAGGAGGATTACTGAAGTCTTGCGCATCATCCGCGAACCTTCTCGCCTTCATTTGCGGCCCACCATGGGCCTGGATCGATTGGAGTGCCGTCCTTACGGAACTCGACATACAGCACGGGTTGACTCGCGTTCGTCGCGAGAATGGAGGCGACTTGAGATGTCGACCCCATGGTCGCGACCGGCTCCCCCGTGAGCACGAACTGTCCGATGTTGACCGAAATACGCTCCATCCCGGCGATCAGGACATGATACCCGCCCCCGGCATTGAGGATCAAGAGTTGTCCGTAGCTGCGGAACGGGCCGGAATAGACCACCCAGCCGTCGCACGGCGTTGTGACCTGGGAGCCGGGCTTGGTTGCCAGCGAAATGCCCTTCTGGACCCCGCCGACCCCGTCGGAACCGCCGAAATCCCTGATCTTGTTACCGTTAACCGGAAGAGGCAGCAGCCCCTTGGCTGCGGCGAATGCGATTGCGGGGGCGGTCCGGGACCGGTCCTTGAATGCGCCCGGGCCCGACTTGGCGCTGGCGGCCGCCTTGGCCTCGGCCTGCTTTGCGGCCTCGGCTGCTTTCTCAGCGGCTTTGGCCGCGCTTTGCAGGTCCTGCTCCATCTTGGTGATCAGGCCCTGGAGATCGCCGACCTGCTTCGAAAGCATGATCGCGCGCGAGTTCTCGGCGTCGAGATCCTTTTCGCGCGCCGCCTGCTGGCGCTGCCGCTCCTCGACCAGAGCGGTGAGCCGGGTCTGGTCGCTGCGGACCCGGTCGCGGTCGGAGGCGAGCTGGTCGCGCTCGGTGGCGATGGTCTTGCGCAAGGCCACGAGCTCGCCGAGCTCGCTTGCGATCTTTTCGGCGCGCCCGCGCAATTCCGGCACCACGGCGCCGAGCAGCATCGCCGTGCGCAAGGATTGCAGCGCGTCTTCGGGCCGCACCAGCAGCGCCGGCGGCGTGCGCCGCCCGGCCCGCTGCAACGCCGCCAGCACCTCGACGATGTCGCCGCGGCGCGAATCCAGCGACGCGCGCATCTCCTGCTCGCGGCCGTTCAGGCTGCGCAAACGCGCTTCGGTATCGTCGATCTTGGTCTCGACCGTGCGCACATTGGCCGCGGTGTCGATCAGCTGCTGATTGAGCTGGGTGCGGTCCTTCCCGAGCGAGGTGATCTCGGCCTTGAGCTTGGCCTGTGCCTCTTCCGCGCTCTTCTGCCTGGCGCGGGCGGCCTCCAGCTCCTGCTCGCGCTGCTTGATGGCTTCGGGCGAGACAGCTGCGGTCTGGGGCGCCGGCGTCACGGTCTGAGCCTGCGCGCGGCTTGCGGCCAAGACGCCTGTGTCCAAGACGCTCGCGATCAGCAGCAGGTTGAGGACAGGCGCTCGCATCGCTTCAGGCAAAGATGCTCGTTGTAGCGCGCATCACGCGCGGTGATAGGGATGGCCGGCCAGAATGGTGGCGGCCCGGTAAAGCTGTTCCAGAAGCATGACGCGGACCATTTGGTGCGGCCAGGTCGCAGAGCCGAACGCGATCGCGAGCTTTGCCTTACGGCGCAATTCGGGCGAAAGTCCGTCCGCCCCTCCGATCACGAAGATAGTATGTCCGGCGCCTTCGTCCCGCCAGCGCGCCAGATGCCGTGCGAATACGGTGGAATCGAGATTCTGGCCGCGCTCGTCCAGCGCCACCAGGATGGACCTTTCCGGAATATGGGCCGAGATCGCCGCGGCCTCCTCGCTCATCCGCGTCGCGGTGTCGCGCGCGCGGCTCTCGGGGATTTCGTGGACCATGAGCTCGCGGAATCCGAGCTTGCGGCCGGCCTCCTCGAACCGCTCGAAATAGCGGTCGGCAAGCTCCCGCTCGGGGCCCTGCTTCAGCCGGCCCACCGCAATGACGGCAACACGCATGATC
This sequence comes from Bradyrhizobium frederickii, assembly GCF_004570865.1. Taxonomy (GTDB): domain Bacteria; phylum Pseudomonadota; class Alphaproteobacteria; order Rhizobiales; family Xanthobacteraceae; genus Bradyrhizobium; species Bradyrhizobium frederickii. The sequence goes on from NZ_SPQS01000024.1 coordinate 88,165, forward strand.
TCTTCAGGGTCGCGTTTTCAGCACCGCGCGCATGATGCGCGCGCACGACGCTAGCATGCGCGTCAGCCGATTCGAAATCGGCCCGATGAGCCTAGATCGCCTTCGCCGCCCCTGGGCCCTGCGTGTACAATCGCTCGAGATTGTAGAACTCGCGGACCTCGGGTCTGAACACGTGCACGATCACGTCGCCGGAATCGATCAGCACCCAGTCGCAATTGGGCAAGCCCTCGACATGGATGTTCTTGATGCCGTTTTCCTTCAGGCTCTTGGTGACGTTTTCCGCGATCGCGCCGACGTGCCGGTTGACCCGGCCGGTGGTGACGATCATGTAGTCGGAGTACGCCGATTTGCCGCGAAGGTCGATGGTGACCGTCTCTTCCGCCTTCATGTCCTCGAGGCGGGAGAGGATCAGGCTCAGCGTCTTGTCGGCGTCGGGTTGCGCCTTCAAGGCCGCAGCTTTGGTCGATGTTTTACGCGCCGGCTTGGCAACCTTGGGTAAAACAGACTTGGACAATACAGATGCGGTCAGGGACCATTCCTTTCACTGTATCGCGAACGCCGAATCCGGCGCCCACCGGTTACACTACATCATGTGGGGTTAAGGGTTTCAATATGCCAGAGAGGCCCGGAGCCCCCGCGCCCCCCATAGTCTGACTCACTTCGTACCTTTCCAGCTCCCGTCCGGGTTCCGCAGGCGCGTCGAGGACAGATTCAGCTTCATTCCGGTCAGGAAGACCCAGGCCGGCGCCGGCTGATCCGCGAGGAGTGCCGCCTTTTTCTCAGGCAGGCGGTAGCGCGCCAGCGCCTTGGCGGCGGGAGAGGCGAGGGCGCGAAAACTCTGCGGCGGACGATCGACCACCGCGATCGGCACCTGGTCGGCGATGCGCCGCCAGTGCTGCCAACGATGGAATTGAGCGAGGTTGTCGGCGCCCATGATCCAGACAAAGCGCAGGCCCGAGAGGCGGCGGCGCAAGGTGTTGATCGTGTCGATAGTATAACGGGTGCGAATGACGGATTCGAGACAGCTCACCTCGATCCTGGGATCGTCGGCGACGTCGCGCGCGGCCTGCATGCGCTCGCCGAGCTCATGCAGCGTGCCGTTCTCCTTCAGCGGATTGCCGGGGGTCACCAGCCACCAGACGCGATCGAGTTGCAATCGCTTCAGCGCGAACTGGCTGATGGCGCGATGCGCCTGATGCGGCGGATTGAACGAGCCGCCGAGCAGGCCGATGCGCATGCCCTCCGTATAGGGCGGGACCGCTTGCGCCAGGAAACGCGGCAAGACGAAATTGTTGGTCAATGCCCGCGCCTCGCGACGTTTACGGCCGTGTCTGCCCGGTGCCGTGGACGCGATATTTGAAGCTCGTCAATTGCTCGGCGCCGACAGGGCCGCGGGCGTGGAAGCGGCCGGTGGCGATGCCGATCTCGGCGCCGAAGCCGAACTCGCCGCCATCGGCGAACTGGGTCGAGGCATTGTGCAACACGATTGCGGAATCGACCTCGCCGAGGAATTTCTTCGCCGCAGCCTCATCGGCGCTCACGATCGCATCGGTGTGATGCGAGCCGTGGGTCTGGATGTGCGCGATCGCGCCGTCGACGCCGTCCACCACCTTCGCCGCGATGATCGCGTCGAGATATTCGGTGTCCCAATCGTCCTCGCTGGCGGGTTTGACGCGCGCGTCCGTTTTCTGCACCGCGTCGTCGCCACGCACTTCGCAGCCCGCATCGAGCAGCATCTCGACCAGCGGCTTCAGATTTTTGCCGGCAGCCGCGCGGTCGACCAGCAGCGTCTCGGCCGCGCCGCAGACGCCGGTGCGGCGCATCTTTGCGTTGAGCACGATCGACTTCGCCATGGCGAGATCGGCGCTGGCATCGACATAGACGTGGTTGACGCCTTCGAGATGCGCGAAGACAGGCACGCGCGCTTCCTGCTCGACGCGGGCGACGAGGCTCTTGCCCCCGCGAGGCACGATCACGTCGATGGCGCCGTTCAGCCCTGACAGCATCATGCCGACCGCGGCGCGGTCGCGCGTCGGCACCAGCGTGATCGCAGCCTCGGGCAGGCCGGCTTCGCGCAGGCCCTGCACCAGGCAGTCATGGATGGCGCGGCACGAGCGAAAACTGTCGGAGCCGCCGCGCAGGATCACGGCATTGCCGGATTTCAGGCAGAGCACGCCGGCGTCCGCCGCCACGTTCGGCCGGCTCTCGAAGATCACGCCGACGACGCCGAGCGGCACGCGCACGCGCTCGATGGTCATGCCGTTCGGCCGCTGCCAGCTTTCGGTGACGGTGCCGACGGGGTCGGCGATGCCGCGCACGATAGCGATGCCCTCGGCCATGCCCTCGACCCGCGCCGGTGTCAGCGTCAGGCGGTCGATGAAAGCGGAGGTGGCATTGCCGGAGGCGCGGGCCTCGGCGACGTCCTCGGCATTGGCGGCAAGAATGGCGGCCGCGTTGGCGCGGATCGCCCGTTCCATGGCTTCCAGCGCCCGGTTCTTCTGCTCCGGCGGCGCCAGCGCCAGAACGCGCGCGGCGGCGCGGGCACGGGTCCCGAGATCGGACATCAGCGCCTGGAGATCGGCATTGCCGTCGACGGCTTTGAGGGGGGCGGCCATTGGAGTTTCAACCTTCTGCTAAGGCGGTGTCCTAGCACGGAAATCCCGCTTTTGCGAAGGGCGGGCAGGGTATGGCAGGGCTTCGCGGCTTGGGACTGGCCCGGACGTCGGGCTTGTCCCGGCCATCCACGATCTTTCGCGCGGCAACAGAACGTGGATGCCCGGGACAAGCCCGGGCATGACGGCAGGGGGCTACCCGCCCACCACCAGATCGTCGCGATGGATCATCTCCGACCTGCCGCTGATGCCGAGGATGCTCATCACGTCCGGGGAGGAGCGGCCCTTGATCCGCTCGGCGACCTCGGCGTCATAGGCGATCAGGCCGCGGCCGATCTCGCTGGTGTCGGGGCCGCGCACGATCACGGCATCGCCGCGGGCGAACTGGCCCTCGACCTTGATCACGCCGGCCGGCAGCAGGCTGGCGCCGGCGCGTAGCGCGGTCACGGCGCCGGCATCGATCGTCAGCGTGCCCTTCGGCTCCAGCGTGCCCGCGATCCAGCGCTTGCGCGAGGTGATGGGGTTGGCGGGCGTCAGGAACCAGGTGCAGCGGCCGCCATCGGCGATGGCCTGCAGGGGATGCTCGATCTTGCCGGAGGCGATCAGCATATGCGTGCCGCCGGTCGTGGCGATCTTGGCCGCTTCGACCTTGGTGCGCATGCCGCCGCGCGACAGCTCGGACTCGGCATCGCCCGCCACCGCCTCGATCTCCGAGGAGATGCTCTCGACCACCGGAATCAGCTTGGCGTTCGGGTTGTTCTTCGGCGGGGCGTCGTAGAGCCCGTCGATGTCGGACAGCAGCACGAGCAGGTCGGCACTCGCCATGGTTGCGACGCGCGCGGCGAGGCGGTCATTGTCGCCGTAGCGGATCTCGTTGGTGGCGACCGTGTCGTTCTCGTTGATCACCGGGATGGCGCGCCATTCCAAGAGCTTGCCGATGGTGGAACGCGCGTTGAGATAGCGGCGGCGCTCCTCGGTGTCCTGCAGCGTCACCAGGATCTGGCCGGCGCCGATGCCGTGCGCCCCGAGCACCTCGGACCAGATCCGCGCCAGCGCGATCTGGCCGACTGCGGCCGCGGCCTGGCTCTCTTCCAGCTTCAGCGGGCCGCGCGGCAGCTTGAGGCGGCTGCGGCCCAGCGCGATCGAGCCCGAGGAGACGACGAGGACGTCGCGCCCTTCCTTGTGCAGCTTGGCCATGTCGTCGGCAAGCGCGGCCAGCCAGGACGCCCGCACCTCGCCCTTGTCCGAATCGACCAGCAACGCTGAGCCGACCTTGACGACGATGCGGCGGAATTGACTGAGTTCGGGGCTGGCCATCATGCGCCTGGACGATCTGCTCTGCGTTGGAAACGGCGGAGCGAGAGAGCGGCGCCGATAGGCCCGCTTTTGCAGCAGGACGATGGCCGGCGCAAGGCGCCCGGCATGGTAAACGGTCAAGGTCGGCCTTGTCCGGGATGCTGCTCTGGCCCTAATTGATACCAACCAAAATGGGGTCAAAGGGGAAACGCATGGATCGCCGCGAATTCATGGCCGGATGTATCGCTCTGCCGCTGCTGGCGCAGGCGGGTGAGGCGCAAGCGCAGGCCGGGCTGACCAAGATCATCTTCCCGTTTGCGGCGGGGGCCGGCGGCGACACGCTGTGCCGCCTGATCGCGCAGGAGATGGCGCCGGTGCTGCAACGGACCATGGTGGTCGAGAACCGCACCGGCGGCGACGGCCTGATCGGCATCAAAGCGGTGAAGGGCGCAAGCCCCGACGGCAGCATGGTGCTGGTGACGACGGGTCCGACTATGTACCTGCTGCCGATGGTGGAGACGACACCGAGCTTCGACACGGCCAAGGATTTCATGCCGGTGTCGCTGCTGGCGCGGTTCGAGTTCGCCGTTGTGATCGGTCCGGGGGTCGACGTCCCGGATTTCAAGAGCTTTGTCGCCTGGCTGAAGGCGCATCCGGACAAAAGCTCGTTCGGCGTGCCGAGCAACGGCACCATTCCGCATTTCACCGGCTCGAAGCTGGAGAAGGATCTCGGCATTCCCCTGACCCGTGTGCCCTATCGCGGCAGCGCGCCGATCCTCAACGACCTCGTCGGCGGTCACATCTCGTTCGGCATCACGACGCTGGCGGATGCGCTGCCGCAGCATCGCGCCAAAGGCGTGAAGATCATCGCCGTGTCGAGCGCCGAGCGTTCGCCGTTCGCGCCTGAAGTCCCGACGCTGAAGGAGAGCGGCATCGATCTCGTCGCGGACGCCTGGTATGGCATGTGGCTCCCCGCCGGCAGCCCGCCGGAGTTTGCGAGCAAGCTCGGCGCCGCCGCGAGCGCCGCGCTGGCCAAGCCCGAGGTGAAGGAGAAGCTGACGGGAATCGGTCTCATTCCGGTCGGTTCGACACCGGAAGGTTTGACGAAGGAGCTCGCCGCCAACACGGCGTTGTGGCAGCCGATCGTGAAGGCGACGGGCTACAAGATCGAGAATTGAATCTGGTGGTCGACAATGACAGAGCGGTTACTCGGCGCGGCGCGCGTGTTTGCGAGCAATTATCAGATCGTCGTGTGCGACGATCCATTCAGGTCCCTTGAGAGCGAGGAGAACTGGGACGCGGAGAAAACCAGGCAAGGTTTTGCCGGCGTGCCGGCGTTTCGAATGATTGGCACCGAAGCCGATCTCAACGACCATTGGGTTGAGCTGGTGTCGAGTGACGGGCCGCCTTCATCGGATGAGTGGCAGCGGATCACGTGCGTGCATTTCAGTTGCGGGAGCGGGCATATTCACGTCATGTCGGTGATCGACACCGATCCTCCAATTTCTGCGGATATCGAGCGGGGTGACTACGCAGTCTACGTGGCTGGGCAAAATCTCGGAGTTGACCAGTCGAGCCTCGGTGAGACGGCCAAACTCTCGGACGCTGAAATCGCCGAGCGAAAGGATATGGAGTGGTACCGGCTCTTCCTGGTGCCAGGTAAGCCGAAATTTGAAGGCCGTTTGGTCGACCGTTAGTCGGCGGCATTTGCGCGGTCGTCGCTGGGCTTGATGCCTAGAGAGAGCGGCGCGCTCTCTCTATCCCCTCATCCTGAGGAGCGCGCTTTTGCGCGCGTCTCGAAGGATGAAAGGCCCCGCTGCTGCAGCTCGGCCTGCATGGTTCGAGACGGCGCTTCGCGCCTCCTCACCATGAGGGTCTTATAGTTTCCCGCGTTGCGCCATGCCGTCCTTGATCGCGGCGAGCTCTTCCTCGTCCCAGATGCCGATCAGGACGCCATTCTTCACCTGGAGCTGATTATCCGCATAGGCCGCGATCTTCTCGCGCGGGGTGGTGATGTGGCCGCTCGGATGCAGGGCCCAGTCGAACAGCTCGGCCTGGAGACGCGCGATGATGCCGGCGCATTCGGGGTCGTCGCCGCGATCCAGATATTCTTCCGGATCGGTCTCGAGGTCGTACAGCATCGGGCGGAAGCCGGAGGCGTGGATGTATTTCCAGCGGCCGTCGAACACCATGAACAGGCGGCAGCGTTCGATCGGCTGGTTCAGCTTCAGCCTGACGTCCTGCATGGCGTAGTCGTATTCGGAGAACGCCACCTTGCGCCAGTCCGGCGGGCTCGGCCCGCGAAGCAGCGGCAGCAGCGAGCGTCCTTCGAGGATGTGGCCCGGCACCTTGCCGCCGAAATAATCGACGAAGGTGGGGGCAAGGTCGATGGCCTCGACCAGCGCGTCGCTGCGTGTGCCGCGCGTGGCGTCGGCTTCTTTCGACGGATCGATGATGATCAGGGGAATTTTCGCGGACTGTTCGTGGAACAGGTCCTTCTCGCCCATCCAGTGATCGCCGAGATAATCGCCGTGATCGGAGGTGAACACGATCATGGTCGTATCCAGCAGATCGCGCTCGCCCAAGAACCTCATCAGCACGCCCATCTGGTCGTCGATCTGGGTTATCAAGCCCATATAGGTCGGGATCACCTTCTCGCGGGCATCGTCGCGCGCCATGTTGCGGGAATAGCGCATGTCCATGTAGGCGCCGAACACGGGATGCGGATTCTGCCGCTCGCGCTCGGAGCGGATCACCGGGATCATGTCGGCGGTCGAATACATGCTGGCGTAAGGCTCGGGCGCGATATAGGGCCAGTGCGGCTTGATGTAGGACAGATGCAGGCACCACGGCTTGCCGTCGGTCTCGGCCTCGGTGATGAAATCCATCGCGCGCCGCGTCATGTAGGGCGTCTCGGAATGCTCCTCCGGCACGCGCGCGGCCTTGTCGGCGTGCACCAGCAGCCAGCCGTTCTGCAAGCTGCCATCTTCCGCCGCGCCGGAATTGGCCCAGTGCTCCCAGGGATTGGTGGCTTCAAAGCCCTGCTTGCGCAGATATTCGTCGTATTTCGGACGCGGCCGCCCCGTCGGATGCAGGCCGTCGTCGCGCTCGTAAGGCTCGAAGCCGCATTCGGCGACATGCACGCCGATGATCGATTCCGGGGGAATGCCGAGCGCCTTCATGCCTTCGAGATCGGGCGCCATGTGGGTCTTGCCGACCAGCACGTTGCGCACGCCGATCTTCTTGAGGTGATCGCCGAGCGTGGGCTCGCCGACGCGCAGCGGCCAGCCGTTCCAATGCGAGCCGTGCGAGCGCATGTAGCGGCCGGTGTAGAACGACATCCGCGACGGCCCGCAGATCGGCGATTGCACATAGGCCTTGCTGAACAGCACGCCGCGCCTGGCCATGGCGTCGATGTTCGGTGTCTTCAGCGTCGGATGGCCGGTGCAGCCGAGATAGTCATAGCGAAGCTGGTCGCACATGATCCAGAGAACGTTCTTCGCGCGCGCCATGCATCATCCCTGCATTTTCTTGATTGTGTGATGCTGCGATATTGGAGCGGCGAAGACAAGTTGTCAGTGATAAGCGCGCCGCGGCCCTACACTCTGCTGTCGTCCCTGCGAACGCAGGGACCCATAACCACAGGGAGAAGTTTGGCGAAGACTAGAAGTTCGGTACTTCAACCGACCGTAATCGATAGATCACGCGGTATGGGTCCCCGCGTTCGCGGGGACGACAGCGTTGGGGAGAGAGATCACGCCGACCACGGCTCGGCTTCCGCCGCGCTCTTGGCCTTGGCCGACACCGGGGCCTCGCCGATCACCTCGGCCAGCGCGCGCAAGGCTTCCTTGACGCCCTGGCCGGTCACGCCGGACAGCAACAGCGGCGTCTTCTTGGCGGCGCGCTTCAGCCGTTCCTTCTGCTTCTTCAATTCGTCCGGCTCGACCGCGTCGATCTTGTTCAGCGCGACGATCTCGATCTTGTCGGTGAGCTGGCCGCCATAGGCGTCGAGCTCCTTGCGCACCGTCTTATAGGCCTTGCCGGCATGCTCGCAGGTTGCGTCGACGAGATGCAAAAGCACGCGGCAGCGCTCGACATGGCCGAGGAAGCGGTCGCCGAGGCCGGCGCCTTCATGCGCGCCCTCGATCAGGCCCGGGATGTCCGCCAGCACGAATTCGCGGCCGTCGGCATTCACGACGCCGAGCTGCGGATGCAGCGTGGTGAAGGGATAATCGGCGATCTTCGGCTTTGCCGCGCTGACCTTGGAGAGGAAGGTCGACTTGCCGGCATTGGGCAGGCCGACGAGGCCGGCATCGGCGATCAGCTTCAGACGCAGCCAGATCCAGCGTTCCTCGCCCGGCTGGCCGGGATTGGCGTTGCGCGGCGCGCGGTTGGTCGACGACTTGAAATGCGCATTGCCGAAGCCGCCATTGCCGCCCTCGGCCAGAACGAACTTCTCGCCGACCTTGGTGAAGTCGTGGATCAGCGTCTCGCGGTCCTCGTCGAAGATCTGGGTGCCCATCGGCACCTTCAGCACGATGTTCTTGCCGTTGGCGCCGTGACGGTCCGAGCCTGAGCCGTTCTCGCCCTTCTGGGCCTTGAAGTGCTGCTGGTAGCGGTAGTCGATCAGCGTGTTGAGGCCGTCGGCGACCTCGATGATGACGTTGCCGCCGCGGCCGCCATTGCCGCCGGAGGGGCCGCCGAATTCGATGAACTTCTCGCGGCGGAACGCCACGCAGCCGTTCCCGCCGTCACCGGAGCGGATATAGACCTTTGCTTCGTCGAGGAATTTCATGGGCCATAGGTAGGCCAGGGGCGGGGCAGCGGCAACCCGAACTTGCCCGTGAAAACCAGGAAATTCGGCGAATTTCGCTGCTTGCTTAACCCACGGGTCGCGCTCTTGCCTCAATTTGGCGATGGCCGGTGCTGGGCGGGCGCATCGCTGGCCGGCAGCAGGGCGCAGCGAAGTGGATGCTGACGGGCCGCCGCAAGGCTCTGGATCTTGTCGCGAAAGGCCAGCGCCTCGCTTCGGGGAAAGATCCCGCAGGAGCCACGCCTCCGCGAATGGGTGGAAAACATGATCGCGGTCGCGCGCTCACGGCTCATTCGGAAGACCTGTTCGAGAACGAAGGTGACGAACTCCGCCGGCGTATAGGGGTCGTTCAACAGCACGAGTTCCAGATAGGGCGGCGCCTCGCCGCTCTCGGTTTCGACATCCGCGCCCTTGGCGATGCCATGGCTCAAATAGACGAGGGCATCGTAGCGGGTCGCGCCGTGGGCCGTAAGGAAGCGGCCGATCGGCTCGGCGAACAGCTCGACCAGCATGTCGGCGCCCGTCACGTCCGTGCGTTCAGACAGCTGCGCCTCGTTGAAGGCAGACTGAAGCAGATGACCGAGGCCGGTCGCTGGCTCCGTCGCGCCTGCGGCCTCGATATCCCGCCGCAAGCGCGTCAGGTCGATGCCGCAGGCCCGCATGACTGGCGATGCGTCATCGTCCTCGATCAAGGCGACCAGCAAATCCTGCGGGTCAGGATGTCCGCGACCGCGCGCCCGCGCGGCCGACGTCGCGCGCTGGAGCGAACGCTTCAAGGTCTCGGAGCAGGGCGGAAGCAGTGCCATTTCGGGCTTTCGTGGACGGGCGGAGCGTGCACGCGGTTTGTCGGCCCTTGCCTCGCCGCGGTTCACGCTCGCCAGACGGCTAAAGCATGATCCGGAAAAGTGCGTAGCGGTTTTCCGAAGAGATCATGCTTAAACAACAACCTAAAGCGCGATGACGATTCATCCTAATCGCATCGCGCTTTAGCCCGGCCGCTTCCGGATCAGGAATTTCTGCATCCCCTCCAGCACCAGCTCCTTGCGCTGGTTGAACACGGTGCTGCGGAGCGTCACGGTGCCGGTCGTGCGGCCCGGCACCAGCTCGGTGACCTCGAGAGCCGGATAGATCGTGTCGTCGGCGAACACCGGTTTGAGAAACCGGCTCGACTGCTCGAGGAAGCCGACCAGGGAGTCCTCGACCATGAACGGAAACAGCCCGGCGCCGGGCGCGGTGTGGATCAGGGTCTGGAAGCCGTGGGCCAGCAGATGCGGCATGCCGCGGCTGCGGCAATATTCCACGTCGTAGTGCACGGGATGGGTGTCGCCGCTCGCGGTCTGGAACGCCGCGAAGATCGCCGGCGTCTGGGTGCGGCTCGGCAGCACGAAGCGTTCGCCGACGACGAAATCCTCAAACCAGCGTTGCGTGGGGATCATGCGATGCTGCGAGGGATCGAAATCGGTCATGCCAGTGCTCTCTGCTCGGGATCGGCTTATCGCTACCGCGGCGCGAAGAGTGCGACAATCCGTTCAATTCGGCGTGGTGGGCTTGTCCGCAGCGGCCACGTCATTAAAACGACCGCAAGCGACCCTAATCGGCCGATTCCTGACGCTCCCTCCCCGTCATTGCGAGGAGCGAAGCGACGAAGCAATCCAGACTGCCGCCGCTGAGACAGTCTGGATTGCTTCGCTGCGCTCGCAATGACGAGTCCCACATTCGAAACTCGTTGCAATGCCCCTCTTCAAGAACCTCTCCGCCTATGACGACCGTTCGGCGCGCCTGGCCGGCATTGCGCTCATGGTGCTGTCGATCTTCATGTTCTCGTTCGGCGACGCCATGGGCAAGTTCTTGGTCGGGACTTATTCGGTGGGGCAGCTCTTGTTCCTGCGCGCCTGCGCGGCGCTGCTGTTGCTGTCGCCGCTGATCTGGAAGCAGCGTCACCAGTTCCTGCAGCTGGAGCGGCCGGGCCTGCAGCTGTTCCGCGTCGTGCTGTCGACGCTGGAGGTCGCCGCCTTCTTCCTTGCGACCGTCTACCTGCCGCTCGCCGACGTCATCACCTATTATCTCGCCGGCCCCATCTTCGTCACCGCGATGTCGGCGATCTTCCTAGGGGAGAAGGTCGGCTGGCGGCGCTGGACCGCGATCCTGATCGGCTTCAGCGGCGTCCTGATCGCGCTGCGGCCGTCGGCCCAGACCGTCAGCCTGCCGGCGCTGATCGCGCTCGGCGGCAGCCTGTCCTTCGCGACCCTGATGCTGATCACGCGCAGCCTGCGCAAGACGCCCGACATCGTGATGGCGTCCTCGCAATTCGTCGGCACGTTCTCGCTGGGCGCGGTGCTGTCGGCCTTCAACTGGGTGCCGCCGACACCTGGCAGCCTCGTGTTCTTCGCGCTGGCCGGCGTCATTTCGGTCACCGCGCTGTTCTGCGTCAACCGCTCGCTCAAGCTGGCGCCGGCCAGCGTCGTGGTGCCGTACCAATATTCGATGATCGTGTGGGCGGTGATCTTCGGCTTCGTCGTGTTCGGCGACGTGCCGTCGGTCGCCACGCTCGTCGGCGCGGCGATCATCATCGGCGCCGGGTTCTACATCTATCTGCGCGAGCGGGATTTGGGGCGCGAGAGCGCCGACGTGAACCCGCCTGCGTAAGCCGAATTATTCAGCTGTCGTCCCGAACAAGCGCAGCGAAGCGGAGCGCAGATCCGGGACCCATACCCACAGGGAGTGGTGTGACGAAGACTCGGAGTGGGAGCGTTACCTCACACTCCAGCCTGGGATTATGGGTCCCGGGCTCGCGACTTCGCCGCGCCCCGGGACGACAATTGTGTATGTGGCGCGCTCTTGCCCTACCTCGCCCGTCTTGCGCTGCTCCAGCTCTTCAGCGAGGCCCACACGCTGCGCGACAGGCGGAAGCAATCGACCGGCGTCGAGGAGCCCAGCGCCAGGAATCGATGCAGCTGCACGCCGCTCCACTGGAAGCCGCACTTCTCCAGCACGTTGCGCGAGGCGGGGTTGGTGACGCGGGCGCCGGCATGGAGATGCTCGTCCTCGAACTCCTCGAAGAAGAAGTCGATCGCGCCGCGCGCCGCCTCGGTGGCAAAGCCCCGGCCCCAATGCTCGACGCCGAGCCAATAGCCGAGCTCGGCATTGCCGGGCGTGGAACAGTCGATGCCGACCATGCCGACCGGCGCGGTATCGTGCTCGATCAGGAACACGGTCTCGCTGCCGAGCGCGGCAGTGGCGCGGATGAATTCGACGGCGTCGTCCTGCGAATAGGGATGCGGCAGGCGGCGGGTGTTTTCCGCGACGCGGCGGTCGTTGGCGAGCCGGGCGATGGTCCTGACGTCGGCCAGCGTCGGCCGCCGCAATGTCAGCCGTTCGGTGGCGACGACGCTGGGTCTCGCCTCAGCCAAGGTCACGCTCGAGAAATCCTGCAACATGTCCGGCTCCGTGAAAGTCACTAAGTCAAAGTGAGCAAGTCAAAAAGAAAAGGGGAGGCCGGTTTCCCGCCTCCCCTGGAGCCTTCGATCGCGATGATCTGGACTCCGCCGGTTCAGTCGGGACCGGCGGACTCCATTTGATCCACCGTCTATTCAGCAGCCTCTGCAATCGGGAGCACCGATACGAAGGTGCGGCCGTTGGCTTTGGCCTGGAACGCAACACGACCCTCGATCTTGGCGAACAGGGTGTGGTCCGTGCCCATGCCGACATTAAGGCCGGGGTGCCAGGTCGTGCCGCGCTGACGCGCAATGATGTTGCCGGGAGTGACAACCTCCCCGCCGAACGCCTTGATACCGAGGCGCTTGCCCTTGGAATCGCGTCCGTTACGCGATGAACCGCCTGCTTTTTTGTGAGCCATGGCTCGTCTCCGAAATCCTGCGTATGTCTAGGTCAATTCCTTGACGGAATCATTTCAAAATCTCTCACGCATCAATTCGTGAACTGGCGTGATCGATTTTATTTATTCGGCGGCTTCCGCTGCCGGCTCCTTCGCGACCTTTTCCTTCTTCGGACGCGGGCCCTTGGTGGGCTTGGCGCCGTCGGTCAGGATCTCGCTGACGCGCAGAACCGTGATCTCGTCGCGATAGCCGCGCTTGCGGCGCGAGTTCTTACGGCGGCGCTTCTTGAACGCGATGACCTTGGGGCCGCGCTTGTGGTCGAGCACCTCGACCGCGACGGACGCGCCTGCGACCGTCGGAGCGCCCAGCACCGGCGTGTCGCCGCCGACCACCAGAACTTCATTCAACTGCACGATCGAGCCGACTTCGCCTTCGATCTTGCCTACTTCGAGAACATCATCCGGCACGACGCGGTATTGCTTGCCGCCGGTTTTGATGACTGCGAACATCGTTCTTTCTCCGTGTTCAATCCCGGCCTCGCGACGGATTGTCCGGGCCGGCTTTTTGTCAGTCGCTACGGGTTTATCTGCGTTTTGTGCGGGTGGGGCTTATCCCCTTGAAAACCCACGCAAAAACAAGCGGCGCGAGAAACGCCCCGCGCCGGCTGTGGGACTTATAGCCGCCAAATGCCAGGAGTCAAGGAAAAGCGGGCGAAAAGCGCCCGGATTTGAAGGATTTGGCCGTGCTGCCGGCCTTCAGCCGAATCTCGGGTCGGCCTTGCAACAAACCGGTTCCCCCGCCGTTGTCCCGGCCGGAACAGGTAAGCGGGCAAGGGCTCCCATGGCAACGGACGAACTGGTCAAGACGACGACGGGCATCGCCCATCACGGCGCCGAGCGGCTGCCGTCGGTGGACATCGACAGCTTCAACATCGAGATGAAAGACGAGGACGGCTTCCTCGGCGACCGCGCCAGCAAGGGCGCGTTCCGCGACATCCTCGACCGCTGGCGCAAGCCGCTGCGCAAGACCGGCGAGGACCCGTTCGGCAAGGAGCCCTCGGACGAGATCAGCAAGAAGACGCTGGACGCCATTCTGGTCGGCGACGACACCGAGGCCTCCGCGCTGGTGCACAGCGCGATCGAGGATTTCGCCCAGGAGCTCGCTTACGTCACCCGCCGCTTCCTCAAGACCAAGGCCTGGGCCAAGACCGAGCGCATCGTGGTCGGCGGCGGCTTCCGCGATTCCCGGCTCGGCGAGCTCGCGATCGCCCGCGCCGAGATCATCCTCAAATCCGAGGACTTCAAGATCGACATGATGCCGATCCGCCATCACCCCGATGAGGCCGGCTTGATTGGCGCGCTGCATCTGGCGCCGTCGTGGATCTTCGAGGCCCATGACAGCATCCTCGCCGTCGACATCGGCGGCACCAACATCCGCTGCGGCCTGGTGGAAACGGCTTGGAAAAAGGCAAAAGACCTGTCGAAGGCGAGGGTCGTGAAATCCGAGCTGTGGCGTCATGCCGACGACGAGCCGACGCGCGAAGGCGCGGTGAAGCGGCTGACCAAGATGCTGAAGGGGCTGATCACCGCAGCCGAGACCGACGGCTTCAAGCTCGCGCCGTTCATCGGCATCGCCTGCCCCGGCGTGATCAACGCCGACGGCTCGATCGAGAAGGGTGCGCAGAATCTTCCCGGCAATTGGGAGAGCAGCAAGTTCAACCTGCCGGCGAGCCTGCTCGAGGGCATCCCGCAGATCGGCGAGCACGACACCGCCATCCTGATGCACAATGACGGCGTGGTGCAGGGCCTCTCCGAGGTGCCGTTCATGCAGGACGTCGAGCGCTGGGGCGTGCTCACAATCGGCACCGGCCTCGGCAATGCCCGTTTCACCAACCGCCGCAAGGACAACGGCAAGGACCGGGATTCCACGGAGAACGGCAAGAAGAAGGACAAGAAGGGCGACTAGCTAAAGCATGATCCGGAAAAGTGCGCAGCGGTTTTCCGAAAAGATCATGCTCAATCAACAACCTAAAGCGCGATGACGATTCATCCTAATCGCATCGCGCTTTAGCGTTTTCGAGCGAAATGGATACCGGTTCGCGTCAAGAAAACGCGCCCAAACAGAATCTGGAGCCCTCTCGGGCGCCAGAGTAACCTTGACCGGTTAGGTTAAGGACCGGATTGCGTTGCGCACCTGCCGCCGCACGCTAGGGTCGAATCGTCGCCTCGCCTGGCCGGCGAAGCCGCCCTTCCTGGCCAGAATTTCAATGAGCGGCACCGGGACCGCCAGTGTTTACCGCGTCTGGCGGTCCCACCCCGTTTTTCGAAGCATGATGATTTGAGCCAAGACTCCCTCCCCCCTTGCGGGGGAGGGCCAGGGAGAGGGGTAGCCCAGCAAACATTGCTGATCGAGTGCCCGCTCGGACAGGCCTCAGCTCCACCCCACCCGCTGAAAGAACCCCGCGATCTCCGCGGCGGCGCGATCCGGATCCTCCCGATGCGGGAAGTGGCCGACGCCGGGAAACATCTTAAGATCGAGCGCGCTGAACGTCTCCCCAAGCCGATCGGTCCACGCATAGGGAAACAGCGGATCGTGCTCGGCCCAGCGCACGCAGGCCGGCACCGTGATCGGCGGCAGCTTGGGCGCTTCGCCCTTCATCATCGCGACCCGTCCGGCATGCGAGGCCCGGTAATGCGCAAAGCCGCCGGCGAGATTGCCGTCTCTAAAGAAATTGTCGGCGAAGGCGTCGAGCACGTCGTCGAAAGCGTCTTTCCGGTGCGCCCAGCCCTTGAGGAAATGGCCGATATAGAGCCGGCAGCTCTCCCGGCTCGCACCGACGAGCGGCACGGCCATCTCCATCTGGTGGAAGGACTGGTACCAGATGTGATTGAGCCGATCGGGCGCCGCCATGCGCGGCCCGATCCCGGGATAGACGAAATCGAACAAGAACAGCCCGGCGAGCCGCTGAGGCGCCTGCCGGGCCAAGGGCTGCATCACGGCGCCGCCGACGTCATGGCCGACCACGCCGAATCGCTCGATGCCGAGGGCGTCCATCAGCGCCAGCATGTCGGCGGCATGGCCGTCCGGCCCGTAAGGTCCGTCAGGCTTGTCGCTGTCGCCGAAGCCGCGCAGGTCCGGCGCGATCAGGCTGAAGCGGTCGGCGAGGCGCGCCATCACCGGCTCCCAGGTCAGCCAGAATTCCGGCCAACCATGCAGCAAAAGCAGCGGTTTGCCCCTTCCAGCGCGAACCACGTGGAAATCGGCGCCATTGGCCGGGATCGTCAGATGCTCCATTGCAGTTCCTCCCGAGGCCGGGCGAGGGGCGAAAAGAGGCAGCGGATTTTCCCCTTTCGCGCCTTGTCTGGCCCGCCATCCTCGCCTATTAACGCCCCCAACCACAGGGGCCCTGCCTCTATATGGCGCCTTCAGGAGAGGTGGCAGAGTGGTTGAATGCACCGCACTCGAAATGCGGCATAGGTGCAAGCCTATCGGGGGTTCGAATCCCTCCCTCTCCGCCATTAATCAAAATGCTCCTCTCAGATCGCTAAGATGCTGAACGGCAAGGTGATTCTTGGGAGTCGGAATCCGTCTTTCGCGCAGTAGCGCACACGGTCTGCGAAAGTCACCTTGGACTAGGTGCAGAAGACTTCGCTCGCCCTGCACCCATCAATGTCATGAATGTCATGCGAGATAAAAATTGGCAGGATTCACGCCCGCCGCTGCAATCAACTCAGGGATATCGGCCTCGGTGATAGATGCATGCTCGACTGCCAGCGCGCCTTGCTTGTCCTAGCGCCGCCGCTTGCAGCTTGATGAGGATATCCGAGATGAAAACTCGTTACTCCCGCAGCCGGGCCGATGATGGGTTGAACCTGTCACCGGCGGGATCCGACCCAGCACTACCCCGCCCCCCGGCGGGACCGAGGTAACCACACCCCAATGTTCGACAAGACCTACCGCGACCGCCTCGAAGCCGATCTGGCGCGATGGGAGGCTGACGGCGTGATTGCGCCGGCGTCGGCCGCTGCCATTCGCAATGCGCTGCCGCCGCTGCCTGCGGGCATCAACATCGCCGTGGTGGTCGGCATCGTCGGCGGTCTGTTGATCGCGGCCGCGTTCCTCGCCTTCGTCGCCGCGCACTGGACCGAGATCGCGCGGCTGCTGCGGTTCGCGATCCTTATCGCCGGCATGGTCGTAACAGGTGCCCTCGGCGCCTGGTTCGCCGCAAAGGGCCGCGACGTTCTTGCCGATCTCTGCGCCAGCGTGGGCGCCATCATCTTCGGCGCGGGCATCGCGCTGGTCGGCCAGATGTATCATCTCGGCGAGGATTTCGCTGGCGGCATGCTGCTGTGGTCGATCGGCGCCTTCGCCGCCGCGCTGCTGACCGGCTCGCGCGGGGCGCTCGCGGTCGGCCTTGTCGCCGCCAGCATCTGGACCTGCATGCGGATCCACGATTCGCCCGACGTCCTGCATCTTTCGTTCGTGCCGGTCTGGCTGCTCGCAGCAAGCCTTGCCTTTGCGTGGAATTCCCGCGTCGCGGCCCATCTCGTCGCGCTCGCGGTGCTGCCGTGGTGGATCGCGACCTCGCTGCGCTTCGAGCTCGACGGCGCCCAGCCGTCCTTCGTGCTCGCCAACGGCGCGGCCCTGCTGTTCGGCGCCGGGCTCGCGATCGCCGCGATGCCGTCGCCGCGGGCGCAGCGGCTTGGCAGCGTGCTGTCGATCTACGGCGCGTTCGCGCTGGCCGCTGTCGCTTTCCTGGAGGTGACGACGGTCGACGACATCATTCACTTGCGGACGACGCGCGCAGCGTCCGGCCAGCCGTTGTGGGCGATCCTGTGCGGAGCGGTGGGGGTGATCCTCGCCCTCGTCTCCGCCACGCTCACCAAGCGCAAAGGTGAAATCCTTGCCGCCTGCGCGATCGGGCTGGTGCTGCTCGCCGCGCCGGTCTGGCCGGTCGCCCCGGCCGGCGAGTCCTGGCTGGCTTATGCCGCGCTGCTTTGCGCCATGCTGTGCCTCGTCGTCTCCGGCGTGCTCGATGACGTCCGTCCGCGCATCGTCGCCGGCTGGCTCGGCATCGCCGGCGTCATCGCTGGCATCACCTGGGCGGTGAAGGGCTCGCTGCTCGCCCGCTCGGCGTTCCTGGCGGCGGCCGGTGTCGTCGCCGTCGCGTTCGCAACGGCGCTCAACCGCGCGCTGCCGAGGAGTGCACGATGAGCCAGCTGGTCACGTCCGTCTCGGCGCTCTGGCAGCGTATCCCGAAAGCCGTGCTGTTCGGTGTCGCCGTCCTGGTGCAATGCCTGCTGCTGATGCTGATGGTCGCCGACCGCGTGCAGATCCTGCGCGAAGGGGTCGAGGTGACCTTGCAGACGCAGCCGGTCGATCCGCGCGATCTCCTGCGCGGCGACTATGTCGTGCTCCGCTACGACATCTCGCAAGTGCCGGCCGGCGCGCTCGCCGGCAAGCCGGCTGGCGCCCGCAACCCGATCGTGTTCGTCAAGCTCGCGCCCAATGCCGAGGGCCTTTACACGGCCGTTTCCGCGCATGCCGAGCCGGTGCCGGTCACCGCGCGCGAGGTGCTGATCCGCGGCCGCGTCAGCTATTCCTGCGGATCGAACCTCCGCGCCTTCTGCGACAAGCTGACGATCAAATACGGTCTCGAAAGCTATTTCGTGCCGGAAGGCGAGGGCGGCAAGCTCGAGCAGGCCCGCAACCAGCAGAAGCTGCGCATCGTCGCCGCCGTGCTGCCCTCAGGCCGCGCCGCCATCAAGCGGCTGCTGCTCGACGGCGCGCCGGTGTACGAGGAGCCGCTGTACTAGAGCGGCGTGGCTTAAGGTTGAACCGATTGCCGCAGCTTCGTTCACCTCTCCCGCTTGCGGGAGAGGTCGGCGTGTCCGGGCGATGCGAAGCATCGTCCCGCGCGCCGGGAGAGGGCTTTCTCCTCTTGGGGATTGTCCCATTGAGGAGACACCCTCTCCCCAGCCCTCTCCCGCTTGCGGGAGAGGGAGTGCACCTCCGTCATCGCGGCAATCAAGCTTCATCCCATCATGTTTAGGCCCCGTCATTTCGCTGCCGCCTTCAGCGCCCGCCGCAGCACGTCCCACACAAGGGGATCGTTCATCTGCGCCA
The DNA here is from genome assembly GCF_004570865.1 of Bradyrhizobium frederickii. Lineage (GTDB taxonomy): Bacteria > Pseudomonadota > Alphaproteobacteria > Rhizobiales > Xanthobacteraceae > Bradyrhizobium > Bradyrhizobium frederickii. The sequence goes on from NZ_SPQS01000024.1 coordinate 106,848, forward strand.
CGTTGAAGCGCATGAAGTGCGAGGCGGTCTGCGACACGCTGAACACGTTGCCGGGCGCCAGCACCAAATTGTCCTCGAGTGCCGCGCGCGCGACCTGGGCGGCGTCCTGGCCGCCCGCAAGGCGGCACCACAGGAAGAATCCCCCACGCGGCATCAGCCAGGGTTCGATGCCGATTGCCCCAAGCTTTCGCGCGACATTCCGGCGGGCGCTCGCGAGCTTTTGCCGGAGCTCGTCCATGTGCTTGCGATAGCCGCCGCCGGCCAGCACGTTGGCGATGATCTCGGTCGCGACCGGGCTCGGGCCGCCAAAGCTGGTCGCGACCTGGAGGTCGACGAGATGCTCGATCCAGTCGGCCCGCGCGGCGATGTAGCCGCAGCGTACCGAGGCCGACAACGTCTTGGAGAAGCTGCCGATGCGGATCACGCGATCGAGCCCGTCGAGCGCGGCAAGCCGCGGCGAGCGCTCCGGCTCGAGGTCGCCGAAAATGTCGTCCTCGATGATGGTGAGATCGTGCGCGGCGGCCGCCGTCAGCAGCCGGTGCGCCGTCTGAAGCGACAGCGTCGCACCGGTCGGGTTGTGCAGGGCCGAATTGGTGATGTAGAGCCTGGGACGCTCGGTGCCGAGGATCTCTTCGAAGCGCGCAACGTCGGGGCCCGTCAAGGTATAGGGCACGCCGACGATCCTGGCCTGATGCGCCCGCAGCAGGGCGCGAAAATTGAAGTAGCAGGGATCGTCGACCAGCACGGTGTCGCCGGGACGGAGCAGGAAGCGGCAGACGAGATCGGCGCTTTGCGTGCCCGAGCCCGTCAGCATGAGCTGATCGACGGAGGCGGGAACCGCATCCTCGGCAAGGCGTGCGAGCAGCAGCCGGCGCAGCACGGGTCCGCCGCGCGTGCTGCCATAATCCGTGAGCAGATGCGTTTCGGTCCGCGCCAGCGCACGGACGGCGCGGCGCAAGCCTGCCTCGGGCATCCAGCCGGGCGGCAGCCAGCCGCAGCCGGGCTTTGACACGGCGGCGTCGGCGTCGAGCGATTGCCTGGAGACCCAGAACGGATCGACCTCCCGGTCGCGCCGCGTCCCGGCTTCGGCCAGCGCAAGCGGCGGCATCATCGTCGGCGCGACATAGAAGCCCGAGCCGCGGCGGGCGCGGATCAGGCCCTCGGCGGCGAGGCGGTCATAAGCTTCCACCACCGTGGAGGGCGAGACGTCCATCGCCGCGGCGAGGCTGCGGATCGAGGGCAGGCGGTCGCCGGCACCGAGCGCGCGGCCCGCGACCTTGGCCCGGATCGCGCTCATCACGTCGATGGTCCGCGTGCCGCTGCGGCCTCTGGTTTGCGCCTCGCTGGCCAAAGTGTATGACCTTCCATACCCACACAGTTCTGCGCGATTGTACTGGATTGTCACTGGTCCCGCCACCGCCGAAGGCCGAGAGTCGCGCCTCCAGAGAATGGGACGGACATGCAATCTGCGGGCAGCGGCTGGGGCAACGGACTTCTCGGCGTCGTCATCTTCAGCGGCTCCTTGCCGGCGACGCGCGTCGCGGTCGGCGGCTTCTCTGCGCTGTTCCTGACGTCGGTGCGCGCGGTGATCGCGGCGCTGATCGCTCTCGCCGTGCTCGCCTTGCTCCGTCAGGCCCGGCCGCAGCGCAACGATCTCGCCTCCCTCGCCATCGTCGCCGTCGGCGTCGTGGTCGGCTTTCCGCTGCTGACCGCGTTCGCGCTCCAGCACATCACGTCCGCGCATTCGATCGTCTTCATCGGCCTTCTGCCCTTGTCGACGGCGATCTTCGCCGTGCTGCGCGGCGGCGAGCGGCCGCAGCTGCCGTTCTGGCTGTTCGCCGGTCTCGGCAGCGCGACGGTGGCGGGCTTCGCCTTGTCGGGCGACGGATCGGTCTCGCTGACCGGCGATCTCTTGATGGTTGCCGCAATCGTGCTGTGCGGGCTCGGCTATGCCGAAGGCGCGGCGCTGTCGCGCCGGCTCGGCGGCTGGCAGGTGATCTCCTGGGCGCTCCTGCTCGCGCTGCCGCTGATGGTCCCGGTCGCGCTCCTGACCTGGCCGCCATCCTGGAGCGGCGTCGGCGTGCCCGCCTGGATCGGGCTCGCTTACGTCTCGATCTTCAGCATGTTCGTCGGCTTCATCTTCTGGTATCGCGGCCTCGCCCTCGGCGGCATCGCGCGCGTCGGCCAGCTGCAGCAGCTCCAGCCGTTCTTCGGCCTCGCGCTCGCCGGGCTTCTGCTGCACGAGCCGGTCGCCTGGAGCATGATCGCCGCGACCATGCTCGTGGTCGCCTGCGTCTTCTTCGCGCGGCGATTTGCGTGAGAACAAGGCCGATCAGGCTTTTTCGATCCCTGGGATTCGCGCGATCGTCTCGGCGAGGAAATCGACCAGCAGCCGCACCCGCGCGACACCGGATCGCTCGGGCACGATCAGCATGTTGAGCGGAACGGGAGGCGGCGAATAGTCCGCAAGCACGCGTTCGAGCTTGCCGGTCGCGAGAAGATCGTCGACGAGCCAGAGATGTGTGGGCGCAATGCCGCGACCGGCCGAGAGCGCCTCTCGCGCCGCAAGTCCGTGATCCACGCGCAACCGCCCGGCGAACGGGACCTCATAGCGTCCGCCGCGGCGTCCTTGCAGCACGAGCACATCACTGCCGGCGATGTTGGACATTCTGATTCCCTGGTGATGGGCGAGCTCTTGCGGACGCGCGGGCCTGCCGCGCTCGGCAAGATAGCCGGGTGCGGCGACGAGCACGCGCCGCGACTGGCCCAGGGATCTGCGCTTCATCGAACTCTCGGCGAGCGGCCCCAGACGGAGCGCGACATCGACCCCCTCCCTCACGAGGTCGATCCGTTCGTCCGTCAGGCTGAGATCCACCGACACGTCGGGATAACGATCCTGGAAGGCAAAGACGAGGCGGCTGACGTGGAGCACGCCGAAGGCCGCCGTGCACGATATCCGCACCATGCCGGCGGGCGCGCCGCGCGTGCTGCGTGCCTCATCGCCCGCGCGCTCGACCAGGCGCAGGATCTGAACGCAATCGGCATAGTAGCGGCGCCCCTCCTCGGTCATCGTCACGCTGCGCGTGGTCCGCGTCAGCAGCGGCACGCCCACGGCGTGCTCCAGTTCCCGGATATGCCGCGTCACGCTGGACTGGCCCATGCCAAGCTCGCGTGCGACGGCCGACAGGTTTCCCCGCTCGGCGACCCTCACGAAGCTTCGCATCCGCTCGAGGCTGACCTCCGATCTATCCATTTTTCGGCACAATCCTATTCATTGCCGATATCTACCGGATTGCCTTCCGCCACGCTAGCTGCGTGACATCCTCAACGAATGGGTGTGATCATGAAGGTGTTGGTTGTCTTTGCGCATCCCGAGCAGCGTTCGCTCAACGGCTCGCTGCGGGATGTTGCTGTCAGAGAGCTGGAGGCGCAGGGCCACGACGTGCTTGTGTCGGATCTTTATGCCCAGGGCTGGACGTCGGACGTCGATCGCGCCGACTTCCTCTCGCTGCCGGCGGATGCGCGGCTCGCGCCCGCCGCTGCATCCAAGCAAGCTTTCGAGACCGGAACGCTCACTCCTGACGTCAAGGGCGAGATCGAGAAGCTGCTGTGGGCGGACGTCCTGATTCTGCAATTCCCGCTGTGGTGGTTCAGCATGCCGGCGATCCTGAAGGGATGGGTCGACCGCGTGTTCGCCTACGGCTTCGCCTATGGCGTCGGCGAGCACAGCGAGAAGCGGTGGGGCGACCGTTATGGCGAAGGCAAATTAGCCGGTAAACGTGCGATGCTGATCGTGACGGCTGGCGGCTGGCAGGAGCATTATTCGGCGCGCGGAATCAACGGGCCGATCGACGATCTGCTGTTTCCGATTCATCACGGCATTCTCTACTACCCGGGATATGCGGTCCTTCCGCCCTTCGTCGTCTACAAGGCCGACAAGCTCGACGAAGCCGGATTCGAGGCGACCGCCGACCGTTTGCGGGAGAGGATGAGGACGCTTGCGACGGCCTCGCCCATTCCCTATCGGCGCCAAAACGGCGGCGATTACCTGATTCCGAGCATGCAGCTCCGCGCCGGGCTCGAGCCTCCAGAGGCGCGCGGCTTCGCGATTCACCTCGCGCGTGCCGAGGCGAGCATCTCGGTCGCGGCGTCCGGCACCAAAGCGCGATGCGATTAGGATCGTCATCGCGCTTTAGGTTGTTGCCGGCGGACGCGGGGGGATTGACGGTTCGCGGCTGCGTCGATCGACGTTGGAGCCGCGAACGAGCTCACTCCATCACGGTTTTCGTCAGCGTCGAGCGGGCGAATTTCTTCAGCGGCATCGGCTTGCCGAACAGGAAGCCCTGCACGAAGTCGAAGCCGAGCTCGTTGGCGGCGACGAGGTCGGCGCGGCTCTCGACACCTTGCGCCACCGCGCGCGCGCCATAACCCTGCGCGAGCTCGACGATGTGACGGCACACCGTGCGCTTGAGCCGATCGTTGCCGCTGCCGGTGACGAACTGGCGGTCGGCCTTCAGCTTGACGAAGGGAATTCGGTCCAGCTCCATCAGCGCCGGCCAGTTGGCGCCGAGATTGTCGATCGACAGGCCGATATTGTGCAGGCCGACCTCGCGCGCGACCTCGGTCAGGAGATCGAGGTCGCGGATCGCCTCCTCGCTGTCGATCTCGACCGTCAGGCCGCCGAAGGCCGGATGCGTCGGCACGCGGCGGCAGAGATCGCGCACCGCCTGCGGCTCCCTGAGATAGGAGGCGGGAAGATTGATCGACAGATCGACCGGGCTCTGCTGTTCCAGCAGATAGTGCCAGTCCCGCATGGCGCGGTCGATCACGAACTCCGACAGATCGCGCAGATGCGGATCGTGCGGCTCCGGAATGAAATAGGCCGGCGGCACCACGCCCCAGGTCGGATGCCGCATCCGCACCAGCGCCTCGGCGCCGCTGCGGACCAGCGTGCGCGCGTCGATCTTTGACTGGTACCACAGCTCCAGCCAGCCGGCATGCAGCGCTTCGCCGACATGGACGGCCGGGCTCGGCGCCGGCTCCTCCGGCAGCAGCATCGCCACCCGCTCGCGCAGCGCCTCCGCGCCAAAGGGAGTGGTCAGCGGCGGCAGCATGGCCAGGCCATATTCCTCGCCGACCTGCCGCACGGCCCTGACGATGATCGACTCGCGCGCGCCGACCGCCAGAACCTTCCCGGCAAAGGCCTCACGCACCAATATCTCCAGAAACCGTCCCGGCTCGATGCCGTCGGTGGCGACGCCGAGCAGGATCAGATCCGGCAATTCGGTGGCGAGCACCGTCTGCAATTCGTCCGCACTGGCGCATTCGCTGGTGACGAAGCCAAGATCCTCGAGCACTTCGCTGAGGAAGGCGCGCAAGTGACGCTTGCTGTCGGCCACGCAGGCTCGCGGCGTCACCTTTCTCCGCCCGAAGGTCACAGGCCTTCGTCCGACGAGTTCAACCATCCCATCGTTCATTTACACCACTCCCGTTCCGTGACGGTTTCATAAACGGCGAGCGTGGGTTCAAATAAGGAGAGCTTCACTTCGTTGTTGAATTATTTGAGTAACGTTAAACCCTGCAACTCGAGCTAATTTTTCGACGATCTGTTCGAAAAGAATTTGCATACCCTGGCACCGCAGGCGCAACGACGCGCCAGCGTTTGCAAAATCTCTCGCACGCGATCTCGATAGCGCCTGTTCATCGACGGACGCGGGCGGCGATGAGGTGGTGTGCCCTTTCGAGGCATAATCGATGCATCGGAAGATTAATCGTAGGCGCTCCTTCGGAATCCGCGGCCGGCGGCGCTCGACAAGGACGGTGAACAGGACCGCGTCGTCGCGGTGGGGTTCAGTCAGATCTGCCCGATGCTTGTGCGTGGCGAGCGCCAGCGAAGCTGAAGGACCCGCATGCGCGTGGGGCGGGCATGTTTCGTTGACGCTCGCGATGGTTCTGCGACAACGCGGCCGCGCCTGCGGCCACGGATGTGAAGTGGATCACACGCGTATTGCCGCACTTGCGCTATTGCTCCGCGCAGCCGGTGGTGGGCTGTCGAGGATTGCGACAATGACGACACGGCGAATGATTTATTGGTGGTTCAGAATCGTGATGTCAGGGCGATTTCTCGATCGCTTCCTGTGCCTGCCGCGCGCGCAATAGGCGCAAGATCAGCTCTGCCCGATCAATTTGCGAAACGCCGCGGCGCCGTCCTGCACCACGTCGCGTCCCTTCCAGGCCAGATAAGTCAGCTTGCCCGAGAGCGTGTCGTGGCTGCGCAATCGACGCGATCCGAGGATGTGGCCGACATTGGACGGGAAGCGGCTCACCTCGGCCGAGACCAAGGTCGCGATCGCGTCCATCAATTGCTGAAGGCGGACGCCCCATTCGCAATGCTCGATGCCGTCGATGCGCACCTTGAGCGCATATTCGGTGTCGTAGATGTCGGCGAGCAGGTCGCGGGCGATCAGCACCCGGTTGTGCCGGAGCGCGATACGAAGCGCGAGGCGCTTGTCGTCGAGACGGTCGAGCACCATGTGCACGACGCAGGCATAGGGCGCTGCGGCGACGTCACTGGCGCTCTTGCTCGCGGCAGCCTTGGTGGCGAGACGCACCAATTGCCAGGACGTCGTCAGGCGCCTCGCCACCAGCGCCAGAGCGAAGGGCAGTGCCTCGGGGTGGGCCTTCTTGAAGGCGTCGAGCTGTGCGGTGACCTGAACCACCTGGCCGTCGTCGAACCTCGCGATCTTCTCGGGCAGCTTTTCGTTGAACTTCGGCAGCGCATCGCCGGCGCGCAGCACATGCAGCATCTTCCTGACGTCGTCGAAGGCGCTGCGCGAGGCCGTGTATTGGGCGAGCTTGCCGCGTGCGAACTCGGTGCTGTCAGTCGAAGCGAAGGTGCTCTCGAGAACCTTGACGACCTTGGTCTGGAAGGTCGAGGCGATCTTCAGGACCTCCTTCTGGTTGTTCACGGCGACCTGCTCGTTGATCGCCTTGATGTAGTCGCGTGCCATGGTCGGCAGCAGGTCGCGGCAGATCCATTCCCAGATCGGCGTGAGGGTATTGCGCGAGATCCGCCCCATGTTGGCGTGCTCGGGCGCGCCGTCGATCAGCAGCAGCTCGAGCGGGGCGAAGAAGTAGCGCGAAGGGCTGGTGGCGCGCGCCTGGGTCGATCCGTCCTTGCGAAATTCGGCGCGCAAGCGGGACTGGATGTCGCCCGAACCCGGCATGTCGATGCCGCACAGCTCGAGCCGCTCGAGCTCGCTGAGCAGACAGCTGCGCGACAGCGGCGTCAGCCTCTGCAAGAATTCCGACAGCCGATCGATCTCGTTCATGGCACGCAATCTTTCGCAGCATTTCCCGCGGGCGTGCAGGCCCAATGCGTGGAGGCATTTGCGCGCTCTCAACCTCGCCAAGAGAAGCAAGTCGCCGTTAATTATTCCGTAAAAACCGGGGGCCCGGGGTCGAGCCCGGGCGAATATGGCCCGCCTGCTACCGGAATTCGGCTGGAATTCAACCTTCGCGGGGGCGGCCGCGACCACGCACAAGCACAAATTGTGCCGACGCCGCCATTTTAGCGCAAAACTGCCGAAATCACCGTAGTCTTACGGAGCAAAAAGTTAACCACAGACCGCCCCCGGTTCCGCTAGATGAGTGACATGGGGTCACAGAATGATACGGCGACCGATTCGCGGCCGTCGGAATGGTACGACAGCAGCGCTGCGCCAGCTGAAGAGCTCGATTTCGTCCGCCTGAGCGCCGCCCGGGCCAAGGCAGCCGACGAAATGGCTGCTGCCATCGCCCGCGAGCTCAACGGCCCCCTGACTGCGCTGCTGCTCTACATGGGCGAGATCAAGCATCACAGCGATCAGCTCGCGCCAGTGACCGGCGACCGTGCCTATTTGCAGCAGGTGGTCGAGAATGCGCTGGCACAGACCGAGCGCGTTTGCGGCCTGGTCAAGCAGCTTGCCGGCCCCGACAAGGGCGGCCTGCCGGTCCCGTCCAGCGGCGCGGACACGGACACGAAGGCCCTGCGCGCACAGCAAGCCCCGCGCGTGCCGAGCGCCGAGCTCCTCGGCCTGTCGGGCCAGAAGCGCCTCACCAAACGGGAGCGCGAGGTGCTGAGGCTGATCAGCGAAGGATACTCGAACAAGCAGGGTGCGCTTCGGATGCAGATCAGTCCGCGCACCTTCGAGAGCCATCGTGCCGAGGCGATGCGCAAGCTCGGTGCTCGCAACACCGCGGACCTGGTCCGCGCGGCACTGCTGCATTCAATCGACTGAGGGGCCCGCCGATGGCGGCCCGGGCCCGGCGAAACCCGGTCGCGCTCAGAAATAGTCTTCGGCGAAGGGACGCGCGCGCGAGGCGGGGCGCAGCGGCTTGGTCTCTTCCTTCGGCTCGTTCGGGATGATCGTGATGGTCCAGCGGGGCGGCATGCTCGATTCCTGCTCCAGCACCGAACGCACAAAGCCCGTCACCGTCGAGTCGCCAGCCTTGACCGTTGCCATCCGGCCGTTGAACTGTGCGATGCGGAAGCGGCGAACCTCTTTCTGGTCCGCAGTCTCAAAGGTGAACATGGAAAACCCTCCTGGTTTGCCGCGACTATCGCCACCTATGATTAGCCATCTCTAAAAATCCCTGGCCGTAGAAGTACGGCGGAAATACACGCGTGAGTGGTCAGCGCGGCTCCTGCGCGCGCGCGGCGGCATAGGTCGCATCCATCAGGTCCAGGAGATCGCGGAATTCGACATCGCCGAGTCTCTCCGCGGTCTGCTCCAGCGTCAGCGCCAGCGCCGCGAGCCTGACATAGCCGAACGTTCCGGCCGCGCTCTTCAGCGAATGCGCTTCGCGCGCGATCCTGCCATGGTGCTGCGCGAGCGAAAGCGTCCGGAACAGTTGCAGGCGCGCGGAGGTCTCGCTCCAGAACACCTCGCGCACTTCACGCGCCCCGTCCTCGCCGATCTCGCGCACCAGCGCTTCGTATGCGCGCGGCTCGCGCGCGGGCTCGGCATCAAGCGCCTTCTGCGCGGGCGCGACGGTGACGTCAAACATGGTCCTGCTGCCTTGATCACGGGTCATTTGTCGCGCGGCACGTCCCGGCGCGAGGGCACCCCCTTCTCTAAGGCACTCGAATTTCAGTTCCGGTAGCAGGTCATGAGGTGTTTGCAGGCCGGCATTAGCCGGCGGTTCACCATGCGAGGCGGGTCAGTGCGCGCCGAGCAGCCGGTCGTACTGCGCCTTCACGATGGCGTAGCATTCGCAGGCCGTCTGGCGCAGGCCGTCGAGGTTGACGATCTGGATGTGCCCGCGGCTGTAATGGATGAAATTGGCCTGCTGCAACGTATTGGCGACCAGCGACACGCTGTTGCGCCGCGCCCCGATCATCTGTGCCATGGCCTCCTGGGTCAGCAGCAGCCGGTAATCGCCGGACAGGTCATGCGTGTGCAACAGGCAGCGCGCCAGCCGCGCCTCCACCGCATGGGCGGCGTTGCAGCCCGCGGTCTGCTGGACCTGGGCGTAAACCGCCAGCCCGTGGCGCGTCAGCAAGGTGCGCAGGGTGCTGCTCTGGTCGGCGGCAATCCGCAGCCGGTCGAGATCCATCACCGACGCAAGGCCTGGAATCAGCACGAGGGCGGTGTTCAACGCGCACGCATCGCCCATGGTCGAGAGCGTTCCGAGCAAGCTGTCGCGGCCGATCATGGCGACCTGAACGTGTTCGCCCTTGGCGAGCTTCACCACCAGCGAGATGACGCCGCGGTGGAGAAAATAGGCGCGCTTCAGCGTCTCGCCGGTCTCGACCAGCACGGCGTCATGGGGCAGATCGACCGTTCGCAGGTGCGGACGGATCAATTCATAATCGTCTGCCGGAAGTGCGGACAGGAAACCGTTGGACGAGCGCACCATCGTTTCCAAAGCTGCCTCCCGTGTCCATGCCGATTGAACGCGCGATGCCAAAATCACGTGCGGCGCAGCAGCTTCCATCATGTTCCCCGTGGGATATGTTGGCAATTGGGACAAGATGTCCGCCCCGACGGTCGTTCCCGGATGCTGCTTTCATGCCGGCCTACAATTGATGGCCCGAGCCATCGGCACCGCTCCCAAGAGGCGGAGATGGTAGAGCTTCACCGTCGCGTGGCACTCGCAGGACGTCGCCTGCAGCGCCCGCGGATCGAGGATCTCGATGTGGCCCCGGCTGTAGTGGATGATGCCGGCGCGCTGAAGGTCATGTGCTACCGACGAAATGGCATTTCGCCGGACGCCGATCATCTGCGCCAGCGCCTCCTGGGTCAGCGGCAGGATCTCACCATGGGACAGCTCGCGGGCGCGCAAGAGCCAGCGCGCGAGCCGCGCCTCGACGGGGTGCAGCGTATTGCAGAGCAGCGATTGCTGCGCATGCGCGAGCAAGGACTGCTCTTGACGGATGATCAGCTCGCGAAACGACGCGCTTGCGGCGGCGACGGAGCGGAAGGCCACGACTTCCAGCACGGAAGCGGTACCGGGAAACAGCACGGCCGCGTCCGACAGCGCGATGCCGTCAGCCAGCGCGGCGCCGCCGCCCACGACGCTGTCGCGGCCCAGCATCGCAATCTCGATCATCTGACCGTCGGACAAGCCCACTGTGATCGAGACCGATCCGGCATGCGGGAAGTAGACATGTCTCAGCGCGGCACCCGCTTCACCCAAGACAGACTTCCTGACCAATTCGACCGTCGCCAGATGCGGACGCAGCAGATCGAACGCCGGCGGGTCGAGCAATTGCAGCAGCTGATTGGGCGGAGGTGCGCTCGCGGTCATGCAGGTCAATCCGGCGGGTGCGACGGGAAAATTCTGCGGGCGTTCGTCGTTCAGTTGCGCGGCGAACAGATACTATTGTAAAGGTTGCAACGGCGTCCTTATACCCGTTAGAGGGCAGACAGACCATCTGATTTGCGGGCGAAATGAGAAGGGCGTAGACTCGCTCGTGAGCGGAGCGCGTCTCCTGCAAGGGCATGCAGGAAAAAGCGTAGGGGGCCTCATGAGCCGGAAGCGTTGCATCCGTGCCATCGGACGCCGGTTGACCCGCGCCGCCTCGTCCGTCGAACGAATGACGATTATCCAACATTGCTCTGAACCCAGGCGCGCGATGACCGCGCATCTCATTTCCGCCGTCTCCGTTTCCTCGGTTCGCCAATGACGTGCGACCATCCCTCTCTTGATCGAAGGCGAAGGAGGAAGGCGTGTCCCACGGTCCAATGATTGAATCGCCGAAGCCGGAAGCTCACGAGAGGACCGAGAGTCAACCCCATATTCTCGTCGTCGACGACGACCCGATGGTGTGCCTCGCCATCGAGCTCTATCTTCAGCGCAACAATTTTCGAGTGACGATTGCCGATGGAGGCGAAGCCGGACTGCGCGCTCTCGAAAATGGACAGTTCGACCTGATGATCGTCGATATCTTCATGCCGCACATGCGCGGGTTCGAATCGATCCGGATCTTCCACGAGCGCGCGCCGGTCGTTCCGCTGATCGCGATGTCCGGCTACGCTTTCGCCGATCTGAATTCGCCTGCACCCGACTTTCTCCGGACGGCGCTGGAGCTCGGTGCCGCACGCTGTCTGCGCAAGCCGTTCACGCCGCACGCGCTGCTCGCCGCCATCAACGATTGCCTGGCGGAGCATCGTCCCGACGGCGGCATGGCCGCGCGGTTGGGTTAGCGCGGCGCCGGCCGCCATGACGACGAGGTAACCGTTCGTTTACCGCAAACGCGGATCCTGCAGCTCGCGGCGACAACGCGAAGCCGGGAGTGCGAACGCGCTCCCGCTTGCGGCCGGCTCGGTTCAACGTTCCGCACGCCGGTCCTATGGTCTTTCACGAGCAGGACTTTCCCACGCGCTTCGCCCTGTTGTTGTCGGCGCGTTCACCGCATGCCTTCCGCCGTTGCGGCGTGCAGCCGGATTTGCCGAAAAGCGCTGCTGCCTTCCGCCGAATCCCAAACTTCTCTTCAATATCCGTATTAGCACGGAGGATGAAATTAACGGGACTGTGAAAGGGGTTGTCTAACGATCCAGAGGAGGGCTTCCGTCCGTGCCAAGGCTGGCTCAGGCGTCGAAGTCCAGGTTCAGGTCAGTAAGGCGTAGCTCATGGATGATCTGTTGCGGGAGTTTCTGACGGAGACCAGCGAGAGCCTGGACACCGTGGACAATCAATTGGTGAAGTTCGAGCAGGAGCCGAACAACGCCAAGATCCTGGATAACATCTTCCGCCTGGTCCACACCATCAAGGGCACCTGCGGCTTCCTGGGGCTGCCGCGGCTCGAAGCGCTGGCCCATGCCGGCGAGACCTTGATGGGCAAATTCCGTGACGGCATGCCGGTGACGGCCGAAGCCGTGACGGTGATCCTGTCCTCGATCGACCGCATCAAGGAAATCCTCGCCGGCCTCGAAGCCACCGAGGCCGAGCCCGAGGGCAACGACCGCGACCTCATCGACAAGCTGGAAGCGATGGTCGAGCAGGGCATGGCGGCGATGTCAGCAGGTTCTGCTCCCGTCACTGAGGCTCCGCCGCTGGTGCCGGAAGCCCCGGTCGCCGCGCCCGCCAAGGAGATGGTCACCGGCTCGCTGGTCGACCAGACCCTGGAGCGTCCGTTGCGTCCGGGCGAAGTCTCGCTCGACGAGCTCGAGCGCGCCTTCCGCGAGACCGCGATCGAAGCCCCGGTGCCCGTTGCCAAGGCCGAGGTTGCACCCGCGCCGGCGGCTGAAGCGCCTGCGGCCAAGGAAGCTGCCAAGGACGCCGCGAAGCCTGCCGCCAAGGAGAAGGCCGCGCCGAAGAAGTCGATGGCCGACGAGAGTGCCGGCGAAGGCGACCGCATCGCCAACCAGTCGATCCGCGTCAACGTGGATACGCTGGAGCACCTGATGACCATGGTCTCCGAGCTGGTCTTGACCCGCAACCAGCTCCTGGAGATCTCCCGCCGCAACGAGGACACCGAGTTCAAGGTGCCGTTGCAGCGCCTGTCCAACGTCACCGCCGAGCTGCAGGAAGGCGTCATGAAGACGCGCATGCAGCCGATCGGCAATGCCTGGCAGAAGC
>NZ_SPQS01000025.1 GCF_004570865.1 Bradyrhizobium frederickii
CATCAGCGCAAGAAGATCGAGATGAACTTCGCACACTTGAAGCGCATCCTGAAGCTTGGTCGGCTCCGATTGCGCGGCCCGCAAGGTGCCCAGGATGAGTTTGTTCTAGCCGCCATCGCCCAGAATCTGAGGCGGTTTGCATCGCTGGTCGCACGACCCCCACCGGCTCAGGCTCTGCGCAGCGCGTAGCGTAGCGTCGAAGTTGCGTAAAATGCGTCAGGGCCAGCGCTTCAGAGCGCGGCTCAACGAAGGGCCCAGCCAAATCCATTGCAGCCGACTTTTGCAACAAAATCGGCCAGAAGCTGACATGCAGTGGGGTATCACTCTATCAACAGCAGCCCCCGCTTCTTATCGCCGTCGAACGTATTTACAGCGTCGAACAGCCGCTTCCGTTCGACCAGCCATGGCTGGAAGTTGAAATTGATATCGAGCACGAAAACGAGATCCTCAGCTTCGAAGTAGCCCCCAATTGGGGAGTGATGTCCACTACCAGCACCAAAAATTTGAGCGCGATCGAAATTCACGATGTAGCGTCGGCCCGGATCGTTGGTGCGACGGAGATGCTCCAGAAACTGGTTCTCGCTGAGATCGCGTAAGACCGTAACTTTCCGGCTCGTGTTGGTCTGGGCGACTTTGGCCAGCTCGTCGAGCGTGAGACCCATGATGCATACGCCTGTCCAGCAGCTCCATGTACCGGCCAACACCTTGCCCTCCGTGCTTGCCGCCTCGCCAAGCGACCGGTAGGCATTCGCAACAGCTGCAGGTCCGCAGCGAGAGCCATTTGACTGCCAGTCAACATGTCTTTGGAATGTGGCTGCCACGGGCAGGTGCCACGCACGCTCCATAAGCTCCGGAGCACGTGTTACCGATGACGCTATGGCGTCTGATGGCACGTGCGATTGACCGACCACCAGGGCGCCGGCACAAGCCAGAGCCACGGCGATAACCATGCTGCTGATGCTGACGTAGTGCCATCGCTTCATGGGCCAGAACCTAAGCGGCAATGACGAAATCGGCCGGCAAGGACAACCCTACGGGCTCTCGGCGGTAAGGAGGCTGGGGTCGCAAGGAAACGTCGGCTTCGCTCCACAAGGGCGCGGCTTGCTTGGACTAGGGCTCGCGTCTGCTGACGGACGCGCGACCGCTCCGCGAGTTGCTCGTGCTGCTTTTTTTCAGTGCTTTCGTCGTTGCCGGCCATCCTTGAATCTAAATCGGTCACGCAGGATTTCAACTTCTACCCTTGAGGCCGGAAACAAGTCGGACCCCCTGCCAAAAAATGGATTCGTCCCCATGGATTCCGTTACCGGAACCATCAGGTCGGAAGGCCAGGATACCTTGAGCCTTGCCGCCAGGGCGGCTTCGCCAGCGAGTCTTTCCTCAATAACGGGGCCTGCCAGCGAGGGACCGCCCCGATCTAATCAAAAGCAAAACCCACCTTGCTTCGGTTCAGATGTGTCTCGTCCCTCTTGCTCAACGTCTGCATCGGTTCTGAACAAGGCGTCCCAAATAAAAACGCCGCCGGACTCGAAATTCAGCAACCGGCGGCACTACTACGAACTGGGATGGTGTATTCCCCAGCAATCCATACCTAGCAAGCCCAATGCCAACCGACCGCGAAGGTGTATCCTTTGCCGGCGGAGCTTGATTCATCATGCTGGAAGCCATTCTCCTATTGCTGGGAATTGGGGCCGCAGCCCTTCTGCCGATCGCCTTCTGGGGACTGCATCCTCACGTGTGACTGCGCCTCGGGGGCCTAGCGCCTCAAGGCCGCCGGTTCACGGGGCGGGCTTGCTGCACGCGACTGTGATGACGGTTGAGAAACGCCGTGTGAAGTAGTTCACAAGCGGGAGGTATCTCTGCGCGTAGCATGGGCGCTTCCACTGGAGGGAAGCGCAATGAGGTGGAACTTGGCAACCTATCGAACGCTCGCGCTGACCGCCGCTGTTCTAGTGGCGGCTGGTACTACTATGGCCATCGGTACTCCTCGTGGAGTCCATGAACCAATGTTGGGATCCGATTGGCAATGCAGCCGGACCATGCTGCTCGTGACCACGTGCGCACTGAAGCATTGAGCGGAATAGCCGCAGACGCGCGCTCGGCAAAGCTAGCGGGCGCTCGTTCACACATCTCGGCCCTAATGAATGTCGGCCTAATAATCGGTTAAGGAAGAACTCATAGCATGTTCCGCCGTTGACCTGCATCCCGTCACCGCATGACGAGGTGGGTCCAGAACGGGGCCGATACCATGGCGGACCTCAGCGAAAAACTGGACAAGCTCCGTGCCGATGCCGCGGATTTGGCCCTTATGAGCAGGCGAACGAGCGACCCGCAAAAGCGCGCACTTTTCGAACGCTTGGCGGATGAGCTCGCCATAGAGGCTCTCGAACTCGAGCAGGTGGTGAAGCTGCAAAGCCGGCGCTCCGGTCACAGCGACTTGGATAAAGTCGTCCCCCTCCAGGCGCGTCCAGAGCGGCGCTGACACAATCCCGCTCCCCCTTGTGGGCCACCGCCTCAACTCGCGGCCTCTCGTCCACAGCTGGCGAGCCTTCATGCCTCATGGTCTGTCCGGTCTGGTCTACAGTCCAAACTCCTCCGGTTCCCAGGCCAGCGGGTTTTCCAATGGATTAGCCGTCCTGACAGGTAATGCCGAGGCTGTCGCAGGTGAGTGCGAATAGCTCTTTTGACTTAGAATCTTCAAAGCAGAACCTGGTGCCAATCTCCGCCCGGTCGGTCCACCAGCCGGCGTTAGCTCCCTTGGCGATGCGGGCAGCTTCGCCTCGTAACAGGTCCAGTCGTTTCCCGGCGGCACGAACAATCAGGCAATTCTCCTTGGGCATAAACGTTCTCCAACGGCAATATTGGATTCCGCATGGTGCAGAAAAAGGTAGAGCTTGCGGCGAGGGAAACAAAGCTTGTTGGTGATTAAAAGCAGCCGGCCTGCACAAGGTCGCACCGATGTTCTCGCTGCGATCCGCGCATGGTCAACACACCGGGTGAAAAGATCTAAGTGAAATATACAGCCAGCCCCGGTGGAATGATCCTATCGCGACAATTCTGGCTCGCAATATGGTTCATTTCACAAATCGGCCACACCATGCATCAAGGGCCGCCGCCGATGGTTTGCTGGAAGACTACGGTCAGATTCTTCGAGAATTCAGGCTTTCGATCGCCAGTGTGACTAGCCCGCTACATCAACCTGAGCACCAACAGGTTACGTTTTTGAGACAGGTGGGCGTTCGTGCCATTTTGCGCAGCCAACGCTACACGCTGAAAGCGACCCGGCACGCGCAACTGCCGAAGAGCAGAGAGCTATCACGACCTGTTTCGGCATGTGGCCTCCTGACCCACAGCCGCCTCTAGTTTCACTGATGTACGAGCTTGGATCGCATGCCGATCAGCATTGTGTAGGCAAGTCGTCGCCAAATCAGGTTCATCAGGACTAGCATGGTGGCATCCCCGCGTCTGATGTCGTCAACCTACAACCTTGCCTGTTTCCGGACGACTTCGCCGATGGCATTAAATGGTTTCGTGCATCGGCGGTGGCCGCGCCAGCCGCTGGCAACGCCGACGGCTGGCTTGGGCGGGCGCCGGCTTTTCCGCTCGCTCGGCTGCTCGGCGACGATCCAAGCATCAGTCCGCCCAGTGTGCCTTTCTCGAGCAACGGCGTCGCGCGCATGCTCCAGAATCCGCCTTGCAATTGTGCCCGGAGACGCCGGAAGGGATCCGCGAAATCGCCGCTCCAATAGTTCGCGCTCCATCGCACGATGGTGGTGCCGGTCCTTCACCGTGATCCAGTGCTTCTGCTAGTTGACCCGTTGCGAGGCCGATCGGTCGTCCGGCCGCGAGCCAAGAGGCCCAGGTTGTTGCCCGGAGAACGTAGGATTTCCAACAACCGATAGGTAAAATCCAAAATTAAATAGAATTAAATATAGACAAAATCCAATGGCTGATTTAATTTGGGAAAACCTTGACGCCGGACGAACGCGAAGCTCTCCGAGAAACGGCTCCGGCATCCTGCCCCTGCTTACGCCTCAGATGTAGGGGCCGTTTCTTCGAGGAATGGGATGCGAACCATGCAGTTCCTGTCCCTAGGTGACGTGTTTCTTGTCTCCGCGATGACAGGAGCAATCATGCTGGTTGAGATCGCACTTTTCATCATTGTGGGCTTGATCTGAGCCAATGAAGCACGATAACGGGAAATCACGGCCGTCGCGTCCGTGGGCCATGCTCGGGGCGAAAACACCAAACCGAGCCTCGCGGTTTGGCTGCACTAGCCGCACACGAGCGACGTCGACTTGGAATGCGAGCGGGGCAGGTCCGCGCCAGCCGAGCTCGACGTTCGGTCCGACGCTATTAAACGACAACGATCCTGGCGCGGGACCGCTCGAGCCATTTCCCGATGGATGGTGGGCGTCACCCTAAAAGCGAACAGTAGACCTACTGTCAAAAGCGACCAGAACCGACCTCCGAATCTTGCTGCCTCGTTCGACCGCACACAATCCGTTGCGGGGTGCGAGGCTCGAGTCGGCTTACCCGGCCGGTGTAGACCCCGCACCCGGGCCGCCTTTCTTTTTGCTCTCTCGGGCGCGGCCGGGACCGACCCTGCTTTCAGGTCGCCGATATTTCGCTCTGCTCGCTTCGCTCGACAGGAAGAACCTCGCGGCCCACCGCTGAGCCGGGCATTAGGGTTCGAGCTTGCAGGATCTCTGGTTCAAACCAAGAGCGCCACTGGCGACAGTCATCCAGTTCTCAGAGTACAAGCCCCAATGCGAGCCAGGTCGTAAGAGACAAGCAGACGCCAATTCCCAGATAAGGCAATGCTGTGCACATCGACTCCTCCGTGACCCGACACGCCTGACAATGCCTTCAGCGTCGCAGATTCGTGGGCTCACGCCTATCTCGATTTTGGCACCGCGTACTCTTTTGAGGGTATGCTTGCGATGAATCAATAGAACGCGACGGCGATGCGCTTCTCGTGGCGCCAGACCACGGCACAGCGGCGTGTGCTCCCGTCGGGACTGACAGTCAGCGCGAATTCATTAGGAAGTTTTTCGTCTGCAGCAACATCGAGAGCGGCGCCGTACGCTGAAATGCTTCGAATGGTGCACACTGTTTTGGACCGGCCAAAGCTGATTGAGCCCAACGTTACAGCGCGAGGCGAGCGAGGATTCTCGAACATATTGTTCTCCTGCTATTTTGAGACAACGCACGCAAATCGATCCCAATAACTGTTCCTTTGGCGCCGCAGCGCGCGCCTTTCGAGGCTGCCAGAGACGCCGACTCAGATTGTCCGACTTGCCTCAACCCAGTGGATGAGCCATCACGACCACTGCTCCGGGGCACCTTCCGAAATTGGTAAGTCGAGGCCAAATCTCTATCGTCCTCTCCACGCTACGCTGAGCTCGTTTAATACCTTTGATGCGCGCCTTAAGTTGGTATTTAATACGCTGCATATTAAATCATAAAATTAAATAGTTAAATAACTATTTGGGGAGGATCGGCGAGCCCGGGGCGGAGACCATTCGCAATCATCGCGGATGTGCGGACCCCGGATTCAAGGCGGTTCTCCGGTGGTACTGTTCGGCGCAATCGATTTCGCATGGTCTTTGCTATTTGCCGCGTCGTGGCTCCTCACCCGCGAAGCCGCCATGCCAGCGCGTCGTCACAGCACCTCTCCGGGACCAAGGTGAGGCCCGGTGTGCCTAGGAGCCCGGGCCTCATAACCTTATCAGAAGCCTGACAATTGTTCGGCTACAGTCTGTCCGAGATTGCAGCCTCATCCTTCATCGGGCCAGCCTGACCCCTTGGGGCTGGAGGGGACAGTTCGGGGGCCAAGCGGTCCGACGGCTGGCGCGTGAGGACGCGCCATGCAATTCGAAACTAGTCCCGGTCAAGGACATCGCTGTGTTCACTTGTGACCAAGGACACGTATTTGTAATGTTCCGGCGCTGGAACATAGGGTGGGATGTAGGTCAGGCCCGTCTGGAGAAGCTACGGCGAGACGCTGCCGATCCGGCACGCCCGAGCCGCAACATGCGCCGCCAACTTGGCTCTAAGCGTCATCTCGCACGGGCATCGAACGCCTATTTCTCCCGCACGCGTTCATTCGAGTTTTGTCTGCCGACCAAGGGCACCACGGGGTAAAGGTAAAAAACCGTAGTCATCCAGCGATGGAGCGGGAGCTATGATCGGCAGAGCGGCAGATCCGATCTGCCACTAACAGCGGACCTCAACGGCCGATTGGACCACTTCGCTTTCGGGCCGTGAGAGGACGGGCTCGCTGCCTTATCAACTCCGCCGTGCGATCCCACGCCTCGACGGCATCAGCTTAGTGCTGTCGCATTTGCTCCTCAGCGTGAGTCCGAACAGAAAAGCAGATCAGTATTGGCGGGCGAGACGCCGCAACAGACAGTCAGGTCAATCGCAAACCTCGTAGCTTTGCGAGTAGGCACCGCTTGCCATGTTTGTTCCATTGCGCCCAAATGCGAGGCGACAGCCGCTTCTTACCGGGCGGCAGCCACCCTGGTTGCAGACGACCTGACCTGATGCCTGGGGCTTTGAGGGCGCGGTTTCGGCCTGACTTCGTTGCTGATCTCGCTTTGCATCATCCTGCGTTGCGACGGGCTTCTTGTCCCGGACCTTCTCACACTCATTATTGTCGTTGACGCGATAACCAGCGCGACACGCGATCTTCACGCAGGCATCCCCATTGGCCCTGAAACCATGATCGCAGACCAGCGGGCAGACTCGACCTGACCGGGCTTTAATTGCGTCCAGCGCATCTGAGCTTGCCAGCGCCGGGTTGAGCTTCGTTCCCGTGTACCTGTTGAACAGTGTTAGAGAGCGCTGTGACTTGGCACCCCACTCGCTGCTTTCCCCATCAGCTAGACAGCCGACTCGGCGAAGCTCCGACTGCACCGCCTTGGCGAGTTCTTGCGGCGACGGCGCGGGTTCGGACGAAGATGCAGTGGATGGCAGGGCCGCAAGCTTTTGGTCAGCTTCGGAGCTAGTCTTCTTCTCTGCTGCCTGCTTGTCAGCAAGTGCCTTGGCAACGGCGGCCTCAATCTCCTTGCGGCGTTGCTCAGCGGCGGCGGCTTTGGCCTCCTCAACTTGCTTAGCCTTCTCGGCAGCAAGCCGCGCATCCTCAGCAGCCTTGGCGGCGGCGGCAGCTTTGTCCTGTTCAGCTTTCTTTGCACGATCAGTGGATAGCCGTGCTCTTTCTTCTTCGGCCTGCCGGGCCTTCTCGACCGCCGCTGCGCCATCGGGGTCCCTTCTGCGACATCCAGCGATGTCCGCTGTTGCCCCGCGATTGGCAGATCAGCGGACATCGGAGGCGCTGGAGCCGAGCAGGCCGGCCTAGCCGGGATGCGGTCTTGAGCGCGCCTACTCTTCGTCCTCGTCGTCTTCTTCCTCCTCATCTTCCTCTTCCACTTGCACCAGCACGGCCAGTGGCAGCGTCTCGCGGAACAGGTCGCCTTCCATGCCCATCCAGAGGCAGAGCACGTCGTTCTCCTTCACCTCCGCAACCATCAGCGGCTGACCGCCGGATTTCAACATCACGAGATCGCCGGCTTTCAATTCCATGGATTGTCCTTTCGCGTGATCGATCTGGAAGGCAGCCTAGCAAGCGGTCATGACAGGCCGATCACGCCGGCTGGCCCCGACGGGAAATTCCGCCGGCGGGGTGGCGGAGAGGGGCGACGCAAATCAGGAGAGATCGGAGAGGTCATCGCCCGCGCCGATCGAGCCTCACTCCATCATGCTTTAGTCGCTCGTCTGCAGCAGCAGAAGATGCGGCACGGCCTCGCGATCGATGGTCGCGCCCAGCCGCCGGTAGATTTGCATGAAGCGCGAAGACGCCTCATCGCAACCGTATCACGGCTCGCCGGGCGCGAAGATCTCTCCGTCGCCAATTCCGACGATGATATTATGCCCCTGTTTTGCCCGACGGGATCAAGGTCGCTTCGCAAAATCCGTAAGGCCTTGATCTTGCTGGGGCCGTCTACTGTGCATGGGGTTGTTTTTCGATTTTTTGTTTGGCGGCCTGCTCAGGACCGCCCCGGCACCAACTCGGTCAGCGAGCGGATGATGCGGTCGGGCTTGACGGTGGAGCCTTCGGGCAGGCCGTCGCCGTGCACGTCGATCCAGATCGAATAGATGCCGAGCCGCTGCGGCGTCACGACTTCCCATTCCAGATTGTCGCCGATCATCCAGGTGTCCGCAGGCGTGACGCCGAGCGCCTCCATCGCATGCAGATAGGCGCGCTCCTCGGGCTTGCCGAAACCGTGCTCGCCCTCGATCTGGATGTGGTCGAAGCGATGCGCCAGCTCGAACCGCTCGACCTTGGCGCGCTGCATGTCGGCGGCGCCGTTGGTGACCAGCGCCAGCTTGACGCCGCGTGCCCTGAACGCGTCGATCGCATCATGCGCACCGGGGAAGACGAAGATCGCTTCCTCGCGGTAGGTGGTGAAGCGGTCGGCGATGCGATCGGCGAGATCGTCCGACAGGGCGCGATGGCCGTCGGCGGCGAGCGCGGCGAAGCCGCCGCGCACCGTGAGCCGCCGCGCCTCGCCGAGCTTCATCCGCCAGATCGGCTCCGCGGTCGACCAGAACTGCCGCGCATAGGCGAGCACCGCGGTCGCGACCTGTGGCGGCGGCAGCGGCGCAAGCTCCTCGGCAAACTCGTTCGCGATCGTGTTCCAGGCGATCTCGGGCCGGCCATAGGCCGACAGGATGGTGTCGTCCATGTCGATCAGCATGGCGCGGGGGAGCGGCTTCGAAACGATCACGGCCACTTCACCTCCGGCGGCATCGACGACAGGATCGACTCGACATTGCCGCCGGTCTTGAGCCCGAAGATGGTGCCGCGATCATAGAGCAGGTTGAACTCGACATAGCGGCCGCGCCGGATCAATTGCTCCTCGCGGTCGGCGGCGGTCCAGGCGCTGGCGAAATTTCGCCGGACGATCTCGGGGTAGATCTTCAGGAACGCGCGGCCGACGTCCTTGGTGAAGGCGAGGTCGGCGTCCCAGTCGCCGCTGTCGTGCCAGTCGTAGAAGATGCCGCCGATGCCGCGCGGCTCCTTGCGGTGCGGCAGGTAGAAATACTCGTCGCACCATGTCTTGTACTTGTCGTAATCGGCAACGCCGCTGTTCTGCGCGCAGGCCTCCTTCATCGCGGCGTGGAAGGCGATCGCGTCGGCATCGTCCTGCGTGCGGCGGCGGTCGAGCACCGGCGTGAGATCGGCGCCGCCGCCGAACCAGGCTTTGGTGGTGACGACGAAGCGCGTGTTCATGTGCACGGCGGGCACGTTCGGATTGCGCATATGCGCGATCAGCGAGATGCCGGAGGCCCAGAACTTCGGGTCGTCCGCGGCGCCGGGAATCTGGGCGCGAAATTCAGGGGCGAACTCGCCGTGCACGGTCGAGCAGTGCACGCCCACCTTCTCGAACAGCCGGCCATGCATCATCGACATCACCCCGCCGCCGCCGGGCGCGCCGGTATGGTCGGCGCGCTGCCAGGGCGTGCGCTCGAAACGGCCGGCTTCGCCCGGATAGAGGTTTTGCGGGGCGTCGTCCTCGAGCCGCTCGAAGCTCGCGCAGATGTCGTCGCGCAAGGCTTCGAACCAGGTGCGGGCGCGGGTCTTGCAGTCTTCGATCGTCGAACTGTCCATCGTCATTCCCGGTCGCTTGCCATGCGGATCGTGCCGCAGGGTGGGCAAAGGCGCCCTTGCGCCGTGCCACGTCTTTTATCGTCATCCTGAGTGATGGGCACGCTTCGCTTTGCCCACCCTGCGAGATCTGTCCCTATCTGATACCGAGCGATTTATGCGTCTGCACGCTGAGCCGCCATTGCGGATGGCGCAGGCAATAGTCGATCGCGCGCGCGGTGTTCTCGATCACCTCGGGTCCGTCCATCGGCTGCAGCGAGAAGCGCTCGAAAGCGAGATGCTCGAACGTCTCTGGCGCGGCGAGAGCCTGCGGGTAGACCAGCTTCAGCTCGTGCCCCTGCCGCAGCACCAGCTCGCTACCGCCCTTGGGGCTGACGCAGATCCAGTCGAGGCCGTCAGGCGCTTCGACAGTGCCGTTGGTCTCGACGCCGATCTCGAAGCCGCGGGCGTGGAGCGCCTCGATCAGCGCGGTGTCGACCTGGAGCAGCGGCTCGCCGCCGGTAAGCACCACGTAGCGGCTCGCTTCGGCGGCGCGCCATTGCGCGGCGATGGTGTCGGCGAGCTCGGCGGCCGAGCCGTAGCGGCCGCCGAGCGTGCCGTCGGTGCCGACGAAGTCGGTGTCGCAGAACTTGCAAGTGGCCTCAAGGCGATCCGCCTCGCGCCCGCTCCAGAGGTTGCAGCCGGCAAAGCGGCAGAACACGGAGGCGCGCCCGGCATGGGCGCCTTCGCCTTGCAGGGTCAGGAAGATTTCCTTGACCGCGTAACTCAATCGTCTCTCCTTTGGCCTTCAGACTTGCGGGTTTCGGATCTGCCGCAGCGCCTCGCCTGCGGCCATCGCCGCGGTCATGGCGACATTGAGCGACCGCAGCCCGGCCTTGATCGGGATCACCAGCCGCGCATCCGCGGCCTCGACCACCGCCTCGGTGACGCCGGCGCTCTCGCGCCCGAATAGCAGGATGTCCGACGTCTGGTAACGGAAATCGCGATAGTCGGTGGCCGCCTTGGTCGTGAACAGCAGCAGGCGGTAGCCGTGCGCGGCGCGCCAGTCCTCGAATTTCAACCAGGAATCGTGCCTGACGATGCCGACATGGCCGAGGTAGTCCATTCCCGCCCGGCGGAACGCGCGGTCGGACACCGGGAACCCCGCCGGTTCGATGATATGGGCGTCCAGTCCGAGGCAGGCGCAGAGCCTGAGAATCGTGCCGGTGTTCTGAGGGATGTCGGGTTGGAAAAGCGCTATCTGCATCGGGAGTGGCGGGTTGGCTGCGGGACGGAAATGTCTCAAGAAAACATCGCCTGCCCGGGAATTCGTGCATGGCGCGCCCCCGCGCCGATAGCGGGCTTGCGCTCGCCCGGCAAGGGTGCCAATAGAACGATTCTGGACTGCTGTTTCGCCTGTTTAGAGGCGAATAAGCAAAGTTCTGCCGCCGCGGGGGGCCGCGGGCGCCGGCAGCCTTTCCGGGGGCCTCATGGGCGCCCCCTGGAGCGGTTCCACCGGTTGCACAAGAAGAAAGGGTTGGAATCGTGACGACAGCGTCTTCGGCGGACCATCCGACACGCCGTGATTTCTTATTCGTTGCAACCGGGGCAGCTGCTGCAGTAGGGGGCGCGGCCGCGCTCTGGCCCTTCATCTCCCAAATGAATCCTGACGCCTCGACCATCGCCGCCGGTGCGCCGATCGAGGTCGATCTCAGCCCGGTCGCCGAAGGACAGGACATCAAGGTGTTCTGGCGCGGCAAGCCGATCTACATCAGCCACCGCACCAAGAAGCAGATCGAGGAGGCGCGCGCCGTCAACGTGGCGAGCCTGCCCGATCCGCAGACCGACGAGGCTCGGGTCAAGTCCGGTCACGATCAGTGGCTGGTCGTGATCGGCATCTGCACCCATCTCGGCTGCATCCCGATTGCTCATGAAGGCAGCTACGACGGGTTCTTCTGCCCCTGCCATGGTTCGGTGTATGATACGTCCGGCCGCATCCGCCAGGGCCCTGCGCCCTCGAACCTGCCAGTGCCGCCGTACCAGTTCGTTTCCGACACCAAAATCCAGATCGGCTGAGCTTTGGGCCTTCGTCCGAAGCTTCGCGCCGTCTCGTCGTATTATTTCCTCAGGATCGCATCATGAGCGGACCATCCGACTACCAGCCGAGCAATCCGGCCCTGCAATGGATCGAGCGGCGCCTGCCGATCTTCGGCCTCATGCACTCCTCGTTCGTCGCCTATCCCACCCCGCGTAACCTGAACTATTGGTGGACCTTCGGCGCCATCCTCTCCTTCATGCTGGGGATGCAGATCCTGACCGGCGTGATCCTGGCGATGCACTATACGCCGCATGCCGATCTCGCCTTCAAGTCGGTCGAGCTGATCGTTCGCGACGTGAACTACGGCTGGCTGCTGCGCAACATGCACGCGGTCGGCGCCTCGATGTTCTTCGTCGCCGTCTACGTCCATATGTTCCGCGGCCTTTATTACGGGTCGTACAAGGAGCCGCGCGAGGTGTTGTGGATCCTCGGCGTCATCATCTACCTCCTGATGATGGCGACGGGCTTCATGGGCTACGTGCTGCCCTGGGGCCAGATGAGCTTCTGGGGCGCCACCGTCATCACCAACCTGTTCTCCGCCATTCCCTATGTCGGCGAGAGCATCGTGACGCTGCTCTGGGGCGGCTATTCGGTCGGCAACCCGACCCTGAACCGCTTCTTCTCGCTGCACTATCTGCTGCCGTTCCTGATCGCGGGCGTCGTCGTGCTCCACGTCTGGGCGCTGCACGTCGCCGGCCAGAACAATCCTGACGGTGTCGAGCCGAAGACGGAAAAGGACACCGTGCCGTTCACGCCGCATGCCACCATCAAGGACATGTTCGGCGTCGCCTGCTTCATGCTGCTCTACGCCTGGTTCATCTTCTACATGCCGAACTATCTCGGCGACGCCGACAACTACATTCCGGCGAACCCGGGCGTGACGCCGCCGCACATCGTGCCGGAATGGTATTACCTGCCGTTCTACGCGATCCTGCGCTCGATCCCGAACAAGCTCGCGGGCGTCGTCGCGATGTTCGGCGCGATCATCATCCTGTGCTTCCTGCCCTGGCTGGACGCCGCGAAGACGAAGTCGTCGAAGTATCGCCCGCTGGCCAAGCAGTTCTTCTGGATCTTCGTCGTTGTCTGCATCCTGCTCGGCTATCTCGGCGCGCAGCCGCCGGAAGGCATCTACGTCGTTGCCGGCCGGGTCCTGACCGTGTGCTACTTCGCCTACTTCCTGATCGTCCTGCCGCTGCTCTCGCGCATCGAGAAGCCGCGGCCGGTCCCGAACTCGATCTCGGATGCGGTGCTGGCCAAGACCGGCAGCCGATCGACGCCGATGGTGTCGACCGCGATCTTGCTGGCGCTCGCCGGTTCGTTGTTCGCGGGCTCGATCGACAGCGCGAAAGCATCTGAAGGCAGCGATACGCCGCCCGGCAACAAATGGTCGTTCTCGGGCCCTTTCGGTACGTTTGACCGCGGGGCGCTGCAGCGTGGCCTGAAGGTCTACAAGGAGGTCTGCTCCAGTTGCCACGGCTTGTCTTACATCGCCTTCCGCAACCTCGCCGAGGCCGGCGGGCCCGGCTATTCGGTGGCGCAGGCGTCGGCATTTGCTTCCGAGTACAAGGTCAAGGACGGTCCGAACGATGCGGGTGACATGTTCGAGCGTGCGGGCCGGCCGGCGGACTATTTCCCCTCGCCATTCCCGAACGAGCAGGCCGCCCGTGCCGCGAACGGTGGCGCCGCGCCGCCCGACCTGTCGCTGATCACCAAGGCACGCTCTTACAAGCGCGGCTTCCCCTGGTTCATTTTCGACGTCTTCACCCAGTACCAGGAGCAGGGGCCTGACTATGTCACCGCGCTGCTCCAGGGGTATGAGGAGAAGGTGCCTGAGGGCGTGACCATCCCGGAGGGGTCGTACTACAACAAGTATTTCCCGGGCCACGCCATCAAGATGCCGAAGCCGCTGAGCGACGGCCAGGTGACCTATGACGACGGCTCGCCGACCACCGTCGCCCAGTACGCCAAGGACGTCACCACGTTCCTGATGTGGACCGCCGAGCCGCACATGGAAGCGCGCAAGCGCCTCGGCTTCCAGGTCTTCGTGTTCCTGATCCTGTTCGCGGGCCTGATGTACTTCACCAAGAAAAAGGTCTGGGCCAGCTCGCACTGAGGCCGCGCCTGACGAGACAAGAAATGAAAAAGCCCCCGCAAGGGGGCTTTTTTGTCGAGCGGTCATTTCGGGGCGCGCCCTTGGCGCGAACCCTGAATCCATTCATCCACCGACGTTGAGGCCCGATGGATTTCCGGGTTCGCGCTATCGCGCGTCCCGGAATGACGTGAGTGTGGATTGCGCCGCGCGCGTCCAGCGGCCAGAATACCCGTCAACCGCTCCCTCAGAAACTCACCGGAGGACACCATGGGAACCGCCATCACCTTCAAGCGTCCGGACGGCAAGGACGCCTCGGGCTATCTCGCCAATGCCGCGCGTGGCAACGCGCCGGGCGTGGTCGTGATCCAGGAATGGTGGGGCTTGTCGGACCAGATCAAGGGCCTGTGCGACCGCTTTGCGCTGGCCGGCTTCGATGCGCTGGCGCCCGATCTCTACAAGGGCAAGGTGGTGCCGTATCACGACACGGACAGCGCCAACAAGGAGATGAACTCGCTCGACTTCATGGACGCCACCACGCAGACGGTGCGCGGCGCCGCGCAATATCTGGCGCGCAACGGCGCCAAGGTCGGGCTGACCGGCTTCTGCCTCGGCGGGGCCGTCACCATCATCGGCGCGACCAGGATCCCGGAGCTCGCGGCCGGTGTCGTGTTCTACGGCATCCCGCCGGAGCAGGCCGCCAAGCCCGCCGACGTCAAGATTCCGCTCCAGGCCCATTTCGCCAACAAGGATGATTGGTGCACGCCGGAGCTGGTCAACGGCTTTGAGAAGGCGATGAAGGCTGCCGGCAAGTCGCTGGAGCTGTTCCGCTATGACGCCGAGCACGCCTTCGTCAACGAGCAGCGCCAGGCCGTGCACGACCGCGAAGCCGCCGAACTCGCCTGGGGCAGGGCGACGGAGTTTTTCCGCAAGCATCTGGGGTGAGACCGGAGCGATCGATCGGGAGCAGCGAAGTATGGCGACGTCGTCTCTCACAGGCCGCGTGTTCGGCCTGATCGTTCGGGGCGTGGCCGGCATTGCCGGCATCGTCGCCTTGACGACGGCTCACGCGGCAGCAGAGCAGGCCTTCGTCACGTTGAATGGCGACCTCAAGAAGGAGGCCTGGTGGGTCATCGCGGAATTCCATCCGTTCACGACCGAGGTTCGCGGCATCCCCGCGAACCAGATCCGCAAGAGCTGGTGCAAGGCGACCGAATTCCGCAAGGACCTGATTCCCAAGGAGCTGCTGTTCGAGAATGGCGCTGATGCGATGAAGGGCGCCGGCATGTCCTTTGCGGTCGAGGGGCGCTTCGACGGCGCCGCCACGAGGCAGATCGCCGTGGTCGGCGTATTTCAGGAGTGTGCGGGTCCAAAAGGCAGGTTTATGCTGGTCCTCGATCAGCCGGACGGCGGGAAGCCGAAGATCCGCTTTCTCGACGCCGTACGTACGAACCGCCAATTCGGAGCTCTTTCGAAGGACAAGGGCGGCAAGCCCGTCCTTTGGGAATGCATGGAATGCGACGGCTATTCCGTGCTCAAATGGGATCGGAAGAAAAACAGGTTCGGTTGGGAGCCGCAGGCCGAGGAGCTTTAGCCGGCGTGGGCGGCAGCCGAGCGCGGCACGGCTCCGCCGCGCAGGGGACGGGTTTTCTCACCTTGACGCCGTCCTCGCGCCATGGTGAGTATCGCCCCATGAGTACCGCCGTCCGCCCAGCCCGTCTTTGGTGGCGCACCTCCTGACGAGGTGGCCGGTGCGATTTCTTTTCCCAAAATCGTCGAAGGTCGCCCACGCGGTGCGGCGGTCTGATCGTTTGTCCTGTGTGGCGTTCCCTCGGCAAGTTTCGTAAGAGGACGACATGAACAGGACCGTCTTTGCCCTTCCGGCCAGAAGCGACTATGCGACCCGCGCGGGTCTTGCGATCACGCGCGTGGCTGAGCAGTTCACCGGCGGCGCCAGCCGGCTCGACGACCTGATCAATCTGCTCGACCGCCGCCGTGGCGTGGTGCTGTCCTCGGGCACAACCGTCCCCGGTCGCTACGAGAGCTTTGACCTCGGCTTCTCCGATCCGCCGCTCAAGCTCGAGACCACAGGCTTCAATTTCAAGCTCGAGGCGCTCAACCGGCGAGGAGAGGTGCTGATCGCCTTCCTCGGCGACGTCCTGCGCGAGCCCTGCGTCGTGATCTCCGAGAAGAGCGCGACGCGTCTTGCCGGCCACATCGTCCGCGGCGATGCGCCGGTCGAGGAGGACCAGCGCACCCGGCGCGCCAGCGTGATGTCGCTGGTACGCGACATCATCGCCGCCTTCTTCGCCAATGACGACGGGCTGCTCGGCCTGTTCGGCGCCTTCGCCTATGACCTCGTGTTCCAGATCGAGGACCTCGTGCAGAAGCGCCCGCGCGAAGCCGACCAGCGCGACATCGTGCTCTATGTGCCCGATCGCCTGCTGGCCTATGACCGCGCCACCGGTCGTGGCGTCGTGCTCACTTACGATTTCGCCTGGAAGGGCAAGTCGACCGAGGGCCTGCCGCGCGAGACCGCGGACAGCCCGTATCTGAAGACGCCGCGCCAGGGCTTTGCCGATCACGCGCCCGGCGAATATCAGGCGACCGTCGAGACCGCGCGCGCGGCCTTTGCCCGCGGTGATCTGTTCGAGGCGGTGCCGGGACAGTTGTTCGCCGAGCCCTGCGACCGTTCGCCGGCCGAAGTCTTCCAGCGTCTGTGCGTCATCAACCCCTCGCCCTACGGCGCGCTGATGAATCTGGGGGAGGGAGAGTTTCTCGTCTCCGCCTCGCCGGAAATGTTCGTGCGCTCGGACGGACGTCGCGTCGAGACCTGCCCGATCTCGGGCACCATCGCGCGCGGCACCGATGCGATCGGCGATGCCGAGCAGATCCGCCAATTGCTGAACTCGGAGAAGGACGAGTTCGAGCTCAACATGTGCACCGACGTCGATCGCAACGACAAGGCGCGCGTCTGCGTCCCCGGCACCATCAAGGTGCTGGCGCGCCGCCAGATCGAGACCTATTCGAAGCTGTTTCATACCGTCGATCATGTCGAGGGCATGCTGCGCCCCGGCTTCGACGCGCTCGATGCGTTCCTCACCCATGCCTGGGCCGTGACCGTGACAGGCGCGCCAAAGCTCTGGGCGATGCAGTTCGTCGAGGATCACGAGCGCTCGCCGCGGCGCTGGTATGCGGGGGCGATCGGCGCGGTGAATTTCGACGGCAGCATCAACACCGGCCTCACCATCCGC
The DNA here is from genome assembly GCF_004570865.1 of Bradyrhizobium frederickii. Lineage (GTDB taxonomy): Bacteria > Pseudomonadota > Alphaproteobacteria > Rhizobiales > Xanthobacteraceae > Bradyrhizobium > Bradyrhizobium frederickii. The sequence continues at coordinate 17,091 of NZ_SPQS01000025.1, forward strand.
ACCATTCGCATGAAGGATGGCCTCGCCGAAGTGCGGGTCGGCGCCACCTGCCTGTTCGATTCCGATCCGGCCGCGGAAGACCGCGAATGCCAGGTCAAGGCCGCCGCGCTGTTCCAGGCGCTGCGCGGCGATCCGCCGAAGCCGCTGTCGACCTTCGCGCCCGATGCGACCGGCTCGGGCAAGCGGGTGTTGCTGATCGACCACGACGACAGCTTCGTGCACATGCTGGCCGATTATTTCCGCCAGGTCGGCGCCGACGTCACCGTGGTCCGCCATGTGCATGCACTCGATATGCTCAGGCAGAAGACCTGGGATTTGCTGGTGCTGTCGCCGGGGCCCGGCAGGCCGGAAGATTTTGCGATCAAGAAGACGATCGATGCGGCGCTGGAGAAGAAGCTGCCGGTGTTCGGCGTCTGCCTCGGCGTCCAGGCCATCGGCGAATATTTCGGCGGCGAGCTTGGGCAGTTGACGCATCCGGCCCATGGCCGGCCCTCGCGGGTGCAGGTGCGCGGCGGGCGCCTGATGCGCAATTTGCCGAACGAGATCGTCATCGGCCGCTATCATTCGCTCTATGTCGAACGCGACAGCATGCCGGAAGTGTTGTCCGTTACCGCCAGCACCGAGGATGGCGTCGCCATGGCGCTGGAGCACAAGACCCTGCCGGTCGCCGGCGTGCAATTCCACCCGGAATCGCTGATGTCGCTTGGCAATGAAGTGGGACTACGTATTGTTGAAAACGCGTTCCGGCTGGATGCGCGTGTCGATTGAGAGGCACCAATGACCTTTGACCACGACATCAAGGCGAGCGTCCGCACCATTCCCGACTATCCCAAGCCGGGGATCATGTTCCGCGACATCACGACCCTGCTCGCGGACGCGCGCGCTTTCCGCCGCGCGGTCGACGAGCTCGTCAATCCCTGGGCCGGCAACAAGATCGACAAGGTCGCGGGCATGGAGGCGAGGGGCTTCATCATCGGCGGCGCGGTGGCGCACCAGCTCTCGGCCGGCTTCGTGCCGATCCGCAAGAAGGGCAAGCTGCCGCACACCACCGTGCGCATCGCCTACTCGCTCGAATACGGCATCGACGAGATGGAGATGCATGTCGACGCGATCCAGCCCGGCGAGCGCGTCATCCTGGTCGACGATCTCATCGCCACCGGCGGCACCGCGGAAGGCGCGGTGAAGCTGCTGCGCCAGATCGGCGCCAACGTTGTCGCCGCCTGCTTCATCATCGACCTGCCCGAGCTCGGCGGCGCCGCCAAGCTGCGCGCCATGGACGTGCCGGTGCGCACGCTGATGACGTTCGAAGGCCACTGAGCCGCTTGCCGCGGTCAGATCAGCTCGGCCTTCAGCTCGGCCCGCCAATGCAGCAGGCGCTCCTTCAGGAGCGCGTTCCTGACATAGGCGCTCTCCTCGTCCTCCAGCCGCTCGCATTCGGCAAAGCTCAGGCCTGCCTCGCCATGCGTGGTCCAGGCGGCCTGGAGGCTGCGGCAGGTGTGGCTGCCCTGGCGCAGCGAGAACCAGATGCGGTTCTGAATCGTCTCCAGGTTCGGCGCCTGGCCGACCCAGGCCTGCCCCGACGCCGCGCAGCGCACGACGTAGACGCCCGCAATGGTCTTGCGCTCCTTGTAGGCGGTGATCGCTGCTTTCCGGTCGATGCTCACGGACGGGCCTTTTAACTGAGGGCGTTGCTGCGCAATCCAGTAGCGGCACGTCCGGCTTCTGTCAATATTACCCGGGTAAAATATTCAAGACCGTTGCAGGATCAGATTGAGCTCGAGCTCGCGGAAGGCGAGGTAATTGCGCCGGGTCCACTGATGCAGCTCGGTGGAGGAGTCCTTCTCCTGGCGCAGATAGCGGGTGAAGGAGAAGTTCAGCCGGTCGACATAGGTCTTGAGGAAGCCCGGCAGTGCGGGCAGGCGGAGCAGCCGGCCGCCTTCCATCGCGGCCGGCAGCTCGCCGCGCACGACATATTCGTTGTCGACCGTGATCAGGTTCATGCGCGGGATCTGTGTGCGCAGCATCTCGTGGGCGCGGGCCGAGACGCGGTCGGTATCGGCGACGAACAGGATCTGGGGCGCGACATGGCGGCGTGCTGCTTCCTTCAACAGGCCGATCTCGTCGGTCATCTTGAAGAACTCGTCGAAGGCGTGGAAGCCGAGGTCGATCACCTTGGCAAGCCCGTCGTCGACGATGACGCGGTCCATCAGCTGCATCTTGCCGTAGGTGTCGATCACGTCGGCGGTCTCGGTGACGCCGGGCAGGTAGTCCAGCAGCGACGGCTCCTTCAGATTGACGTCGAAGGCCGCGACGTTGCCGTTCTTGAGCAGCAGGAACTCGCTCAAAAGCCGCGCCAGCAGGGTCTTGCCGACCTGCGGGCGTGGCGAGCAGATGATGTAGACGGGCGTTGCGGACATCGACAGCTATATCAGTCGAACTTGGCGACCAATCCAGCCGTATCAGCCCGGCTTGCGCAACTATTTTTCGCTGTTGCGGCTCACCGGCTTCGAACCGACGATGTCGGTCAGCCGGATGCGGTCGAACTCGCTCCAGACGTTGGCCAGCCAGTGCCGGACATAGCCGCGCAGCACGAAGGAATAGTTCGCGGCCTCGTCGTTGATGCCCTTGTTGGCGACGAATTTCAGGAACGGAACGGAGGACACCTCGACCTGCTCATAGGCCATTTCGTTGAGCTTGGGGATGGTCAGCTCGGTGGCGTCCTTGATGCGGTGGAAGTAGGAATTATAGGTCGCCTGGTCCCACTGGAAGAACTGGGTGTCGTTGATGAAGTTCTTCACCAGGAAATATTTTGCACCGGTCATGAAGCCGGCGGTCTCGGCGATCTCGTCCAGCGAGGCGATCGAGGGTCCCAGGATGTGGAATACCGCGAAGGTGATCTGCCCGGCCTTGGCGGCGTCGAGGAAACCGATGTCGCGCAGCGAGGCGAGCGCCGGCGAGAGCAGGCCGGCGCGGACGTCGATCACGGTCACCGACGGGCTGGTCGCATTGAGCGTATCGAAGATCTTCATCTGATCCGACGTCGTCGTCATGTCGACGATCTCGGTGATGTCAGGGTGGAAGCGCTTCAGGGTTCCGCGGGGCGATTCCGTGTCGAAGGCACGCGTCGGCACGTTGTTGGCTGAGAAATAATCGAGCAAGGTGCGCGACACCGTGGTCTTGCCGACCCCGCCCTTGTCCGCACCCACCACAACCACTGCCGGCTTTGCCATTGCTGTCCCCTAACGCGCCCCCGATCGCGAGGTCGCAATCGGCCGGGCCCCAAATCGATGTCCCAAGGATGTCCCAAGTCTGCTGTTGGGCGCGAACATGGCAGAAACAAGGGAGAATTCAATTCCTCGGCATGTCGATACGGCAATTCCTGAAGTTTTTCCCAATCGCGGCGAAACTGCCGCGTATGGCGGCACACCGCATGCTTAATGACGGCCCCAAGGACCAATAGGATTGCCCATGGAATTGCCGACCGGCGTGCCCATGCCTTTGCTGTTCGCAGTTCCGGGGGGACCGGGTGCGGGCACGGGCGGCGGAGCGACAGGGCCGCCGGCATCGTTCCAGGGGCCGTGATTTGGCGGCGGCGGGGCGTCCTGCTGGTCGGCTGGCGCCTCGGGCTCGTCCGTTTCCTCGGTCGGCGGCAGCGGGCCCGGATCATGGCCGCCGGCAAACTTGACCAGTGCATCGACCCTGGATTGCACCGAGGGGTGGGTCGCGAACAGATCGGCAAAGCCTTCGCGGGGATTGTCGACGCAAAGCTCCATCACGGCCGAGGTCGCGCCGGGCAGCTCACCGCGATTCTCGATCTTGCGCAGCGCCGAGATCATCGCATCGGGATCCTTCGTCAGCTCGACGGAGCCGGCGTCGGCGAGATATTCGCGCGACCGCGACAGCGCGAGCTTGACCACCTGAGACAGCAGCCAGGCCAGCACGATCAGCACGATCGCGATGATGATCACGATCACCGCGCCGCCGCCGGAGCTCTTGCTGTCGCTCGATGACGAGGACGACCGCGACGACGAGGAGGAGCCCGAGGACCACGAGCCGCCGGAGCCGGAGCTCCAGTTGAAATTGGTGAACAGGCGGAAGAACATCTCGCCGAAGAATCCGACCACGCCGGCGATGATGACGGCGACCACCATCAGCTGGACGTCGCCGTTCTTGATATGGGTCAGCTCGTGGCCCAGCACCGCCTCGATCTCCTTGTCATCAAGCGCATCGAGGAGGCCGGTGGTGACGGTGATGGAATATTGCCTGGGATTGAGGCCGGTCGCGAACGCGTTCAGCGCCGGGCTCTCCATGATCTTCAGCTTCGGCATGGTGATGCCGCGCGAGATGCAGAGGTTTTCGAGCAGGTTGTAGAGCCGCGGCTCCTCCTGCCGGGTGACGTCGTGGCCACCGGTCACCGCGTCGATCATCGACTGATGGAAGAAATAGGCGATCACGATCCAGACCGCCGCCACGACCGTCGCGAAGGGCGCGGCCTTGAGCAGGTCGGAGAAGGCGTGCCTCAGATAGTACGCGACGGTCTCATTGCCGTCGATGAAGACTTCGGCGACCAGGGCGCCGGCATAGACCAGCACATAAACCAGCGCGAACAGGCCGCCGAGCAGCAGCATCGAACGAAACTTGTTCGAGGCGATATGCGTGTAGAGACCATACGCGGCCATGGCTGCTTCCGTTAGCTTCTGTCATTCCGGCGCACGCCAACGGCGTGAACCCGGAATCCAGAGCTTAGTGTCGCGGTCGAGGTTGCGGGTTCGCGTCTTCGACGCGCCCCGGAACGACGAAGGTGGGGGGCACGCAGCAATCAGAACTTTACCTGCGGCGTCGCCTCGACCTCGGTGCGGCTCGCGCCGAGATCGAAGAAGTCCTTCTTGGTGAAGCCGAACATGCCGGCGAACAGCGCAGCCGGCAGCTGCTGGATGCCGGTGTTGTATTCCTGGACCGCGCTGTTGAAGAAGCGGCGGCTCGCCGCGATCTTGTTCTCGAGGTCGGAGAGCTCGGATGCAAGCTGCTGGAAATTGGCATTGGCCTTGAGGTCCGGGTAGGCCTCCGACAGCGCGATCAGCCGGCCGAGCGCGCCGGACAGCTGGTTCTCGGCTGCGGACACCTGCGCGGGACCTTGCGCCGACATTGCCGAATTGCGCGCCTTGATGACGTCGTCGAGCGTGCCGCGTTCATGCGAGGCATAGCCCTTCACCGTTTCGACGAGGTTCGGGATCAGATCGTGACGCTGCTTGAGCTGCACGTCGATGTCGGCAAAGGCCTGGCCGACGCGCTGGCTCAGCGCCACGAGGCGGTTATACGCGCTGAAGGCGAACAGCGCGAGGATGACGATGACGCCGAGAACGATCCAGCCGGTCGACATGGAGAACTCCTGAAGGGGAAAGAAGGCGGGCGGGCGCTAGGATAGACCAAATTGGTGCGGAGCGAGAGCCCGACGCGTAGGGGAGGTAGGACTTGGTCGAACGGGGAGCCGGCCAAGTTCAAGGCAAGGCGAGGAACGAGGTTAACTTTCGTCCATGACGGTGTCGCCCCAGCGCCAGCGCCGGGCAGCTGCATAGGCCGCCTTGTCGCGCCGAGGTACCGTCGCGAGCTCAACGCCGTCTTCTCTGCAGAGCTTGGCCGTGATCTCGGCCTTGCCGACGTCCGGCGGCGCCAGCACGCGCGCGGCGCGGCTTGCGGGTTCTGTGCGGGTCAGGGCGACGTAGATGAAGCGTTCGTCCTCGAACGGCACCTCGGCGCCCTTGATCTGGCGGTGCGCCTGCGAGCGCGGCAGGCGCTGGCTGAAATGGCACCAATCGGGCGAGGTGAGCGGGCAGGGCTTTTCGTGCGGGCAGGGTGCGGCGACGTAGGCACCGGCCGCGATCAGTTGCTGGCGCAGCGCGAGGATGCGGGCATAGCCGGCGGGCGTGCCGGGCTCGATCACGACCAGCGCGTGGCGCGCCTTGGCCCACATGGCCTCGGTGAGCGCGCGCTGCCCGGTCTCCCCGAGTTCGCCGATGACGTAGCTGGCGATGACGAGATCGGCTTGCGAAACCTCGGCGAGGTTTCCGCCGGCATCGCCGGGCAAATAGCGGCACTCCGCCAGTCGCGAGCTGCCGCGTGCCAGCTCGAGCGCGAGCCGGCTCAGCGTGGCATTGGCGTCGAGCAGCGTGAAATCCTGCAGCGACGGAAACGCCTCCGCGGCCGCCCAGCTCGCGGTGCCCGGGCCCGCGCCGACGTCGAGCAGCGTTTCCGGGGCGAAGTCGGGCGCGATCTCGGTGAGCGCATTCAGGCTCGCAGCCACCGCCGCGTAGGTCGCCGGCATGCGCGCCAGCGCGTAGGCGAGGGCATCGGCTTCCGACTTGATCGCGCCGGAGCCGCCGCCGGCGCGATAAGTGGTCGAGATCTTCTGTGACCGCTGTGCCGCGTCAGTGCGGGAAAAGCCCTGGAGCTTGGCGTCGAGGGCGGCCTTCAGTTCGGCGGGGAGGGTGGGGGCAATCATCATCCGCGGTCATGCCCCGCGAAGGCGGGGCATCCAGTACTCCGAGACAGTGCCGTAAACCGAGATGTCACGGCGTACTGGATCATCCGCCTTCGCGGATGATGACGTCAATGGGTGGAGGACGAGTGCAGCCTCACGCCACGTTCTGGTCGAGAATGTCCACGGCTTCTTGCAGGCTCACCGACACCAGCTGGGAGACGCCGCGCTCGGCCATGGTGACGCCGAACAGGCGGTTCATCCGCGCCATGGTGATCGGGTTGTGCGTGATGATGATGAAGCGCGTGTCGGTCGAGCCGGTCATCTCGTGCAGGAGGTTGCAGTACCGTTCGACGTTGTGGTCGTCGAGCGGCGCGTCGACTTCGTCCAGCACGCAGATCGGCGAGGGGTTGGTGAGGAACACCGCGAAGATCAGCGCCATCGCGGTCAGTGCCTGCTCGCCGCCCGAGAGCAGCGACAGCGTCTGCGGCTTCTTGCCCGGGGGCTTGGCTATGATTTCGAGTCCGGCTTCCAGCGGATCGTCGCTCTCGATCAGGTGCAGCGCGGCTTCGCCGCCGCCGAACAGCTCGACGAACAGCCGCTTGAAGTGGTTGTTGACGACCTCGAACGAGGTCAACAGCCGCTCGCGCGCCTCCTTGTTGAGACTCTGGATGCCCTGGCGCAGCCGCTTGATGGCCTCGACGAGGTCGTCGCGCTCGGTGACGAGGCCGTTGTGCTGGGTCTCGACCTCGCGCAGCTCCTCCTCGGCGCGCAGATTGACCGCACCGAGGCGCTCGCGGTCGCGCCGCATCTTTTCGAGGTCTTCCTCGATGTCGTGCAGCGGCGGCAGCTCCGCGCCGGGCTCGATCTCGGCAAGGCCTGCGACGGCCTGCGGCTCGACCTCCAGCATGTCGCGGATCTCGCGCTCGACGTCTTCGAGCCGGCGCCGCGCGCCTTCCATGCGCTCCTCGGCGCGGGCGGTGGCCTCGCGGGCGCTGGAGAGCGCCTCGAGCGTCAGCTTGGCGACGCGGTCGGTCTCGGCCATCGCGCTTTCCGCGGTGGCGAGCGCGTCGGCGGCCATGCGGCGGTCGTTCTCCGCGTACTCGATCTCGGTGATCAGCGCGCTGCGCTTCTCGGCGAACACGGCGGGCGCGTTTTCGAGCTCGCTGCGCTCGATCGTGAGCTCGGCGATGCGGGCCTGGATGGTGTCGATATGGGAGGCCGCGCTTTCCTTGCGGTTCTGCCACTCGGTACGCTCGGCGAGGATCGCCTGAACGCGGCGGTCGGCGAGCTCGGCTTCGCGCGCCAGCGCCTGCGCTTCGGCACGGACCTGGGCGGCGATCCGGCGGTGGCCTTCGATGTCGCTGCGGACGGCGGCGAGACGGGTCTCGGTGTCCTCGCTCGACGGCAGCTCGCTGATGCCGGCCTCGGCATATTCGTAGGCAGCCTCGGCCTCGGCGCGGTCGGCGGCGAGACGGCTGTGCGCTTCCGACAGCGTCGCCTTGCGCGCGGCATGGCGGCTGATCTCGCGCTCGGCATTGGCATGGCGCTCACGCGCGACGTTGAGCTCACGCTGCGCGGCGCGCCAGGCTTCGCGGCTCGCGCCTTCGGTGCTCGCCGCCATCTGCAGCTCGGACTCGGCGTTCTCCAGCGCCTGGCGCTTGATCTGGGCGTCGATGCGGGCCTGCTCCAGCTCGTTCTCGATGTCGACGAGACGGGCGCGCTCGGCAAGGCGGCGGGCGGCGCCGGTCGGGGCATGCGCGGCGGCGACAAAACCGTCCCAGCGCCAGACATCGCCTTCGGGCGAGACCAGCCGCTGGCCGGTCTTGAGCTGCGAGACCAGCTCGGCGCCGCGCTCGCGCGGCACCACGCCGATCTGGGCGAGACGGCGGGCCAGCTCGGCCGGCGCCTGCACGTGGTTGGCGAGCGGCACGGCGCCTTCGGGCAGCTCCGGATCGCCTTCGGTGTGACCGACATTGGTCCAGCGCATCGGCGCCGACGGGTCGATCGGGGCGTCGAGATCGTCGCCGAGCGCGGCGCCGATCGCCTTTTCAAAGCCCTTGTCGACGGTGATGCCGTCGATGATCGGCGGCCATAGATTCTTGGTCTCGCCGTTGACGATCTTGGAGATCGTGCGCGCCTCGGTCTCAAGGCGCTGTACGCGCTTGTCGGCCTCGACCAGCGGCGAGCGCGAGGATTCCAGCGTCTGGCGCGCGGCCACGTGCGCGGCCTCGCTCGCCTGGGCGGCGGCTTCCGAAGCGGCCAGCGTCTGCTCCGCGGTCTCGACCAGAGCGGTCAGCTCGTCGAGGTCGCCGAAGCCGCCGGTCTCGGCGGCGAGCTTCTGCTCTTCCGCGGCGACGTTCGCGATCTCCTGGTCGAGCCGGGCGAGCTTGTCGCGGTGGGTGCGGACGTTGGCCTCGAGCTGATTGCGTTTGGCGGTGAGGTCGGCGAGCGCGGTGGTGAGCTCGGCGAATTGCTGCTCGGTTTCGGTCAGCACCGCCTCGGCCTCGGCGACACGCTCGTCGACGCCGGAGCGCTTTTCGACGCGCGACTTGATCTCTTCCTTCAGCTCGGCGTCTTCGGTGTCGAGCCGCTGCAACGCGACGTCGGCATCCATGGTCTGCTGCTGGGCACGCGAGATGTCGCCCTCGAACTGGGCGAGGCGGCGCTCGAGCTCGGCGACGCGCTCCTTGGCGCGCTCTTCCTCGCGGTCGAGCAGCTCGCGGGCATTGGTGAGGCGCTGCAGCCCGGCCGCAGCGCGCGCTTCGGCATCGCGCAGTGCAGGCATCTCCGCGGCGCGGATCGCCTGGATGCGGGCGGCCTCGGCCTGGTGCTGGGTGCGCTCGGCCATCTCGCGGACGGCAAGGTCGTGGGTATGCCCGGACTCGTTGACGTCGGCATGGGCGCCGATCCAGCGCAGATGGTACAGTGTTGCTTCGGCCTTGCGGACCTTGGCCGCGACCTCGCGATAGCGCACCGCCTGGCGGGCCTGCTTCTTCAGGCCTTCCATCTGGCCGGCGAGCTGGCCGATCACGTCCTCGACGCGGGTGAGGTTGGTTTCGGCCGCCTTCAGCCGCAGCTCGGCTTCGTGGCGGCGGGCGTGCAGGCCGGCGACGCCGGCGGCGTCTTCCAGCACGCGGCGGCGCTGCTCGGGCTTGGCCTGGATGATCTCACCGATCTTGCCCTGGTGGACGAGCGCGGGCGAGCGCGCGCCGGTGGCGGCGTCGGCGAACAGGATCTGCACGTCACGGGCGCGCACGTCGCGGCCGTTGATGCGATAGACCGAGCCGGCCTCGCGTTCGATGCGGCGAGAGATTTCGAGCAGCTGGCTGTCGTTCATCGCCGCCGGCGCGGTGCGATCGGCATTGTCGATCGTCATCGTCACTTCGGCGTGGTTGCGTGCCGGACGGTTGCCGGAGCCGGCGAAGATCACCGCGTCCATGTCGGCGGCGCGCAAGCTCTTGTAAGAGGTCTCGCCCATCGCCCAGCGCAGCGCCTCGACGAGATTCGACTTGCCGCAGCCGTTGGGTCCGACCACGCCGGTCAGGCCGGGCTCGATGACGAAGTCCGTGGGCTCAACGAAGGACTTGAAGCCGTGAAGGCGCAGGCGGGTGATTTTCATAAGCACGCATCTCTGTTGGCAGGCGCGAATCCCCCTGCCGGGACAATACCATGGAAGGCAATGTCGGTATCCGGGCGAGTCGCGCGAGGCGCCTCATGCGGCTGGACAATGGCCGCGGTGGGCAGCGAGGGCAACCGGCGAAAGCCGCTTTTCCCAAGGGATTTATGCCGGGAAAGATACGGCTCTGGATGCGCGAATCAGAGCTGTCGCGTGCGAATCAGCTCTTCAGCAGCGGATTGATCTTCTTGGCGAACTCCTCGAACGAGGTCTCGCCCTTGATCTTCTCGCCGTTGATGAAGAAGGTCGGCGTCGAATCCACCTTGAGCACGTCGCTGGCGTATTTCTGGTCGGCGGCGATCTTGTCCAGCAGCGCCTGGTCCTTCAGACAGGCTTCGACCTGCTGCTGGGTGAGCCCGGCCTGCTTGCCGATCCGCGTCAGGGTCTCGGTGGTGTTCTTCACCACCCAGTCGTTCTGCTGGCGGAACAGCATGTCGGTGACCGCGAAATATTTCGGCGCGTCGTCCTTGGCGATGCAGCGCGACAGCATCGAGCCGGCGGCGGCTTTGATGTCGAGCGGGAACTCGCGGAAGATGTAACGCACCTTGCCGGTGTCGATGTATTCCTTCTTGATCTTGGGGAACACCTGCTCGTTGAAGGCGGCGCAGTGCGGGCAGGTCATCGAGGCGTATTCGGTGATGGTGACGGCGGCATCCTTCGGGCCGAGCGCCATGTCGGGCAGCGACACCGGTTTGGCGACGTCGGCGGCCGCCTGCGCCATGGCTTCGGAGACGAAGCGGAGCGGCGAGAGCCCGGCGAGCGCGGCAAGCCCGGTCAGCGACAGCATCGTGGTGAAGGCGCGGCGGGTGATGATCACGGTCGGCTCCCGAATTGGCGTGGTCTCGCCCCGAGGTTTGGCAAGGTTCCCGGGCGGCCTGTCGCTAGCTTGAAACGTGGTTTGAGGCAATGGCGAGCGGCAGGGAGGGGTCCAGATTGGCCGCGAAATGAGGCTCAATTTCGCTTGATGGCGGCCCCGAGCCGGGCCAGCGCCGTCTTCAGTTCTTCGTCTTCGATCTCCCCCAGGCTCTCCGCCACCTTGGCTACGCTCGTGGGGTCCGGCGGGGCGGGCCGCTTCCGGGTCTGGGGCCGCGACAGCGGGGCCTGGCGGAAGGCCAGCTTGCCGACCGCGCTCCAGCCGAAGAAGCGGTTGACCCGCTCCAGGATCACGTCGGCGGAGTGTTGGATCTCCAGCCCCATCGGCCCCTCGACCCGCAGCACCAGGGTCGCCGGCTGCTGCGGCTGGCCCTCGACCGGCCGCGGCCATTGCATTTTCAAGGGCTCGGCATGGGCGGCGATCTCGGCCCCCGCAATCTGCGCCCACCGCGTCACCAGCTCGCGCGCCGCGAATCCCTGCTTGGCATAGGCCTCGGCAAAGACGTCGTCGAGCAGGATCCCGAGCGGCTTGGCGCTGATGGGGCCGGGTTTGAAGATGGGACCGGATTTGGACATGCCGCCTTATAGCATTTCGGCGGGCGGGCCACATGTGCATCGCCGTCATGGCCGGGCTTTGTCCCGGCCATCCACGTTCTCCCGCGAAGAAAGACGTGGATGCCCGCGACAAGCGCGGGCATGACGTGGAGCAATCGGCTCAACGTCGGTTAGGGTAAGAGCATGAGCCCCAGATCTGCCCTCAAGGCCAGGCCGGAACCCGCGCCGTCGAAAGCAACATCACGCCCGAACCTCCTGCTCGCCTGGTACGACCGCCACCGCCGCCGGTTGCCTTGGCGCGCCGCGCCGGGGCAGGCGTCGGACCCCTATCGCGTTTGGCTCTCGGAGATCATGCTGCAGCAGACCACGGTAAAGGCGGTCGGGCCCTATTTCGAGAAATTCGTCGCGCGCTGGCCGGATGTTGCGGCGCTGGGAAGCGCCTCGCAGGATGATGTGCTGCGGATGTGGGCCGGGCTCGGCTATTACTCCCGCGCACGCAACCTCCATGCCTGCGCCGTCGCGGTGACGCGCGCGCATGGCGGCATCTTTCCGGACACCGAGGAGGGCCTGCGCGCGCTGCCGGGGATCGGGCCGTATACGGCGGCGGCGATTGCGGCGATCGCCTTCGACCGCCGCACCATGCCGGTCGACGGCAATATCGAGCGGGTGGTGTCGCGGCTCTTCGCAGTCGAGGAAGAGCTCCCGCAGGCCAAGCCGCTGATCCAGCAACTGGCGGCGACGCTGCTGGCCGACAGCCGGGCCGGAGACAGCGCACAGGCGCTGATGGATCTCGGCGCCTCGATCTGCACGCCGAAGAAGCCGGCGTGCTCGCTGTGTCCGCTGAACGAGGATTGCATCGCGCGTGCGCAAGGCACGCAGGAGACCTTTCCGCGCAAGGCGCCGAAGAAGAGCGGCACGTTGCGGCGCGGAGCCGCTTTCGTCGTGACGCGTGACGATGAGCTGCTGGTCCGCAGCCGGCCGGAAAAGGGGCTGCTCGGTGGCATGACGGAGGTGCCCGGCTCGGATTGGCTCGCCGGCCAGGACGATGCGGCCGCGAAGCGGCAGGCGCCCGCGTTGAAGGGGTTGTCGCGCTGGCAGCGCAAGGCGGGCGTGGTCACCCACGTCTTCACACATTTTCCGCTGGAGCTCGTGGTCTATACGGCGAAGGCGGCGGCGCACACGTGCGCGCCCGAGGGCATGCGCTGGGTGCCGACCGCGACCCTTGCCGGCGAAGCGCTGCCCAACGTCATGCGCAAGGTGATCGCACACGCACTGGACCTTCCACCGCGCCGATCCTCCTGACAGCACGCTGGCAGCAGCGTTGCGCTATCGGGGTTGCGAACCGGAGGCTGCCAATGGTCAAGACCGCACTCGACAACTTTCCACGACCGCCCTGTGCCGAGCTGCTGGGATGGCGCCTGCTCGACGCCCGTCCGGAGGAAGGCTGGATCAGGCTCTCCTTCGAAGGCAAGCCGGCGTTCTGCAACCCTGCAGGTTTCATTCAGGGCGGCATGCTCTCGGCCATGCTCGACGACACCATGGGGCCGGCGGTGCTGGTGATGAGCGAAGGCCGGCTCTACACGACCACCATCAGCATGACCGTGAATTTCCTCAGCCCCGCACGGCCTGGGAGGATTATTGGCGAAGCCAAGGTGACGCAGCTCGGCAAGACCATCGCCTTCGTCGAGGCGAAGCTGATGGCGGAGGACGGCACGGTGCTGGCGACAGCGAGCGCGAGCGAGCGGCTGCTGGAGGCGGCGAGGGCGGTGAAGTAGATATCCCATTTGCACGAATGCATACGCACAGGCAGCGAGACTGCTTCAAGAGCTTGCCACCCCGTCCTTTAGTTCAGGGTGCAACTGATAAATTGTCTCGAGGTGATCCGTGTGATTTCTCATCGATATATACTGCTGATCTTCGGCGGGCTTCCAGCCAAAGCGCTCAGCTGTCAGGATCGCAGCGTCCGACGCGTCGAGATTGTACGCAAAATGCAGGTAGAATTCACGCTCCACCACCGGAGTGATTGTTTGCTTGTATCCTTCGGTGATGTAGGTAGCGGCGCGCGTGGCGTATTCTGCCCAAGAGATGTCATGAGCCGTTGCTGCGGCAGCCTGCGATGTAGGTAGGCCCCAATAGGGCATCATCTTTTGGGCGAAGTTGCCACTCCAGTTATGAAATAGCCGTACGTACAGTCCCCCTTTCGAGAGAACGTCGGCGACACCCTGACACCAACGCGCAATTTCGACTGGATCGGAGTTGACCGGATTAGCTGCCAACCACTCCTTGACTTGTCGCAGGGGCTCGTGGAGCCGCCAATCGAACGCCTCCATCTCAGCGCGACGTTTGGTATCGGGACCCCATTCGAACAGGACGCTGGCCTCAGTCTTCAGTTCCTCGACCGTCGATGCCGAGGCGAACGAAAGGCGTGCTCTCCGCGCCCGCAGCAACTGCATGACTTCGTTCCGGCCGTAATCCAGCCTTGACGAAAAGTCTAAGGACTTGCCGCTGTTGTCGGCGCGGTAGTGCGATTCTTCCGTAAATCTTGTATTCGGGCGACGAACATTGAGGTTGACCACGAGATCGATGTCTCCCAAATCGTCGGTGTCGGAGAGATACGACCCGAACGCCGTGATCTTGTTGACATAAAATACCAACTCATCGCGCGTATTGATCCTGTTAGCGTGAGCGATCAATTCACGGACCTCTTCGTCCGCCTTGGCGCGGTCGAAACGTTTCGTTAGGTTTGCCGCCGCGGTTTGTCGACCTTTTCGGCTGAGCTGGTATCTGCGCGTATCTCGGGAGTGTTCCGGCTCGTTTGGCTCAAGATAGCCTTCCGCTAGCAGTGCGGCGAACACGCGCTCGGCTTCAGCACGTTTGATCGGATTGAACCTGAAGCCCCATATCCGACAGTACTCTTTCTCGTCAACATTCTGACGGATGCCGACTGGGATACGCGGATTGATCTTGCGAGCAGCATCCACGGTGACGCGCCAGTGTTGCTCATTGAAAAAGCTATGCACCGAGGCGACGTCAATGCGGTAGACATTGAGGTGGCGCATCAGGTCGCGTCCGAGCTTCACCGGAAGGCCGACGATGTGTCTGGAATCAAGCTTCATCTGTCCGGTCGTTACTCCACTAGCGCCGCAGCTCTTCCAACGCGCTTATCGGCAGTTTAAGACCTCCCTTCACGCCCGCGCATCCTTGCTCACGATCGGCGGCTTGGCGTTCAGCGCCTCGACCTGAAATCCGGCGACGCGCTTGTAATTGGCGGCGATGTCTTCCAGCTCTTTTTGCGACAGCACGTCGGTGACGATCTTATAGCCGTCGGGCGCGCGCTCCTCGACCAGCTGCATCACCTGCTCGGGGCCGTTCTTGCGGTTGAGCAGGACGAGATCGGTGGTGGCGGGCCGGCGCTCGGCCTCATAGGCGAGCAGCGCCGCGCTGGTCGGTCCATGCGCGAGAATCTCGCGGGTGATGACGCGGGCATCGAGGATTGCTTGCGAGGCGCCGTTCGATCCGACCGGGTACATCGGATGCGCGGCGTCCCCCATCAGCGTGACCTTGCCGAAAGTCCATTGCGCGACCGGATCGCGGTCGACCAGAGGATATTCATAGGCGTGCGGGCAGTTTCTGATCAGACCGGGCACGTCGAGCCAGTCGAACTGCCAGCTCTCGAACCAGGGCAGGAACTCCTCCAGGCGCGCGGTGCGGTTATAGTCCTCGCGCCGCCACTGATAGGTCGGCGGCATATGGCGCTCGGCGACCCAGTTGATCAGATGATTGCCGTTCGCGTCCGGCTCCTTGCTGATCGGATAGCAGACGAATTTCAGGATCTCATGCCCGGCCATGATCATGGTGCGGCCGGTGAGGAAGGCCTTCGCCGGGGTGACGCCGCGCCAGAGGATGCGGCCGTTCCAGATCGGCGGGCCTTCGTTCGGATAGAGCTTTTCTCGCGCGGCCGAATGAATGCCGTCGGCGGCGATCAGAATCGCGCCTTCATGGGTTCCGGCGGCCTTGCCGGTCGTGCGGTCGATGAAGTCGGCGCGCACGCCCTCTGCGGTCTCGGTCCAGCCGGTCAGATGATAGCTGGTGAGAATGTTGTCGCGGCCGAGCCGCTCGATCGCGGTGTCGAGCAGCAGCTGCTGCAGCGTGCCGCGATGGATCGAGAATTGCGGCCATTTATAGCCGGCCTCCAGTCCGCGCGGCTCGCTCCAGATCGGCTTGCCATGCTTGGAGAAATAGGCGAGCTCGCGCGTCCGCACGCCGCTGGCATCCAGCTTGTCCAGCAGCCCGAGCTCGATCAGCTCGCGCACCGCATGCGGCAGCACGTTGATGCCGACGCCGAGCGGCCTCAGTTCGGCGACGCTCTCGAACACTTTCACGGGAACGCCGATCTGGTGCAGGCTGAGCGCAAGCGTCAGCCCGCCGATGCCGCCACCGGCGATGAGTACGGTCATGACAAATCCCCTCCGATAGACGGCGTCTTCGCACAGCCGGGCCGCGGTGGGCAACTGCGAAGAGGTCGCCTATGGACGGCGCGGCGGAGGGCCGCTAACCTCGGATTTTCCCCACGAGGTCCGACATGCTCAAGCTCTACTACGCCACCGGCACCTGCGCGCTCGCCACCTACATCACCCTGGAGGAGGCCGGCGCCGACTACACGGCCGAACGGTTGAGCTTCAAGGATAACCAGCAGAACAGCCCCGATTATCTCAAGATCAACCCGAAGGGCCGCGTGCCGGCGCTGGTGACCGATCGCGGCGTCCTGACCGAGACGCCGGCGATGCTGGCCTACCTCGCGCAAGTGTTCCCCAAGGCGAAGCTCGCGCCGCTCGACGATCCCTTCGACTTCGCCCAGGTGCAGTCGTTCAACTCCTATCTGTGCTCGACCGTGCACATCAACCATGCCCACAAGATGCGCGGGGCGCGCTGGGCGACCCAGGAGAGCTCGTTCGCCGACATGAAGGCGATGGTTCCGAAGACCATGGCCGCCTGCTTCGCGCTGATGGAGCAGAAGATGTTCAGGGGACCCTGGGTGATGGGCGAGCAGTACACGATCTGCGATCCCTATCTGTTCACGCTGGCCACCTGGCTCGAAGGCGACAGCGTCGACATCAATGCGACGCCGAAGATCGCCGATCACTTCAAGCGCATGTCGGAGCGCCCCGCGGTGCGCAAGGTGATGGAAGCGCAGAACGCGTAACAACGTTCCGGCTTTGTAGGGTGGGCAAAGCGAAGCGTGCCCACCATCGGTTCGTTGCCGCGGAAGATGGTGGGCACGGCGCTTTGCGCCTTTGCCCACCCTACGAGAACTTGCGCTTGGCTTGCTCCAGCTCCCGTCCCGTCTCCAGCATCAGCCGTCGCAACCAGATCGAGCCGGGGTCCATCTGGGCCCGGGTCGGATGGAACATGAACTGCTCGTCGATCCCGGGATCGAGCGGCGGCGTCACCGTGACGAGGCCGAGTTGCTTCGACAGTGCGGCAATCAGCCGGCGTGGCACGAAGGCGACGAGGTCGGTGCGGGCGGCGACGTGCAGCGCTTCGAGATAGCCTGACACCACCAGCGAAATGTCCCGCTCAATGCCCTTGCTGCGCAGCCAGGTGTCGATGAGATCCTCGGCATTGCCGCGAATGATGACGCCGACATGACGCGCGGCGAGGAACGTCTCGCGCCGCTTCAGCTTCGCCGTCATGGGATGGCCGCGCCGCACGGCCAGCGCATCGCTGTCGGTGTAGAGCAATTGGCGGTGAAAGCCCTTGAAGGCGTTGCCGATCGAGATCACCAGATCGATGGTGCGGGCAAACTCGGCGTGAAAGATCGCAGGTCCCCGCCATGGCACGACGTCGATCCGGACGTTGGGCGCGGCCTGCGTCACCTTCTCCATCAGCGGCGGCATCAGCAGCTCGACTGCGAGATCAGGCATCATCAGGCGGAATTGCCGCTCGCTGCGCGCGGCATCGAAGTCGTCAGGCACGAACAGCCCGCGTACCTGGTCAAGCGCCTGAGCGAGCGGGGCGCGCAGGGCCTGCGCCCGCGGCGTCAGCTCCATCCGCGCGCCGGTACGCACCAGCAGCGGGTCGCCGAAGATATCGCGCAGGCGCTGCAAAGCGTGGCTGGTAGCCGGCTGTGACAGGCCGATCCGCATCGCCGCGCGGCTGACATTGGCCTCGCGCAGCAGCGCGTCGAGTGCAGTCAGCAAATTGAGGTCAAGCGAAGTCAAATTCATGCTGTGAATAGATATCATATTCTCTATCGATTTGAAGAATTCTCTTCCCTCCCGGAAGATCTCCGTGTTCTCACCAAACGGAGATGCCGCCATGAGCGCTGCCGCCAACAAGAAACTGATGCAGGATATTTTCGCCGCCGCCGCCAATCCCGATCCGGCCGCGCGCGATCGCGCCTTGTTCACCGCAAGCCTTGCCGACGACGCCAAATGGGTCGTCACCGGCCAGTATTCCTGGTCGCGCACCTTTTCGGGCAAGGAGGCGATCCTCAACGATCTGCACGGCTATGTGCGCACCCGCCTGCGCGACCGCACGCGCACGGTCGCGCACCGCTTCATCGCCGACGGCGACGTGGTCGTCGTGGAGGCCAAGGGTGACAACGTCACGCCCGAGGGCGTGCGCTACGACAACGACTACTGCCTGGTGTTTCGTCTCGAGGACGGCAAGATCAAGGAGATCCGCGAGTACTGCGACTCGATCCTGACGGAGAGGGCGCTGGGCCCGTTTCCGCAAGCAGCGATGAGGGCTGCGAGCTGACCGGATTGAGCGCCATCTGGTCCGCCAGCTGGAGGCGTCCGCTCCGGTTTGCATGGGTCGTGCCGGTCTTCCGATCGCTGGCGGAGATGGTCCGGATTCGCCGGCAGCGCTCTCGCCAGCGCTGCCAGCTCGCAGCCATGAGCGAGCGGGAGCTTCAGGACTGCGGGATGTCTCGTTCGGAGATTGAGTATCAGCTGAAGCGGCCCATCCGACGAAAATGAAGGTGAAGAGGCAGGAATTCAGCACTGCGGATTGCAGGAGGCCACCGCCTAACAAGCACGCATTCGGGCACCCCCATGCGAATCTGCATGGGGGTGCACGCCTTACGCCGAGGCGTCGCGCAACTGGCTACAAAATCAGCAGATTTTGTGCGCGCCGCTTTCGCGCGCGCGAAAAATGGGAAGGTTCAATTAACGAGTGTCCGCCATTGTGTCGCGGTGCAGCGTGGGTCGCAAGGACGCGACTCGCGGCTGCCGGGGTGGCCGGTGACGATCGCCGGACTCGTTCGGCCGCTCGAAGTGAAATGCATCTTGGTGGACAGTGGGAATGCCGAAGTTTCGTTTGCGGATCAGGGGACGCCTGTACGCAGGCTTCATGGCCCTGGTGGCGGTTGGTCTCGTGATGGCCGTGGTTGCCATCTGGAATTTGCGGGCGGTGCAGGATCAGGTCGCAAGACAATCCGCGCTCTCGGACAGCACGGCGCGGGTGCTGGAAATCTCGACCCACCTTCAGGCCATCCAGCGCGCCAATCTGCGCTACGTCTACGATGCGAACGAACCCGCGATGAAGGAGGCGCAAGAGCGGGAAACCGCGGCGACCGAGCTGTTGCGGGTCGGCGCGAAGGGGACGCTCTCGGAGGAGCGGCGCGCGCTCTACAACGGCCTCATCGACGACGTCGCCAAGATGCGACGCCTGCGTGACAACCTCGGAGACGCCGTCAACGAGGCGCGGACGGGCAAGGCGACGTTGCTGCCGAGCGGCGAGGAGCTGGCTGTCAAGATGAGCAAGCTGGTCGATACGGCGCGCGCAGCCGTCGACGAAGACACCGCAGCCCTCGTTGCCGACCTCGAATCCAGGGTCCTCCTTGTTCGGGTCGCAAACTGGCGTTTCCTGGCGCTGCGCGACACCCAGGGGCCGGCCAATTTCCGGGCCAGTGTGGACAGGGCGGCGCAACGGCTCGCGGCGATCGAAAAGAGCCCGCAGGCAGCCGAATTGCGAACCACGCTCGCGCCGGTGAAGACCGCGCTCGGCATCTACAAATCCGCGTTCGAGACGACCTCCGCCGCGATGCTCCAGGCCGACGAGATCTACCACAAGAGCCTCGCGCCCCTCATCGTCGACAGCATCGGCCGGCTCAAGGCCGCTGAAGCGACCCTGAAGAAGGACTATCAGGATTCGCGCACCCACGCCGAAGACGTGATCGCCGGCACGACGACCGTTCAGGAGATTGCAGGCGGTCTGGCCATCCTGTTCGGCGGCTTCGTCGCCTTCCTGATCGCCCGCAGCATCGTCGGTCCCCTGACCTCGATGACGCGTGCGATGGGGCTGATTGCCGGCGGCAATCTCGCGGTCGAGATCCCTGGTCGCGGCAAGGCCGACGAGATCGGCGACATGGCCAAGGCGATCCAGGTGTTCAAGGACAACATGATTGACACCGAGCGCATGCGCGCCGAGCAGGCCGAGCTCGAGGAGCGGCAGGCCGAAACCCGCAAGAAGGACATGGTCAGGCTGGCGGACCAGTTCGAACAGGCGGTCGGCGAGATCGTCAACACGGTGTCGTCGGCGTCGAACGAGCTCGAAGCCTCCGCCGGCACTTTGACCACGACTGCCTCGCGGGCGCAGGATTTGTCGACGGAGGTCGCCAGCGCCTCGCAGGAGGCCTCGGCCAATGTGCAGGCGGTCGCCTCGGCGACCGAGGAGCTCTCCTCCTCGGTGTCCGAGATCGCCCGCCAGGTGCAGGAATCCGCCCGGATCGCCGGCGAGGCCGTCGGTCAGGCGAGCAGGACCAACGCGCATGTTGGTGAACTGTCCAAGGCCGCCGCGCGGATCGGCGACGTGGTCGAGCTGATCAGCACCATCGCCGGCCAGACCAACCTGTTGGCGCTGAATGCCACCATCGAGGCGGCACGCGCCGGCGATGCCGGCCGCGGCTTTGCCGTGGTCGCTTCCGAGGTCAAGGCGCTCGCCGAGCAGACCGCGAAAGCCACCGGCGAGATCGGCCAGCAGATCTCCAACATCCAGGCTGCGACTGAGCAATCGGTCGGCGCCATCAGGGAGATCAGCGGCACCATCGAGCGGCTGTCGGAGATTTCGTCGACGGTGGCCGCCGCCGTGGAGCAGCAGGGCGCGGCGACGCAGGAGATTTCCCGCAACGTCCAGCAGGCGGCGCATGGCACGCAGCGCGTCTCGACCAATATCGGCGACGTGCAGCGCGGGGCGTCGGAGACCGGATCGGCCTCGTCGCAGGTGCTGTCCGCGGCGCGCTCGCTCTCGGCCGACAGTAACCGGCTGAAGCAGGAAGTCGCCAAGTTCCTGAGCTCGGTTCACGCCGCCTGAGTCTTGAAAGCAAGGGCCACGCGCATGCGCGTGGCCCGACCGGTGAAGTCGCGCGATCAGGCGACCTTGGTCGCCATGTGCTTGAACATGTTGGCGCGCGCCTCGTCGTCCATCTCGGCCTTGAAGGTGAACTTGTCCTTCAAGGCGATCGCGCGCGCTGCTGCGGGGCGCGCCGAGATCTCGTCCACCAGCCGCTTCACCTTCGGGTATCGCGCAAAGGCGTCGTCACCGAGCTTGAACGGCAGCATCCGCGCCCAGCCCCACAGCGCCATGTCCACGATCGAATAGCTGTCGCCGACCATGTAGCGGCGGCCTTCGAGGTGAGCGTTGAGAATCTTGTAGTGGCGATCGGTCTCGTACTGGTAGCGGTTATGGGCGTAGTCGTGGTTCTGGTCCTTCGGCGCGAAATGCTTGAAGTGCACCGCCTGGCCCGAATAGGGGCCGACGCCGGTGGCGACGAACATCAGCCATGACAGCGTCTCGCCGCGCAGGCTCGCGGCGGGCAGGAACTTGCCGGTCTTCTCGGCGAGATAGAGCAGGATGGCGTTCGAGTCGAACACGATCGTCCCATTGTCGTCGATCGCCGGAACCTTGCCGTTCGGATTGATCTTCAGATAATCGGGCGTGAATTGCTCGCCTTTGCGGGTGTCGATCTTCACCGGCTCGAAAGCAAGGCCGCTCTCTTCCAGGTAAAGCGCGACCTTGGTCGGGTTCGGCGATCCGTTGAAATAGAATTTGAGCATCGATCTCCCCAGGGTTTGTTGCCAGGCGCGAATGCGGTGTCATTGCTGCAAGGCTGCCTCTCTTGCCCGAACCCGCTGCGGGAGAGCAACCGGCGAGTTTGCCGGGCGGTGTCTGCGCGCCACGCAGATCAGCCGGCATAACAAAGGCCGATCGCCGCCGTAACAATCATCGCGGCGCCGACCGCCTCCAGGCGCAACCCGAGGCGCGCGGCGAGATGCATGTCGGAGGCCCGCGCGGCGCGCTCCGATCCGCGCGCGTAGCCGTGCACGATCACGTCGTGATTGAAATTGTCGTGAGCCTCGTTGCTGCTGGCGAGCCCGACGCAGATCACGAGCACGCCGAACAGTGCGAGGCCGAAGAATCCGAGCAGGGCGATCAGGAACATCGGAAACATGCCGACCAGGAAGATCGGCAGCAGCGGCACCAACAGCAATGTCTCGGACTGTCGTCGCATGAGAGCAGGCCGGCCAGGACGGAGGCTGATCGGGGAAGTCTAGTCCTGGTGGAGGCGGCTTTCAACCGCGCCGTCATTCCGGGGCGCGCCTCTTGGCGCGAGCCCGGAATCCATTGGGCCGCCTGTGCTGTAGTTGGATGGATTCCGGGTTCTCGCTTCGCGAGCCCCGGAATGACGAAGGGGAAGCGGCTATTCCGCCGCCATGCCGGCGCGGATTTCGGCGCGCAGCTCGTCGATCAGCTTGAGACCCTTTTTGGTCTCGACGTGCCAGAAGGTCCAGCCGTTGCAGGCTTGCGCGCCTTGCGCCACCGCGCCGATGCGGTGGATCGAGCCGACCTTGTCGCCGAACATGATGGCGCCGTCGGCGCGCACCAGGGCGCCGAGCTTCTTCTTGGCGTCGAACAGCTTCGTGCCGGGCATGATCATGCCGCGCTCGATCAGCTCGGAGAACGCGACCCGCGGCGCCTCGCGCGCGGTCATGAACGGGGCGAGGCTCGCTTCCGGCAACGGCTCGACCGCGGCGATGCGCGCTTCGGCGGCCTTGGCGTAGGTCTTGTCGCGCTCGAAGCCGATATAGGAGCGGCCAAGACGTTTTGCGACCGCACCGGTGGTGCCGGTGCCGTTGAACGGATCGATCACGAGATCGCCGGGCTTCGACGAGGACAACAGCACGCGCGCGAGCAGGCCTTCGGGCTTCTGCGTCGGATGCACTTTCTTGCCGTCGGCGCCCTTGAGGCGCTCCTCGCCGGTGCAGAGCGGGATCAACCAGTCGGACCGTGCCTGCACGTCCTCGTTGGCGGCCTTCAGCGCCTCGTAATTGAACGTGTAGCCCTTGGACTTTTCGTCGCGCGCGGCCCAGATCATGGTCTCGTGCGCGTTGGTGAAGCGGCGGCCGCGGAAATTCGGCATCGGGTTCGACTTGCGCCAGACGATGTCGTTCAGGAGCCAGAAGCCGAGGTCCTGCATGATCGCGCCGACGCGGAAGATGTTGTGATAGGAGCCGATCACCCAGATCGTCGCCGACGGCTTCATCGCGCGGCGGGCGGCAAGCAGCCAGGCGCGGGTGAAATCGTCATAGGCGGAGAACGAATCGAACTTGTCCCAGTCGTCGTCGACGGCGTCGACGTGGGATTCGTCGGGGCGCTTGAGATCGCCCTTGAGCTGGAGATTGTAGGGCGGATCGGCGAATACGAGATCGACCGAACCGGCCTGAAGCTTCGACATCTCGGCGACGCAATCGCCGAGGATGACGCGATGCGACGGAGACTCAAAGTTTGTGCGGGGCGCCCTTGCAGACGCCCCGCGACGCGACTCTACCATGACTCAAGAACTCTGACTCAGGCGACGCTGTCGGCGACGCGGGACCAAACAACCGACTGACCGTTACATTGAAGCGGCAAAGTAAAAATCGACTTAACCCGCCGCTTTGCTGAGCAGGCCCCGAGTCGCGTTCTGCGTGCATGTCGTCGTGCGCATTCGCCGTGTTTTACAGTACATTTCGCGAGTCCCTGGCTGGCGAAAGCAATCATGGCTTCAAAAAGGCCGCAAATTTCTCTCGGAAAAAATTGCTCGACCCTCGGAAAAAATTGCTGGCATCGGCATGTTGCCGCACTAGGCAATTTTTGCCGGCCAAGATATTGATAAATGCAACGGAAATTTTACGTGTTTGGCGCGTTGAGCTTTCGCGCTCATGCGTCCGACGAAGCCGACGAACCTGATCAGGGACCCCAAAGGAAGGCCGCCATGCGTTACGATGACTTCCGCCGCAGCGACGACATCGAGGATCGTCGCGACGAAGGTGGCGGCTTTGGCGGCGGCGGAGGCGGCGGGTTCGGCCTGCCGATCGGCGGCGGCGGGCTCGGCATCGGCACCATCATCATCCTCGGTCTGGTCGGCTACGCCTTCGGCATCGATCCGCGCATCCTGATCGGCGGCGCCGAGATTCTCACCGGCGGCGGCCATGCGCCGAGCTACCAGACCGACCGCCAGGCCTCCTCCGGCAAGCGCGGCGCGCCGACCGACGAGATGGGCAGCATGATCTCGGGCATTCTCGGCGAGATCGACGATCGCTGGACCGAGATCTTCCAGGCCTCGGGCCAGTCCTATACCGGGCCGAAGATCGTGCTGTTCCGCAACGCAACCAATGGCGGGCGCTGCGGCATGGCGCAGTCGGCGATGGGCCCGTTCTATTGTCCGCCGGACCGCACCATCTTCCTCGACACCGGCTTCTTCCGCGAGGTCGAGACGCGCTTCCGCGGCTGCTCCGGCAAGTCGGCGTGCAATTTCACCACCGCCTACATCATCGCGCACGAGGCCGGCCATCACATCCAGAACCTGCTCGGCATCATTCCGCGGGTGACGCGGCTGCAGCAGCAGGCGGGCTCGAAGGCGGAGGCGAATGCGCTCCAGGTGAAGGTCGAACTGCAGGCCGACTGCCTGTCCGGCGTCTGGGTCAATCGCGAGGCGAAGAAGCGTCCGAACTTCCTCGAGCCCGGCGACATCGACGCCGCGTTGAACACGGCGAGCGCGATCGGCGACGATACGCTGCAGCGCCAGTCGACGGGCCGCGTCGTCCCGGACTCCTTCACCCACGGCTCGGCTGCGCAGCGCAAGCAGTGGTTCATGACCGGCTATCAGCAGGGCACGGTCCAGGCCTGCAACACGTTCGGAGCGGGGGCGCTATAGCGAAGATTTCGTGCCCCGGACGCAGCACGAATTATGATGCGTGATTGTGCATCTTAGGATTCAGAAGTAGTGGCGTCATCCTGAGGTGCTCGCCTCTTCGGCGAGCCTCGAAGGAGGACGAGCCCCTGGCCCATCCTTCGAGGCTCGCCCTGCGATGCAAGTGCATCGCAGGGCGCGCACCTCAGGATGACGGCGGAGGCTGGGGAAACAGGAGTGAAGTCGTGGCTTCCATCGACGAAACCAAGCAGTTCATCCCGCTCAACATCGCGGTGCTCACGGTGTCAGACACGCGCGCGCTGGCGGAGGACAAGTCCGGCCAGACGCTGGTCGATCGTCTCACCGCTGCCGGCCATCGTCTCGCCGCGCGCGAGATCGTCACCGACGACGTCGAGGCGATCCGTGACGTCGTTCGCCGCTGGATCGCGGATGCCGGCGTCGACGTCGTCATCACCACCGGCGGCACCGGCTTCACCGGCCGCGACGTCACGCCGGAGGCTATCGAGCCCCTGTTCGAAAAGCGCATGGACGGTTTCTCGATCGCGTTCCACATGCTCAGCCACGCCAAGATCGGCACGTCGACGATCCAGAGCCGCGCCACCGCGGGCGTTGCGGGCGCGACCTACATCTTCTGCCTGCCGGGCTCGCCCGGCGCCTGCCGCGACGGCTGGGACGGCATCCTTGCGGCCCAGCTCGACTACCGTACGCGGCCCTGCAATTTCGTCGAGATCATGCCGCGCCTGGACGAACATCTGCGAAGGCCGAAGGCCCAGGGCGCGACGGCGTAGGCGCGCGCCTTTTTCCCCTTCTCCCTTGTGGCGTAGGGTGGGCAAAGCGACTTGTCCGCCGTAGCTCGAAGAGCGAAGGCGGAAGCGTGCCCACGATTTTGCCCATTGCTGAAAGGTGGTGGGCACTGCGCGCGAAGAGCGCGCCTTTGCCCACCTTGCGATCCCTCTGCTGCCTTCTCCCACAAGGGGCGAGGGCACAGTCATGCGTATCGTGCTCGTTGCGAGATGATCAGAGATCACGCTCCCAGGTCTCGCCGATCAGATCCTGCCCGAAGCTGTGGTGCGGCTCGGTGGCCACGAGCTTGAAGCCTGCACTCTTGTAGATGCCGCGCGCGGCGACCAGGATGCTCTGCGTCCACAGCGTCATCCTGCTGTAGCCCCGCTCGCGTGCGCCTTGGATGCACTGCTCGACCAGCGCGCGGCCGACGCCGAGCCCGCGCGCCTTCTTCTCCACCTGCAACAGGCGCAGCTTGGCGATCTCGTCCGTGGCCTTGACCAGGAAGACCGAGCCGACCGGCTCGCCGCCGACTTCCGCGATCCAGCAGTGCTCGCGCGCGGCGTCGTAGTTCCGGATGAACTGTGCGCAGATATCGGCGACCAGCGCCTCGTAGCTGATGTCCCAGTTGTAGTCCGCGGCATAGGCGGCGCCCTGTCGGGAGATCACCCAGCCCATGTCGCCGACGCGATGGCTGCGCAGCATGAAAGCCGCGGGCTGGGTTCGGCGTTGCTCCAGCACGGACTCGATGGTCGCCATGGCCTGCGTGAGCCGCGATGCATCGCTGGCCGAAAGCTGGGCCAGCATTGCGGCGACCTCATTTTGCGAGCTCAGGTTCAGCCTGGTGAACGCCTGGCGGCCCTTGGCGGTGAGGCTGAGCTGATATTGCCTGCGATCCGCGGGCAGGGGCCTGCGCGTGATCAGCCCCTTTTCATCGAAGCTCTGGACGATACGGCTGAGATAGCCGGGGTCGAGACCGAGCTCGGTGCCGATCTCCTTGGCCGCGAGGTCGTCGCGCTGCGCGAGCTCATACAGCACCCGGGCCTCGCTGAGGGAAAACGGGCTCTTTCCAAGATGCTGGTCGAGCACGCCAAGCTTGCGGGTATAGAAGCGGTTGAACGCGCGGACCGCTGCAATGGCGTCGTCGGTACCGTCGATCGGCATGGATCACCTCAATACTTGCCATTGTCAAATAATTATTTGACTTTGGCAAGTATCAGCTGATCTCAGCCGATCATGACGATGCGGCTGCGCAGCATGGTGCGGGACGAGCGGCCGAGCCGCCGGAGCAGCTGTGCCTCGGAACGCCGGGCCTGCGGCGGATAGCCGCCTATCCGGTCGTAATGAGCACGGGCAATCAGAAGTCCTTGGTCGCCGAGCGGGCCAATCAGGCCGCGCGCCACGGCCCGGAGGATATCGCGCAATCCGGTATCTGCATAAGGCGAGCGCGCATAGCGGAACACCGCAGCCCTATCCCGTCCGCTGGTCGCGACGGCCTGGATGAACTGGGTAGTCTCCTCGATCCAGCCGGTTTCCAGCACGGCGCCGGCGGGCAGGAACATCAACCAGGGCGAACGCGCCTCGAGCGCGCCGGCGGCGAGCGCGGCGCCCTGCGAGGTCCCCTCGAAGCCGACGAAACGGCAGCCCGCGACGTCGGCAACGCGCTCGATCACGCCGTTGCGCGTGCCGTCGACCAGCAGCACTTCGCGGACGACACCGGCGGCGGCTCCGGGCACCAGCGCGGCCAAAGTCGCCACCGCCGTCTGCTCGACGCCTTCGGTCGGAATGATGACGCTCAGCATGATTGAGGCTTCAATGTCCGCACTTCGGGAGAAGCGTAGCTCGTTATGATGCTGTCATAAACCGGTCGCGTTGCCGAGTGCAACTTTCGGGCGACGCTTCGGCGTGCGATGGTAAACCGCAGCCGGTCTCGCGGCCAAATGGGTCACGCGCGGGCAGGTGATATTGCCGAATGTTTCGGCACAAGCTCATCCCGACGTTATTAACCCGAAGTTTCATGGCAACACTTCCCTGCGCGCGGGCGGTCGGCCTCTCGCAGACGAGGACGAAGCTTGCCAGATAAGGTCGAATGGAAAATGAGCGATCCTGGTGCCGGGGGAGGCCTCACATGAACGCCGATCAACTCGCCGTCGGAGCGGCGCCAACATCGCCGAAGCAGGAGGCCGCGCCGAGCTTGCGGATCCGGGCGCTGATGCTGGGGGACCGCATCAATGCTTCCGGCCTGGAGCTCGGGACGCTGGTCTCTTCCACCCCGGCGGCCTTCCGGGTCCATGCCGGTCTGGCCGTGATCTTCCGCTACGGCGTCGTGGTGCTGATCGGCCTGCTCCCGTCGGAAGAGAAGGTTCTCATCGACAGCCTGAAGTCACGCGTGACCGGAGAGCTCAGCCCCTACGAAGAAGAGATCGCGCAGGCCCAGCTCTGCAGCGATGAGGCCGCCGAGGCGATCCAGCCGGGCGGGCCGATCTGCCTTGCCAAATTCTCCGACGACCGGCTTCTGCTGGTTGCGGATGCGCTTGCCAAGAGCACGTCGCTGGCGCGCGACGAGCGCCGCGTTGCGGCGGTCTTCGATGTGATCGAACCTTTTGCGCGGGAGCTCGCCGAACGCGGCCGCACGCCGCGTCGGCGCAGGAGCATCCTGCAACTGATCGGCAACGCATTGCTGGTGCAGCAGCGCGTCGCCGGCCGCGTCGCGATCGCCGAGAAGCCCGACGTGCTCTGGGAGAAGCCCGAGCTCGACCGGCTCTATTCCCGGCTCGAGGACGAGTACGAACTGAGGGAGCGCCTCGACACGCTCGAGCGCAAGCTCACCGCGGTGTCGGAGACCGCCAACGCGCTGACCGACATCATCGACACCCAGCGCTCGCTCCGCCTCGAAATCGCGGTCGTGGTGCTGATCGTGATCGAGGTTGCGATCGGGTGTTTTCAGATATGGTCGGGGACGCATTAGCTTGTCGCCCAGCGAGATCGTAGGGTGGGCAAAGGCGCGCTTGCGCCGTGCCCACCATCCATCCGGCACTGCGATGGATTTGGTGGGCACGCTTCCGCCTTCGCTCTTCGAGCTACGGCGGACAAGTCGCTTTGCCCACCCTACGATACTTCCCTATCGGGTGGAGCTCCTGGCGCTCGCAGCATTCTTGCACAATGTCGCGCAATCATCATCTCTTCATCGGTCGGGATGACGAACACATCAACAACACTGCCGTCGCCGGCGATCCGCTCGCGCGCGTCGTCATTCGCCGCAGCATCGATGCGCACGCCGAGCCAGCCGAGCCGCTCGCAGATCGCGCCGCGAATCTCCTTGGCGTGCTCGCCGATGCCGCCGGTGAAGACCAGGCAGTCGAGGCCGCCGAGTGTGGTGGCCATCATCGCGATCTGCTGCGCCGCGCGAAGAGTGAAGAGCTCGACCGCCTCCCGCGCCCCGACCTCACCGCTCGCCAACAACGTTCGCATGTCCGCGGAAATGCCGGAGACGCCGAGCAGGCCGGACTCGTGATAGAGTAGGTGCTGGATCTCCTCGGCCGACATCTTCTCGTGCTGTTGCAGATAAAGCAGCACGCCGGGGTCGATGCTGCCGCAGCGGGTGCCCATCACGAGGCCGTCCAGCGGCGTCAGTCCCATCGTGGTGTCGATGCTGCGGCCGTGGTGCAACGCGCACAGGCTGGCGCCGTTGCCGAGATGCGCGACGACGCTGCGCTTGGCGATGAGTTCCGGCGCGATCGCGGCAAGGCGGCCCGCGACATATTCGAAGGAGAGGCCGTGAAAGCCGTAGCGTCGGACGCCACGCTCTTCATAGCGCCGCGGAATCGCGAAGCGGCGCGCTGGCGGTGCGAGGCCGTGATGGAAGGCGGTGTCGAAGCAGGCGATCTGCATCAGCGCAGGCCGGATCGCCGCAAGCGCGCGAACGGACGCGAGGCAACGCGGCTGGTGCAGCGGCGCCAGCGGCGTCAATGCCGCCAGCTTCGCGGTGACGTCGTCCGTCAGCGCCACCGGGCCCGAATAATCCGGCCCGCCGTGGACGATACGGTGACCGACCGCGCGCAGGCTGTGGGCGCCGAACCTCTCCTCGATGAAGGCGAGCACGCCGGCGAACAGATGGCCGCCGCCGGCATCCGGCGCTTGCCTCCGTGTCGCGAACAGGTCGTCGCCCGCCGGGCTCTTCACGACGAGGCGTGGTTTTGCTTCGTGCTCGTCGAGCAAGCCCTTGCAGAGCAGGACGGGCTCAGCCGCCGAGATGTCGAACAGGCCGAACTTGATGCTCGACGATCCCGAGTTGAGGACGAGGACCATGTCCGACATGGCTAGTCGCCGGCTTCGGCAGGCGTGCTGCCGCCGGAGCTGTTGGGCCAGACCCAGTCGCGGATCTCCGGCATGTCCTCGCCGTGCTCGCGCACATAGCGAGAATGCTCGATCAGCTTGTCGCGGAATTGCTGCTTGGCCTGCGCGGCCTTGGCCGCGAGTCCGGGCACGCGTTCGATCGCCTCGATCGCGAGGTGGTAGCGGTCGAGCTCGTTGAGCACGACCATGTCGAACGGCGTCGTCGTGGTGCCTTCCTCGGCAAAGCCGCGCACATGCATGCCGGCATGATTGGTGCGGTTATAGGTTAGCCGGTGGATCAGGTAGGGATAGCCGTGATAGGCGAAGATGACAGGCTTGTCGCGCGTGAACAGGCTGTCGAAGTCGCGGTCGGACAGGCCGTGCGGATGCTGCTCCTTCGGCTGCAGCGTCATGAGGTCGACGACGTTGACGACGCGGATCCTCAGATCAGGCAGTGCCTTGCGCAGGAGATCGACGGCGGCGAGCGTCTCCAGCGTCGGAACATCACCGGCGCAGACCATCACCACATCGGGCTCGCCCGTTGCTTGTTCCGTCCCGGCCCAGCTCCAGATGCCGATGCCGGCATCGCAATGCGTGGCAGCGTCCGGCATCGAGAGCCATTGCGGCGCCGGCTGCTTGCCGGCGACGATGACGTTGATGCGATTGTAGGTGCGCAGGCAGTGATCGGCGATCCACAGCAGCGTGTTGGCATCCGGCGGGAAGTAGATGCGGACGATATCGGCCTTCTTGTTGGCGACGAGATCGACGAAGCCGGGGTCCTGATGGCTGAAGCCGTTGTGGTCCTGACGCCAGACATGCGAGGTCAGGAGATAATTCAGCGAGGCGATCGGGCGCCGCCATGGCAGATGCCGCGCTACCTTCAGCCATTTGGCGTGCTGGTTGAACATGGAATCGACGATGTGGATGAAGGCCTCGTAGCACGAGAAGAAGCCGTGCCTGCCGGTGAGCAGATAGCCCTCGAGCCAGCCCTGGCAGAGATGCTCGCTCAGCACCTCCATGACGCGGCCATTCTGCGCCAGATGCACGTCGTAAGATTCGATCGGCTCCATCCAGACGCGTTCGGTCGCCTCGAACACCGCGTCCAACCGGTTTGACGCGGTCTCGTCCGGGCCCATGATGCGGAAGTTGCGCTCCGTCGCGTTGAGGCGGATGACGTCGCGCAGGAATTTGCCGAGCTCGCGCGTCGCTTCGGCCACGACGCCGCCGGGCTGCGGCACCTCGATCGCGAAGCGGTGGAAGTCCGGCAGCTTCAGCTCTTTCTTCAGCAGGCCGCCATTGGCGTGCGGGTTGGCGCCCATGCGGCGGTCGCCGCGAGGCGCGAGCGCCTGAAGCTCGGGAACGAGGGCGCCGTGGGCGTCGAACAGTTTTTCGGGCTCGTAGCTGCGCATCCAGTCTTCGAGCACCTTCAGGTGCGCCGGGTTTTCGCGGCAGCCCGAGACGGGGACCTGATGCGCGCGCCAGAAGCCCTCGACCTTCTTGCCGTCGACCTCCTTCGGGCCGGTCCAGCCCTTCGGGCTGCGCAGCACGATCATCGGCCAGCGCGGCCGCTCGACGCTGCCGCGCCCGTCGCGTGCGTGCTGCTGGATCGAGCGGATGCTGGCGAGCGCGACGTCGAGCGCGTCCGCCATGGCCTGGTGCATCAATTTGGGATCGTCACCCTCGACGAACAGCGGCTCGTGGCCGAAACCGCGAAAGAGATCGCGGATTTCCGCATCTCGCATCCGGCCCAGCACGGTCGGATTGGCGATCTTGTAGCCGTTGAGGTGCAGGATCGGCAGCACCGCGCCGTCATGGGCGGGGTTCAGGAACTTGTTGGAGTGCCAGGACGCAGCCAGCGGGCCGGTCTCGGCCTCGCCGTCGCCGACGACGCAGGCGACGATCAAATCAGGATTGTCGAAGGCCGCGCCGTAGGCGTGCACCAGCGCGTAGCCGAGTTCGCCGCCCTCGTGGATCGAGCCCGGCGTTTCCGGCGCCGCATGGCTCGGGATGCCGCCGGGAAAGGAGAACTGCCTGAACAGCTTGCGCATGCCGTCCGCATCGCGGGCGATCTCGGGATAGATCTCGCTGTAGCTGCCTTCCAGATAGGTATTGGCGACCATGCCCGGTCCGCCATGGCCGGGGCCGCAGACATAGATCACGTCGAGATCAAGCGCGCGGATCACGCGATTGAGATGGGCATAGATGAAGTTCAGGCCGGGCGTCGTGCCCCAATGGCCGAGCAGGCGCGGCTTGATGTGCTCGGCCCGCAACGGCTCGCGCAGCAGTGGATTGTCGAGCAGATAGATTTGCCCCACGGAGAGGTAGTTGGCGGCGCGCCAATAGCGATCAAGGAGATCGAGATCGCTGCTCGCGGCAGCTGATTGTTGTTGATTTGTCATGTTCTTGCCGATTGTTGCCGAGCTACGCCCCGCGATCGTCACCAACATTGTTCCGGCGCGATCGATCCCTGTCCGGCATCAAACGGGATCGTTGCGACAGGCTTGTTGCGTGAGGTCAAAAGAACGCGCCCGAAATTTGGGCGGCAGCTTTGCATGGGGTTGTTTTTCCATTTTTTATCTGTGTTCTTGATTTGTTCCTTTGGCGTGCTATCTTGGGTTCATGAGTCCAGCAGCATCCTCTCATGCTCTCAAGCACCCGCCGGTCAAGGCGCCCTCCGAGCCGGCGGGTGCGGACTCTGATTTTCCGGAACTCGGCGTCGCCATCGACCGCGCACGCCGGCGAGGGCGGGGGGCGCAGTCCAATGCCAGCGGCCGCTACGAGGCCGAGGCGCGCGTCGCCTTCGACGACGGCTGGCAGAGCCTGGAAGAGCTGCCGCCGTTCAAGACCACGGTCGCAGTC
The DNA here is from genome assembly GCF_004570865.1 of Bradyrhizobium frederickii. Taxonomy (GTDB): domain Bacteria; phylum Pseudomonadota; class Alphaproteobacteria; order Rhizobiales; family Xanthobacteraceae; genus Bradyrhizobium; species Bradyrhizobium frederickii. The sequence continues at coordinate 49,848 of NZ_SPQS01000025.1, forward strand.
GACACGTCGCGCAAGGTGATCACCCGTAACGACTCACCCGACATCGGCTTCGACCGCTCGATCAATCCCTATCGCGGCTGCGAGCACGGCTGTGTCTACTGCTTCGCCCGGCCGACCCACGCCTATCTCGGCCTGTCGCCGGGCCTCGATTTCGAATCGAAGCTGTTTGCAAAACCCGAGGCGCCTTCGCTGCTCGAGAAGGAGCTCGCCGCCTCCGGCTACGAGCCGCGGATGATCGCGATCGGCACCAACACCGATCCCTATCAGCCGATTGAGCGCGAGCACAAGATCATGCGCGGCATCCTCGAGGTGCTGGAGCGTGCCGGCCATCCCGTCGGCATCGTCACCAAATCGGCACTGGTGCTGCGCGACATCGACATTCTCGCGCGGATGGCCAAGCGCAACCTCGCCAAGGTCGCGATCTCCGTGACCTCGCTCGATCCGAAACTGGCCCGCACCATGGAGCCGCGCGCCGCGACGCCGCCGAAGCGGCTGGAGGCGCTGAAGCAGCTCTCAGATGCCGGCATTCCGACCACTGTGATGGTGGCGCCGGTGATCCCTGCGCTGAACGATTGCGAGATCGAGCGCATTCTCGATGCCGCCGCCCATGCCGGCGTCAAGGAAGCCTCCTATGTGCTGCTGCGGCTGCCGCTTGAGGTGCGCGATCTCTTCCGTGAATGGCTGATGGCGAACTATCCGGACCGCTACCGCCACGTCTTCACCCTGATCCGCGACATGCGCGGCGGGCGCGACTACGATGCGAAATGGGGCGAGCGGATGAAGGGCACCGGACCGATGGCCTGGACCATCGGCCGCCGCTTCGAGATCGCCTGCGAGCGGCTCGGGCTGAACAAGCGCCGCTCCAAGCTGACGACGGATCACTTTGCGCGGCCGAAGCGGAACGGCGATCAGCTCAGCCTGTTCTGATCGGGGAACGGAAGAGGCGTCGCATGCTTGGGGAACTCAACGTGCCGGTGCCGCGGCTCACGGTCATCACACTCGGCGTCAGCGACATCCGCGCCAGCATTGCTTTTTACGACGCGCTCGGTTTCTCGCGCCGGCTGAAGGCAACCGGCGAGGCGGTTGCGTTCTACGATACCGGTGGTCCCGTGCTCGCCTTGTATCGCTGGGATCAGCTTGCGGCCGACGCGGGGCTGCCGGACCAGCCGAGGCCGCAGGCCTTCCGCGGCATGACGCTCGCCTGGAACTGTCGGACCCGTGAGGAGGTCGATGCGGTGATGGCCTTCGCGCTCGGCAAGGGGGCGAAGCTGGTGAAGGCCGCGCACGAGACCGATTACGGCGGATATTCCGGTTATTTCGCCGACCCTGACGGCCATCCCTGGGAGGTCGTGGTCGCGCCCGGCATCGATGTCGGCGACGACCGGCGGGTGCATCTGGCGGAGTAGGCGGCCTGAATAGCGGGAATTGTGCGAGGTTCCGGGTTGCGCAGGCCGGGCCCCTTGCGCACGATCCCGGCCATGATTCGGGACAAGTCCGCGACCAAGCCGGCCAAAGCCGCGCCTCGGAAGGCTGCTGCGAACAAGGCAGCGCCTGCCAAAGCCGCTGCTGCCAAGGCAATGGCCGCTCCCGCCGGCAAGAAAGGTATCATTGCCGTAGCCCCCCCGAGCTTTCGCCGCGAGCGCGCGCTGATCAAGCGCGGGGTCTGGCCGGTCGCCGGCTGCGACGAGGCCGGTCGCGGACCGCTGGCAGGCCCCGTGGTGGCGGCTGCCGTGATTCTCGACCCCGACCGCATCCCGCGCGGCATCGACGATTCCAAGCGCCTGACGGCCGAGGAGCGCGAAAAGCTGTTCGATAAGATCTGCGCCACCGCGCAGGTCTCGGTTGCCGTCGCCTCGCCCTCGCGAATCGATCGCGACAACATCCTGCGCGCCTCGCTGTGGGCGCTGAAGCGCGCCGTGGTGGCGCTGCCGGAGGCGCCCAGGCATGTCTTCGTCGACGGCCGCGACCGGCTCGACACCGAATGCGACTGTGAGGCCGTGATCGGCGGCGACGGCATCGTGCTGTCGATCGCCGCGGCCTCCATCATCGCCAAGGTGACGCGTGACCGCCTGATGTGCGCGCTGGCGCAGGACTGTCCCGGCTACGGCTTCGAGCAGCACAAGGGCTATGCCGTTCCCGAGCACCTCGACGCGCTCGACCGCCTCGGCCCCACCATCCACCACCGCAGCTTCTTCGCCCCCGTCGTCGCCGCCCGCGCCAAGCACATGCCCTGGACCGTCGAGCCGGTGCGTGACCTGTTCGCGGTGACCGAGGTCGAGGTGCAGGTGGACGCGAGCGTTGAGATCGACGTCTCGGCAAATCTCTAAATCGACCTCACAGCTCTACCATCCGTCATGGCCGGGCTTGACCCGGCCATCCACGCCTTACGCACAGCCCGTAAGAACGGGGAGAGGGAGCACACCGAAGTTGCCACGACCGGCGACGCCCCTTATCAAAGTAGTCGTGAGCGAATAGGGCCGGCTGGACGGGTTGGCTGCATCTTTCGGGCGTTGCATGCGGTTTACCTCCCTGGTCATCGAGCTCATTCGCGCCCGGCCGCGGCTGATCGTCTGGATCGTCGTGCTGCTGCAGGCTTTTATGTGGCTGTTCGTGGCGCTGGTGTTCTACCGCAGCCCGCCCGGCACGCTGGCGACGCTGCTGGCTTTCGGACGCGAATACCAGGTCGGCACCGACCTGGGGCCGCCCTTGCCGGTCTGGCTCGCCGACATCGCCTATCGCGCCGCCGGTGGCCACATGTTCGGCGTCTATGTGCTGGCCGAGCTCTGCGAGATCGCGACTTTCATCGCGCTCTATCATCTGTCCCGCGCCGTGGTCGGCTCGCAGCAGGCGGTGCTCGCCGTGTTGCTGACCATGACGGTGCTCGCCTTCTCCTCCTCGGCGCTCGACTTCGGCCCCCTCGTGCTGGCCCGGCCGCTCTGGGCGCTGCTGCTGCTGCACTCCTGGCAGATCATCGGCCAGCGCCGCGGCAATGCCTGGTTCGCCTGGTCGATCGAGGCCGGCCTGTTGCTGCTGACGACGCCCGCGGCGATCTTCCTGCTGCTGCTGCTCGTCGTGTTCGCGGTCTCGACCGGCGGCGGCCGCCGGACGCTGCGCGCGCTGGATCCGCTGTTCGCGCTGATCGTCGTCGCCGTGCTGGCGCTGCCCTATGCGGTCTGGCTGATGCGGGCCGAGACGCTTGCGATGCCGGCCCTGCCGCAACTCTCGGAGCTGAATGGCCGTGCCCTGCATGCGGCCTGGCTGCTCGGCGGCCTCGTGCTCGGGGCTGCCGCGATCCCGGCGCTGACCTTCCTCAACACCGGCCTGTTTGCCGGCAAGGGCGAGGAGCCGCCGATCATCTACCGGCCGCCGGTCGAGCCGCTGGCGCGCAGCTTCGTCTATTTCTTCGCACTTGCCCCAGTGCTGGGCGGGGTGCTGATCTCCGGCCTGCTCGGGCTCGAATCCGTCGTCGGCGGCGCCGGCGTCGTCCTCGTCACGTCCGGGCTGGCCGTGGTGGTCGCGGCCGGCGATCTCATTGCGATGCGCCGCGCGCGGATGCTGCGCATGGTGTGGGCCGCGGCCGTCGTGGCCCCGGCCATCGGCGTCGTCCTGGGCGTCCTGCTCCTGCCCTGGACCGGCACGGGCGAGATCGCGACCTCGATGCCGGCACGCGCGATCTCGGACTTCTTCGACGACAGCTTTGCCCGCCGCACCAACCATCGCCTGCGCGCCGTTGCGGGCGAGACGCAGCTTGCGAGCCTGATCACGCTGCATTCCGGGCGTCCGCATCTTTTCATCGACGCCGACCCTGCGCGCACGCCGTGGATGAATCAGGCCAAATTCAACGAGACGGGCGGCGTCGTGGTCTGGCGCGCCTCCGACACCGCCGGCACGCCGCCGCCGGACATTCTCAAACGCTTCCCCGGCATCGTGCCGGAAGTGCCGCGTGCGTTCGAATGGCTGGTGACCGGACGCCAGCAGCTGCTGCGCATCGGCTGGGCCATCGTGCGGCCGAAGGGGACGTAGGGGTAGTGTCATTCCGGGGCGCGGCGAAGCCGCGAGCCCGGAATCCATTCATCCACTAACTCTGCCGCTCGATGGATTCCGGGTTCTCGCTTCGCGAGCCCCGGAATGACGGCGTGGGTGTAGTTACACCGCGCCTTCCGCCAGCACCTTGGCGATCGCACGCAGATCCTGCCACGCCAGCCGTTTGTAGGACGGCGAGCGGAGCAGATAGGCGGGATGGAACGTCGGCAGCGCGCGGATGGTGCGCGCACCCGTCTCGTAGTCGAACCAGCGTCCGCGGGTGCGCATGATGCCCTCGCGCGTTCCCAGCAGCGTCTGCGTCGAGGGATTACCGAGCGTCACCAGCACATCCGGATTCACCAGTTCGATATGGCGCTGGATGAAGGGCAGGCACACTTGCGTCTCCTGCGGCGTCGGCGTGCGGTTGCCGGGCGGCCGCCACGGAATCACGTTGGCGATGTAGGCGGTGCTGCGGTTGAGGCCGATGGCGCCGATCATGAGATCGAGCAGCTTGCCGCTGCGTCCGACGAAAGGCAGGCCCTCGATGTCCTCGTCGCGGCCCGGCGCCTCGCCGACGAACATGATGCGCGCCTGCGGGTTGCCGTCGGCGAACACCAGCCGCGTCGCGGTGTGCTTCAGCGCGCAGCCCTCGAAATTCTGCATCAGCTCGCGCAGCGCCTCCAGCGTCGGCGCGGTGCGCGCGGCCTCGCGCGCGGAGGCGATGGCGATGTCGGGAGCAGGCGCTGCCTCGCCGCGCATCACCGCCGGCGCGGCGAGCGGCCGCGGCACCTCGATCGCAGGTGCCGCGCGCGGGGCCGCGGGCGGAGCAGCCAATTCCGCCAGGCGGTCGATCGGTTCCTCGGCGAGCGCGCAGTCGACACCGGCCTCCAGATAGAAGGCAAGAAGCTCTCGGACGGTGGGTGCGGGTTCGGGGATCATCTGGAAAGTCAGACTTTTATATCAGTTTGGGGCGCCTTGCATCCCAGCGAAATGCATTTCCGCTGTTGTCCTACCCGGAAAAATCGGAAACAAGGGGGCGCAAACGACCGAGGACCGTCTCAAGGGCTGAGATCAGATGAGCACCGAAGAACTTCCCCCGCGCGAATCCATGGAATTCGACGTCGTCATCGTCGGCGCCGGCCCCTCCGGTCTGTCGGCCGCGATCCGGCTGAAGCAGCTCAACGCCGATCTCAACGTCGTTGTGGTGGAGAAGGGCTCCGAGGTCGGCGCGCATATTCTCTCCGGTGCGGTAATCGATCCGGCCGGGCTCGACAAGCTGGTCCCGGACTGGCGCGAGGATCCCGATTGCTCGCTCAAGACCCAGGTCAAGGACGACCGCTTCTTCTGGTTCACCGAGACCGGCGCGATCAAGCTGCCGAACTTCATCATGCCGCCGCTGATGAACAACCATCACTGCTATATCGGCTCGCTCGGCAATGTCTGCCGCTGGCTGGCGCGGAAGGCCGAGGCGCTTGGCGTCGAGATCTATCCGGGCTTTGCCGCAGCCGAGGTGCTCTATGACGAGGCGGGCAGCGTCAGGGGTATCGCCACCGGCGACATGGGGATCGGCCGTGACGGCAAGCCGAAGGACTCCTTCACCCGCGGCATGGAATTGCTCGGCAAGTACACGCTGTTCGCGGAAGGCGCCCGCGGCAGCCTGTCCAAGCAGCTCATCGCGAAATACGCGCTCGACGCCAAAAGCGAGCCGCCGAAATTCGGCATCGGCCTCAAGGAAGTCTGGCAGATCGATCCGGCCAAGCACCAGAAGGGTCTGGTCCAGCATGCCGTCGGTTGGCCGCTGAACAACGATACCGGTGGCGGCCTGTTCTTCTACCATTACGACGAGAACCTGGTGTCGATCGGCTTTGTCGTCCATCTCAACTACAACGATCCCTATCTGTCGCCGTTCGACGAATTCCAGCGCGTCAAGAACCATCCTGCGGTGCGGACCACGCTCGAAGGCGGCAAGCGGCTGGCCTATGGCGCCCGCGCCATCACCGAAGGCGGTTACCAGTCGGTGCCGCGGCTGAGCTTCCCCGGTGGCGCGCTGATCGGCTGCGCCGCCGGCTTCGTCAACGTGCCGCGCATCAAGGGCGTGCACAATGCGATGGGCACCGGCATGCTCGCCGCCGAGCATGTCAATGCCGCACTTGGTGCGGGCCGCGCCAATGACGAGCTCGTCGAATACGAGAACGCGTGGCGCGACTCCGTCGTCGGCAAGGACCTTTACCCGGTACGCAACGCCAAGCCGCTCTTGTCGAAGTTCGGCACCTTCATCGGCGCCGGCCTCGGCATCTTCGACATGTGGTGCAACACGCTGTTCGGGGCCTCGCTGTTCGGCACCCAGTCTCATGCCAAGCCCGACCGCGCCACGCTCGAGCCGGCGAAGAGCCACGCTCCGAAGAACTACCCGAAGCCGGACGGCAAGATCTCCTTCGACAAGCTGTCCTCCGTGTTCCTTTCCAACACCAACCATGAGGAGGACCAGCCGGTCCATCTGAAGGTCACGGACATGAACCTGCAGAAGGCTTCCGAGCACGACGTCTTCGCCGGTCCTTCGAATCGCTATTGCCCCGCCGGCGTCTATGAGTGGATCGAGGAGGGCTCGGGTCCGCGTTTCCAGATCAACGCTCAGAACTGCGTCCACTGCAAAACCTGCGACGTGAAGGATCCCAACGGTAACATCACCTGGGTTCCCCCGGAGGGCGGCGGCGGCCCGAACTACGAGGCAATGTAAGGTCGACGAAGCAAGCGGATCTGATCACGGAGTGACCCGACGCACGTTCGCGTGAGCACGGGGGCGCGACGACGGGTCGCGGCCACGATAAGGCCATAGTAGCGGCGTCTTGGGGCTGCTCCTGACCGGTGACTTGGCCGATTTGGGCCTTTTCGGGAGGCGGGCGTCCGGTCCGAATCCTTGCGGCGAAGCGCCAAAAGCGGCATTGTCGGCCCAACGGTTCCGGGTCCGGATGCCTCCGGCCGCCTTCGCATGCGATACGGCCCTTTGCTGCAAACCCAGGCACTACCAACTCAAGGCGAGCCCTGATGTTTTCAAATCGTTTCAACCGCTGGACTGTTGCCGCCATCGCCCTCATGGGCACAGCGATCGCGACCGTCCCCGGCAGGGTGCTGGCGCAGACGCCGGACCATCCGTCCGACACGGCGGCGCAGTTTCCGACCCGAAACGATCTGAAGTCGCTGACCGGTGCCGGCAGCTATCTCGCCGCCCGTCACGCCAGCGTCGAACGCGACGCGGCTTCCGCTGCCGCATTCTACCGCTCGGCCCTGCGCACCGATCCGAAGAACAACGAGCTGCTCGACCGCGCCTTCATCTCGTCGGTCGCCGACGGTGACATCGACGAAGCAGTCAAGCTCGCCGAGCGCATCCTCACCATCGACAAGACCAACCGCGTCGCGCGTCTCGTCGTCGGCGTCCACGATCTCAAAGTGAAGAAGTACGCCGCCGCGCAGACCAACATCAACCAGTCGATCCGCGGTCCGATCACCGATCTCGTCGCCACGCTGCTGTCGGGATGGGCCGCCTATGGTGCGGGCGATGCCAAGGGCGGTGTCGCCACCATCGACAAGCTGGCAGGTCCCGAATGGTATCCGCTGTTCAAGGACCTTCACGCCGGCATGATCCTCGAACTCTCCGGCAAGGAGAAGGACGCCGGCACCCGTTTCGAGCGCGCCTACAAGCTCGACGATTCCATGCTGCGCGTGACCGAGGCCTATGGCCGCTGGCTGTCGCGCAACAAGGACTCGGCTGCCGCGACCAATGTCTATCAGGCCTTCGACAAGAAGCTCGCGCGCCATCCGCTGATCCAGGAAGGCCTGCGCGAGACCAGGGCCGGCAAGAAGATGCCGCCGCTGGTCGATTCCGCGCAGGCCGGCGCCGCCGAAGCGCTCTACGGCATCGGCGCCACGCTGACCCGCCGCGGCGGCGAGGATCTGGCGCTGGTCTATCTCCAGCTCTCGCTCTACCTCCAGCCGACGCATCCGCTGGCGCTGCTCTCGCTCGCCGATCTCTATGAATCGGTGAAGCGGCCGCAGATGGCGATCAAGGTCTATGAGCGTGTGCCCGCGACCTCGCCGCTCAAGCGCAACGCGCAAATCCAGCTGGCCATCGATCTCGATTCCGCCGATCGCACGGAAGAGGCGATCAAGATCCTCAAGGGCGTCACCGCGGAGGATGCCAAGGATCTCGAAGCCATCATGGCGCTCGGCAACATCGAGCGCGGCCGCAAGAAGTTCGGCGACTGCGGCGCGACCTATTCGCGGGGCATCGACGTGCTGCCCGCCGGCAACGACAAGGCCAACAGCGTCTGGTACTATTACCGCGGCATCTGCCAGGAGCGCTCCAAGCAGTGGGCCAAGGCCGAGGTCGACATGAAGAAGGCGCTCGAGCTGCAGCCCGACCAGCCGCACGTCCTCAACTATCTCGGCTATTCCTGGATCGACCAGGGCGTGAACCTCGACGAAGGCATGAAGATGATCAAGCGCGCCGTCGAGCAGCGTCCCGACGACGGCTACATCGTCGACTCCCTCGGCTGGGCCTATTACCGCATCGGCAATTATGACGAGGCGGTGAAGAATCTCGAGCGCGCGATCGACCTCAAGCCCGAGGATCCCACCATCAACGACCATCTCGGCGATGCCTATTGGCGCGTCGGCCGCACGCTCGAAGCCAAATTCCAGTGGTCGCACGCCCGCGATCTCAAGCCCGAGCCGGAAGAGCTGCCGAAGATCGAGGCCAAGATCGCCAATGGTCTCGCCGACGACAATTCGAACTCTTCGGCCGCGCAGGCGGACAAGAAGAAGGACGACGGCAAGGGCGGCTAAAGCATGATCCGGAAAAGTGCGCAGCCGTATTCCGAAAAGATCATGCGTAAACAACAACCTAAAGCGCGATGACGATTCATCCTAATCGCATCGCGCTTTAGTCTGAGCGAAGTTGGGGGCGTGTCGCGGATGCCGGCGTTGATCGAAGAAGGACGGGCCAAGGTCAACTTGAGCCTTCGCGTGGTCGGCCGTCGTGCCGACGGCTATCATGATCTCGAAAGCGTGGTCGCGTTTGCCGATTGCGCCGACCGGCTGACGCTGGAGCCGGGCGGCGAGCTGAAGCTCACCACCACCGGGCCGCTGGCCGCGGCCTGCGGGGAGACGTCCGACAATCTCGTGGTCAAGGCCGCCAGGCTGCTCGCCGAGGCGGTGCCTGGCCTGAAGCTCGGCGCGTTCGCGCTCGACAAGGTGCTGCCGGTGGCCGCCGGCATCGGCGGCGGCTCGGCCGACGCTGCGGCGGCGCTGCGGCTCCTGGCGCGTCTCAACGATCTCTCGCTCGACGATCCCCGCGTTCAGAAGGTCGCGCTCGCGACCGGCGCCGACGTGCCGGTGTGCCTCATCTCGCGCGCCTGCGACATGACCGGCGTCGGCGAGCAGCTGTTGCCGCTCGCGTTGCCCAGCATGGCCTGCGTCATGGTCAATCCGCGCGTGCCGGTCGCGACCAAGGACGTGTTCCAGGCACTGGGGCTGCGCAACGGTGAATTGCTGGTCGGCGTCACCGACGTCATCCGCGCTCCGGCCTGGCCGGAAGAGGGCGGATCGATCGCCGATTGGGTCGCAGTGCTCGAACGCGTTCCCAACGATCTCGAAGCGCCTGCGCTGCGCATCCTGCCCGTGATCGGCGAGGTGCTGGAGGCCTTGCGCGACTCCGCCGGCGTCAAGCTCGCCCGCATGTCCGGCTCGGGCGCGACCTGCTTTGCGATCTATGGCGGTGCAAACGAAGCGCATGCCGCCGCCGAAAAGATTCGTCGCGATCACCCCGGCTGGTGGGTGCATGCGGGGACGTTGAGCTAGTAGCGAAGCTGCGTAGTGCCGTAGGGTGGGCAAAGGCGCACAGCGCCGTGCCCACGTCCATCCAAGATGCGCGATGAGAGTGGTGGGCACGCTTCGCTTTGCCCACCCTACGGCACTCGAGCTAGCCCTCAGCCAGTCCCAGAAACCGCCTGATCTCGCCCAGCACCTCCCGCGGCTTGTCGTGCTGCAGCCAATGGCCCGCACCGGCGATGGTCTCGACCCGCGCCTCTCGGAAATAGCGCTCCAGGCCTGCGGCCCTGGCGCCGGCGAGAAAGCTTTCGCCGGCATTGAGCAGCAAGGTCGGGCAGGCGATGCGTGACCACAGCGCGAGGTGATCGTCCGGCCAGAGCCGGTGCGGCGCCGATGCGCGCTGGTACGGATCGAACTTCCAGCTGTAGCTGCCGTCCTCATTCTGTCGTGCGCCGTGGGTGGCGAGATGCAGCGCGAGGTCGCGGGCGAGCCGCTTGTTGTGAAGCATCATCTGCGCCGCAGCGTCTTCGAGGGTCGCGTAGCGGCGGGGCATGCGGTCGTGCAGTCTGTCGAGTTGGCCGACCCATTTGCCGATGCGCTCATGCGCCGGCGGCTTCGGCGTGTCCGGCAGCATGGTCACGCCGTCGAGCACGACCAGCTTCGAGACCTGTTCAGGGAATGATCCTGAAAAGATCAAGCTCACCATGCCGCCCATCGAATGGCCGATCAGTGTGATCTGAGGTGCTGCGATGACGCGGACGAGCTGGGTGAGATCGTAGACATATTCGGTCAGGGCGTAGCTGCCGCCTTTGGTCCAGTCCGAATCGCCGTGGCCGCGCAGGTCCGGTGCGATCACGTGGAAATGCGGCTGCAACGACCGGGCGATGACGTCCCAGCTCCGGCAATGATCGCGGCCGCCGTGAACCAGGATGAGGGGCGGCGCGCTCTCATTGCCCCAATCGGCGTAATGCAGCCGCAGGCCGTGCGATTCATAGAAGCGGCTCTGCGGGGTGCTAGCCATTGGCCGGCCGCCGCGCCATTGCAAGCGACAGGCCGAGGCCCGCGATGAAGACGCCGGAGCCCTGGGCGAGACGCCGCATCAGATGCGGCCGTCCGATCAGCTGCGTGCGGGTTGCGGAGGCCATCAGTACCACGACGACATCGGCGAGCGTGTTCAACGCCACCGAGATCGCACCCAGCATGATGAATTGCAGCGTGGGGCTCGATCCCGCGCGATCGAGGAATTGCGGAATGAACGCGAGGAAGAACGCGGCGGTCTTCGGGTTCAGCGCCTCGACCAGCACGCCGGCGCGGAACGCGCGCTCATCGCCGACAGGTTCACTCTCGAGCGACAGCGCTTGGCCCGCGCTCCGAAACGTCTTGATGCCGAGCCAGACCAGATAGAGCGCGCCGACGAATTTGACGGCGGCGAACAGCTCGGCGCTGGCGAGGATGATTGCGGAGATGCCGAGGCTGCCCGCCACCACATGAACCAGTCCGCCCAGCGCCGTGCCCGCGGTCGAGGCAAAGCCGCTGGCGCGGCCCTCGGACAAGGTCCGTGCCGCGACGTAGAGGATGCCGGGACCGGGAACGACGGCGATGAGACAGGCTGCGGCCAGGAACAGCCAGATATTGGTTTCGATCATCCTGTTTTCGTAGCGCAGCGGACCGCGATTGCAAGCCTTCAGGTTCGAAGGCCCCCTCGCTTAATCCATGCGGCGGAAGATCACGCTGGCATTCACCCCGCCGAAGCCAAAGCCGTTGGAGATGGCATGCCGCATCGGCATCGGCCGCGCGCTGCCGGCAACGATGTCGATCCCTTCAGCGCCCGCATCGGGGTCTTCGAGATTGAGCGTCGGCGGCGCGATCTGGTCGCGCAAGGCGAGCACGGTGAAGATCGCCTCCAGGCCGCCGGCGGCGCCGAGCAGATGGCCGGTGGCCGATTTGGTCGCGCTGACGGCAATGCCGCGGTTGCGGCCGAACAGCGCGGCGATCGCGCCGAGCTCGCTCTCGTCGCCGGCGGGCGTCGAGGTCGCGTGCGCATTCAGGTGCTGCAGATCCGTGGGTGCAAGATCCGCCTGGCGGAGCGCGATCTCCATGGCGCGGCGGGCCCCCTCGCCATCGGGCGGACCCGATGTCATGTGGTAGGCGTCCGCCGTCGTGCCGTAGCCGACGATCTCCGCGATCGGCGTCGCGCCGCGCGCAAGCGCATGCTCGAGCGCCTCGATCACCAGGATGCCGGCGCCTTCGCCCATCACAAAGCCATCGCGCTTGCGGTCGAACGGGCGCGAGGCACGCGCGGGTTCGTCGTTGAAGCCACTTGACAGCGCGCGGGCCGCGGCAAAGCCGCCGAGGCTGACGATGTCGATGCAGGCCTCGGCGCCGCCGCAGATCGCGACATCGATCTCGCCCGATCGGATCATGCGCGCGGCATCGCCGATTGCCTGCACGCCGGCGGCGCAGGCGGTGACCGGTGTGCCCAGCGCACCCTTGTAGCCGTATTTGATCGAGACGTGGCCGGCGGCGAGGTTGGCCAGGAACGAGGGGATCGTGAACGGCGACAACCGGCGCACGCCGCGCTGCTCGGTGATGCGCACCGCCTCCGCCATCGCCGGGAAGCCGCCGACGCCGGAGCCGATGATCGTCGCCGTGCGTTCGAGCGCGCTTGCGTCCTGCGGCGTCCATTTCGCCTGCGCGACTGCTTCTCCCGTGGCGAGCAGCGCGAACAGGATGAAGCGGTCCATCTTGCGTTGGTCTTTTGGCGCGGCAGCTTGCGCGGGATCGAAGCCACCTTCCGCATCGTCGGCCTTGTCAGGCACGAGCCCGGCGATGCGTGCCGGCAGCGCCTGCGCCCATTCGGGCAGCGGACGCAACCCGCTTTGGCCGGCGAGCAGCCGGCGCCAGGACAGTTCGACACTGCATGCCAGCGGCGACACCGCGCCCATTCCCGTCACGACGATACGACGCATGTCAGTCTCCAGCCGGCGCGACGGCCGGGTTCATGGCCTTGAGCGAAGCGAGCCGTGTGCGCATCCCGCGGCTGGCGCGGGGACCTGCGATGACGACCGCATTGGCGAGCGTGATCGGCTGCATGTCGGCGGCGTCGACCACGACCGGGTCAAGCGGGCGACGATCGTTGCGGTTCGCCAGCACGATGGACTCGCCTTTGGGCGCGAGATGCCTGTTGCCCCAGGCCAGCAGCGCGACGACCACGGGAAAGAAGTCCCGCGCCTTGTCCGTCAGCACATATTCGTAACGCGGCGGCCGCTCACGATAGCGGCGGCGGACGAACATGCCTGATGCGGTGAGATGGGCGAGGCGCCGCGACAGGATGTTCGGCGCGATGCCGAGGCTCTGCGAGAATTCGTCGAATTTCGTCGCGCCCTGAAATGCATCCCGCAGGATCAGGATGCTCCACCATTCGCCGACCGTCTCGACGGCACGGCCGACCGGGCATTCCAGGATGGAGGGGGATTTGGGCTGCATGACGGGAAGGTAGGTAAGTGGCTTGCAAAATGCAAGCGACTAGGTGCTGGCTCAAGTCTGCAAGCAATTGAAGCTGGGTCCTGGTGGTGGGATGAAAAGCAGTGGCTGGAACGACGCTCGCGTGCCCCGGACGCAGCGCAGCGCCCCCGGCGATGCGGGAGCATCGTACGGTGCGGTGCGCTGCAGAGCCGGGGCCCATGGCGCCGCGTCCTCGCAGCTCCTGGGTCCCGGCTCTGCGCAGCAGCGTTGCACGCTGCAGCGCGTCCGGACACGGGGAGGGGAGCGGCGTTGTCGCCGCGAGCTCCAATCCATCACCGTCACCCTGAGGCGGCCGCTGCTTCAGCGGCCGTCGAAGGGCGACGGCCCGGCTGCAGCCCAGCCGTGCATTCTTCGAGGCTCAGCCTCGGACGCGTTGCGTCCCAGGCGTCGCGCCTCAGGATGACGGGGCTAATTACAGAGCAAGAGCGGATTGCGCATGCGGCCGAAGCGCCGCGCTCAGTGCGACCGCGCCAGACAGAACGCCACCACCTGCTCCAGCGCGCTCTTCATCGGCGAGGACGGGAACAGCGCCAGCGCGTCGACGGCCATGGCGCCGTAGTGTTGGGCGCGGCTCAGCGTGTCCTCCAGCGCGCGATGCTTGTTCATCAATCCGAGGGCATGATCGAGATCGCTGTCGCCGATCTCGCCGCGCTCCAGCGCCCGGATCCAGAAGGCGCGCTCGGTGTCGTTGCCGCGGCGGAAGGCGAGCACGACGGGCAGCGTGATCTTGCCCTCGCGGAAATCGTCGCCGGTGTTCTTGCCGAGCTTGGCGCTCTTGCCGCCATAGTCGAGCACGTCGTCGACGAGCTGGAAGGCGATGCCGAGATTCATGCCGACCGAGCGGCAGGCGGTCTGCTCGGCCTTCGGGCGGTTGGCGATGACGGGGCCGACCTCGCAAGCGGCGGCGAACAGCTCGGCGGTCTTGCCGCGGATCACGGCGAGATATTCGTCCTCGGTGGTCGCGGTGTTCTTGGCGGCGGCAAGCTGCATCACCTCGCCCTCGGCGATGGTGGCGGCCGCCGCGGAGAGAATGTCGAGCGCGCGGAGCGAGCCGACCTCGACCATCATGCGGAAGGCCTGGCCGAGCAGGAAGTCGCCGACCAGGACGCTCGCCTCGTTGCCCCAGAGCATGCGCGCCGACAGCTTGCCGCGGCGCATCTCGCTCTCGTCCACGACGTCGTCGTGCAGGAGCGTGGCGGTATGCATGAACTCGACGGAGGCAGCGAGCTTGATGTGGCCGTCGCCGGTGTAGCCGGCGAGGTTGGCCATGGCGAGCGTCAGCATCGGCCGCAGCCGCTTGCCCCCGGAGGAGATCAGATGGTTGGCGACTTCCGGGATCATGGTCACGTCGGAACCGGTCCGCGACAGGATCGTGGCGTTGACGCGCTCCATGTCAGGGGCGACAAGGGCAACGAGCTGTTCGATCGACGCGCCGGGAGTTTCGAAAGGTACGATGACGGCCACGCCGGTCTCCAATATTTGCCCCGGAAGGGCTATTCTGACGGAAAGACAATAGAAACTGGCGGCGGATGCGGCAAGTGCTGCGGAACCATTGACATTTGCCGCTGCCGCGTTTTCAGGCAGGAGACCTGCGATTTGCGTGAACTGGTTCGGACCAACGACATGGTGCTGGTGTCGGCGATCGGCGCGCTGCTCGATGGCGCCAATATCCATCATCTGGTGCTCGACCAGAACATGAGCATCATCGAGGGCTCGCTCGGTATCTTGCCGCGGCGGATCCTCGTCCATGAGGATGACGCCCAGGAGGCGAGGGAACTCCTCACCCAAGCCGGCCTCAGCCACGAACTGCGCGGCGATGAGTGAGGCGGCAGATATTACCGAGGACGCCTTTCTCGGCGGACAGTTGCGCCTGAAGCAGAAGCGGTCCGGCCATCGCGCCGGGCATGATGCCATCCTGCTCGCGGCGGCAACCGAGGCCCGCCCCGGAGATCGCGTGGTCGATTTCGGAGCCGGCGTCGGTACGGCCGGGCTGGCGCTGGCCCGCCGCGTCCCTGGTATCGCCCTCAGCCTGGTCGAGATCGATCCGGAGCTGGCCGAGCTCGCGCGCGGCAACGCGGCGGCAAATGCGATTGCTGCCGAGACGATCGTGCTCGACGTCACGGCCGGCGCCGAGGCCTTTGCGTCGAATGGACTGTCGCCCGACAGCGTCGACGTGGTGCTGATGAATCCGCCCTTCAACGATCCGGCCCGGCATCGCGGCTCGCCCGATCAGGCGCGTCACATCGCGCATGTGGCGACGGAGGAGACTCTGCATGCGTGGGTGCATGCAGCGCGCCGCATCCTCCGATCGAACGGCGTGCTGACATTGATCTGGCGTGCGGATGGCATCGCCGATGTCCTGGCGGCATTGTCGCGCGGCTTCGGCAGCCTCTCGATCCTGCCGGCTCACGGCGAAGCGGGGCGGCCCGCGATCCGCGTGCTGGTCCGTGCGGTCAAAGGTGGCCGGGCCCCGACGCGATTGCTGCCGGGCCTCATGCTCAACGACGAGACGCGCGTATCAAAAAACGAGATGACGGAGATTCTGGAGGGGAGAGCGGCCTTGCCGCTGGGGGAACCTTGACGGCTTACTGGGGAAGCGATTCCGATTGCTGCTCTTGCGGAGACGTCAGGCGGATCGCCATGAACAGCGCGCCGATCAGCAGCATCAGCAGATAGATTTTCATGGTGTTCTCCACCGCCTCATTGCAGCCTCCCAAGGGAAAATCTGCAAAACACGTTCCAGGCACTTCCAATGACAGTCGCGTGATAAGAAATGGTTAATCAGAGGTAATGGCATGGCCGAACAATTGAACGATCGTGAGAGTTCCGGCCTGGCCGACAAGCTCATGCAATATCTGCCGGCGCGCTTCCGCCCCGGCACCACAGTGGTGCCGGTGGTGCGGCTATCGGGCGTGATCGGCGCGGTGACGCCGCTCCGCCCCGGTCTGACGCTTGCGGGAATCGCGAGAGTGCTGGAGCGCGCGTTCTCGTATCGTCACGCCAAGGCGGTGGCGCTGGTGATCAATTCGCCCGGCGGCTCGCCGGTGCAGTCGCGCCAGATCTATCTGCGTATCAAGCAGCTCGCGGCGGAGAAGAATCTGCCGGTGCTGGTGTTCGTCGAGGACGTTGCGGCCTCCGGCGGCTACATGATCGCCTGCGCCGGCGACGAGATCATCTGCGATCCCTCATCGATCCTCGGCTCGATCGGCGTGGTCGGCGGCAGCTTCGGCTTCCAGGAGGCGATCAAGCGGCTCGGCATCGAGCGGCGCCTTTACACATCAGGCGAGCACAAGGCGATGCTCGACCCTTTCCTGCCCGAAAATCCGGACGACGTCGCCAAGCTGAAGGCGATCCAGCGCGAGATCCATCAGATCTTCATTTCGCTGGTGAAGGAGAGCCGGGGTGCGCGCCTCAAGGGCTCCGACGATACGCTGTTCACGGGCGAATACTGGGCCGGCGACAGTTCGGTCGCGCTGGGGCTTGCCGACAGCATCGGCGATCTGCGCTCAACTCTTCGTGCCCGCTACGGCGAGAAGGTTCTCACCCCCGTGATCGCGCAGCCGACCGGGCTGCTGTCCGGTCTCCTGGGACGGAAATCGCCCGGCGCGGGGCAGCTTTCGGCGCTGGAATCGATGGCCGGGTTGCCGGACGATCTGATCTCGGCGGTCGAGACGCGGGCGATTTGGGCGAAATTCGGGTTCTAGCCGGCGCCGTCCCGCGCCATTTCGCCCGTGCCATGCCAATTGCGGCGCGGCCCGGACTGCGCGAGAATGCTCACGGGGGCTGAGCACTAGACAAGGATCGACCGATGCCGCCGTTCGTCGCTTTCGCGGGCGTGCTGGGTGGGCTTGCCGTGGTCCGCTGGGCCTACAAGACCGCCGTCAAAATCAACCAGGAGCTGGAGGAGATGCGCCTGTCGCGCGTCGCCGAGACCGCCCGCATGGGGGATATCCAGACGCTAAAACGTGACCCCGTGACCGGAGCGTATCGGCCGGGTTAGCCGCTCCACAAACCGCTGCCGTAGGGTGGGCAAAGCGAAGCGTGCCCACGTAGCAGTATCGAATTGATCGAAAGATGGTGGGCTCGGCGCTTTGCGCCTTTGCCCACCCTACGGCACTGTCCCCGGAGGGTAGGCCGTTGAGCCCATTTCCGCCCCCTTTGCCTTGATTCCCACCCCCGCCGTCGATACGGTCCCGCGCGATTCAAAACCCCCGCGAGAGCCTGATCTGACGATGGACGCCTCCTTGCCCGCCCATATGCGCCCGGAACGCTCGTTCCAGGGCTTCATCCTCGCGCTCCAGCGGTTCTGGGCCGAGCAGGGCTGCGTGATCCTGCAGCCCTACGACATGGAGATGGGCGCGGGTACCTTCCATCCGGCGACCACGCTGCGCGCGCTCGGGCCGAAGCCCTGGAACGCTGCCTATGTGCAGCCCTCGCGCCGGCCCAAGGACGGCCGCTACGGCGAGAATCCGAACCGGATGCAGCACTACTACCAGTTCCAGGTGATCATGAAGCCGTCGCCGCCGAACCTTCAGGAGCTGTACCTGAAGTCGCTCGCCGCGATCGGCATCGATAGCGCCGTGCACGACATCCGCTTCGTCGAGGACGATTGGGAGAGCCCGACGCTGGGCGCCTGGGGCCTCGGTTGGGAGTGCTGGTGCGACGGTATGGAGGTGAGCCAGTTCACCTATTTCCAGCAGGTCGCCGGCTTCGAATGCGCGCCGGTCGCGGGCGAGCTCACCTACGGGCTCGAGCGCCTCGCGATGTATGTGCAGGGCGTCGACCGTGTCTACGACCTCAATTTCAACGGCCGCGATGGCGATCAGAAGGTCACCTATGGCGACGTCTTCCTGCAGGCGGAGCAGGAATATTCGCGGCACAATTTTGAATATGCCGACACCGCGATGCTGTTCGAGCAGTTCAAGATGGCGGAAGCGGCCTGCAAGAAATATCTCGACGCCGGCTGGCGCGAAGGCGGCAACCGGAAGCAGCACCTGATGGCGCTGCCGGCCTACGACCAGTGCATCAAGGCGAGCCATGTCTTCAACCTGCTCGACGCGCGCGGCGTGATCTCGGTGACCGAGCGGCAGAGCTACATTCTTCGCGTGCGCGAGCTGGCAAAAGCCTGCGGCGAGGCCTGGATCCATACTGAAGCGGGCGGAGCGGCCTGATGCCCGATCTTTTGCTTGAACTGTTCTCCGAAGAGATTCCCGCGCGCATGCAAGCCAAGGCGGCGGACGATCTGCGCCGCCTGGTCACCGACAAGCTCGTCGCCGAAGGCCTCGTCTACGAGGGCGCGAAGGCGTTCGCGACGCCGCGCCGCCTCGCGCTCACCGTGCACGGCATCCCGGCGCGTCAGCCGGATCTGAAGACCGAGCGACGCGGACCGAAAGTCGGCGCGCCCGATGCGGCTGTGCAGGGCTTTCTGAAGGCGACGGGATTGAAGTCGCTGGACGAGGCAAAAATCCAGCGCGATCCCAAGGGGGATTTCTATATCGGCTTGATCGAGAAGCCCGGCCGCGATGCGATCGACGTGCTCGCCGAAATCCTTCCCGTCATCATCCGCACCTTCCCCTGGCCGAAATCGATGCGCTGGGGCGCGCGCTCGGGCAAGCCCGGCTCGCTCAACTGGGTGCGTCCGCTGCACGCGATCACCGCGACGTTCGGGCTCGAGACCGAAGAGCCGGATGTCGTGAAGTTCTCGGTCGACGGCATCGAGACCGGCCAGACCACGTACGGCCATCGCTTCCTCGCGCCGGCGCCGATTCAGGTGCGCCGCTTCGAGGACTACGAGGCAAAGCTGCTCGACGCCAAGGTCGTGCTCGACCCCGAGCGCCGCAAGGACGCGATCCTCACCGACGCCAAGCAGCTCGCGTTCGCGCAAGGCTTCGAGCTGGTCGAGGACCAGAACCTGCTCGACGAGGTCGCCGGCCTCGTCGAATGGCCGGTCGTGCTGATGGGCTCGTTCGAGCCGGAGTTTTTGGCGACGCCGGGCGAAGTGATCCGCGCCACCATCCGCAACAACCAGAAATGCTTCGTGGTCAGCGATCCCAAGACCGGCAAGTTCGCCAACAAGTTCATCCTGGTCGCCAATATCGAGGCGAGCGATGGCGGCAAGACCATCATCGCCGGCAACGAGCGCGTCATTCGCGCGCGGCTGTCGGATGCGAAGTTCTTCTACGAAACCGACCTGAAGACGAAGCTCGAGGAGCGGCTGCCCAAATTCGAGCAGATCGTGTTCCACGAGAAGCTCGGCACCCAGGCCGCGCGCATCAAGCGCATCGAGCGGCTCGCCGCGGAGATCGCGCCGCTGGTCGGCGCCGATGTCGCCAAGACCACGCGTGCCGCGCGTCTGGCCAAGACCGACCTGCTCACCGAGGTCGTCGGCGAATTCCCGGAGGTGCAGGGGCTGATGGGCAAGTACTACGCGCTGGCCCAGGGCGAGGATGCCTCCGTCGCCGCCGCCTGCGAGGAGCATTACAAGCCGCAAGGTCCTGCGGACCGGGTGCCGACCGATCCGGTCAGCGTCGCGGTGGCGCTCGCCGACAAGATCGACACGCTCGTCGGGTTCTGGGCCATCGACGAGAAGCCGACCGGCAGCAAGGACCCGTATGCGCTGCGCCGCGCAGCGCTGGGCGTGATCAGGTTGATCGCCGAGAACGCGTTACGTCTCTCGCTGATGAAGGTGGCGGCGTCCGCGCTCGCCGGCTTGTCGGTACAGCCGGCCGAAGCCTCGAAGCTCCCGAGCGATCTCCTCGCCTTCTTCGCCGACCGCCTCAAGGTTCAGCTTCGCGAGCAGGGCGCGCGGCACGATCTCGTCGATGCCGTGTTCGCGCTCGGCGGCCAGGACGATCTCCTCATGATCGTCCGCCGCGTCGAGGCGCTCGGCAAGTTCCTCGACTCGGACGACGGCAAGAACCTGCTCGCCGGCATCAAGCGCGCCAGCAACATCCTTGCGATCGAGGAGAAGAAGGATAAACGGACCTTCGACGGCGCACCCGATGCCGCGCTCTATGGCCTCACTGAGGAGAAGGCGCTGGCGAAGGCGATCGACGAGGTGAAGGCGGAAGCCGGCGCCGCGGTCGCCAAGGAAGACTTTGCCGCCGCGATGAGCGCGATGGCAAAGCTGCGTCCGCCGGTCGATGCGTTCTTCGACAAGGTTCGCGTCAACGACGACGATTCCAGGGTGCGCGAGAACCGCCTGAAGCTGCTGAACGAGATCCGCAGCGCCACGCGCGCGGTCGCGGATTTCTCGAAGATCCAGGATTGAGGCGCAGCAGCGCAACAAGCACAACCGTCATTCCGGGGCGCGCCACTTGGCGCGAGCCCGGAATCCATTTTTCCTCATCACGCGTGGCACGATGGATTCCGGGCTCGCGCTTCGCGCGCCCCGGAATGACAATCGCTCAAAAAAAGTGCCCCGCCCGGCGGGGGGAAGACCGGGCGGGGCCTGATGTCCGATTGAACTGCTCGCGCCAGCCTGATGTGACGCGCCGGACATCTAGTCGAACTCACTTGTCGAACTCACTTGGTCGGTCTCAGTCCAGCACCTCGACGATGCGGCGCGAGCGCGGCTCGACCAGCACGGTCTCGCCGTTCACGACGGTGTAGCGATAGGTGGTGGCGCCGAAACGTTGCGGAACGTCATAATAGGTGACGCCCGCCTCGGGTAAGGTGGTGCCGACCACGACGCGATCGGGAATGCTGAAGGCCGGCACACGCTGTTCGACGACGTAATCGCGGAAAGCCGGCCGCTGCTCGACTGCGATGGTTGGGCCGCTGTCGACCACGGCGGGCGCGCGTCCGACGGTGACACTGGTTTGCGCCTGCGCCGCCAGAGGCGAGCCGATCGCGGCCGCGAGCGCTGCAAGAGCAAGAATCCTGTTCCGCATGGACAACTCCTTCGAGGTGATGGTTCGGACGCGCAAGTGGCGCGACCGGTTGCCAATGCGTGCGTGTTGGCAATGTTCCGGGAAAAGCCCTGCCGCATTCGCGGCAATTTCAGGCAGTTTTCGTGGGCGCCGGAACCTGCATCGCCTGTTGCGCGTCTCTACTCGCGGAACCGGGAGGGCTATGATCCGCCCGCGATTCGCCCCCTCCACAGAAAGATAGTTCATGCACATCACCGTCGCCCACATTTCGCCGATCCTGTCGTTGATTGCGGGTGTGCTCATCCTGATCATGCCGCGGCTTCTGAACCTGATCGTCGCGATCTTCCTCATCGTGAACGGCGCGATCGGGCTTGGGCTCCTGAAGTGGCTCCGCTTCTAGGCGTTCACTTTTCGGAACTGTCCGACTTGCGCGGGCCCGCCCAAAGTGGTGTAAGGCCCGCGATTTCCCATTCCTCTCGCAGGTTGTGTGCAAGCTATGGCCAAAGCCGCCTCGAAGCCCAAGAAAATCCCAGCGAAAATGCCAGCGAAATCAAAGTCCTCCGCCGCCGCGAAGGCCGCGCCGCCGGCCCGCAAGGCGCTGGCCAAGAGCGCGCCGAAGCCGGTCGCCAAAGCTGTTGCCAAGCCCGCAGCAAAGCCGGCGGCAAAGGCTGTGACCAAGGCGGCTCTGCCGAAGGTCGCTGCCAGGCCCGCACCGAAGAAGGCCGCGCCCGCAAAGGCGGCGCCAGCCGCGGCCAAGGCCGGCAAATGGGTCTACACGTTCGGCGACGGCAAGGCCGAAGGCCGGACGGAAATGCGCGACCTGCTCGGCGGCAAGGGTGCCAACCTCGCCGAGATGGCCAATCTCGGCCTGCCGGTGCCTCCGGGCTTCACCATCCCGACCTCGGTCTGCACCTACTTCTACGCCCACGGCAAAACCTATCCGAAGGAGCTGCAGGCGCAGGTTGAGAAGGCGCTCGACCATGTCGGCAAGTTGACCGGCAAGATCTTCGGCGACACCAAGAACCCGCTGCTCGTCTCGGTGCGCTCCGGCGCGCGCGCCTCGATGCCGGGCATGATGGACACCGTGCTCAACCTCGGCCTCAACGACCAGACCGTGGAAGCGCTGGCCGAATTGTCGGGCGACCGCCGCTTCGCCTATGACAGCTATCGCCGCTTCATCACCATGTACTCGGACGTGGTGCTCGGCTTCGAGCATCATCACTTCGAGGAGATCCTCGATACCTTCAAGGACAGCCAGGGCTATACGCTCGACACCGATCTTTCCGCCGACGACTGGGTCGATCTGGTCGGCAAGTACAAGGACGCGGTCGCGCGCGAGACCGGCAAGGACTTCCCGCAGGATCCGCACGACCAGCTCTGGGGCGCGATCGGTGCGGTGTTCTCATCCTGGATGAACGCGCGCGCGGTGACCTACCGCAAGCTGCACGACATTCCGGAATCCTGGGGCACCGCGGTCAACGTGCAGGCCATGGTGTTCGGCAACATGGGCGAGACCTCGGCGACCGGCGTTGCCTTCACCCGCAACCCCTCGACCGGCGAGAGCAAGCTCTACGGCGAGTTCCTGATCAACGCGCAGGGCGAGGACGTGGTGGCGGGCATCCGCACGCCGCAGGACATCACCGAGGAAGCGCGGAAGGAATCGGGTTCCGACAAGGCGTCGATGGAATCGGCGATGCCGGAGGCCTTCAAGGAGCTGACGCGGATCTACACGCTGCTCGAAAAGCACTACCGCGACATGCAGGACATGGAGTTCACGGTCGAGCAGGGCAAGCTGTGGATGCTGCAGACCCGCGGCGGCAAGCGCACCGCGAAAGCCGCGCTGCGCATCGCGGTCGAGCTCGCCAATGAAGGCCTGATCTCGAAGAAGGAAGCGGTGACGCGGATCGATCCGGCTTCGCTCGATCAGCTCTTGCATCCGACCATCGATCCCAACGCCAAGCGCGACGTGATCGCGACCGGCCTGCCGGCCTCGCCCGGCGCGGCCTCCGGCGAGATCGTGTTCTCCTCGGATGAAGCGGCCAAGCTTCAGGCCGATGGGCGCAAGGTGATCCTGGTCCGCATCGAGACCAGCCCGGAAGACATCCACGGCATGCACGCCGCCGAAGGCATCTTGACCACGCGCGGCGGCATGACCTCGCACGCGGCGGTCGTCGCCCGCGGCATGGGCAAGCCCTGCGTATCCGGCTGCGGCACCATCCGCGTCGATTACGGCCGCGGCACCATGAGCATCGGCTCGCGCACATTCAAGACCGGCGACGTCATCACCATCGACGGCTCGCTCGGCCAGGTGCTCGCCGGCCGCATGCCGATGATCGAGCCGGAGCTGTCCGGCGAGTTCGGCACGCTGATGAATTGGGCCGACCAGGTCCGCAAGATCGGCGTCCGCGTCAACGGCGACACGCCGGACGACGCCCGCACCGCGATCAAGTTCGGCGCCGAGGGCATCGGTCTCTGCCGCACCGAGCACATGTTCTTCGAAGAGACCCGCATCCGCACGGTGCGCGAGATGATCCTCTCCGAGGACGAGCAGTCCCGCCGCGCCGCGCTCGCCAAGCTGCTGCCGATGCAGCGCGCCGACTTCGTCGAGCTGTTCGAGATCATGAAGGGCCTGCCCGTCACGATCCGCCTGCTCGACCCGCCGCTGCACGAGTTCCTGCCGCACACCCACGCCGAGGTCGAGGAAGTGGCGCGCGCCATGAACACCGACCCGCGGCGCCTCGCCGACCGCGCGCGCGAGCTCTCGGAGTTCAATCCGATGCTCGGCTTCCGCGGCTGCCGTATCGCGATCGCCTATCCGGAGATCGCCGAGATGCAGGCGCGTGCGATCTTCGAGGCGGCGGTCGAGGCCGAGAAGCGCACCGGCAAGGCCGTCGGCCTCGAGGTGATGGTGCCGCTGATCGCGACCAAGGCCGAGCTCGATCTCGTCAAGGCGCGGATCGATGCCACCGCACAGGCGGTGATGCGCGAGACCAACACCAAGCTGGCCTATCAGGTCGGCACCATGATCGAGCTGCCGCGCGCCTGTCTGCTCGCGGGCGAGATCGCGCAGTCGGCCGAGTTCTTCTCGTTCGGCACCAACGACCTCACGCAGACCACCTTCGGCATCAGCCGCGACGACGCGGCGAGCTTCCTCGGGACCTACGTGTCCAAAGGCATCCTCTCGGTCGATCCCTTCATCGCGCTCGACCAGGAAGGCGTCGGTGAGCTGGTCAAGATCGGCGTCGCGCGCGGCCGCAAGACGCGTCCGAAGCTCAAGGTCGGCATCTGCGGCGAGCACGGCGGCGATCCGGCCTCGGTCGCCTTCTGCCACCATATCGGCCTCGACTACGTCTCCTGCTCGCCCTACCGCGTGCCGATCGCCCGCCTTGCCGCCGCACAAGCCGCGCTCGGCAAGGAGATCGCAAGCCAGGCGTAAGCAGAGTTAAAATGCTGGAATAAAAGAGGCGGGGGCAACCCCGCCTCTTTTCGTTTGAGGTGGCACTCTGACGTGTCGGTCCGCGAAGTTGTCAGCCCCGTCATCCTGAGGTGCGAGCGGCGCGGTGCGCAGCACCGCGCCGGGAGCCTCGAAGGATGTACGGCCGAGATGCAGCCGGGCCGTTGCCCTTCGAGGGCCGCTGAAGAAGCGACCACCTCAGGGTGACGGCGACGCGGTGCGTTCTCGCACTCGGCGCTGATTGAATCGAGAAGCCGCGGCGTACTGGATGCCCCGCTTTCGCGGAGCATGACTCCGTTGGTGATGCGGACGCGCTTTGCGCAACACCGGGAACCGCGCGCGCCCCGTCATGATACGCGCGGTCAAGAGTTCCTTCACCATTCGCGTTGACCGGTTGTTTACCGCTTCACGTGAGGCCGCATTTACCAATGCGCGACATCGCCCCGTGAAAACCCCTGTGTTCGCTTGAGTGTGCCGTATGCGCCACGCGGATTAACGCCCCGGCAACCTAAATTAGATACTTACGATAAGGATCGAATTGCACGGATGTACTGAGTTCGATCAGACGAGCGTAAGCGTAGCGTGAGCGTGTTGATGTCAGTGTTGCGTAACCATCCGAAGGGCGCGCGGTTCGCGTCCTTCGGCATCGGTCTCTGCATCTTCGCATTGATGCCGAGAGAGACCGGCTATCAGGACATTGCTTCTTTGCTGGCGCGTCAACCCGGCGTTGCCGAGCGTTGGCAGAAGCAGGTATTCTCCGCGGCGTCCTCGATCCAGCTCGCGACCTACAGTTTTTCGCGTCCCATCGGCACCTCGGTTCCGCAGAGCGCGATGGTGCGCCTCGCGAGCCTCGATGGCCGCGACGTCACCGGCGCGATCAGCCGCAATCCGGCGCTGCAGACCGCGCCGCGCTATCAGGCGTCCGATTTTCCCAAGGTCGATCGCTCCATGAAGGGCGATCGCCTCGCAATTGTTACGCCGGGCCAGGCTCCGGAGACGGCCGCGCCCGCTGCGGCGCCGGCGCAGGAAGATCCTGCGACGTCGAACAGCTCGGTGTTCGGCGCCAAGACCGCCGCCCTGCCACGGCCGATGTCGCCGGAATCAGCGGCTGCGCTCGACCCCGAGCTTCAGGAAGCGCTGCGCGCGCCGCCGCTGCCGCAATACACCAATGCGCCGCAGGCCAGCGATGCCGCGCGCGCGTTCGCGACCGCGCCGCTCGAGGCGTTCAAGCGGTCTGCAACGGCGCCCGCGCCGTCGCGCGATGCCTTCAGCGTCAAGACCTCGAGCCTGTTCTTCGGCAGCTCCTCGCTCGGCGGCAATCTGGAGAGCATCGAGAGCTGGCAACCCGGCGCCGAGCCGCTGATCGTGATGCCCGATCCCGACATGAAGGTGACGGCCGCGCTGACGCCGCCCACAGTGGAGATTGCCAAGGACGTCGAGAGCGGCGAGAGCGTTGCGCCGAAGGGCGAGGTCAACGCCGACAACCAGCGCACGAGGTCGCCGGCGGAACGGCTCGCGCTCGACGACAAATCGCGCGCCAAGTCCGAGAAGTGCCTCGCCGAAGCCGTCTATTTCGAGTCCCGCGGCGAGGCCGTCCGCGGCCAGATGGCCGTCGCGCAAGTGGTGATGAACCGCGTGTTCTCCGGCAAATATCCGGACACCGTGTGCGGCGCGGTCTATCAGAACAAGCACCGTCATCTTGCCTGCCAGTTCACCTTTGCCTGCGACAACAATGCCGACGTGATCCGCGAGCCCGAGATGTGGGAGCGCGCCAAGAAGATCGCCAAGGCCATGCTCGACGGCCAGATCTGGCTGCCCGAGGTCGGCAAGTCCACGCACTATCACGCCTATTGGGTGCGCCCGTCCTGGGTCGCCGAGATGAAGAAGATGTACAAGACCGGCGTGCACACCTTCTACCGCCCGCGCGCCTGGGGCGACGGCAGCGAAGAGCCAAGCTGGGGCACGCCGGCCCAGACCGCCGCGCTCTCCGCCGAACTCGCCCAGGAAGCCAAGAGCTCCGCGGAGTTGGGTGCGAGCGAGCGCAGGTAGCCGTTCAAAAAGAGGTCGTCATGCCCGGGCTTGTCCCGCCTGCGCGGCCGTAGCCGCTTCGGCGCGGCGAAGGCCCGGGCATCCACGTTCTCCGTGCAGTGTGGCAAGGCGTGGATGGCCGGGACAAGCCCGGCCATGACGTTGTGGAGGCGTTAGAGTGCCAATCACGCCTCGATATCCAGCGCGCAGTCGAAATTCGGCGCTGAATGCGTCAGGGCGCCGGCCGACGCGTAATCGACGCCGGTCGCGGCGATGGCGGCGATCGAATCGAGCGTGACCCCGCCGGACGCCTCCAGCTTGAGGCGGCCCTCGTTGAGCCTGACGGCCTCCCGCAGCGTCGCAAGATCCATGTTGTCGAGCAGCACTGCGTCGGCCAGCCCGGTGTCGAGCACCTCGCGCAATTGCGACAACGTGTCGACCTCGATCTCGATCTTGACGAGATGGCCGGCGTGGGCGCGGGCGCGCTCCAGCACCGGACGGATGCCGCCGGCGACCGCGATGTGGTTGTCCTTGATCAGAATCGCGTCGTCGAGGCCGAAGCGGTGGTTGAAGCCGCCGCCGCAGCGCACCGCGTATTTTTCCAACGCCCTGAGACCCGGCGTGGTCTTGCGGGTGCAGCAGATGCGCATCTTCGTGCCTTCGGTGCGCGCGACATAATCCGCCGTCAACGTTGCGACGCCCGACAGGCGGCCGACGAAGTTCAGCGCACACCGCTCCGCGGTGAGAATGGCGCTCGCGGGGCCTGAGATCGTCAGCACCTGCTGTCCGCGTGCGACGCGTGCGGCGTCACGGACATGGGCGCGCACCTCGATGTCGGACGAAAGCTTTTGCAGCGTCGCGAGCGCGAGCGGCAAGCCGGCGATCACGCCGGACTGGCGCGCGACCAGGACCGCCCGGGCACTGGTTGCTTCAGGTATCGTCGCAAGCGAGGTGATGTCGCCGGCGCGGCCGAGGTCCTCATCGAGCGCGCGCTGCACGGCCGCGTCGATTGCGAGCGGCGAGAGGAAGGCGTCGGGATAGAGCAGTGAGGTCGGGGTCATCGGGGCTTCCTTCAGGCAATCAGGGGCTGGGCGCTGCGCGGCAATGGCCGCGCGCTCAGGCTTTCGGCGACCTCGCGCGCCGCGGCGAGCGTGGTCATCGTTCGCTGCGCCAGCGCGGGAACATCCGTCGGGTGGTCGATGCGGAAATGCGCACCGCGGCTTTCGCGCCGGCTCCACGCCGAGGCTGCGACAAGCAGGGCGGACGTCGCCATGTTGCCGAGCGCGATGCTGGTTGCCTCGCGTTCGAGCGTGGCGAAGTGGTGCACGGCTTCCATAAGGCCGTGATCGTCGCGGATCACGCCGACGCAGGAGCTCATCGTCGTCCGCAGCCGCTTCACGGTCGCGGCATCCGGCGTGCCACCGCCCGAGGCGATCGGTGCATCGGGAAGGCGGGTAGGCGAGGGGAGCACACGGCCGGCGATGTCGTCGGCGATGCGCGCGGCGTAGACCGCGGCCTCGAGCAGCGAATTCGAGGCCAGCCGGTTGGCGCCATGCGCGCCGGTCGACGACACCTCGCCGCCGGCCCAGAGCCCGTCGATCGAGCTGCGGCCGCGCGCGTCTACCGCGATGCCGCCCATATGGTAGTGCGCGGCGGGCGCGATCGGGATGGCTTGCCTCGCCGGATCGATGCCGGCGGCGATGCAGCTCGCATGCACGGTCGGGAATCTGTCGGCGAAGCGCGCGCCCAGCGCCGCCCGTGCATCGAGGAAGGTGCCGCGCCCGGCCGCGATCTCGGCGAACACGCCGCGGGCCACGATGTCGCGTGGCGCGAGCTCCGCGAGCGGATGGCGCGCCGCCATGAAGCGCTCGCCGTTGGCGTTGATCAGCGTTGCGCCTTCGCCGCGCAGGGCTTCGGTGGCGAGCGGCGCCGGATCGCCCCCGGTCATGATGGCGGTCGGGTGGAACTGGACGAATTCGGGGTCGGCGATCACGGCACCCGCGCGGGCGGCGATGGCAAGGCCCGAGCCGCTGGCCTCGAGCGGATTGGTGGTGACGGCATAGAGATGTCCGATGCCGCCGGTGGCAAGCACCACCGCGCGCGCGGCGAGCAGGAGCGGCCGTGCGGCGGGATTTCCGGCGTCGCGCAACTGAAGCCCGGTGACCGCGCCATCCCGGGTCAAGAGGGCTTCGGCGACTAATCCTTCGATGACGCGGATCGACGGCGTCCGGCGCACCGCCTCGCTCAAGGTCGCGATGATCGCGGCGCCCGCTCCGTCGCCGCGCACATGCACGATGCGTCGTGCCGAGTGCGCAGCTTCCCGCCCGACCGCGAGCTTTCCTTCGAGATCACGATCGAACGGCACGCCATAGGACAGGAGATCGTGAATGCGAGGCACGGCCTCGCGTGCAATTCCAAGCGCAACTGCTTCATCGACGAGGCCGCCGCCAACCGCGATCGTGTCGGCAGCATGCGCCTCCGGCGTGTCGCCCTCGGCCACCGCCGCGGCGATGCCGCCTTGCGCCCATGCGGATGAGGCGCCCTGTCCGAGCGGTGCGGCCGAGATCAAGGTCACCGGCCGCGGTGCAAGTTTCAACGCGCAGAACAATCCGGCAAGACCGCCGCCGACGATGACGACGTCGTTGGTGCGGGTGAAGTTGTTGTCATTCATCGTTCTCTCCATTCGCTCCTCCGTCGTCCCTGCGAAAGCAGGGACCCATAACCCCAGGGAGGAGTCGTGACGCGAACTCGTCACTCCGAGTCGTCGCCAAACATCTTCCTGTGGTCAGCGCGACGAGCGCGAGCGCTCGCGCGGGGATCCCGGATCGGCGCGCGCTTGAGGCGCGCTTGTCCGGGACGACAGCGGTGTGTGACGCTACATGTGTTGCTAGTTCTTCAGATTGATCATCCGCTCGACCGAACGCCGCGCGCGCGCCGCGAGCGCGGGATCGATCGTCACCTCCTCACGGAGCGTCAGCAGGCTGCCCAGGATGTTGGCGAGCGTGATGCGCTTCATATGCGGGCAGAGATTGCAGGGCCGCAGCATCTCGACGTCGGGCATCTCGGCGCGCACATTGTCGGCCATCGAGCATTCCGTGATCATCACCAGCCGCCGCGGCCGCCGCTCACGCACCCAGTTGATCATGTGCGCGGTCGAGCCGGTGAAGTCGGCTTCCGCCAGCACGTCCGGCGGACATTCGGGATGCGCGATGATCTGCACCGAAGGATCGGCCTCGCGGAAAGCACGCAGCTCTTCGCCCTTGAAGCGCTCGTGCACTTCGCAGGCGCCCTTCCAGGCGATGATCCTCACGTCGGTCTTCGAGGCCACGTAAGTTGCGAGATAGCGATCGGGCAGGAAGATCACGCTTCGAGCGCCAAGGCTCTCGACCACCTGCACCGCGTTCGACGAGGTGCAGCAGATGTCGACCTCGGCCTTCACCTCGGCCGAGGTGTTGACGTAAGCGACGACAGGAACGCCGGGAAATCGCTCGCGGAGCAGCCGCACGTCGGCGCCGGTGATGCTGGCAGCAAGCGAGCAGCCCGCGCGCGAATCCGGGATCAAAACGGTCTTGTCCGGATTGAGCAGTTTCGATGTCTCCGCCATGAAATGCACGCCGCACTGGACGATGATGCCGGCCTTCACCTTGGTGGCTTCGACGGCGAGCTGGAGCGAGTCGCCGCCGATATCTGCGACGCAGTGGAAGATCTCGGGGGATTGGTAATTGTGCGCGAGGATCACCGCGCCGCGGGCGCGCTTCAGCTCGTTGATCGCCAGGATCGTCGGCGCCATCAGCGGCCACTCGATCGGCGGGATCACGTGCTTCACGCGCTCATAGAGCGGCGCGGTGGCGCGTGCGACCTCCGGTGTCCATGCCAGTGAGGGCGTCGGCAGCGCGGCTCCCGTTCGTGCCGGTGCGGCACGGGAGGAGGCGGTAACTTGGCCCGGGGGCCGGTTGGCAAAGTCGTCGGGGCCGTAAATTCCAGCGATCGGCATCGAAGCCTCCCTTGCAGAGTAATTATGCTCAATTTGAGTATATATAAGGCCCGAAAATGCTGGCCGAGAGGCCAGCGGATTTCATTGGGCTTAATATACTCAGTCTGAGCAAATCAAACATAACATGCTCTGCCGGGGATCGCCAGATCCGGCCGCACACATTTCCGTCAGGCCGGGCCGATGCCTCGAGGCCACATCGAAATGCAATGCTCCCGCGACAGCTCCTCGTGGAATGCAACCGTTTTTAGCTTGGGATTTTCATGCAAGTGCATTAAATGGCACGCTCGCGGCGGCGGCTTTGTCACTCCGCCCATGACAGACGAGGAGCACCATGTCGACATCAGCGAGCGAACTTGCTCCGGCCCCCCGTTCCTCCAACTGGCGCACCCCGGCCGTCATCATTCTGTGCGGTTGTGCGATCGGCATGCTCGGCTTCGGTCCGCGCTCGGCGCTCGGCTTCTTCGTGCAGCCGATGAGCCACGAATTCTCCTGGGGCCGCGACGTGTTCGGGCTCGCGATCGCGGTGCAGAACCTGCTGTGGGGCTTGGGCCAGCCTTTCGCCGGAGCCGTGGCCGATCGCTTCGGCCTGTTCCGGGTGATGTGCGTCGGCGCGCTGCTCTATGCCGGCGGCCTGATCCTGATGCGTTACTCGTCGACGCCGCTCTCGCTCAACATTGGTGCCGGCGTCATGGTGGGCTTCGGTCTTGCCGGCTGCTCGTTCAACCTGGTGCTGTCGGCATTCAGCAAGCTCCTGCCTGCCGAGAAGCGCGGCCTTGCGCTCGGTGCCGGCACCGCCGCGGGCTCGTTTGGCCAATTCCTGTTCGCCCCGATCGGCGTCGCGCTGATCGACAATTTCGGCTGGCAGCAGGCGCTCTCCGTGTTCGGCTTCCTGATGCTGTTGATCATCCCGCTGTCGCTGGCACTCTCGACGCCGCCGGTGGCACAGGCGGCGAACGCCGCGCCCGCGGATGAGCAGAGCTTCACCAGGGCGCTTGCCGAAGCGTTCGGCCACCGCTCCTATGTGCTGCTGGTGCTCGGCTTCTTCACCTGCGGATTCCAGCTTGCCTTCATCACCGTGCATCTGCCGGCCTTCCTGGTCGATCGCGGCATCTCCGCGCAAACCGGCGGCTGGGTGATCGCGGCGATCGGCCTGTTCAACATCATCGGCTCCTTGAGCGTCGGCTATCTCCAGAACTCAGTGCCCAAGCGCTACATCCTCTCGACCATCTACTTCACGCGCGCGCTGGCGACGCTCGCCTTCATCTCGTTCCCGATCACGCCGTTCTCGGCGATCGCGTTCGGTGCGATCTCCGGCCTGACCTGGCTCTCCACGGTGCCGCCGACCTCGGCGCTGGTGGCGCTGATGTTCGGCACGCGCTGGCTTGCCACGCTCTATGGCTTCGCCTTCGTCAGCCATCAGGTCGGCGGCTTCCTCGGTGTCTGGTTAGGGGGCATCGTGTTCGAGAAATTCGGTTCCTACACGCCGATCTGGTGGCTCTCGATCCTGTTCGGTGTGCTCTCCGCGCTGATCAATCTTCCGATCGTGGAGAAACCGGTGGCTCGGGCGGTTGCGCAGCCGGCCTGATCGGCTAAACATCCACGACAAACAAGTCAGGGAGGTCAGTCGTGGCCACATTCAAGGCGATCCGGATCGACAAGGCGGACAAGGGCACCACCGCCGCGCTCACGCAGTTCGACGAAGCCGAGCTGATGGACGGCGACGTCACCGTCCGGGTGGAATGGTCGACGCTGAACTACAAGGACGGCCTTGCGCTCACCGGCAAGGCGCCGGTGGTGCGCCGCTTCCCGATGATCGCCGGCATCGACTTCGCCGGCACGGTCGAAGCCTCCTCGCATCCGCAGTGGAAGGCCGGCGACAAGGTGGTCTGCACCGGATGGGGCATGGGCGAGACCCATCTCGGCGCCTATGCCGAGAAGGCGCGGGTGAAGGGCGACTGGCTGGTCGCGTTGCCGCAAGGGCTCTCGGCGCGCGATGCCATGGCGATCGGCACCGCCGGCTTCACGGCGATGCTCTCGGTGCTGGCACTGGAGAAGCACGGTCTGTCGCCGAAGAGCGGCCCGGTGGTGGTGACCGGTGCCGCCGGCGGCGTCGGCTCGGTCGCGATCGCCGTGCTCTCGAAGCTCGGCTATCACGTCATCGCCTCGACCGGCCGGGCCTCGGAGGCCGACTATCTGAAGCACCTGGGAGCTGCCGAAATCATCGACCGCAACGAACTGTCGGCGCCGGCCAAACCTCTCGCCAAGGAGCGCTGGGCCGGTGGCGTCGACAGCGTCGGCTCGACCACCCTCGCCAATCTGCTCTCGATGACGCGATATGGCGGAGCGATCGCGGCCTGCGGCCTGGCGGCGGGCATGGACCTGCCGTCCTCCGTCGCACCGTTTATTTTGCGCGGAGTGTGCCTTCTCGGCATCGATTCCGTGATGTGCCCGATCGAGCCCAGGAGGGCTGCCTGGCAGCGCCTCGCATCCGATCTGGATCGGGAAAAACTTGCTGAAATTACAAAGGAAATTTCGCTGGCCGAGGTTTCGGATTGGGGCGCGAAGATCCTGGCCGGCGAGGTGCGCGGCCGCATCGTGGTAAAAATTGTCTAACGGCGTTCAGACTTTACCAACCAAGCTGCTTCAATGTCGCCATGGTTAGTATGGTAAGCAGCGGGTAAAGAGATAAGGCATCGCCCGCTGCGGGGGTCGGTTCGGAGTTGAGCATGCTTGCGCGTATTGTGTTGGGGGCTGTCACGGCGGCAGCAACGTTTGCGCCGGCCATTGCCGGCAGCATGAACGCCGACGAGGCCCGTCGCTTCGTCGCCGGCAAAGTGTTTGCCTTCACCTGTTTCGACGGGACCCGCGGTGCAGGCCGCATCCTTGACGATCTCGGCGCCGCCGGTGCGGTGCAGTTCTCGGGCGCAGGCCCGGTCAAGCATCTCCGCCTGCCCGGCAATACGCTCCAGATCCGCGGCCAGAACGTCTGCGCCTCGATCAAGGGGATTCCGTTCGAGCCCTGTTTCAACCTGGAAAAGACCGACGATCGCAGCTTCCGCGGCTCCGTGTCGGGCATGGGCTTCGCCTATTGCGACTTCCATCATCAGGGCGGCAACCAGATGCTGATGGCGCGCGCTGCGGCGCGGCCGCGCTCGCTGCACAGGCCGGAGCACACCGGTTCGGTCGGCCCGGCCAACACCGAGGTCGCCGCGCGCGTGGAGACGCCGCGTGTCGAGAGCAGCCGGCTCGAGCCGGTGAAGGCCGAAGTCAGGTCCGAGCCCGCCAAGAGCGAGGCCCCGCTGGAGCTGCGCCGCTCGACCCAGTGAGACGGCCCTGCGGGACGGCCCGCACACTTTGTCGATAAAGACCTCCATCGAACACGAAGCCGCCGCGCCGTAGTCATACGGACGGCGGCTTTCATGCGTTGGTAGTTGTTCGCGCTTCAGTTTGCGTACGGCCGGGGGGCGCGGCCCGATATAAGGGTTCAACGATGTCGCTGTACTTCTTCCGCATCAGTACCGGTCGCTATTCCGGCGCCGCCGACCAGCCGTACGAGTTCGAGGATCGCGCGGCCGCCTGGACCGAGATGACGGAAGTCTGCGCCAACTTGCTCGGCGGCATCGCGCGCAGCCTGAAGCCGAACGCCGAGTGGTGCATGGAGCTGCTCGACGAGAACAAGAAGCCGGTCTTTCGCATCAGCCTCGTCGGCGAGAGCGCCGGATGCAAGGCATCCTGAACCCGACCTCCAGCTGCAATTTACAACCAAGGCGAGAGAAATTCTCTTCGCGCTCAATCGCTTGGCGTAAAAATCAGTATTTCTGCGGGGGACCTCGTTAACCAAATCGGAATGTGAGGCGCTCAATTTTTGGGCAAGGGCGCGATCAACGCCAAGGGAAGCCGACAACGACTCGGCTGCGCATTTCCTTCGGGGGAAGAGACCCATGTTGAGCCTTGCTCAGAATTTGAGGATCGGGACCAAGCTGGCGATTGCTTCGGCGCTCGGGGTGTTCCTGGTTGGTGCCATGATCGCAAGCCAGATGCTCGGCAATGCCAGCGTCCGCGAGACCAGTCAGAGCGCACTTGCGCAGCGGGAAATCGCCCGCGACGCAATCCGGGCCGAAGTTGCGGTTCGCGGCATGCAACTCGCCGTGCGAGACCTTCGTCTCGCCAACAACGCGGCAGATCTTCAGAAGGCCATCCAGGCTCTGGGCGATCAGCAGACCTCGATGGGCTTGCTGGTCGATGCCATGCTGAGACTTTCTCACGAGGCCGAGAACCGCGCCCGGATGGAGAAACTGAGATCGTTGGCCGCGGACTACGGAAAGGCTGCCCAGCAGATCGCCGCCGTCCGTGGCGAAGCCTTGGCCGCGAGCGGTGCAGACGCCGCGCCGCGCGCCGCGAAGCTCAATGAAGATGCCATTCGCATGGCGCGCGAGCTCACGCTGCCGATCGCAGCCCAACTGGACGGGCTGATCAGCCAGATCGCCGATTACGCGAACCTTAGGTCCGAAGAGAAGAATGCTGCGGCCGCTTACCAAATGAGATCGAGCGAGCAGCTTGCGATGCTGGTCGGCGCCCTCGCCATGCTCGTCCTCGTCGGCTCCTGGCTGATGTCGTTCCTGACCATCGCCCGGCCCATCCGGTCGCTCACCGTGGCCATGGACAAGCTCGCCGGCGGCGATTTCTCCGTGGTGCTGCCCGGGCTCGGCCGCAAGGACGAGGTCGGCGGCGTCGCTGCGGCCGTCGAGAAATTCAAGATCGTGTCAGAACAGAAGGCGCGCGAAGAGGCCGAGGCCAAGATCAGGCAGGATCAGATCGCGGCCGCGCAGCGCAAGGCCGAGATGCACAAGCTCGCTGACGGCTTCGAAGCAGCGATCGGCGAGATCGTCGATACCGTGTCCTCGGCTGCGACCGAACTGGAAGCCTCGGCGTCGACGCTCACATCGACCGCGTCGCGCGGACAGGAGCTCACCACCATGGTTGCGTCCGCCTCCGAGGAAGCGTCCACCAATGTGCAGTCGGTGGCCTCGGCGACCGAAGAGCTGTCGTCGTCGATCACCGAGATCAGCCGCCAGGTGCAGGAATCCGCCCGCGTCGCGGGCGAGGCGGTGAGCCAGGCCCGCACCACGACCGACCGCGTCGGGGAGCTCTCCGCCGCTGCGGCGCGGATCGGCGACGTGGTCGAGCTGATCAACACCATCGCCGGCCAGACCAATCTCCTGGCGCTCAATGCAACCATCGAGGCCGCGCGCGCCGGCGAGGCGGGCCGCGGCTTTGCCGTCGTCGCCTCCGAGGTCAAGGCGCTGGCCGAGCAGACCGCGAAGGCGACCGGCGAGATCGGCCAGCAGATCGCGAGCATCCAGACTGCCACCGAGCATTCCGTCGGCGCGATCAAGGACATCAGTCACACCATCGAGAAACTGTCGGAGATCTCCTCGACGATCGCGGCTGCCGTCGAGGAGCAGGGCGCGGCGACGCAGGAGATTTCCCGCAACGTGCAGCAGGCGGCGGCAGGTACGCATCAGGTGTCGTCTAACATCATGGACGTGCAGCGCGGCGCGAGCGAGACCGGTTCGGCCTCCTCGCAGGTGCTGTCCGCCGCCCAGATGCTGTCCGGCGACAGCAACCGCCTCAAGCTCGAGGTCGGCAAGTTTCTCGACACCGTGCGCGCCGCCTGACGGCGATATTCCCTCGGCAGATCGCGCGCGTCCTTCAGGCGGTGCGGGCGGCCTGAGTCGCCAGCCATCCTTGTTCGAAATACCCGGGGGCGGTGTCGTGGTATGGCGCTGCGCGATCGCTGCCGTCCTGCAACAGATGGTTGCCGAACATATGATGGCGGCGCTGCCGAATTCCGTAATTCAACGTAGCTTCCTGTTAACGCCTGTTTGCAATTATGGGTCCAATCTTACGGGATGAGAACCAGCCAGCATTGTTGAACTGACCTCCGCTCGGTCGTCCATCGGGACGCTTGTGGCGCGGGTGACGTGCGCGTTGCCAGCATCGTTAGGATTCGTGTGATGTCGAAATTGTCGATCGTCTTCAAGCTATTGACCGTGTTGTCGGTCCTCGTTCTCTCGCTCGCCGGTGTCGGCGTGACGGCGATCGGCACCATGCAGAACATCAACGCCCACACGGTCGAGATTGCGCAGAGCTGGCTGCCGAGCGTGCGTGCGCTCGGCTCGATGCGTGCCGACATCAACGAGCTGCGCGTCGCGCTCCGTCTGCACCTGATGCAGGACACCGCCGAAGGTAAGGAGGCCGCCGAGAAGCGCCTGGCAGGCTTGCGCGAGCGTATCGAGAAGACGCGCAAGGTCTACGAGCCGCTGATCACGGTCGCGGAAGAGCGCGCACTCTACGAGCAGTGGAGCAAGGCGTGGGCCGAGTATCTGAACGGCGTGCAGGAGACGATGGCGCTGTCGCGCAAGAGCGTCGGCCGTTTCCCGACCGATGCCAACGAGATGTTGCAGACCAAGGTCGCCAAGATGGCCCAGGCCGCCGATCCGCTGCTCCAGAAGGGCATCGAGCTCAATAATCAGGGCGCCGAGCTGGAGACGAAGCAGGCGGCCGACAGCTACGCGTTGATCTTCCGCGTGCTGGTCGGCATCATCGTCGTCTCCGTCGTGATCGCGATCGGCGCCGCCTATTATCTCGTGCGTGACGTCTCTCGTGGCATTGCCTCGATCATCCGACCGATGCAGTCGCTCGGCGAAGGAGACCTTTCGGCCGAGGTGCCGCATCGCGGCGAGAAGACCGAGATCGGCTCGATGGCGGATGCGCTGCAGATCTTCAAGGAGGCGCTGATCGCCAAGAAGGCCGCCGACGAGGCGGCCGCGCGCGACGCCGAGGCCAAGATCGAACGCGGCCGCCGCGTCGATGCCATCACGCGCAATTTCGAGGCCATGATCGGCGAGGTCGTCGAGACGGTGTCGTCGGCCTCGACCGAGCTCGAGGCCTCCGCGGCTACGCTGAGCGGTACGGCGCAGCGCGGCCAGCAGCTCGCAACCGTCGTTGCGGCTGCGTCCGAGGAAGCCTCCACCAACGTCCAGGCCGTGGCGTCCGCCTCGGAGGAGCTGTCGTCGTCCATCACCGAGATCAGCCGCCGCGTGCAGGATTCGGCGCGGATGGCCGCGGAAGCCGTCGAGCAGGCGGCGCGGACCAACGACCGCGTCAACGCGCTGTCGCAGGCGGCCTCCTGCATCGGCGACGTCGTCGAGCTGATCAACACCATCGCGGGCCAGACCAACCTCTTGGCGCTGAATGCGACCATCGAGGCGGCGCGCGCCGGCGAAGCCGGCCGCGGATTTGCCGTCGTCGCATCCGAGGTCAAGGCGTTGGCCGAGCAGACCGCGAAGGCCACCGGCGAGATCGGGGCGCAGGTCACAGGGATTCAGGCCGCGACGCAGGAATCCGTCAGCGCCATCCAGGAGATCGGCGGCACCATCGAGCGGTTGTCCGAGGTGGCCTCAGCCATCGCCGCCGCTGTCGAGGAGCAGGGCGCCGCGACGCAGGAGATCTCGCGCAACGTCCAGCAGGCCGCCCTCGGCACCCAGGAGGTCTCGTCCAACATCACCGACGTCCAGCGCGGTGCGATCGACACCGGCTCGGCCTCGGGTGAAGTGCTTTCGGCAGCGAAGTCGCTGGCAACCGACAGCACCCGCCTGAAGGTCGAGGTCGCGCAGTTCCTGCAATCGGTCCGCGCGGCCTGATTTTTACACGTTCGGCTGCGGAGCCGGCGGCGGAACGACCTGCCGCCGGAACAGGATGCGCTGGTACAGCCAGCCGATCGCCACCAGCACGACGCCGAGGCACATGAATGACAGCGCGCGGTAGACGCCTGTCAGCGTCCATACGTCGACGGCGAAGGCCTTGAGGATGGTCAGCGCGATGACGGCGGCAGAGGCCAGCCGCGCCCGCTCCGAGTTGACCAGGATTCCCACGCCGAGCAGCGCCACGCCGAACGCCAGCCAGCCGATCGAATAGGTGTATTGCTCGGCGCTCGTGGTGCCGCCGTAGAGCAGCACCGGCCCGTGATAGAAGCGGCGGATCTCCAGCGTCACATAGCTCAGCGCGAACACCAGCGCGCCGCCAGCGATCGTGTTGGCGTAGGCGACGGAGCGATGGCCCGCCACCGCATAGGACAGCAGCAGCATCAGCACCGCCGGCAGCGCGTAGCCGAGCAGCAGCAGGTTGAAGACGAGGCCGCCGACATTGACGCTGGAGAGCAGCATCGGGTTCTCCAGGATCAGGAGACCGAACACGCTGATGAACCCGGCAATCGCCGTGAGCACGACCGCGCCGACATTGTGCACGATGCTGTGGCTCCTCAGTCGCAAACGCTCCAGCCCGATCGCCATTGCAAGCGTGACGCAGACCTGCAGCGCGAATTCGAGCAGTGACGGCGGCGAGGTCATTCGGCCATTGGTCGCAAGGTGCCGGATCTCCATGAAGGCAAGCAGCGCGGTGAACAGGATCGCGGCC
The DNA here is from genome assembly GCF_004570865.1 of Bradyrhizobium frederickii. Taxonomy (GTDB): domain Bacteria; phylum Pseudomonadota; class Alphaproteobacteria; order Rhizobiales; family Xanthobacteraceae; genus Bradyrhizobium; species Bradyrhizobium frederickii. The sequence continues at coordinate 89,047 of NZ_SPQS01000025.1, forward strand.
GTCTCGACCATGCGCAGCGGCGGATCGTCGGCGCGGCGGCGCAGGAAGATGCTCGCGCCCCAGAACGAGGCCGCCGGCAGGCCGTAGCCCCAGAGCAGCCAATTGAAGATGGGCGTGGTGCCGACGGCATCGCCGACGATGCGTGGGTCATAGGCGATGCGCGCGGTGACGAGCCCCGCGAAGATTGCGGCGAGCCAGCGCAGGAACGGGATCGGCCGCTGCAGCGAGATCCAGGCGGTGCCGAGCGACATCAGCGCCAGCGCGATCGTCAGCCAGCCCTTCTCCAGCGCGAAAGTCAGCGCCAGGGCCAGTGCGCCGAGCGTGCCGGTCGCGAACAAGGCGGTGGCGATCATGGTGCCCGGCCGGGTCTCGCGGCGCGTGAGCGCCTCGGTCGCCGCGCCAAAGGCCGCGGCAAGCAGCACCGCGAGGATCGCAAACGGGATCGAGCGGTCGAGATGGGCGATACGCGCGTAGAGCGCCACGAGGATCGCGATCGGTGTTGCGACCGCAGCAGCCGACCACACCACGGGGATGATCGCCGAATTCGAGCGGCCCTGCGCGAGGAAGCCGGCAATGCCGAAGCCGGCGGCGAAAATCGCGGCCGTCACCAGATGCAGCGTCACGGAGCTGTCGGTCGCGCTGGGCCCGACGCCGGACATCGCACCGCCCGGCAGCACCAGCATGTCAGGATTGGCGCGCACCGCCCATTCGGCGAACACGATGAAGACCGTCGCTGCGGCCGCGCCGAGCGCGCCGGTCGCCGCCGGCGCGCGCCAGGCGACGAGCAGCGTGCCGCCGACCAGCAGCGCAAAGGCGATCAGCGCCAGGTCGGCATGCGCGCTCGACAGCACGATCAGCATCGCGCCGAACAGATAGGCACCGAGCGAGCCCGACGAGATCGGCTCGATCTCGCCGTCCTCGATGGCAGGTCCGAACATGAAGCCGCAGACGACGAGCAGCGCGGCCAGCACGAAGCCCGCGATGACATGGAAGGCGTGCGGCGCGACCTGGACCTGCTCGGCGTCGAGACCGGGGAAGAGCCAGAGCACGGCGAAGGCGATCGTGGTGACCGCAAGCCAGCGCCACAGCCGGATGCGGGCGAGGCCGAAGCTCGCGGCGGTGACGACGGCGAGATAGACGTAGAGCGCCCAATAGTCCGGCTTGCCGCTGGAGACGAGCACCGGCGTCACGAAGGCGCCGACCACGCCGAGGCCGGCGAGCGCCGGTCCGTGCAGCAGCGCGGCAGCGAGCGTGCACATCGCCACGATGCCGAGCAGCACGAAGGCGGTGGCGGGCACGAGGAAGCCGTAGAGCGCGTAGGCGGCATAGATGGTGGCGAACGCCACAGCCGTACCGGCCGCGGTGAGGATCGCGGGGATGTTGGCGATCGGCAGCGCCGCGATGTTGGAGATGCTCTCCTTGCGCCGGGTCCATTCGCCGGCGCCCAGCAGCGCGGCGGCGAACAGGCCGCCCAGGAACACGCGCACGCCGGGGCCGAGCAGGCCGGCCTCGATCGAATAGCGCACCATGAAGAAGCCGCCGAGCGCGAGCGCAAGGCCGCCGATCCACACCACCCAGCGCGTGCCGAGCTGCTCCTCGAAGCCAGGTTCTCGACTATCAGGCGCGTCGGCAGGCAGGGGAGGCGGTGCATCGGCGGAGACGCTCGCTGCGAGCGGCGGCGGGGACGCCTGTTCGGTGACGGGCGGAGGCGGCGCCGGCTCGGACTCAGGCGCAAGCGGCGGCGGCTCGGCGGCCATCGTCGCGGAGGTGGGCGCCTGCTCCTGCACCGGCATGAGCGGCGGCGGCTGGACCGGCCGTTGCGCGTAGAATCTCTCTTCGAGCCCGTTCAGTCGCCGGCGCAGCTCGGCCGCCTGGCTGGAGGCCTTGATTGCGATCAGGAAGGCGACGATCGCGATGATCAGCGCAAAGACGTCAAACGGACCGTCGAACATGAAGCCTCCGGGCGACCGGCGGGCAGGGGCCGATCGCGCAAATCCCAGGATCTAGCGCCGGGAGCGTACGCGCAAGCCCGGTGCGGGCCGCTCCTGGAGCACGTCGCGGCGGAAGCGGTAGAGCGCCGCCGGCCGTCCGCCCGTCTGTGTCGACATCACCCCGGTCGGTTCGACCAGGGCTTCCATTTCGACCAGGCGGCGGAAATTCTGCTTGTGCAGATGCCGGCCGGAGATCGCCTCCACCGTATGCTGCAGTTCGGTAAGTGTGAATTCGGGCGGCAAAAGTTCAAACACGACAGGACGATACTTCAGTTTTGCACGCAGCCGCGCGATCGCTGTGGCGAGAATCCGGCGGTGGTCGAACCGCATCGAGGTCCCGAGCGGAGGCAGCGTCTTGCGCGCTAATGCCGCAGGGCGGCCGTCGCGCCGCGCCTCCTCGACCAGCCCGGCCTCGTACATCAGCTCGTAGCGGTCGAGCACGCGCTCTTCGTCCCAGGCCGCCCCGTCGAGGCCGAAACAGAACCGCACGCGATCCTTGCGCGGCAGCGCGCGAATCGTCTCCGGCGTCTCCTCCGCGGCCCACTCCGTCAGCGCGGGGATGATGTCGCGGGCGATGATCGCCGGCGGCTCCTCGCGCCAGTCTTCCCAGGGGAAGAAGCGATACCATGGCGCGAAGCTCGCCGCGTTGGCTGCGAGCTCGCCATCCACCGCACGCGTCAGCGCGAGATAGCCGATCGACACCATATGCGCCCCGGTGTCGCCAGCCTCGGCATGACGGCCGCGATCGCCGAAGGTGTAGAGCTGCTCGACATAGCCGAGCCGCAAGCCCGCCTGTTCCTCGACCCAGGCGCGCAGGCCGATCTCGAAGGTGCGGTGCGCGAGTGCGTCGAACGGGCCGAACGGCAGGCCGGCCAGCCCGTCACTGCCGCGCGCGGTGAGGATCAGCGGCTCATGGCCCTCGATCGCGACGATGGCCGCGGTCAGGCCGATCTCGATCGGCGTCAGGAGCGCCTCGCTCATGCGATGATGATCGCAGATGTTGCCACAAACCCGTCATGCCCGGGCTCGTCCCGGGCATCGACGTTCTTGGTGCAGCGACAAAGGTCGTGGATGGCCGGGACGAGCCCGGCCATGACGATGCGGAGACATCCGGGCACGAGCGCACCTGCAATGTAGCGCCCAGCTGTCATTCGAGCTCGATCACGAAGGGGCGGCCCTCGACCATCATCGCGCCCGGGCCGATCTCGTCGAGCGCGCGCAGCATGCGGCCGTTGCGGCCGAGGGCTCGGTCGGCAAGGCCGACGATGCGCCGGTTCGGCGAGGCGATCGGCGAGGCCGCGCGGATCTTCCTGGCGATCTCGAGTTCGTCGCGGTTTGGATTGAGCGCGCAGACCGCCGCAAACGCGCTCGCGGTGGAGCGGCTGATGCCGGCATAGCAATGCACCACCAGCGGCGCGCTGCGGTCCCAGCCGCGCACGAAATTCAGCACCTGATCGATATGCGCCTCGGACGGTGCGACGAATCCGTCCAGCTCCTCGGTGATGTCGTCCATCGACACCTTGAGATGATTGGCCGGCAGCACCGATACCGGCCGCGCCACCTGCTCGACATTGGCCATCACGGTCAGCACATGGCTGGCCCCGGTGAGACGGACGGTTTCGGGAAGCGCGGCGAGGGAGCAGACGTGGATCATGGCGGACCTTTTTGCCGCGACTATAACAAGCGCTCGTAGGGTGGGCAAAGGCGCAAAGCGCCGTGCCCACCATCTCGCACTTGCGCGCATCCCGCTTGGTCTCGTGGGCACGCTTCGCTTTGCCCACCCTACGAAGGGATGAACCTACGCAAACACCGCGCCGAACCGCTCCAGAAACTGCTTCTCGGCCCGCGCCGCGGTCCAGGGCGTCAGGTAGTCGCGCCGGACGCTGTCGGTGAGGCCGGGATCCTTGCCGAACAGGCGCCTTGCCTCGCTTTCGCTGAAGCCGGCAAGCTCGGTCGCTTCCAGATAGGCCGCGCCGCGATCGGCGGCCTTGATGGCCTGCGTGATCTCCTCCGGCAGTACCGGCGGCAGCCCGAAGCGGATATGGATGGCGCCGAGCAGGCGTTTTTCCACGGCCTTGTAATGGCCGTCGAGCACCGCCTTGAACGGCGAGATCATGTCGCCGATCACATATTCCGGCGCATCGTGCAGCAGGGCAGCGAGCCGCATGCGCTGATCGACGCGCGGCATCTCGTGCCGGAGCACGATCTCCACCAGCAGCGTGTGCTGCGCGACCGAGAAGATATGCGCGCCGATGGTCTGCCCGTTCCAGCGCGCGACGCGCGCCAGCCCGTGCGCGATGTCGGCGATCTCGATATCGAGCGGAGAGGGATCGAGCAGATCGAGCCGCCGGCCCGACAGCATGCGCTGCCAGGCGCGGGACTGCGCTTCGCGCGCGGTCTTCTTCGCGGTCATTTGGCCCTGAGGCGCGGCTTGCGCTGCGTCTTGCCGCAGGTCGCGTGGCAGTGGCAGTCGACGAGATGGTCGTTGACCATGCCGGTCGCCTGCATGAAGGCATAGACGATGGTCGGGCCGACGAACTTGAAGCCGCGCGAGGACAGCTCCTTCGAGATTTGCACCGACAGCGGCGTCGAGGCGGGCACGCTTCCCGTGGTCTTGAAATGGTTGACCTTGGGTTTGCCGTCCATGAAGTCCCACAGCAGCTTCGAGAAGCCCGGACCTTTCTCCATGATGTCGAGATAGGACTTGGCGCTGAGGATCGCGCCGTCGATCTTGGCCTTGTTGCGGACGATGCCGGCATCGTTCATCAGCGCATGCACCTTCTTGGGCGTGTAGCGCGCGATCTTCTCGGGTTGGAAATCGTCGAAGGCTTTGCGGAAATTGTCGCGCTTGCGCAGGATCGTGATCCAGGACAGGCCGGCCTGAAAACCGTCGAGCATCAGCTTCTCGTACAGCGCGCGGTCGTCATATTCCGGCACGCCCCATTCGGAGTCGTGATAGGCGACATAGAGCGGATCATCGCCCGGCCAGGGGCAACGTGTCAGGCCGTCGGGATGCAGGCGGGGAGCGCGGCTCATGCGATGGAGGGCTTGGTTGGAATGCGCACGACGTCGGGGTCCGCAAGTTTCAAGGCGAGCCCGCCCGCGGTGAGAGGCTGGCCGGCATCGAGCGCGTCTGCGACACGGTCGATGCGCACCAGGGCAATGCCCTTGCCGCCGGACGTCGAGCCGATGGTGCCGACCGGCTTGTCGCCGGCGAGGATGGTCGCGCCGGCTTCCGGCGAGGCGCCGTCGAGCAGCACCTTCACGCTGCGGGTGCGCGCGGTGCCGCGATGCTGCATGCGCGAGACGACCTCCTGGCCGACATAGCAGCCCTTGTCGAAATCGACGCCGGCGAGACGGTCCATGTTGGTCTCGTGCGGGAAGGCGTCGCTGTACATGAAATCGAGCCCGCCGCGCGGCACGCCGAGCGCGATGCGGTGCGCCTCGTATTCGGCGGCATCGACCAGTTCGGCCCCGATGAGGTCGGACAGCTTCTCCTTGAGATCCTCAGGGATCAGGATGCGATAGCCGAGCGCATCGTTGCGTGGGTCGGCGAAGGCAAGATCCGGCTGCGCCGCGGGCTGGCCGTCCCAGGCCGCGAGCACGCCGAGATCGAGAGTCTCCACCGTGACCTTGGCCCGCAGCTTGTAGAATTTCAGCTTGGTGGCGAGGTTGTCTGCCAGCGCTTTCGGGCAGTCGATCAGGAACCCGCCGCCATGGCCCGCGGGCACCTCGGTGATCAGGAAATCGACGATGATCTTGCCCTGCGGCGTCAGCAAGGCGCCGAATCGCCCCAGGCCCGGCTTCAGCCTGTCGACGTCGGTCGTGACCAGGCCGTTGAGGAAGTTGCGCGCATCCTCGCCCGCGACCTTGACCACGCCCCGGTCGGGAAGAAACGCTGATTTCATGCGAAAATCTCTTGCGACATGTTGCTCCGGAACGTAAGCCCGCGAGGCATAAACGACAAGACCTCGAGCTCTGCGCTTGGGGACGAGAGAGGCCTTCAGCCATGACCCAGCGCTTCGATGTGATCCTCAAGAATGGCACCGTCGTCAACCAGGACGGCGAGGGTGTTCGCGATATCGGCATCACCGGCGGCCGCATTGCCGAGCTGGGTCCTTTGTCGCAAGGCAGTGCCGCCGAGGTGATCGACTGCAAGGGCCTGCACATCCTGCCCGGCGTGATGGACACGCAGGTGCATTTCCGCGAGCCCGGCCTGACGCACAAGGAAGACCTCGAGACCGGTTCGCGCAGCGCCGTGATGGGCGGCGTCACCGCCGTGTTCGAGATGCCGAACACCGCGCCGCTGACGGTGACGGAGGCCGAATTCACCGACAAGGTGAAGCGCGCTTATCACCGCATGCATTGCGATTTCGCCTTCTTCATCGGCGGCACCCGCGAGAACGTGCAGGACCTGCCGGTGCTGGAACGCGCGCCCGGCTGCGCCGGCGTCAAGGTGTTCATCGGCTCCTCGACCGGCGCGCTGCTGGTGGAGGACGACGAAAGCCTGCGCCGCATCTTCCAGGTGATCCGCCGCCGCGCCGCCTTCCATGCCGAGGACGAGTACCGCCTCAACGACCGCAAATCGCTGCGCATCGAGGGCGATGCCCGCTCGCATCCGGTGTGGCGCGACGAAACCGCGGCGCTGATGGCGACGCAGCGCCTGGTCAAGCTCGCGCACGAGACCGGCAGGCGCATTCACGTGCTGCACATCTCCACCAAGGAAGAGATCGAGTTCCTGCGCGACCACAAGGACGTCGCGTCCTGCGAGGCGACGCCGCATCACCTGACGCTGGCCGCTCCCGAATGCTATGAGCGCCTCGGCACGCTAGCGCAGATGAACCCGCCGGTGCGCGGCGCCGATCACCGCGCCGGCATCTGGCGCGGCATCGAGCAGGGCATCATCGACGTGCTCGGCTCCGACCATGCCCCGCATACGCTGGAGGAGAAGCAGAAGACCTACCCCGCCTCGCCCTCCGGCATGACCGGCGTGCAGACGCTGGTGCCGCTGATGCTCGACCACGTCAACGCGGGCCGGCTCTCTCTGGCGCGCTTCGTCGACCTCACCAGCGCCGGTCCCGCGCGCCTCTACAACATGGCCTGCAAGGGCCGCATCGCCGCCGGCTACGACGCCGACTTCACCATCGTCGACCTCAAGCGCAGCGAGACCATCACCAATCAATGGGTCGCGTCCAAGGCCGGCTGGACGCCTTATGACGGCGTGCGCGTCACCGGCTGGCCCGTCGGCACCTTCATCCGCGGCCGCCGCGTGATGTGGCAGGGCGAGCTGGTGACGCCTTCGCAGGGCGAGGCGGTGCGGTTTCTGGAGACGCTGAAGCCGTAGAGGGCAGGTCAAGTTTCTGCCTCCGCTGTCATGCCCCGGCTTGACCGGGGCATCCAGTACGCCGCGGCGAGAGTTGGTTGATACGACTGCAGCCTCTGGAATACTGGATTGCCCGCTTTCGCGGGCAATGACAGTGTGCCACGAAGCGCAAGTGCAAATTGGGAGAAAGCAATGTCCCAGCCAGCCGCCCTCATCACCACCGCGCAGCTCGCCGCCATCCTCGCCGATCCCAATCTCCGCCTCTATGACTGCACGACCTACAACGAACCTGTGCCCGCCGGCAGCGACGTGCCTTATCGCGCGGTGCCCGGCGACAAGTCCTTCGCGGCCGGGCACATTCCGGGGGCCGATTTCCTCGACCTGCAGGGCGAGTTCTCCGACGCTTCGGCACGACAGTTCTTCATGATGCCTGGTGTGGCCCAGCTGGAGGCCGCCTTCGGCCGCCACGGCCTCGATGCGGGCAAGACCGTTGTGCTCTACAGCATCGGCACCATGATGTGGGCGACGCGGTTCTGGTGGATGCTGCGCTCGCTCGGCGTCGATGCGCTGGTGCTCGACGGCGGCTTCGACAAATGGACACAGGAGGGACGGCCGATCGAGACGGGCGCACCGAAAGGCTATCCCGCGACGACCTTCAAGGCCGCGCCGCGCGCCGGCTTCTTCGTCGACAAGGAGGCGGTGAAGGCGCGAATCGGCGATCCCTCGACGGTCATCGTCAACGCGCTCGGGCCGCAGTTTCATCGCGGCCTCGAGCCGAGCCGCTACGGCCGGCCTGGCCGTGTTCCCGGCAGCGTCAACGTATCCGCTGCGACGCTCGTCAATGCCGACAAGACCTTGACGACGCCTGCCGATGCCGAAGCCAAATTCACTGCTGCGGGCGTCACGCGTGACAAGAACGTGATTGTCTATTGCGGCGGCGGCATCTCGGCGACGATCGACCTCTTCCTGCTGACGCAGCTCGGCTACGACAGACTGACGCTCTACGACGCCTCGATGGGCGAATGGGCGCGGGATCCGACGCTGCCGATCGAGACGGATTAGGTTTGCTTATCTTCGTCACCGGTGGGTGATGGCATTTGCACCCGCACAAGCGGCCGTCATGCCCGGGCTTGTCCCGGGGCATCCACGTTCTTCGTGCCCGCCGGCAAGACGTGGATGGCCGGGACGAGCCCGGCCATGACGATGTGGGACTATCGTGCCCGAAACGCCCGCAGCCTATGCGATACCCTTCCTCCAGGGGAAGGTAAGATCCGGGACTAAGAAAATCCGGGAACCTTTTCCCTGGGTCTGCATCCAAAGTCCGGAACCAACGGAGATAGGGGTACCCGCCATGCCAGGGACCGCAGCCGGCCGGACCGCCGCTGTCAGGACATCGGAAGCCGAGCTGATCGAGCGCGCGCGGCGCCGCGACGAGGCTGCGCTCCGCGAAATCATGCAGGCCAACAACCGCAGGCTCTATAGGCTCGCCCGCGGCATCCTGCGCAGCGACAGCGAGACCGAGGACGTGGTGCAGGAGACCTATGTCCGCGCCTTCACGCATCTCGACGGTTTTCTCGGTGACGCCGCGCTGTCGACCTGGTTGTCGCGCATTGCGATCAACGAAGCGCTCGGGCGCCTGCGCAGTCGGAGGCCGCAGGTCGAGCTCGGATCGGTGCCGGAGGCAACGCTCGAAGCCCAGATCATCAGGTTTCCCCTTTCGACCGCCGCAACCGATCCGGAAAAATCCATGGCCCAACGCGAGATTCAGCGCGTCGTCGAACATGCGATCGATGAATTGCCCGATGCCTTCCGCATGGTCTTCATCGCGCGCGTGATGGAGGGGATGAGCATGGAGGAGACAGCCGAGCTGCTCGCTATCAAGCCCGAGACGGTCAAGACGCGGTTGCATCGTGCGCGCGCATTGCTGCGCGAGAACGTCGAGAAGAAGATCGGCCCCGTCGTGATGGACGCATTTCCGTTCGCCGGGCAGCGCTGTGAGCGCCTGACGGAGGCCGTGCTCAGGCGCCTCGGCGTCGGTGCGTAATCTTTCGGGAACATTAGCTCGAAAGTCCCATCCAATCCCTGTGAAGGAACGCCGGCCAAGGTCCGGCATCACAGGAGTAACAGGCCATGTTCACCCGACGGAGCGCGGCGATCGCTGCCGCCATTCTGTTGTCCAGTCCCGCGCTGCTGCAAGGCGCCGGCGCCGCCGACAAGCCGACCGATGCGCAGATCGCCCATATCGCCTATACCGCGGGCGTGATCGACATCAACGCCGCCAAGCAGGCGCAGAAGAAGGCGAAGAGCAAGGACGTGAAGGCATTTGCCGAGGACATGCTGCGCGACCACGAGGCCGTCAACAAGCAGGCGCTCGCGCTGGTCAAGAAGCTGAACGTTACCCCGGAAGACAACGACACCAGCAAAGCGCTGTCCAAGCAGGCCAGCGACAAGCTCGCCGAGCTCGACAAGCTGAGCGGCGCTGCCTTCGACAAGGCCTATGTCGCCAACGAGGTCGCCTACCACAAGCAGGTCAACGGCGCGCTGGAGACCCAGCTGATTCCGTCGGCCGGCAATGCCGAGCTGAAGAGCCTGCTGCAGACCGGCCTGAAGATCTTCCAGGGTCATCAGCAACACGCCGAGCACGTAGCGGCCGATCTGAAATAGGGAGGAGCGATGATGCCGGGGCGGCTGTTTTTGCTTCCCGTCGCGCTCGTCTTCGCGGCGATGGTCGTCCCGGCGCACGCCGCGACGATCGAGATCACGATGGAGAATCTCGTGATCGCACCGGCCGAGATATCGGCCAAGGTCGGCGATACCATCACCTGGATCAATAAGGACGTCTTCGCCCATACCGCCACCGCGAGGAACGGCGATTTCGACGCGACACTGCCGCCGAAGAAATCGGCGACATCAGTTCTGAAGAAGGCGGGAACGGTCGAATATTACTGCCGCTATCATCCCAACATGAAAGCGACGCTCAAGGTCGAGCCGTGAGGGAGGAGGAGCGCCTTCCCGATTCCGGCAGGAACATCTCCCGGCCATTGCGAGACTAATGCTTGTCGGGGGGAAACAGCTTCCGTGCGATAAAGGCGGCAGACTTCGCGAAGCCTTTCGCCAAATCCGCTTCGCCAAGTCATTCATCCGTCGACTGGCCCCGCCCGCGTGGCGGGGTCATTTTCGGCAGGGCCTACTGCCTGCAGATGTCGACCGAGAACTCGCCGTTGCGGATGCGGCCGGGAAAGCCCTCGACGAACTTGGCGACCGCGTCCTCGCCATAGGTGCCGACCAGCTCGGCAAAGGCCGCAAACAGGCTCGCCTGTGCCAGGCAGTCGCCGTCGACGCCGTCATGGCGCGCCTCGGCCCAGGCCTCGTTGAGATAGCTCAGTGCGGCCTGCTTCTGCTCGTGATCGGGCAGCGGCGCGCGGGCGGGGGCGTAGGAAATCGGCTGGCTCATGAAACTCGATCAGGGCTGGGGCGCGATCCACGGCGATGCGCTGTGCGAGAGGTTTAGCACGGTCGTTAACGACCGCTAGGCCACATCTTTAAGAACGGTTAACGGCTGTGAACAAAGTCGATGACAGCGTTCCCGCCGAGCCGCCGCGCCGATCCTGTCTCGTCATTCCGGGGCGCGCGCAGCGCGAGCCCGGAATCCATCGCGCCACAGAGATGGTGGATGAATGGATTCCGGGCTCGCGACTTCGCGCCCCGGAATGACTGGAGAGAATCAGTTCGCGTAGCGCGCCGTCAGATCCCGCGAGATCTTCGAGCCTTCCTCGATATAGCGGCGGATCGCCACCGTCGCGGCCGGCGTGCAACTCCGGTAGGTCTGCTGAAAGCCGTTATAGCCGCGGTTGAAGCCGGCGATCATGCGGGTGCGGCGCTCCCCGGAGGGGGTTTCGGCATCGATCAACGCCTGCATCTCGTTGCGCCATTTGTTGCCCTCGTTGGACCCGCAGATGCCGCGCAGATAGTGCAGGCCGCCAAGGATCTCGGCCAGCCGCTGCAAATCGGCGTCGAACGGCGCCGCCACGTCCTGAGCCCGCGTGGGGCCGCAGGCGCAGGCGAGAATCAGGACAAAAATGGCCAGAAATCGCGTGGACATCGGCGGGGTGTATGCCCCCTCCCATTCGGAGAAGCAAGGTACGGTAGCCGCTGCATCGGCAGTGCGCTCCCTCCCCCGCCTGCGGGGGAGGGTTGGGGAGAGGGTTGTCTCCACAATGGGACAATCCCCTAGACGAGGAAGCCCTCACCCGCGCCTCCGGCGCGACCTCTCCCGCAAGCGGGAGAGGTTGCAGCGAGCTCGCCGCTAGGTCAGGCCCCGATCAGCCGGGCGGCGGACTGGATCACCTCGTCCAGCCCCCCGGTCAGCTTGAGGCCGCCCAGGCTCGCCAGGGCGTCCGGGGCGATCCAGCGGTGATCGTCGAGCTCGTCGTTCAGGACAGGCTCCCTGGCCACCCAACGGGCCGCAAAGGACATGATGAGGTAATGGCCGGCGCCGGGCGCGGCGGGCAGCACCTCGCGCCAGCCGGCAAGGCCGACGATCTCGATTCGGAGCCCGGTCTCCTCGTCGACCTCGCGGCTCAGGGCCTGGTGCAGCGATTCGCCGAACTCGACCCGGCCACCGGGCAGCGAATAGAACCCCTTCGCCGGCGAGCGGGCGCGGCGGGTCAGCAGCACCTTGCCGTCGCGGAAGATCGCGGCGCTGACGGCGAGCTGGGGGTGGGCGGGCTGAACGGGCGAAGCCATTTTCTGAAAGGACCTGTTGTGAAAGGACCTTGTTCTTAAAGCATCTGGCTCAGTTCGCCATGATGGTGTCGACGTCGGCCTCGGCGCCGCCATGGATGATGCCGCCGCAGGCCGCGATCAGCGGCTTGACCCAGAGCGCGGCCTGCTCGGCGAGGCGGATTCGGGTCGTATCTTTCTCGACCTCGCGCATGGCCGAGCCGACTGCGGTCAAAATCGAGGTCATGGTATCGGTGATGTGGTCGAACTGGGCACGCACGTTGGGATCGGCCTTCTCATAGGCCTCGATGGCGAGGTCGCGCGCCTTGAAGTTGGAGGCCGTAAAATGTTCGGCATAGGACAGCGGCGTCCAGGTCAAGAAATCGTCCGCGCATTCCGGCATGTCCGGAACCATTTCCAGCAGCATCACCGCTTCATTGAAATGGTTGAGATAGTCGGTGGCAAGCCCGGTCCGCGGGTTGATATTGGCCACGCGCAGCCGCTCGGCCCAGGCGGCGGCCTCGGGGCCCGTCTGTACATGCGTCCGCGCGGGTTTGGAGGCCGTTGAGCTCATCCGCCGCAGTGTTAACGTTCGGGGTTAAAAGGACCTGAACGGACCCTATATAGACACCCTGGGATGTGTGGACGCTTCGTCATAACTTCGGCCCCCGCGGCCTTGCGGCAATTGTTCGGCTATGTCGAGCAGCCGAATTTCCCGCCCCGGTACAACGTGGCGCCGACACAACCGATTCCGGTCGTTCTGATCGAGAACGGCGCGCGGCATTTCCGCTTGATGCGCTGGGGCCTGTTGCCCACCTGGGTCAAGGACCCTCGCGGCTTTACGCTGCTGATCAACGCACGCTCCGAAACCGTGCTGGAGAAGCCGGCCTTCAAGAACGCGATTCGCCGCCGCCGCGGTCTGATCCCGGCCGATGGCTACTATGAGTGGAAGACGGAGGGCGGCCGCAAGCAGCCCTTCTTCATCCACCGCGCCGACGGCGCGCCGCTTGGTTTCGCCGCATTGTTCGAGACATGGGCCGGGCCGAACGGCGAGGAGCTCGACACCGTCGCGATCGTCACGGCCGCGGCAGGCGAGGATCTCGCCGCGCTGCATGACCGCGTGCCCGTCACCATCAGCGAGCGCGATTTCGAGCGTTGGCTCGACGTCAGCGGCAACGAGGTCGACGCGATCCTGCCGCTGATGACCGCCCCGCGCAGCGGCGAATTCGCCTGGCACCCGGTCTCCACCCGCGTCAACCGCGTCGCCAATGACGACGAGCAGCTCTTGTTGCCGATCAGCGCGGAGCAGATGGAGGCGGAGGCGCCGAAGCCGAAGAAGGCAGTGCGGAAGGCCACAGCCGGGCCTGCCGATGACGGGCAGGGCTCGTTGTTCTAAGCCGCGGTGCCCACGAACTTTCTCTTCAACGCGCGATGGTGGGCACGCTTCGCTTTGCCCACCCTACGGCAGCGGAGGTTCAGACGACCTCCCTTGCCCTCAACCCCGCGATCTCCGCCGCATCGAATCCGAGCTCGCCCAGCACCGCGTCCGTATCCGCGCCGAGCTCCGGCGCCATCCGATCGAGCTTGCCGCCGCCATGGGCGAGCTTGAAGCCGCTGCCGGCAAAGCGCAGCCGGCCGTAGGGCGTGTCCAGCTCCTGGATCGCGCCGCGCGCCTTGATTTGCGGATGGTCGATCACTTCCTCGACCTTCCAGATGCTGGCGCAAGGTGCGCCCGCGTCTTCCAGAATGCTCTCCCATTCGCGCGCCGGCCGTGCCGCCAGCGCCGCCTCGATGATGGCGCGCAGCGCAGGTTCGTTCTCGTTGCGCGAAAACCAGTCGGCAAAGCGAGGATCAGACAGCGTGTCCTCGCGGCCGAGCGCAGCCATCAGCGCGCGATACTGCTTCTCGTTGTTGACGGCGAGCAGGATATGGCCGTCGCCGCATTTGAACAGGTTTGCCGTGGTCCTGCGGCTCACCGCCTGGTTGCCGGACAATGTCTGCCGATGGCCGGCGACCGACCAGTCCGCGATCTGGCCCGACAGAAACGCCAGCGTCGCCTCCAGCATGGAGACGTCGATCAACTGGCCCACGCCGGTGCGGTCGCGCTGGTACAGCGCGCTCGAGACGCCAAAAGCAGCGGTGGCGCCCGACAGCACATCGCAGACCGCAAAGCCGGCGCGCGTCGGTCCCGTCTCCGGATGGCCTGATATCGCCATGATGCCCGAGAGCGCCTGCATCTTGCCGTCATAGCCGGGCCGCAGGCGATCCGGGCCGGTCTGGCCGAAACCCGACACCGCGCAATAGATCAGCTTGGGGTTGATCGCCGAGAGCGCTTCATAGCCGATGCCGAGCTTGTCCATGACGCCCGGACGGAAATTCTCCATGACGACGTCGACGCGGCTTGCGAGCTTCTTCACGATCGCGATCGCCTCCGGCTTCTGCAGATCGAGCGTCAGGCTGCGCTTGTTGCCGTTGACGGCCTGGAACGCCGGCGCCAGCCCGCGGTCGGCCCATTCCCGGGAGAGCGGCGTGCGGCGCATGTCCTCGCCCTCGCGCCGCTCGACCTTGATGACGTCGGCGCCGAGCAGCGCGAGCTGGTAGCTGGCATAGGGGCCGGCCAGCACTTGCGTGAAGTCCAGGATCTTCACGCCCTCGAACGGTCGCGTCACGTCGCTCTCCCTTTTTGTTTTGGTTATCGGAGGACGTCAGGCGGCGCGGTTGCCGCGCGCGATCTCCTTCTGCTTGTCGAATTCGGCGCGGCGGCGCGCCAGCTCCTCCGGCGAAAGCTGCGCGACGTTGTTGTAGTCGAGCTTCCAGGAGGCGTCCTCGCTCCAGCGCAGCGGCGACTGCATCGTCGTCTGCGGGCCGCTCGCGCTCTCCAGCAGCGTGAGCGCGAGCTCCAGCGTCTGCGCCTGCGAGGCGACGTCGTGCGGCTTGCCGGCGGAATTGCCGAGCGGGAAATCCGAGAACAGGAAGCGCGGCGCGGCGGCGTGCTCGATGATGTCCTTGGCGCAGCCCATGATCACGGTCGGAATGCCGCCGGCTTCGAGATGCCGCGCCACCAGCGCCGTGGTCTGGTGGCAGACCGGGCAGTTCGGCACCAGCACCGCCGCGTCGACCTTGTCGGCAAGGCAGCGCGCCAGGATCTCCGGCGCGTCGGTGTCGAGCGTGACGCGATGGCTGCGATTGGTCGGCGTGCCGAAGAAGCGCTGGCTCACTTCGCCGATCCGGCCGGCGGCGGACGCCTTCAACAGCTGCGGCAGCGGAAACCAGGTGCCGCTGTCCGTCGCCGAGGTGTGCTTGCGGTCGTAGCCGATATGCGAGATGCGCAGGTCGTGCTGCTTCGACGTGTCGCCGTCATAGACCTGGTAGAACTTCGCGCTGCCGTTATACGCCGCGCCCGGCCCCTGGTCGCCCTTGGCGGGATCGTACGGGGCGGCGGTCGTGATGATGGTCACGCGCGACTTCGCCAGCGGCTTCTTCAGCGGCTGGAACGGCGCTGAGGTGTAATGCGCCCAGCGATACGGCGTGGTGTAGCCGATCGCCGCGTAATAATCCCGCGTGCGCTGCATGTAGGGGACGGGAGAATCATAATCGGGCGCAAAGCCGAATTCGTCGTCGCGCGGAGCGGACATGGGCGCGTCTCCTGGTTCTTGGTTGGGACCAGACTAGAGGTAGTTTTGGGGTTGCTCAACGGGGGGCAGGGCGGCGCAGGACAGGATTGCAGCTCCGCGGGTGCTGTTTTTCCCCTCTCCCCTTGTGGGCAGGGCATTCGCATATGGTGTGCAGGATGCAGCGGCATCGCTCCCTCCCCCGCTTGCGGGGCAGGGCTATCGCATATGGCGCTTTGCGAGACCTGAGCGCGCGCCTCGTCCTTCGAGACGACCGCTTCGCGGTCTCCTCAGGATGAGGCTAACAGCATTGGTGCTCGTTGAAACTGGTGCCGCGCGCCCGCATCCTCATCCTGAGGGCCCGCCAACGGCGGGCGTCTCGAAGGATGGCCACAGGCGAGATCGGCTCCATATGCGATTGCCCTGGCTTGCGGGGGAGGGTCGGGGAGAGGGTGTCTCCGCGCAGGGATTATTGAGAATAACTGAGGACGTCCCTGCGCGGCGAGAGCCCTCACCCGCCGCGCTCTGCGAGCGCGTCGGCCTCTCCCGCAAGCGGGAGAGGCGGAGCAAGCCTGCAGACAATCCCCGTGTCATTCATATGCGATTGCTCTGCCTCTCCAGGGGAGGGCGAAGCGCTTCACCTACCTGAACACATGCAGCGCCGCGTATTGCAGCAGCATGATCGCCTTGGCGTCGATGATGCGGCCGTCGGCGATCATCGCCAGGGCCTCGTCGATGGAAAGCTCCAGCACCTCGATGTCCTCGCCCTCGTGCGCGAGGCCGCCGCCGTCGCTCACCCGCATCTCAGGCTCGTACTCGGCGACGAAGAAATGCAGCTTCTCGGTGATGGCGCCGGGGCTCATGAAGGCCTCGAACACCTTGTGGACGTGGTGCAGGCGATAGCCGGTTTCCTCCTCCGCCTCGGCGCGGATCCGCTCCTCGGGCTCGGCATTGTCCAAGACGCCGGCGGCCGCCTCGATCAGGAGGTCGTCGTAGCCGCGGATGAAGGCCGGAAGGCGGAATTGTTTCACCAGGATCACCGTCCGCCGCGCGCGATTATACGGCAGCACGGCGGCGGCGTTGTCGCGCTCATAGGTCTCGCGGTGCTGCGTCTGCCATTCGCCGCTGGCGCGCCGGTACTCGAACGTCGTGGTCTTCAGCGTGGTCCAGCCGTCCGAGAGCACGCGGACGTCCTTGATGCGGACGCGGTCGGAAATGGTCATGGCGGGATCTCAATTGCTTGGCGTCGTGGCGCGGCCGTCGAGCCACTTCTGGAACATCACGGAGGTCGATAGCTCGAAGCCCAGCGAGCCGTAGAACGCATGGGCCTCGGCATTCTCGCGCCGGACCAGGAGCTGCAGCTTCGAGATTCCGGCCGCACGCAGCCAGTCCTCGGCCGCGGCCATGATGAGGCGGCCGAAGCCGCGCTTCTGGCAGTCTGGATCGACCGCGACGTAGTAGACCCAGCCGCGATGGCCGTCATGGCCGACCATGATTGTTGCTGCGATCGCGCCGTTGTCGCGGCCGATGAGCACGGTGGAATTGTCGCGCCGCCGCGCCAGCGCGATGTCGGCATGGGGATCGTTCCAGGGCCGCGTCAGGCCGCAGCGCTGCCACAGTGCGACGACCGGCTCGACATCGGCATCGGTGATGGTGTCGATCGCAAGCGCGCTCACAGCACCTTCCCCGGATTCATGATGCCGAGCGGGTCGAGCATCGCCTTGATCGCGCGCATCAGCTCGATCGCGGTCTTGTCCTTGACGTCGGGCAGCTCGTCGCGCTTGAGCACGCCGATGCCGTGCTCGGCGGAGATCGAGCCGCCCATGCGCAGCACGATCTCGAACACCACCGCGTTCACCTCGTGCCAGCGGGCCAGGTAGTCCGCGGTGTTGGCGCCGATCGGCTGGCTGACATTGTAGTGCAGATTGCCGTCGCCGAGATGGCCGAACGGCACCGGCCGCGCGCCCGGGATCAGCTTCACCACGGCGGCGTCGGCCTCGGCGATGAAGGCGGGCACGGCGGCGACGGGAACGGAGATGTCGTGCTTGATCGAGCCGCCCTCCGGCTTCTGCGCCGCCGACATCTCCTCGCGCAGCTTCCAGAAATTGTTGCGCTGGGCAAGGCTCGACGCGATCACGGCGTCGTCGACGATCTCCTCCTCCATGGCGCGGCCGAGGATCGTCTCCAGCGGCGTGCGGGCGTCGTCGCTGGCTGCGGACAATTCCATCAGCACGTACCAGGGGTGTTTTTCTGCGAGCGGATCGCGCACGTCGATGCCGTGGCGGACCGAGAAGTCCACCGCCATCTGCGACAGCAGCTCGAAGCTCGTCAGCGCGTTGGCGGCTTCGCTCTGCGCGATCGTCAGCAGCTTCAAGGCTGCGTCCGGCGATTTCAGGCCGACATAGGCGGTCTCGACCGACCGCGGCTTCGGAAACAGTTTTAAGGTCGCCGCCGTGATAATGCCGAGCGTGCCTTCGGCGCCGATGAAGAGATTGTGCAGATTGTAGCCGGTGTTGTCCTTCTTCAGCTTCGACAGCACATTAAGCACGCGTCCGTCGGCGAGCACCACCTCGAGGCCCAGCGCCATCTCGCGCGCGACGCCATAGGCGAGCGCGGCGGTGCCGCCGGCATTGGTGGAGAGATTGCCGCCGATAGTGCAGCTGCCTTCGGCGCCCAGCGACAGCGGAAACAGCCGGTCCACCTCGGCGGCCTTCTGTTGCGCCACCTGCAGCACCACGCCGGCTTCGACCGTCATGGTGTTGGAGGCGGTGTCGATCTCGCGGATCTTGTCGAGGCGCCGCAGCGACACCACGACCTCGCCATTGTGCGGCGTCTGGCCGCCGACGAGCCCGGTGTTGCCACCCTGCGGCACCAGCGCGATTCTGTGCGCGGAGGCGAGCTTGCAGATTTCAGAGACCTCCGCCGTCGAGCCCGGCCGCAGCACCAGCGGCGAGCGGCCGTGGAACAGATTGCGCTCCTCGGTGACGTAAGGCTGGATGTCGTTCGCATCGGTGATGGCATGACGCTCGCCGACGATCTTACGGAATTGCTCGATCAGCTCGGGCGCAAGCGGAGGGACGGCAGGTGTATTGACGTTCATTCTCGTGTCTCTTCTTCCACTCTTATCCCTTGCGCATGATCTTATCGGAAAACCGCTGCACACTTTGTGCTAACGCGTTCGAGTCCGGATCATGCGCTATCGCGCCACGGCCGCGCGCCGCAGCCGGTCGTTGATCGCTTCGCCAAGCTCTTGCTCGGGAATTGCCATCACCGCAATCGCCCGCGGGCCCGTCGCATCCAGGCTGCGAAGATAGCCGAACAGATTGGCGGCGGCTTCATCGAGATCACCGCTGGGCGACAAATTCATGACGGCCGACGCGGTATCGGCGCCAGGCAGGCGCGTGGAGCCGAACGCCAGCAGCGCCTCGCCGGGCGCAACCTCGCGCGCGTTGAGCCGCACGGAAGCGCGCGGCGCGTAATGCGAAGCCAGCATGCCCGGCGCCAGCGGCTGGCTGTCGTCGCTTTCGGCTTCCAGCGGCGGCCGCGCCAAGGTCGCCCCAAGCACCGCCTCGATCCGCTCGCGCGACAAGCCGCCGGGCCGCAGCAGCATCGCCGTCTCGAAGCAGCCGACGATGGTCGATTCGACGCCGACCGTCACAGGCCCGCCGTCGATGATCAGGTCGATCCGCCCCGCCAAGTCGCTCTCGACATGGGCGGCCAGCGTCGGCGAGACGTGGCCGGAGATGTTGGCGGACGGCGCCACCACGGCCCCGCCAAAGGCGCGCAGGATCGCCTGCGCGACGGGATGGGCGGGAATACGGATCGCGACGGTGTCGAGGCCGGCGGTGGCGAGATCCGCCACCGGGCAGCCTTCCGTCTTCGGCACCACCAGCGTCAGGGGCCCCGGCCAGAACGCCTCCGCCAGCTTCAACGCGCGCGCGTCGAACCGCCCGATCCGCCGCGCAGCCGGGATATCAGCGACATGCGCGATCAGCGGATTGAACGCCGGCCGCCCCTTGGCGGCGTAGAGATGGGCGATGGCGGTGGCATTGGCGGCGTCCGCCCCGAGCCCGTAAACCGTCTCGGTCGGAAACGCGACCAGCCCGCCGGCGGCCAAGGCCCTGGCGGCAGCCTCCGCGCCGGCCGCGCCAGCCGGTAAAATCAGCGTTTCAAGGCCCGTTTTCACAGGGACAAAATTCCTCATCTCGGCCGCTTGCGGTGCGTCAAACCCGACGCTATAAGCCGCCTTCTTGTCGGAGTGTGGCTCAGCCCGGTAGAGCACTGCGTTCGGGACGCAGGGGTCGCAGGTTCGAATCCTGCCACTCCGACCATTCTTCCAAAAATCGACGTTTTCCAGAGGCTCGGCAGACCGGCCGCCAGCGCCTCGGAACGCCTTTCTGCAACGATTTCGGGATCGGGTCCACGGCCGATTTGGCCGGGCAGGGCGGCGTGAGCGCGCGGCATCGCTTGTCCCTTGCATGCGCCGACTGAATCGAGCTCCCCGCGCACAGGTGGTTGTCTTTCAACTCGCGGTAGTGCGATGCTATCGCTTCCTCTGGGGGGAGTGATATCGTGGCAAAAGTGGAGATTGATCCCGTCGATGGTCTGATGGTCGACGTCGTTGGGCCTTGGGCGTCTGAAAAGCACCAGCGCTTGAGTGAGTATATCAAGCTGGCGCGGGGCGCTCGTGCCAACTTCGTTCCGCCGAAGGGGACGGGCGGAGCTTCTTACATCGAGCTGTTCTCCGCGTCCGGTCGGTCCCGAATTGAGGGGACTTCGACCTATATCGATGGAAGCCCGCTCGTTGCATATAAGGCTGCTCGGGCTAGCGGTGTTCGATTCTCTGATCTTCACTTCAACGATATCGAACCTACAAAGGCGCACGCCTTAGATGCTCGAATTCGCGCTTTGGGAGGGGCTGCGGTCGTCCATAACAAGCCCGCTCTGGAGGCAATTGACGACATCGTTTTCGCGCTCAACCCATCGGGGCTGCACTTCGCATTTCTTGATCCATACAATCTCGAGTACCTCTCCTTCGAGCTCATTGAGAAGTTGGCGCGATTCAAACATATGGATATGCTAGTGCACGTGAGTGTGCAGGACCTTCAGAGGAATCTCGATCGTTATAGCGTTCAAGGCGGCGCGCTCGACAAATTCGCGCCCGGCTGGCGCAACCGAGTGAATCCCAACCAAGCGAACAATGCTTTTCGGGCTGCGTTGATGGAGTATTGGTTGGAGGAAATTCGCAAGCTTGGAACTATGCCTGCGCATGGAGCCGAACTCGTCGTTGGATCGAAGGGACAGCGCCTGTATTGGCTGATGTTCGTTGCCGCTCACGATTTAGCGCAAAAGCTTTGGAATGCTGTCCGGAATCCTGGTGGGCAGAGAGAAATGGGCTTTTGACATGGCTGACACGTCAATTGAATGGACGGATGTTACTTGGAACCCAGTCGCCGGTTGTACGGTGCTCTCGCCAGGCTGCACGAATTGTTACGCTATGCGAATGGCCGCACGACTCGATGCGATGGGAATGGCGAAGTATCGCGGTCTGACCCGTAAGAGCGGCGGCCGCGCGAAATGGAATGGGAAAATTAGGCTGGATCGAGAGGTGCTCACAGCGCCAGCAAAATGGAAGCGACCTCGTCGCGTCTTTGTCAATTCAATGTCGGATCTATTTCACGAATCTGTGCCTGAGAAATTCGTTGCAAATGTTTGGGATGTAATGGCGTCGAACCCACAGCACACTTTTCAGATACTCACGAAGCGCCCCAGCCGAATGGCAGACGTCACAGCAAGCCTCGGGGTCTTGCCCAACGTCTGGCTCGGGACAAGTGTTGAAAGTTCTGCGTATCTCAATCGGATCGACGATCTGCGCAGGGTAACCGCGGCTGTGCGGTTTATTTCGTTCGAGCCACTATTGGGGTCGGTAGCTGGCGCGAACCTCGTGGGGATTCAGTGGGTGATCGTGGGAGGCGAGAGCGGACCACGTGCACGGCCAATGGCCGAGGAATGGGTGGACGAGATCGAGGCTGCGTGTCGCGAGGCCAATGCGGCATTCTTCTTCAAGCAATGGGGCGGTGTTCGAAAGAAGGCGACTGGAAGGACCTATCGGGAAGCTACGTTCGATGAAATGCCTGTCGTAGCCTAAGCTCAGACGTGCCCTACAAGACTGACTGAGGAATTGCCTACCTTCTCGCCACCAACACCCCCACCAGAAACGCTACCATCAGCGCCGGCAGCGGGGCCTCGCGCACCATGCCGCGGACCATGTCGGGCCAGTGCTGCTCGGGGACCAGTCGCGGGGACCGCACGTTCGGCGCCGATTCAATGCCCCAGTGTGATGCGAGCTCGGCGACCTCGCTCTCCGCCAGCCGTACGCCGTCGCGGACGCGGAAGATCGCGGCGTCCGCGCGCTCGCGCGGGGCGAGCTGCATCAGCGTCGCGACCGCCGTGCGCAACGTCATCTCGCCAAAACCTTGCAGCCGCACCTGCTCCTCGGGCTCGGACGTCATGCGAAATCCCTCACGGGGCTAAAACCTCACGGTGCAAAGTGGCGTGCGGGGGCGAACGCCGCCGTCGCGCACAGGACCAGCGTGGATACCGCGCCGGCCACCCCGCGTGCGAGATCGGCCCGCGTCGGGTGCCTGGCCGTGATCGTGCTCCATGCTCTCAGGGAAATGGCGGCGGTGGAGCTTGGTTCCCTTGCGAGGGACGCGAATCGCGGAAGGTCCGATTACTTCCGCAGCAATTCGCTCAAGGCCGCCGTCGCCTCGGCGCAGCGGATGTCGTCGATCTCGCGCGAGAGGCTGAGCGCGCTCGCTTTCAGCTCTTCGATCTTCCAGCTGTCCGGATGCTGGCTTTCAAGCTGACCCAGGCGCTTGTTCAGTTCGTCCAGTCTCGATTGGAGGTGCCCGATGCTGGCATCCCCATTCACTTTCCAAACGCGTTGTGCACGCATCGTCGTTCCCCTGATCGTCTCACGGCTTTGTGAGAGCGGTTCGTGGCCGGAATGGGAGTTTGTTTTGTCCGGCTTCAGATCGCGGGGAACCGTTGCATATCCGCAACTAGTTCCCGATTCTTGGCGAATGATCGGGCGGCTCCGCACGATGATACCCGCAGGCATGGAATTTGATTGTGTCCCGTCACGACGATCGAGCGAGCCGACCTGTGCGCGCGGTGCGCCGCTCGATAGGCTCGGGCTCGAGGCACTGCGAACAACGAAGGAATGACGCGTGGCGAGATTTGTGACTGTTGCAGCCGGCCAGCTTGGCCCGATCGCCAGGACCGAGAGCAGGACTGAAGTGGTGGCCCGGCTGATGGCCTTGATGCGCGAGGCGAAGGCGTGCGGCTGCGACCTGATCGTCTATCCCGAGCTCGCGCTGACGACGTTCTTCCCGCGCTGGTATTTCGAGGATCAGGCCGAGATCGACAGTTTCTTCGAGCGCGAGATGCCAGGCCCGGAGACGCAGGCCCTGTTCGACCTGGCACGTGAGCTCGGGATCGGCTTTTGCCTCGGCTATGCCGAGCTTGCGGTCGAGGCCAGCGTCACCCGTCGCTACAACACGTCCATTCTCGTCGACAAGAGCGGCGCGATCGTCTCGAAATACCGCAAGGTCCATCTGCCCGGCCATGCCGAGCACGAGCCTTGGCGGAAATTTCAGCATCTGGAGAAGCGCTATTTCGAGCCGGGCAGCGGCTTCAGCATCGCCAGCGCCTTCGGCGGCGTGATGGGCATGGCGATCTGCAACGACCGCCGCTGGAGCGAGACCTATCGGGTGATGGGCCTGCAGGGCGTCGAGATGGTAATGATCGGCTACAACACGCCGGTGCATAATCCGCCCGCGCCCGAGCATGACGATCTCTCGCTATTTCACAATCATCTCGTGATGCAGTCCGGCGCCTATCAGAACGGCACCTTCGTGGTCGGCGTCGCCAAGGCCGGCGTCGAGGAGGGTGTCGACCACATCGGCGGCAGCTGCATCATCGCGCCCTCGGGCGAGATCATCGCGAGATGCACGACCAAGGGCGACGAGCTGGCGCTCGCCCGCTGCGATCTCGATCTCTGCAATTCCTACAAGCGCACCACCTTCAATTTCGACGTCCACCGCCAGCCGCATGCCTATGGGATGATCGTCGAACGGAAGGGCGTGACGACGATGGCGGATGGCGCGCCGGTGTTGCGGAAGGGGTGAGGCTGATCCTAGCCACCTTGCTTCGTCGAACAGTGAAAGCGACTCTCGCCAGTTCCGTCATCCTGAGGCGCGAGACATGCGACGCAGCGCGGCGCATGGGGAGCCTCGAAGGATGAACGGCCCCGATGCAGCCGGGCCGTCGCCCTTCGAGGCTCGCCGAAGAGGCGAGCACCTCAGGGTGACGGTGATGGAGTTCCCCTGTGTCGGCCTCTGTCAATCCCTTCATCTGAAAATATTCCACTTTACCGAAATTCGGTTTTGGCGTATGTGTCGGCCATCCCGGCTCATCCAGGAGGGGCGATCATGCGGTCGTCAATTTCGCGAGCCGGGCTTGCGGTGGACGCGGCAGCGTCGGCATGAGATGGCGCGGGCAGGGCGGGTAGTCCCTGTGAGCCCGTGGCCGCGTGCGGACGAACGGCGCTGCTAGGCTTCGTCTCGCCTGTAAGTTTCCGGCTCCGTCGACAGGGCTGGAAAAACTGCGGCGACATGGCGGGCCGTGCGTACGGCAAAACCGTGTGGTCCTGGCCGTCGTTGCTACGGTCAAGCCGGATCGAAGATGCGCGCGAGCCCAACCGGGTGGACGGCATCGCCAATTCGACCGGCGAGGGAGGCCAGAAGGAAAGTTCGGCTCCCGGGAGAGCACGGCATAAGCCGTCCGACCACCGCGCAGGGAAGGCCGA
>NZ_SPQS01000026.1 GCF_004570865.1 Bradyrhizobium frederickii
ACCCGGGAAGGAAGGAAGATCCACGATCCGATCGGAATAGCACACTATCCCGCCGAGGTTTGCGAGACGGAAAGGACGAATGGAGAAACGGTTCTACCGACACTTCTGAAGCCTGGTTCGACTCCATGGCCCTTGTTGAGGCCGGCGAGTTATTGAGGACAGAAGTGGGCGGATATCCATAATGGCTCGGGGCGACAGCCTCAAATCGAAGCCGGATAGATTGGCGCAAACCGCTTCATCCCTTTGTCGATTCCTCTTGCAACGTGGGCGTGGTCCATAGATCGGTGTCAAAGCCTCCATCGTCACCAACAACCGCCGTGCTCCCGGTGGCCTGTTCGTGCTGCACGCCAGGGCGCTGCCCGACAACCCGTACGACGGTCACACCTTGCGCGACGTCATCGACCGCACCGAGACGCTCACCGGTTGTGCCATCGAGCGGGCTTATGTCGACAAGGGCTACCGCGGCCACAATGCCGCGCCCGAATACAAGTTCAGGGTGTTCACGTCAGGCCAAAAGCGGCGGGTAATCCCGCAGATCAAACGCGAGCTGCGCCGCCGCTCCGCCGTCGAGCCGGTCATCGGCCATCTCAAATCCGAACATCGGATGGGCCGGAACTATCTTTGGCACCGCGAAGGAGATGCCACCAATGCCGTCCTCTCCGCCGCCGGCTACAACTTCCGGCGCCTCCTCCGCTGGCTGCAGCTCTTGTTGCGCCAAATCCTCGTCCAGCTCATCCTCCGACTTCAGCTCGTTCCGAACTGAAGTTCAGGTTCTTCACGGACGACTCTTGAGTTCTTCGCAGAAAGCAAGTTTAGCGGGGCTTGGTGGCAGCATTCCGACGCACTGTTTCGAGAAGCTCTCGGAGCGACTGTGGACGGCGGCCCTAATTCTGATCTTGCACGAAGAATCCTTCGACTTGCACGTTCGGAAAGCCTGGTGGATCGAAAGCGGAGATTCTTGGAGACAACTAACCGATACATGCCTGACAAAAGCAGCTTTCGGGGAATGGGTGCACTTCGCTAATCGGCAGCGCTGGCACTAGCTGAGTGTGCGTGGTGGCCGTACGCTGCCGACCAATCCTGGTAGGTGCCCAGCATCCCTCGCACCGGTACAACTTGGCAAACCTACGGCGCAGGAATAACTCAGGAGGTCAAGGCTATGTACTTCCAGCTGTACCGGGACGCGCGTAATGAGTGGCGTTGGACGTTGTACTCGGTGAACGAACGCAAAATCGCCGATTCCGGCGAGGGCTATCACAACAAAGTTGATTGCCTTGGTGCCATTGAGCTTGTGAAGAGTACGGACGCCAGTACTCGCGTGCGGGAGTAACGCAGCGAGGATGATCTTAGAGAAAGCC
Organism: Bradyrhizobium frederickii; assembly: GCF_004570865.1. Taxonomy (GTDB): domain Bacteria; phylum Pseudomonadota; class Alphaproteobacteria; order Rhizobiales; family Xanthobacteraceae; genus Bradyrhizobium; species Bradyrhizobium frederickii. Next base: position 1,359 of record NZ_SPQS01000026.1, read on the forward strand.
GCCCACGTGCCCGCTAACGTTAGTCGCTTCGCGCTTTTCTTCGAACATATGCCAGCTGCGCGGCGGCGATCAGGGTGAGACTCCAGCGACAATCAAGGTGAGACTGCGCCGATGGGGACGGACCGAAGGGAGGGCGTAGCCCGACCGGAGGACCGTCGCCATCGGCGTCGCGCGTTTTTGGACCCGTCTGGCGGCTGGGCGGGGCTGGTGCAAGCTTTTGATTCGTCTCGACAAGAGGGAATCGATGCCTTGCCTGGCCTTCACATCACCGACCACCAGATGAGGCTGTACATGACCTACCGACTGACATTGTCCCCCGAAGCGGCCGCGGCCAAGGCGGGGTTCTCGAAAGCGAGTGCGTATCGGATTGAGGGCGATGCGCGCCCGCCATCGCAGAAGAAGGCGCCGAGGGGCCGGCGACGATCCGATCCACTCGCGCCCTATTGGGACGCCGAGATCGTTCCGATCCTGAAGGCTGCTCCCGGCATCCGCGTGATCGGTGTGCTGGACGAACTGCGCCGGCGGCATCGCGACCTCAAGCCCAACATCCGACGCACGCTGGAGCGGCGCATCAATGCGTGGCGGGCGCTCAACGGCCCGGAACAGGACGTGATCTTCCGCCAGGAGCACGAGCCTGGGCGGCTGGGTCTGTCCGACTTCACCGACGTGAGCGCGCTCGGCATTACCATCGTAGGTGAGCCACTCGATCACCGGCTCTATCACTTCCGGTTGGCGTTCTCCGGCTTCGAGCATGCCCATGTCGTGCTCGGGGGCGAAAGCTTCGTCGCCCTGGCCGAGGGCTTGCAGAACGCCCTGTGGGCGCTTGGCGACGTTCCACGGGAGCATCGCAGCGACAGCCTATCGGCGGCGTTCCGCAATCTGGCGGCTGACGCGCGTGAGGATCTGACACAGCGCTACGCTGCGCTGATGGGCCACTATGGCATGGCACCAACACGCAACAATGCGGGCATTGCACACGAGAACGGCTCGATCGAGAGTGCGCACGGCCATCTCAAGCGCGCACTGGAAGATGCGCTGTTGCTGCGGGGGACGCGCGACTTCGCCAGTCTCGATGCCTACCGGGCTTTTGTCGACGAGATTGTCGGCCGGCGCAACGCCAACCTCGCCAAGCCGATCGCGCTCGAGAAGGAGGCATTGGCGCCGCTGCCGAAAGGCCGCACGACCGACTTCGACGAGAAAGTGATCCCGGTGACGTCGTCAGGCGGCTTCATCCTGCGGCGCGTGTTCTACACCGTTCCTTCAAGGCTGATTGGCCATCGCCTGCGTGTGCGCATCTTCGACGACCGGCTCGAATGCTTCCTCGGCGTCACGCCGGTTGTGACGTTGCGGCGCGGTCGGCCTGTGTCGGAGAGCCAGGGCGGGCATGTCGTCGATTACCGGCACGTCATCCATGCCCTGCGGCGCAAGCCGATGGCGCTCCTCAACCTCGTCTATCGCGACCAGCTCTTCCCGCGCGCCGCTTACAGACGCCTATTCGAGACCTTGCGGGAGCACGGTGACGATCGGCGCGCCTGCAAGGTGACGGTCGAACTTCTAGCGCTGGCCCACGAGCGAGCCTGCGAAGCCGAGCTCGCCAAGGCGATCGCGATGGATCTGGACGCCGGACAGTTACCCGATCTTGCCGCGCTGCGCGACCGCTTCCGACCCGAGGCGGCCTCGATCCCGCGCGTCGCCGTCAAGCTGGCGCCGCTCGACGTCTACGATGAACTCGCCTCCGTCAGCGTCATGTCGGGCCGCTCGAACCTGGGAGAGGCAGCATGACCGGTATCGCCACCTCCGTCGATGCTGCTCGTGTCGAGTTGCTTCTCAATGAGCTCCGCCTGCCGGGCGTCAAGGCGATCTGGCCGAAGCTCGCCGCACAGTCGGACAAGGAAGGATGGCCTGCCGCCCGCTTCCTCGCCGCCCTTGCCGAGCACGAGGCATCCGATCGCACCCGCCGTCGGATCGAGCGACACATGGTGGAAGCGCGTTTGCCCGCCGGCAAGACGCTCGCCACCTTCGACTTCGAGAGCGTGCCGATGCTATCAAAGGCACAGGCCATGGCGCTCGCCGCCGGCGACGCCTGGTTGAAGGCCGGCGCCAATTTGCTCTTGTTCGGTCCACCGGGCGGCGGCAAGACCCATCTCGGCGCGGCGATCGGCCTGGCCCTCGTCGAGAACGGTTGGCGCGTTCTCTTCGCGCGCACCACTGATCTGGTGCAACGGCTGCAGGTCGCGCGGCGCGAGCTGGCGCTGGAGTCCGCGATCGCCAAACTCGATCGCTATGACCTCCTGATCCTCGACGACATCACATATGTGAGCAAGGATCAGGCGGAAACCAGTGTGTTGTTCGAGTTGATCGCCGCCCGCTACGAACGACGCTCGCTGCTGATCACGGCCAATCAGCCATTTGGCGAATGGGGGCGTATCTTCCCGGACCAAGCAATGACGTTGGCTGCCATCGATCGTTTGGTCCACCACGCCACAATCCTCGAGATGAACGTCGAAAGTTACCGTCGAAAAGTTGCCCTCGATCGCAAGCGCGGTCCAGGCCGGCCGCCTGTTCACACTACCCCCAACGAACTCGACAAGACTGCGATTGACGCTGGCAGCGCCGCTTGATTGTCGCGCAGCGTCAATCAACGCTTGCCAAGCCGGCGGCCAGCGTCAATTATCTCCTGACTCGGCCGCCTCGTCGCGGCACGCTTAGCTTGATGCAATCAACTATTTAGCGTCGACAACAGTCTCGACGAAACTTTGAGCATCACTGTCCTTCAGCGGCCGGTACGTGGCCTTGACGTTTCAGCTTAGAAAATCCTCGATCCGTCGCCATAAAGCGCGCCAACATGGGGGCGATGAGTTTGGTAGGATCGACCACTTGCCCCCCCTGACGCGTAAGCGCTTCTGCATATGCAATGAGATCACGATGGACCGCCGCAGGGAGCTCCGTACTCACTTTGACGGGCTTGTCGTCTGGAAGCTCCCCTATTTTGAGTTTTGGCATGTTGTCACCCTCTATACAATGTAAGTATGAGGTCATGATTGACAAGAACACGAACCGGGAAGCCAGGTCTTACGTTAAGCGTGGGCTGGATGCTGAGACTGCGGCGAACCACCTGCTGCCCGGTCTGGTTTAGTGAGTCCGACGCTCCATGTCGCAATGCCTGGATGATTGCGCTGTCGTTGCTGTTGGTGTCCGAGCCGGCCCCCAGTTCGGTCCCGATCGCCAGAAACGTCGATAGTGCCGCAGCTTTGAACAGTTCGCCCCAGTGATTGTCCACTTGGTCTTCGAGGCCGGCATACCCAGCGGTGTCAGCGCCAGGCTGCCGTTCGAGAACGATGGAACGTCCATTCGGCATGATCAGCCGTGTCCAGACGAGCAGCACACGGGATTGGCCGAAAGTGACCTGGCTATCGTAGATACCGATCAGACGCGCCCCCTGAGGCACAAGCAGAAAGCGGCCGGTCGGCGTGTCAAAGACATTCTCGGTTACCTGCGCGGTGATTTGACCTGGAAGGTCCGATCGGACCCCGGTGATCAGCGCCCCAGGAATCACTGTTCCAGCCTGCACGATGTAGGGTGAAGCGGGCCTAGTGAGGCGGTCAGGGCTTACAGTGCGACGGTCCACCAAAGCGTTTACGAAGGCAAGCTTGCGGTCCTGACCGTTTTGCGCATATCCATCGTCGCCAGAGTTCGTTGCGTTGGGCAGCACGACGCGATCCCCTCCGACCGGCGCAGCGGCGGACGGACGCATCTCTCGCCCATTAGTCGAAGCGAACAGATGACTGATGCGGGCTGCTTCGGTCTCTTGATCCTGGCGCTGTTTGTCGGGGTCAGAGCCACTCGTCGGCGACAAACCTTGAGCGGCAAGGATCGGTCGACCCATGTCGCCGGGAAGCGGCGGACCTAGCTGCGGAACTGCCTGGCGCGGAATGCCGGCGTAGTCCTTCGGCAGTGTCGTAATGCCATCGGCAACATTGTGGTGGTCGGTACTGTAGAGCTCGTCGGCCGCCTGATTACGGGAGCGATTGTTTTGCAAGGACCACAGCACTGCACCTCCGATGACGAGCAGGGCAACCGCGCTCCCGCCCGCCAGTATCTTCCGCGACAACCTCGTGACGGGCGGATGCTCTGCTCTCAAGCGAAAGCTCCTAGACTGCTCCTCTTGTGTTTGCGGCGGCGCGACTTGGGGCTGGTCGTTCTCGTTCGGCGCAATCATGACGACGGCCTCCCGTCTGTCCTGACAATCCTGACCTTCCGTTGGTGCTCACCGCCGAGCCGGAGTTCGGCAGCAGCAAACAGCCGATCCACGATCAACACGTTGCCGTAGGCGCGGTAGTTGACGAGCTCGGTCTTGCCATCCGGGCCAATGACAAAGAGCGGAGGCATCTCGCCTTGCACAATGCCCTGCGGGAATTCGACATAGACCTTGCGGCCATCATCATATGCGGCGAGCGGCCGCCAAGGAGGATTATCCCCTTCGATGGCGTAGCGGGAGATGCGTTGCGCCGGATCAGGCAGAACGGGTTTCAGAGCGACTGAACGCGACCGTTCGCGTGGCGTTTCAGGATAGTACCAGGCAACGGATGGCATGTATGGCCGCTCGCGAGAGCGGAGCTCAATCAGGTAGGTGCGCCGGTCAGTATTGACCACCAGATTAGTCTCGATCGAAGCTCGAGTCGGCTTGACCAGAATATGGACGCGCCGTGTGTCGCCGCTCCCGCTTTCGGTATCGCCCACGACCCACCGTATGGTATCTCCGGCCGCGATCGGCCCTGCCCCCGTTAGCTGCTCTCCTTCCTCTAGCGCGATATCCGTGATCTGCCCCGGCGCAGCGTAAATCTGATACAGCGCTCCGGGACTATAGGTGTAGATTTGCGCCGCGTTGAAATACCCCCGCTTGCGCGGTTCGACTCGGGCTGCGCTGTTTGCGGTCTCAACCCGGCTCACGGGTTCAGCGTCTTCCTTCCCTCCCGACTTGCCGCCAAGAGCCGGATTCCAGAGCGGTGGAACGTGCAGCGGTCGCGACCTGTCGTCGAGAATTGCTGGAGCCGGCGGCAGCGGCGGGACCTCCGCGTCGTAGCTGATCTCCGGCGGAATGTAGGTCGCGCACCCGCCGAGCGCGAAGGAAGCAAGCAGGAGAGCAAACAAGACTGCTCGCTTCGCGGTCGAAAATTCGGGCGGAGTCGGACTGATCCTGCTGTACGGTACCGGATGCTTCGAATGAACGTCAGACGGCGTCTTGGTCACTGACTCAACTCCTTTGACCAGTTGATGGCGCGAACGTAGACGCCAAGGGGATTCTTGCGCAGACGTTCGGCATCGCGCGGTGTCTCGATCACGATCGCGATAATTGCAGTCCAGCGCTCGGTCGAGCTCAACGAGCCGTTTTCGTAGACGCGCTGGGTCCACGCGACGCGAAAGCTTTCCGACGAGGCGCGAATGACGCTCGAGACCTCGACGGAGATCTGCGCCTTCCCCAACTTGGCAAAGGGATCGTTGTTACGCGCATAGTCGTTGAGCGCGGCCGCGCCGCGATCTGTCGTGAAATCATAGGCCCGCAGCCAGTTCTGGCGTAGGACAATCCCGTCCGCAGGAAGGCCCCTGACGTCTTCAATAAACCGAGCCAGATGGTAGGCGATCTGAGCGTCAGTGGGCTGATAGTCGAAGTTGGCGGGCGCAACCCTCTGGGCTTGGCCGAGGTGATCGACCTCGACCACCCAGGGAGTGACTGATCCTTGGTTCGATTGCCAAACAAGTCCGCCTGCAAGCCCCGTAGACAGCAACAGGCAGCCAAACGCCATCAGGCGCCAGTTCTTGGCTTGCACGCGCGCCGATCCAATGCGTTCATCCCAAACCTGAGCTGCCTTTTGGTAAGGCGTAGTCGGCTCAGGCATTCGCCCATAGTGAACTGACGGTCGTTTAAACATCGATATTTGCCCCTGGAATCAACTGATCGGTTTCAAGCCGTGCGCTGTCCGGGTTTTGAGGCGCTGCCGCGCGGCGTATGGTGAAAGTGCTTTCGTCTATGTGTCAGCGCTCTCCATCGGACAAATCGACGGAGGAACCGCTGCCACCGTGATCGCCGGAGCGGACCGCGTGGCCAGCCGCCGATGCACCGTGCCGAATGGCCTCGGCGCGTTTCATGCGTCGCGCCCAATTGGGTTGCCCTTCGGCCGAGGTGCTAGCGGCCTGCTCGCCTGCATGCCCACCTCCGCCGAGCGCAGCCGCTGCGCGGCGCAAAGGGCTCATGGCGGCCGAGCCACCGGCCTCCGCGACGCCAGCAAGGCCTCCGGTTCGGTAGGCGGCGGATACTCCACTAAAGACCGCGCCGCCACCGCGCGCGGCGCCTGCAATGGCACCGCCGGCGAGACCAGCACCACCGGCGGCAAGTCCCGCGCCGGCAGCCATAACTCCGCCAGCGGCAAGTCCGGTACCGACAGCCGCACCGGCGCCGAGTTGTGGTCCGCCGGACACCAGGCCGTTTGCGATTCCAGGACCGAAGATACCGAGGCCCAGCAAAGAGAGCGCCGCAAGCACCAATGTCATGGCGTCTTCGATCGTTGGCTGCCCGCCAGCAAAGCCGGAGGTGAACTGCGAGAACAGGGTCGAGCCGATACCAACGATCACAGCCAGGACCAGGACTTTGATTCCCGAGGATATGACATTGCCCAGAACCCGCTCTGCCGCGAAAGCGGTCTTGCCAAACAAGCCAAAGGGAATGAGGACGAAGCCGGCCAGCGTCGTGAGCTTGAACTCGATCAGGGTGACGAAGAGCTGGATCGCCAGGATGAAGAAGGCGAGCAGCACCACGAGCCAGGCGAACAGGAGAACGAGGATCTGAACGAAATTCTCGAAGAAACTGATGTAGCCCATCAGGTTCGAGATCGAGTCGAGCAACGGCCGGCCGGCATCAAGTCCGACCTGAGCGATCTTTCCCGGTCGCAGGAAATCAGATGCGGAGAGGCTTGCGCCGGATGCCTTCAGTCCAAGACCGGCAAAGCTTTCGAAGACGATGCGAGCAAGGCTATTCCAATTGCCAATGAGATAGGCAAAGACGCCGACGAAGAGCGTCTTCTTGACAAGGCGCGCGATGATGTCCTCATCCGTTCCCCAACTCCAGAACAACGCGGCGAGCGTGATGTCGATCGCGGCAAGGGTCGTTGCGAGATATCCGACGTCACTCCCGAGCAGCCCGAAGCCGTTATCGATATAACGGGTGAACGTCTCCAGGAACTGGTCGATGATCCCCGCACCAGTCATGGCTTGATCGCCTCAGGTTTCGGATATCCTTGCGGGATCCGGCTTTGATCCTTTGGGACCGACACTAGGCCTGCGGCCGCTTCATCGTGGCCTGCGACACCATCTTTCCTGCCAAAGAAGCGGCGGCGGCTTTCGGCCCAAAGCTGCTTGCAATGCTGATAATCTGCCGCTTCCTCCGACGTGATGCTGCGGCAGCGCATGAGCTCAGCGCTGGTTGCGCCCGTCGTGTACTCCGCCTTCTGTGGCGCGGGGTCGTTCCCACCACGAAGCTGAATTGTGCAGGCGGTAACGACCAAGACGCCGATGGTCGAGAGCAGCGACAGCGCCTTGAATGCCCTTACGTCGGTCATCAGTGGAACATCCGCACGTCTTGGGATTGATAGCCTTGTCCCGGCGTCAAAAACCGCCGGAGCTGTTCCCGCCCCTGATCCTGGGCGGATGCGCGCTGCGCCGCTTCAAGGCTCTGCGCCCTGCCCTGGGCCGCCACGGCAGCCGTGAGATCGGCGAGTTGCTGGGCCTGGAGCGCGAGAATTTGATTGCCGGCTTGCGTCGCCTGAAGGGCGCCACTGGCACCTTGGCTTGATGTCACCAATGCGGACGTCTGGATGCGGTTGGTGTCGAGGTTGCCGACGACGCCTGCTTGGACGCGGAGCGCGTCCTGCAATGCGGCGACTGAGTTCTGCCATCTCGACTGCGCGTTTATGACCAACGCCTGGTTGGACTGGCTGCTGGCAGCTGGCGCATAGCTAGTCGAGAAGGCGCGATCGATCTGCTGGACGTCGTAGGCGATCCGCTGAGCCTGGGCCAACAGCAGCTGGGTCCGCTGAATAGATGATTGCAATTGCTGCAGCGACGAGTACGGCAGGTTTGCCAGATTCTTGGCCTGATTGATCAGCATCTGCGCCTCGTTCTGTAACGAGGTGATCTGATTGTTGATCTGCTGGAGCTCTCGGGCCGCGGTGAGGACGTTCTGAACGTAGTTATTTGGATCGAAGACAATGAGCGCCCGTGCGGGCACCGTGACGACAAGCGTCAGAGCAACGGTACCAGCCGTCAGCAACAGACCAAGACGCCTCATAGCGATTTCTCCAGATTGACGAGGTTGGGGATCAGGTCAGTGGCCCAGGCGATGCCGCGGTGCTGAAGCCATGCCGGCACGAACCCCTCAGGCCCATGTTCGGCGAGCAGCCGCGCGATGGCGACCTGGTCCGTCTTGGAGGAGGCTGCCGCAAAGGCGAGCGCGACCTCGCCAAGGCCGAGTTCGAACATCCGGTTGCCGCGACGGGACTGGCAGTAATAGTCGCGCTTGGGCGTTGCCCGGCTCAGAAGCTCAATCTGGCGGTCATTGAGGCCGAAGCGACGGTAGATGGCCGTGATCTGCGGTTCGATCGCTCGTTCGTTCGGCAGCAACAAACGTGTCGGGCAGCTTTCGATGATCGCCGGCGCGATCGCAGAGCCATCGATGTCAGAAAGCGACTGGGTGGCGAAAATAACCGATGCGTTCTTCTTCCGAAGCGTCTTCAGCCACTCCCGGAGCTGGCCGGCAAAATCCTCGTCGTCGAGGGCAAGCCAGCCTTCATCGACAATAAGAAGAGTCGGTCGGCCGTCGAGACGGTCGCCGATCCGATGAAAGAGGTAAGCCAGCACGGCCGGTGCCGCGCTCGTTCCGATCAACCCTTCGGTCTCAAATGCCTGGACCGAGGCCTCACCGAGCCGCTCGAATTCGGCATCGAGCAGGCGCCCAGTGGCGCCACCCAAGCAGTAAGGTTGCAAGGCACGTTTCAGGGAGTTCGATTGCAGGAGGACCGATAGGCCGGTCAGCGTCCGTTCCTGCCTCGGCGCCGATGCGAGAGACGTCAGCGCCGACCACAGATGATCCTTGACCTCCGGGGTGATCTCGACCTTTTCCCGCGCCAGGATCGCTCCGATCCATTCCGTGGCCCATCCGCGCTCGGAAGGGTCGTCGATCCAGGCCAGCGGCTGCAATGCAACGGATTGGTCGTCTCCGTCCGACAACGCGCCGCCGAGATCGTGCCAATCACCGCCCATGGCGAGCGCGGCGGCCCGGATCGAGCCGCCGAAATCGAATGCAAACACCTGAGAGCTCGGGTAACGGCGAAACTGGAGCGCCATCAGGGCCAGCAGCACCGACTTTCCAGCGCCTGTCGGTCCCACCACCAGGGTATGACCGACGTCACCGACATGGAGCGAGAATCGGAATGGTGTTGATCCCTCGGTCTTGCCAAACAGGAGCGGCGGCCCCTTGAAGTGGAAATCCCTCGGCTCACCGGCCCATACGGCCGACATCGGGATCATGTGGGCGAGGTTGAGCGTCGAAACCGGCGGCTGACGCACATTGGCGTAGACGTGCCCGGGCAGACTGCCGAGCCAGGCTTCGACGGCGTTCACCGTCTCGATCATGCAGGTGAAATCGCGCCCCTGAATGACCTTCTCGACCAGACGGAGCTTTTCATCCGCAGCATTGGGATCGCGGTCCCACACTGTGATAGTCGCCGTAACAAAGGCTTGTCCGATCTGATCCGACCCCAGTTCCTGCAGTGCCGCGTCGGCATCAAGCGCCTTGTTGTGAGCGTCGGTATCGAGAAGCGTCGACGCCTCGTTGGTCATGACCTCCTTGAGAATGGCGCCGATGGACTTTCTCTTGGCGAACCACTGCCGACGAATTTTGGTCAGCAACTTGGTGGCATCGATCTTGTCGAGCATGATCGCCCGAGTCGACCAGCGATAGGAGAATGCCAGGCGATTCAAGTCGTCCAGAATTCCCGGCGTCGTCGCGCCGGGAAAGCCGACTATCGTGAGAACACGCAGGTTCGCTGAACCCAACATCGGCTCGAGCCCGCCGGTCAACGGCTGGTCGGCCAACAATGCATCGATGTACATGGGAATTTCGGGCACACGGACGCGATGACGCTTGGTCGAAATCGTCGAGTGCAGGTAGGTCAGCGTGTCCTGATCATCTAGCCAGGCGCGTTCGGGCATGAATCCTTCAACAAGCTGCAGCACGCGGTTGGTTTGATCGATGAACCCACGGAGCACCTCGCGCGCATCGGCTCCGACGGTGCGATCGCGACCCTCATAGAGTAGTCGCTCTGCCCTCGCGGCCCCCTCCTCCGGGGGCAGATATAGGAAGGTCAGGAAATAGCTGGACTCATAGTGGGCACCAGCCTCTTCGAACTGAGCCCTACGTTCCGCGTCAACCAGCGCGGACGCGACGTCCGGAAAGGTGCTCGGCGGGTATGCCCCCGCAAAATGACGCTGCGCCTCGACGAAGACGGCCCAGCCGGATCCCAGTCGACGCAGGGCGTTGTTCAGACGGCCGGCGACGGCGACGAGTTCGGCCGGTACCGCGCTATCGAGGTCAGGTCCTCGGAACTTTGCCGTCCGTTGGAATGAACCGTCCTTGTTGAGGATGATTCCCTCGTCGACCAGAGCTGCCCAAGGCAGGAAGTCGGCGAGACGCGCGTTGGAATGGCGATATTCGGCAAGGTTCATCATGATCGAGAGCTCAAGCGTCGAGATGACCGGGAATCCGCAGATGTCGGCGCACGACATCGACGAAGGCGGGGTCGCGCTTGGCGGCCCAGACGGCGGCCATGTGGCCGACGAACCAGAGGACGAGACCCGCGATCCAGAGCCGCAGTCCAAGGCCCAAGGCTGCCGCAAGCGTGCCGTTGACAATCGCGACCGACCGCGGCGCGCCGCCCATCAGGATTGGCTCAGTGAGCGCGCGGTGAACGGGTACGACAAAGCCTGCGACCTGATCTTCCATCAGATCACCAGGCCGCCGCCGAAGGAGAAGAACGACAGGAAGAAGCTCGAGGCCGCGAACGCGATCGACAGACCGAACACGATCTGGATCAGCCTGCGGAAACCACCTGACGAGTCCCCGAAGGCCAGCGTGAGCCCGGTCACGACGATGATGATGACGGCGATGATTTTGGCGACCGGCCCCTCCACCGACTGCAGAATCTGATTGAGCGGCTGCTCCCACGGCATGTTTGAGCCAGCCGCCCACGCCGGAGCCGTCGTCAAAAGCACTATGCCGGACGCGGCGAGTGTTGCGGCCCGAAGAACTGGAAATTCCAAACGCATGTCAGTCTCCTGCTGGTGAAAGGCTGTAGTCGCCGGCAGCACCAAGCCCTCTGACGAGGGCGAGCTCGGCGAGGCGACGGTCAGCGCCGCGCCCCGCAAGTACGGCGACGAGGTTGATTGTCTCGGCGATCAGGGCGCGCGGAACCGTGATGACGGCTTCCTGGATGAGTTGCTCGAGCCGCCGCAGCGCACCGAGTGCGGTGCCGGCATGAATGGTCCCGATGCCGCCGGGATGGCCGGTGCCCCAAGCCTTGAGCAGATCGAGTGCTTCAGCGCCGCGGACCTCACCGATCGGAATGCGATCGGGACGCAATCGCAGTGACGAGCGAACGAGGTCCGAGAGCGTCGCCACGCCATCTTTGGTCCGCAACGCCACAAGATTTGGCGCTTTGCACTGAAGTTCGCGGGTATCCTCGATCAGCACGACGCGATCGGAGGTCTTTGCCACCTCGGCCAGGAGCGCATTCGTCAATGTGGTCTTGCCGGTCGATGTCCCACCGGCCACAAGAATGTTCTTCCGTCCGGCGACCGAGTTTTTCAGTATTTCGGCCTGCGCCGAGGTCATGATCGCCTTGGCGACGTAGTCGTCGAGCGTAAACACGGCGACCGCAGGCTTGCGGATAGCGAACGCCGGTGCAGCAACGACCGGAGGCAAGAGGCCCTCGAAGCGCTCGCCGGTCCCAGGCAGTTCGGCCGAAACGCGGGGCGAGCCAGCATGCACTTCCGCACGGACGTGGTGCGCTACCAGCCGAACAATGCGCTCACCATCCGCCGCGGATAGAGTTTCGCCGGTGTCAATCAGGCCATTCGACAACCGATCGATCCACAGTCGCCCATCTGGGTTGAGCATCACCTCGATGACCGCTTCATCTTCGAGGTAACCGGCGATCGCCGTGCCAAGCGCGCTACGCAGCATTCGCGCGCCGCGCGAATTCGTCTCCGATTGAAAGGAATGGATTGCCACCGTCGCCCCCACCGAATCAGGGCATCCAGGGCCCTCAGATGGGATGATTAGAAAAGGCACCAACGGACGTGGCGCAACAAGCGCTTTTGGTGATCGTAGAGCAGCGTAGAAAAAGAAAGTCCGAGAACCGGCAATTGAGACTACTCAATTGTCTCGGTTCGCCGCGAGTTGCTGTTCACCACTCCGCATCGTCATCCGCGGGCAGGAGAATCACCGAATCCTCATACAACCCAACTGACTCGGCAGCGTAGGAAACATCAGCCGGCTTGAGGAAAAGGACTGAGTTCATCCACGAAGCGATAGATCGGCCCCAGGGCAGCGCGTACCAGACCAGCGCCGCGATCTGCAGCGCTACGTTGAGACCGAACGCAACTTGATAGGCTTGGACGGTCCTATGGCCTTCATTCGTGGGCCATTGCTCCAGGATCAAGCCTGTCGCGTATTGTGCCAGAAAGGCCCAGCCAAAGTGCAGGACGTTCAAAGCGCCATTGGCACGACCGGCCAGTTCCGGCGGAAAGTAATCCGCTATCACCGCGAAGCTGACCACGGTTGCCGTTCCGAAAATTGCGACAATGGACCAGGGCAAGATGGACGGCAGAGGCGCTCGCAGGATCAGGACCACCTCGGCTGCGATAAACAGCATTGCAACCATCGCAAATATCGTCTCCGCCCCGATTCCAGCTCGTTTGATGTAGTGGACCATCATGCCGAACAACCAGGCACCGCCGCTCAATACGATGGACATGATGAAAAGCCGTCCGACCACGGCTGTGTGATCGAACCTCTCTACGTCCATTAGCCACGGCGACACCCACAATCCCTGCAGAGACCAGGCCGATCCAACGCAAGTCGCTGACAACGGAGCAATACGCCAGAAACGCCTGTCGCGGAAAACGGAGCTGAGGGTCGCGGGAATTGATACTGTTGATGGGATGATGACTCGTTCAGGCACCACGAGATAGATGAGGATGGCGGTAGCACCGGTAGCGACCGCCAGAATCTCAAAGAGCTGTCGCCAGCCCATCCAGGCGAGCAGATGCTCGGCAGGAGCCGTAGCGGTCACCGCTCCTAGCGATCCCAACATGATCATGTAGCCATTCAGCAAGGCAACTTGTTGCCTGGGGAACCAAAGGATGATGGACTTCAGTCCTGCCGTCAGCGCCGCCGCCACGCCAAGCCCGATCATTGCACGCGCGATCAACATCGACAGGAAACCGGTCGATACCGCGAACAGTCCGGCGCCGACTGCTGCGACCAGAAGCAGAACACTCTGAACGCGACGTGGACCGAAGCGGTCCAACAATATGCCGATGGGGATCTGAGCCGCCGCGAAGACCAAGAAATAGACTGACGTAAGCAGTCCAAGGTCGGCAGTCCCAAGCCCGGTATCGGAGCTGAGCTGGCCGGCGATCAAAGCGTTGATCGTTCGAAACAGATACGAAAGATAATGCCCCGCGGCAAAAGGAAGAAAAACGCGCGCGATCCGACGCCATGCTATTGAGATTTGCATGCTGGCCCTTCTTGCTCCTCAGCTCATTCGAGCCGATAGCGCGTCCAGCTTTTTGTCAGTTGGGCTAAATCTCTGCGGTCGTAGGCTGGCGTAGAATAAGGAGGGGCCGACGCGATATCGTATTGAGGACCCTCAGTCAGGTTTCGTCGGCCGGTTCGTGACGGCGGATATCTTCCGGAATCTCGCGGAGGAAGCTTTGCCCCTTTTGCAGCCGGCGCCCGAGCGTTTCGACAAATCCCTCAAAGCGTTCCCTGCCCTTTATCTGTGCGGCCGCCTGCGAATCGTTGGGCAACGGTGGCGTGATCGTCAGCCAGAAACGAATGAAGAGGGCCAAAGTCTCGGCCGTCAAACCGACGTCGCGCTCCAGCCTCTGCATCTGACGCGACATCCGGTCCAGGCGGCGGGTAAACGCTGCCTCCCGTCTGTCCGCGCCATCAGGTGACAAAAATGAAACGACGGCCGCTTCCACGATCGCAGACCGGGAAAGTTTCTTGCGATCGGCCAGTTCCGAGATTTGCTTCAGGAGCTCCGGCGGGAAATACACATTCATCCGGTCGCGCATGTTGCGTCAGAGCTCCATACCGTCATTCGGGTCCATGGCGACCTGACGGGCGACGCCACGCATCTGTTGACGTAGTAGACGGGATTGACGGACGGCGTCCTCATCGTCATCAAGGACGACAGCAAACTCCTGTGCCGGCGTCGGTTCGGTCGTCTCCTTGACGATCGCAATGTGATCGGGGAGTTCAGGCTCACGACGGAGGCCGCTGTTCGCCGCGTCTTCCTCTCCTTGCCCCCTCTCGGTTGGAAGTGGCACCGGCCTCAGCGTTCCGGCCGTTGACCATCCGTCCGTTCGCGATGACCGACCGGATGTCGCCGGATCGGGCGGCGGCAAGACCCGCTCGCTAAACCGCCGATCCTCATAGTAGCGCACCTTCTTCCCCCGGATCGGCGGCGTGCCTGCCACCATCACGATTTCGTCCATCGGCGAAAGCTGCATGACTTCGCCAGGGGTCAGCAGCGGTCTTGCCGTCTCCTGCCGAGAGACCATGAGGTGGCCCAGCCAGGGGTTCAACCTGTGCCCGGCATAGTTTTTCATCGCGCGCATCTCCGTCGCCGTACCCAAGGCGTCGGACACGCGTTTGGCGGTTCGCTCGTCATTGGTCGCGAAGCTGACTCGGACGTGACAATTGTCGAGGATCGCATTGTTGGGCCCATAGGCCTTCTCGATCTGATTGAGCGATTGCGCGATCAGGAAACTTTTGATGCCGTACCCCGCCATGAAGGCGAGTGCGGACTCGAAGAAGTCGAGACGCCCCAGCGCCGGGAACTCGTCAAGCATCATCAGGACTCGATGTCGACGATCGCGGGCGTGCAAGTCCTCGGTCAGGCGCCGGCCGATCTGGTTCAACACCAGACGGATGAGGGGCTTGGTCCGCGAAATATCGGAGGGAGGCACCACCAGGTAGAGCGTCGTTGGGCGGCTATCTGCGATCAGATCCGCGATCCGCCAGTCGCATCGGCAGGTCACCTTGGCCACGACGGGATCGCGGTACAGCCCCAGGAAAGACATCGCCGTCGACAGGACGCCCGAACGTTCGTTCTCCGACTTGTTGAGCAGTTCGCGCGCGGTCGAGGCGACCACGGGATGAGCGCCCTGCTCGCCCAGGTGTGGGGTGGTCATCATCGCCTTCAGCGTCGCCTCGATGGGCCGCTTCGGGTCGGACAGGAAGGCGGCGACGCCGGCCAAAGTCTTGTCCGACTCGGCATAGAGGACGTGGAGGATGGCGCCGACCAGGAGCGAATGACTGGTCTTCTCCCAATGGTTCCGCTTGTCGAGCGAACCTTCAGGGTCAACCAGGACATCGGCGACATTCTGGACGTCGCGAACCTCCCATTCCCCACGCCGGACCTCAAGGAGCGGATTGTAGGCCGAAGACTTTGGGTTGGTCGGGTCGAATAGCAGGACGCGGCCATGTCGCGAGCGGAAGCCGGCGGTCAGTTGCCAGTTCTCACCCTTGATGTCGTGAACGATGGCCGATCCGGGCCAAGCCAGCAACGAAGGAACGACGAGGCCGACACCTTTGCCCGACCGGGTGGGCGCAAAACACAATACGTGCTCCGGTCCGTCATGGCGGAGGTAGTCATGGTCGAGCTTGCCGAGCACCACGCCATCCGGACCGAGAAGTCCGGCCACTCGAACCTCTTCCGCACCGGCCCAGCGCGCCGAGCCATAAGTCTCGACGTTCTTGGCTTCGCGCGCCCGCCGGACCGACATGCCGATCGCCACCGCGATCGAAACGAAGGTCCCCGACGCCGCGATGAAGGCTCCCTCAACAAAGACCTGAGGCGCATAGGCATCATAGACGAACCACCACCAGAAGAAGACCGGGGGGGGTAATAGACCTTGAAGCCCAAGAGTTCGAACCATGGCCGCCCAAGCTCCGGTTGATAGGCAAGCCGCCAGGCCGTCCATTCTGTTGCTCCCCAGATGGCGATCAAGACGATCAGGCCGACAACGATGACCTGTCCCCAGAGGATCTTGGTTCCCGACATCCCGAACGTCCTTCCGCAACTGAATTGGAAAGATTGCTAGAGCCCGAGGTCGCGCTTGCGGCCAAAGCCCCATTCGATGCCACCGCCGTCTTTCACGACGCCGCTGACGTGTTGCCCGAGCCTCTTTTCGAGATCGCGCGACCAGGGCACGAGCTGGAAGCCGAGCCCACTATCGATCATGGCGAAGCGTCCGGAGGTGAGCGTCAACCGCTGGCGATACGTGCCCGCCACATGCTCCCCGGAGGCGGCGTTCACGTGAGCCAGGCCGGTGTCGGCCGAGACTTTTGCCGCCACCTCGTCCAGTTCGCGCCGGCGCAACGTGTTCAGGAGGTCGCGCTGCAAGATGATGCGTGAGCCTTGCCGCCGCGCCAGGTCCTCCTGGATCAAATGCTCGGTACGGGCTTCCAGGGCCTCGCGAGTCTCGCGGCCGAAGCCTCCCATAGCGAGCGGCATGGGGTCTCGTTCAACAAGTCTGTGGTCGAGCCAGGTGGCCCCCTTTGCAGTGACCTGCGCACCGAGATCGAGATCGGAACGAGTCGCCAGCACCACGGTCGGCCGCGGGTCACTGGCTTGACCGAAGCGTCGGATTTCCACGATACCGCCGGCCGGTGGCGCCTGTTCGAACGCCTCGACCCCTCGGAAGCGCACGTGGTGCGCGCGTCCGTCTGTTCCGTCGATCAGAGCGTAGGCCTCGCCAGTCAGTTCGTCATGCAATCCGCGATCGACCAGCCGTCCGATGATCTGGGACGTCGGCTCTCCGCCTTCGATGACGAAGTCGGCAACGCCGCGCGCTTCCCCGCGCTCGGTAAAGGCGCGGTGCATGGTCTTGATGATGTCGCCGCGCATGCCGAGATCGCGCAAGCTACGCTCAGCGTCGAGCCCTACCATCCATTCCCCTGGTGCGACGGATGCGGCAAGGCCCATCTTCTCCAGGTGCTGAAGGCGGCCAACCATCAGGCGCCGAATCTCAGGATCGGACTTGCCGGGAACCTCTGGGCGCAGATCGATAAAGCCGGTCTCATCTGCCGCCAACCGGATCTCCCGGTCGAGCCGCGTCCATCGTTCCGCCGTAACTTCCTTCTCCAGCGAATTGCGGATCTCGTGCTCCGGCTTCGGACCGAGTTCGATGGCAACCAGTTCCTCGGCACGTGAGCGCAGGCCCTGGCTGATATAGTCGCGAGAGATCACGAGGTCCGCCCCTTCCTCGTCCACGCCCCGAACGAGAAGATGGACGTGTGGGTTGTCCGTGTTCCAGTGATCGACGGCTACCCAATCGAGCCGCGTGCCGAGATCGGATTCTATCTGCCTGGCGAGGTCGCGGGTGAAGGCTTTGAGGTCGGTCATCTCGCCAGCGTCCTCCGGCGAGATGATGAACCGGAAATGATGCCGGTCGTCCTCACACCGCTCCGCGAAAGCCGCGCTATCGGCGCCGTCGCTGCCGGCATCGAACATCTTGGCACGCTCACCATTCCGGGTCACACCGTCGCGCTTCAGATATGAGAGATGGGCCGTCAGCGGTGCTGAACGGAAGGCTCGCCCTTTGTGACGAACCACGCGCGCCTTCACCACAACGCGCCGCGTCGGGCTGAATAATCTGGCGCGACTAAAGGCGAGGCGGCCGCGGCCAAACGTGGAGCGCCCATAGGCCGCTGAACGCCTGCCGGATCTGGTCTGATCCGAGGTGTGTCCTGCTTTCTCCGCCGCCCGCAGCACCTGGTTGATGAAGCTCTTCGGCTTCGGCGCGCGGGTACTGCGGATACGCCCAGGCCGAATACGCAGATCGCTGTCGCCCACGCTCACGGCAGGGCCTCCCAACGATCAAACGCCCACACGGTGCCGAAGACCCCCTTGATTGCATTCATCAAAATGCAAGGCGCGGCACGCGCCCCGACCGATCGGCACGCCAGAACCCAAGCCATGCCAATGGCTTGCGGTTCGACCGGCGAGCCCCTTTTATCTAGCCGTCCTGCCGTCGTGGTGTAAGCGTCCGAATCCTGCACGACTTTCCGAGAGTGCGTTGTCGTTCCATATCGGGTTCCTTGCTGCATTGGAGGATCTCCGGTGGGTACGGAATATTTCAAGAACGAAGCGCGTCGCTCTTTTTGGTCGGTACAGGTTGAGGCGTGGCGGCGAAGCGGTCTCAGCAAGCGCAAATACTGTCGTCAGCATCGTCTCAGTGGCGGCACATTCGATCGCTGGCTGCGGCATCTGATTGACGCCGAAACGCTGAAAGTACGTGCGGAATTGCGTCGCGAGGAACGTCGGGAGCGGCTTCGCAAGAAGCGGAGTCCAGTGTCGAAGGACCAGCGCTGCAGAGCCGTCCAAGCGTTCTGGACAATGCACGTTGAAGCGATGAGGTGGTGCGGACTGAGCATGCAAGCCTATGCCCGGGCACATGGCATATCGCAGCACAGCCTGAAACGGTGGCGCGATCTGATCGACGCCAATGAGGTGGAAATCGACTGGCGGACGCAACTTCATCCGAGTGCCCGCCCACTAATAAGCACTAGTGTTAGCAGCGCTGCTAAGGGGTCTCGCGCAAGAAGCCGCTTGACAGATGCACCAGCCGTCGATCCGCCGAGCGACGAACGCGCCAACCGGCGTCGCTTCAGTGAGGAGGAAAAGCTCGCGATTGTGACCCAGTCCGAGCTCCCCGGTGCCACCGCTGCCGAGGTTTGCCGGCGCCACGGCATCGTCACCAGCATGTTGTTCCGGTGGCGGGTACAGTTCGGGTTCAGCAAGCGAGTGCCGGCGAAATTGGCGGCTGTGAGGGTCGCTGGCGCACAATCCGCAACGCTCGTCCTGAATGATCTGTTGCAGCCGCCTGACGGCATGACGGTTGTCGAATTGGACGATGGGCGTCGCGTCTTCGCACCGATCGGCAGTGACCCGGATGCAGTCCGTCGCCACGTCATTGAGCAGGAGACTGCCCGATGATGATCGTGCCGGCCATGGGATATACCGACATGCGGAAGGGCCTGGATGGCCTCGCCGCTCTCGTTCAGGAACACCTCAAGAAGGACCCATTCTCCGGCCACCTGTTTGCCTTCCGAGGCAAGAAGGCAAGCACGCTTAAGATCCTGTTCTGGGACGGCAACGGCCTTTGTCTGTTCAGCAAAAGGCTCGACCAAGGCGGCTTCATCTGGCCGAGAATGAGCGATCCGGGCGGCACGGTGACGCTGTCCCCGGCGCAGCTTGCCATGCTGATCGAAGGCATCGATTGGCGCACACCCGAGCGTCGATGGCGCCCGGTCATCGCGGGTTGAATCGCAAAAACACGCATAGAATATAGCGAAGTTGCTTCGTCGAATCAGCGTGTCCGAGTAGAATCGGTCATGCAGCTCGATCTCGACAATCTGCCGTCGGATACTGCGCTTCTGCATCGCCTGGTGCGCGACATTGCTTCGGTCATCACGCATCGGAACAGCGAGATCCAGCGTCTCCAGGCAATCATCAAACAGCTTCAGCGTGCACAATTTGGGCGTCGTTCCGAGCGTCTCGACGCCGATCAACTCGCCCTTGGACTGGAAGACCTGGACGTCGATCTGTCGGCTGTCGAGGCAGATCAAGCCTCGGTGGAGGCGTCTGCGCCGACGCAGAAACTGCGGCCGAAGCGCAAGCCACTGCCGGATCATCTGCCCCGCGAAGAGGTCGTGCTCAACGTCGATAGCGAGAAATGCGCGTGCTGCGGCGGCGCGCTGCATGCGATCGGTGAGAGTGTCAGCGAGATGCTGGACTGGGTACCAGCGCAGTTGCGCGTGGTGCGCGTCTGCCGCCCGAAATATGCCTGCCGCAGCTGCGGAACGATCACCCAGGCACCGGCGCCCGAACGACCGATCGCCGGCGGTTTGGCCACGCCAGCCATGCTCGCGCAGGTGCTGGTCAGCAAATACTGCGACCACACACCGCTCTATCGACAGGCGCAGATTTTTGCCCGCCATGGCGTCGAACTGGAGCGCTCGACATTGGCCGGATGGGTCGGCGGCGCGTGCTGGTGGTTTGCGGCCCTGCACGATCGGCTGTGCGAGCACATGTTCGCGTCGGATCACCTGTTTGCCGACGACACTCCAATCCCGGTGCTCGATCCTGGCCGCGGGCGCACCAAAACCGGACGGCTGTGGGTGTATGCCCGCGATCAACGGAGCTGGGCTGGGCCTGAGCCACCAGCTGCGGTTTATGTGTTCGCGCCCGACCGGAAAGCGGAGCGCCCGGCAGCGCATCTGACGCACTTTAGGGGCGTTCTGCACGTCGACGGTTACGCTGGATTCTAGCGGCTGACTGGCGCCGGAAACATCACTCTCGCCGCATGTTGGGCGCACACCAGGCGCAAGTTCTACGAGGTTGCGCAAGCCGAGGACACGCCCATCGCGCACGAGGCCCTGCGCCGCATCGCCAGCCTCTATGCCGTCGAAGCGCAGGTGCGTGGTCAATCGCCAGCGCATCGGCTGGCCACGCGGCGCGCACTCGCCAAGCCGATCATTGACAGCCTTCGCCTTTGGCTCGAGGTTCAGCTCCCGCAACTGCCCGGCCGCGGCAATCTCGCCGAAGCGATCCGGTACGCGCTGTCGCGCTGGGATGGATTGACCCGCTTCCTCCATGACGGCCGCATCGAACTCGACACGAACCCCGTCGAGCGGGCGATCCGACCTGTGGCGCTCGGCCGCAAGAACCATCTCTTTGCCGGTAGCGACGGCGGCGGGGAACGATGGGCAATCCTCTGTTCGCTGATCGAGACGTGCAAGCTCAATGACGTCGAGCCTTACGCATACCTGCGTGACGTGCTGCAGCGAATGGTCGACGGACATCCGATCAACCGTCTGGACGAACTGCTGCCGTGGACTTGGAACGCTCAGCATCCTGTCAAGGCCTGAGCTCATGTGCAGGATCCGGACGCATACGTCGTGGTCTCCCAGTCGCCGGATCCCGAAAGAGCCGTCGCGACTTGGCAGCCGGCTCGCGAAGCCCCCACTGCTTCCGAGCGCTTGCGATAGCGATCGTTACCCGAAGGGCCGAGACACCCGAAGGGTGGCTCGGTGAGGAGCGAAGCGACGAGTAGAGCGCGGGCCGAAGGCATCGCCCGTACGCCGTCAGCTTGCGAACCCGCACGCTTGGTCATTGCGATGCTCCTGAATCGATCGAGGCACGAACACGCCAATTGGCCGAGAGAACCATGTGCCCGTCCTGCCGTCGTGGTCTCCCGGTCGCCGAAAGAGCCGCCGCGACTTCGCAGCCAACTCGCGAAGCCCCCACTGCTTCCGAGCGCTTGCGATAGCGATCGTTACCCGAAGGGCCGAGGCACCCGAAGGGTGGCTCGGTGAGGAGCGAAGCGACGAGTAGAGCGCGGGCCGAAGGCATCGCCCATACGCCATCAATACGCGGCACCTTCTTGGTGAAGCACACGAAGGCTTGCGAACCCGCGCACTTGGTCATTGCGATACTCCCGCATCCGATCGAGGGACAAACACGCCAATAGGCCGGGGGACCATGGGCGAAACATCGGGCGCAGAGATTGCAGTCGTGA
This sequence comes from Bradyrhizobium frederickii, assembly GCF_004570865.1. Taxonomy (GTDB): domain Bacteria; phylum Pseudomonadota; class Alphaproteobacteria; order Rhizobiales; family Xanthobacteraceae; genus Bradyrhizobium; species Bradyrhizobium frederickii. The sequence goes on from NZ_SPQS01000026.1 coordinate 23,286, forward strand.
CGCCGCCCGACGGCATGAGCGCCGGCAACCGAACGCGTGTTTTCATGAGACCGGATCGCGTGACGAATAGCGTTGCAGCTGCTGCTGACTGTCCGCTGGACGGCCATCTCGGCGGCAGTTCGATGGCAAGCAGACTTGCAAGTTTTGCGACGTATGCTCGCGTCTCATCTGGCAGAGAGCCGCCTGCAAGATGCTCTTCATAGCGAGAGGGTCCCGCGTTGTACGCGGCAAACACGCCAGGCGAGCCATACCGATCGAGCAGTTCGCGCAAATAGGCCGTACCGGCCAGAATGTTGTTATGCGGGTCGTAGGGGTCGTTCCCGAGATTGTAGCGCTCGCGAAGTTCCCCCCAAGTCGCCGGCATGATCTGCATCAGGCCCAATGCGCCTCTGGCCGACCTGGCGTGCACGTCTCCAGCGCTTTCGATGTTGATGACTGAACCAATCCAGTTCACCGGAACTGCAAAGCGCTCTGAAGCTTCGTCGACGAAAGCTGCGAATTGGTTCCTCGTTTTTGTGACCGTTCGAACCGCGGCCGCTCTGCTCTCGGCGACGGCGGCACCGTGCGGCACAGGGCAGATGAGCAGCAGCGAAGCGAGAACCCAAACACGCGCGCACAACTGGGCCAAGCATGCTGTCGTGCCGGCACCCGTCCAGGGCAATGCTTCTCCGCGCCGGGTATTCGGCCGCCCTGGACCGCCGCTGCGCGCGGCGGCCTCGCGGACGCTCATCGAGGTGGAGGAATGATCTCGCAATCGATCGAACGGAGGAATGGCGGTCTGAACACGTGGAACACGCACGATCACTCCTCCCACGTCCACACCGGCAGCGCACGGCCGATCACTGCCGACGCCGGCAAAAATCCAAAATATCGGCCATCAAGAGAGTCGTGAGACTGCCAGTTCATGAGAAAGAGCTCGCCGTCTCCGACCACGCGGCAGCCCTGCCACTTCGGCAGCGGCCGGCCGCGTCTGTCGCGATCCCTCGCCTCGCCCACGGCGATGTCGTCGACCGAAATCGCGAGGCCGATTCTGCAAACACTCTGCCCCGGCAGGGCGAGCACGCGCTTGAGCATGGGGACGCCAATGGGCAAATAGCCGTTAAGATCGAGGAAGGTCGCGAGCAGGTCCGGTGGCTGCACGGCGACCAATTCAGTGACATGGAATTGTTCCGCCGGTCGCAAGCGATAGAGTCCGATCGGCACGCTCGCGGACGCATTCCAGATGTAGAGCGGAAGCGGCTCCAGGGCGATCGTCGCGACGAGCGCAGCAGCAGCCACAAAACTCGCGGCCAGCGTCTTCAGGCGTCCCGTCATCGCATTACCCTCTGACGGTGAAGCCAGGCCTGGTGGCGCGCTTTCGTATAGGGACGCGGGTTCTCGTTGACGGACAGACGGTTATGAACGTGATGCCAATGATCAGGCGCAACATCAGCGGGATCGATACCGAGGGCCTCGACGGCATCGACCATCTGCAGCACCCGTTCGACCTTCGGCCAACCAGACAGCCGCAGCAAGATCTGTCCGCCGGGCTTCACGTACGGTACAGTCGAGCAGCGCTGTCCCGGCGCGACCGCGCGCAAGATGTCGATCCGAGAAATGATTGTCCCAAGGTCGTTGGAGGTCCAACGGACGAAGGCAAAGATGCTGCCGGGCGCAAATGACAGGACACACCGGTGGCGATCGATCTTGCGTTCCTCGACAACGCGGCCGAACCGAATGCGGTTTTCGATACGCTTCTCGAGCCACAACACTTCCACTTCCGTGAGATCGCTCATGCGGCGGCTCCATGACGCTGGAGCTGGTAGCCGTAAGCTTGAGGCGCGGCGGAGAGTGTGCGTGGCCCGCAAGGGCGAGCTAGACTGACGGACCGGCGTTTCCGGGCGCCGCCAAGGCGGCTTTCCGCCTGGTCCGTTAGAAGAAATCCGAAGGATTTCTGGTTAGTAAAGTTAGAGCGGCCGGAAAGCGCGGAGAAACAAGCGCTTAAGTCCGATTCCGGTCCCCGATAGCACGAGGATCGGGTCCCCGATAGCACGAGGGTTGCGGTCCCCGATAGCACGAGCTGATTCACAGGTTGTCCTCCGAATTTGGAATGAGACCGCGCCGACCCGGGCGGGCCGTTAAGGGAGCAACAGGCGTTGGCGTGAAGTTCAGGCGGTCGATGCCGTTCGGGTCGCGCGTGAGCACGAGCTGATAGCCGGGCAATATCTGGCGCTGGACGATCTGGCGCACGTCGTAAGCAAAGTGCTTGAGCGGCGAGAGAATGCCGGACTTGGCATGGAGATGCACAAGGTCAAAGCTCCAGCCGCCGTCCTGACGACCGCCGTGCTTGCGCACGAGCCGGTAGAGCCACCGCTCAAGCCCGCCCGTCAGATCGAAATACGAGCGATCAATTGTCAGCACGAGCGCGTCATCGATCACGCCGGCATAGAACCAATCAGGCAGGATCAGTTCGAGCCCGAACGGGCGGCCGTTAGCATCGGCCGTCTCCTTCCACTCGTTGATCCAGGAGAAACGATGCCGCCGCCGTTCTGCCGGCTGACGGATCGACGTCAGCACGGTCGTTGACTGAAGTCTGTCCAGACCAGCCTTCAGGCGGTCATAGTCACGTGCGCTGGTGCCGCGGCCCACGAACGTCAAAATCTCGTAAGGCGTTGCAGCCATCAGGCGCGACGTCTTCAAGCCTGCGTCGCGGGCTTCGACGATCTGGGACGCGGCCCAAATCAAAACGTCTGCATCCCAGATGGTTGCCATGCCGTGTTCCGGCACGGCTTCGACACGAATTGCAATCGCACCGGCACGGAAATCGATCGGCACGATCCGCTTGGTCTTTGCGAGCGAGAAGAACGGATATGCCATCAGATCCTGCGCGTCGCGGGGCGCAAGGTCACCGGGCAGTGCCCGAAAGAGCTCAAGCTGATCGCGCTCGGAATGGACTTTGCGCCGCATGATCACAGTCCTTCCGTGGTGATCAGCGACGTTCCTGGCCGGCATAAGGGCGCAGCGCGGGATGCTTCTTGGCCGGCAGCACCGTTCCCTTGCCGGGGTCGGAGGTCGATGTCTTGGCGCCCCGGTCGGCCCATGCTTTCAGGTCATCGACGGCGTAGACAACACGTCCGCCGATCTTCCGATACGTCGGCCCGGTGCCGTACGTGCGGTGCTTCTCCAGCGTGCGGCCGGACAGGCCAAGATAGCGCGCCGCCTCAGGTGTACGCAGGAATCGCGGGGGAAGACCGGCCATCGGATCGGGCATTTGAGAACTCCAGGAGGACAGCGCACCACGCTTGGCTAGGCCGGCGTGTGTGGGGTCATCATGGAGAAGCAAGATCTCGGAGGGGGATGCTGAATGTTGGAGGTACGATTTTCGGCACCCCTTGAGGACTGCGCTACTCGTCCTTGCGTCCGGGCCGCAGGAGTTTGCGGTAACCACCGCGCATCAACGTGAGGCCGCCTTGCACCAAGCGGATTGTCCGATTGCGCAGATCATGCGTCTTCCAGGCGTGATCGGGGATGCGCCTTTTGCCGAACAGCCCTTCGGCGATAACGCGATAACTGCCGCCGGCGCTATGCGCATCGAGCGCACGGATCGCGGCGCTCAGGCGCTCGCGCCGCTGCTTAGATAACTTGTGAAATGCAGGGCCGGGCGCGCGTCCACTCATCGCGCGCCATAGCCGTCGGGCTGCATAGGCACGCGCGCCGAAATCGCCGTCAAACGCCAGTTCGGCTGCGTATGACGCGCCTACCACGGGAGGCTCTTTCGACCAGACACGGTGATCCGTTGCCCGATGCGCAGCACGACATGCCAGCCATCGGCGGCGCGGCGTACCTGCCCCGCTGCAAGGTCGAGCAGTGGCCGGGAGGCCGAACTGCGACCGGCGGGCGACGCGACCGTGACTGGAACGACGGTCGTTAGAACCTCAGGCGCCCAAAAGATTATCTGCTCGTCGAAGGACCGCTGCGGGTCATGGGCGAAAGCAGGTGCCCCACTTCCTCCTGAACTCGGTGGTCGCTTCGCCATCTGGGCTGGTGGCGATCATCGCCTCAAAGTCGCGTCGATAGTCCGCGTTGCGGCGAAGACATTCCCAGGCGATGTCGGTGATTTCGGCGTCCTGTAGGCTCTTGTAGGAATCCGGCGACCGCCAGTCGAATTCAGGCATTGTTTCCGCCCCATTGCACACAGCTAACAACGATTGCGCCGCAATAGGTATGAACGAAGCGGTTGTAGGAAGCCCCTAGTTTGGCACCACGTGGTGCACCGGAGTGACCACCAATCAGCAAAAGAAAATAGTTCTGCCTGCGAGTCGTCAGTCGATAATTTTCTTCTATTTGGAGCCAGTGCCACGTAATAGGCGGCCCTGCTCGGTCAACCATTTGGCCCGCGCAAGGTGACTCTGATATGCGCTTCGCGCACGGTCCGGCTCCCGCACCGGATCGATGTGCAGCACGATTTGAGCGACTTCCATCCAGTCAGCCCCTTCGCTTTCGGCCTGCAGAAGGCGCATGTAGGTCACCACATGCCGCTCATCGTAGACAGTGAGAATTTGATCTGCAGGCGCAGCATCGGCGACGTCTGGGTCGAGCGGCGGCTTCCTCATAAGACTCCACGCCTTAGATTAGACAATTTCTAACACGCGGTCCGGAAGGAGCAGAAGCGTTAAAACTGTCGCGGGAGCCATCCGGAGGGTGTTTTGTCGAGAATACTCCGTGGTGAAATACTCTTCAAGGACATGCCCTCTCGCGTATGGATATACGCGAGATACTTGCAATCAATTTGCGGAAGCTCCGGCAGGCCCGTGGTTTGTCACAGGAGGAATTGGCTCATCGTGCTGAAATTGACCGCACTTATATCAGCGCACTCGAGCGAAGCGTTTATGCGGCGGGTATCGACGTTGTCGATCGGCTCGCGCGCAGCCTGGGTGTCGAGGCCGCCGACCTGCTCACTCGCCCGCCCACAAGCGCCAAGAAGAAGACTCGGGGACAGGCCGAGTGATTGATGTCGAGCCGCTCGATCCGGCGGCCGGTTTGCGCTCACTGATGCCAAGGATGAGAAGCCCCGCCCGGCGGACCGGACGGGGCTTGATGGAGTGGGCCTACTCGCCAGTCTTGCGCGGCCGCGACCACAGCAGGGTGTAGCCCTCACCGCCTTCGTCGTCGAACAGGTTCGCGTAGATCGGCCCGTTGAACGAGGGGGCGTCCAGCTTGAGCGAGAGGTAGTCGCGGCCTTCCTCGGAACGCTTCGACCAGGCTGCGCCGATCTCCGCCCGGCCCACATAGATTCGGTGGCTGGGGGCGTTGTCATTGGAGCGGTTGGTCTCGGCGACGATGCGGACGCCCTTGGCCTTCAGGCTCAGGGTGACGATCTCGCCCTGGAACTCGTTGCCGACCTTCTTGAAAGAACCGATGTTAGCCATGTCACTTCTCCTGTTGTGTTTCGAGCCCGCGACCACCGCGGCCTCGATGGCGATCTAGGGCCGAGGACGATCGGCGACGCACTCGCTCGCGGGCCGGAGCGCAGCGGAGGACGTCGTTGTGGCGACTTTCTTGTCTCGCGAGGAATGGGCGAAGCCCAGGGGAAGAAAGTCGCATCAACGGCGTTGCGGCTCAGACGATCGAGGCGAAGCCGGTCTTCGGCCAGATCAAGCCATCAACGAGGCCACGTGCGTCTGCGTGCTGAACCACAATCTCTGGAGAAGCGTGGCTATCTCGGTTCTGATGAACAAGAGGTCGGAACGATTCAGCGCGGAAAGAGAAACAATCTGCTGCAAAGGGCGCCATCGTCTCCCAGAAACGAATCGAGGCAACACCGCTCCGCCGCGGCTGCGTGGGCCAGACCGGATGCCGCCGCTTGATCAAGGAGTTCGGAGGAGGATTGCCTCTCCCGCGATCAGGCTTTAGTCATCGCTCAGCGCGCCGATCTACGCGAACCTGTTCGTCGACGAAGGCGGTGAACGGTCATCCTCTCGGGCCATGCGGCCGTAAGAACTGGTTAGGACGGATTCTCCAAGACCCCGCCCGGCTCGAACGAGCGGGTCTTCGCCAAAACCATCAAGCGCGTCCATGACGTAACGCCAATGCAGACTGCGCCGAGGCAAGCGAAGACCTCACGCCAAGCCGGCGAAGGCACCCCGATCTGGGACACCGCGAACACCACATGATAGCCGGCGACAGCCGCGGGAACAGCAAATGCTGTCGCGATCGCGATTTGCAAGGCCGAGGACCGAGTAACAGCAAAGGCGACCTGGCCTAGGACGAGCGTCAGCGCACCGCCGGCCGTTCCAAGAAGCAGCGCGCCGATGAGGCCGGCACCGCTCTGAAACGCTATCATCCCGATACTCAGGGAGACGAAAAGCGGCAACGCATACACGGCGAGTGTAAAGATCGCCCAGCAGAACAAGCCGATGCCGAGTGTGTTGAGAACAAGCCCAATAGCGAGCATGGTGGTGGCTCCATGTGCATAGATGTACCAGTCGCGCCTTCCACCACCACCACGGCGCAACTCTGGATATGAGACCGAAACGAGGCGGAGTTGCGGCGTGCAACTCCACCTTGGCGTCTTCGAGGTGACGGCGCTTACGCGCCGCCGAACTTCCAGACGGGAATGCCGAGCCGCTTTGCCTTGTCGGCAAGGTTGTCCTGAATTCCCGTGCCCGGGAAGTGCATGAGGCCGATCGGCAGGAGTTCGAGCATGGCGTCGTTCCGCTTGAAAGGCGCTGCCTTAGCATGCTTTGTCCAGTCGGGCTTGAAAGCGATCTGAGGCACCTTGCGGGTGATCGCCCATTTGGAGGCGATCAGTTCGGCCCCTTTCGGCGAGCCGCCATGGAGCAGGACCATGTCGGGATGCTTGGTGTGAGCTTTGTCGAGACGATCCCAGATCAGGTGGTGGTCGTTGAAGTCGAGCCCGCCGGTGAGTGCGATCTTCGGGCCCGCCGGCAACATGACCTCGGTCTCAGTGCGGCGCTTGGCTGCGATGAAGTCGCGGGAGTCGATCATCGCTGCGGTGAGCGTGCGGTGGTTCACCAGTGATCCCGATCGGGGACGCCAGAATGAGCCGGTGTGTGTCTCGAAGCGCTCGATGGCCTGGTCACGGAAGAGTTCCAGGCAGTTGCGGCGCTCAATCAGCGTGATGCCTTCCGCCGTAATGCGCTCGAGTTCGACGGATCGGACTTCGGAGCCGTTCTGCTCGCGCTGGCTCTTCTGCTGCGCCTGTTCGTTGTCGTCGAGTTGGCGTTCGATGCGGTCGACGGCACGATGGAACAGGTTGACAGTCGACCAGAGCAGATCGTCAAGATCCGGCTCGAGCCGAGTGTCGCTCAAGGTCGCGACCAGGGCATCGAAGATGTCGGCGACGGCTACGGCGACGATCCTGCCCTCGGGAAGCGGCCGTGGATCGGGCTGGTCGTCGAAGGGGCGGTAACCGAAGAGCTGCAATTCGGTGAGAACGTGATCGGTTGGAGAAGAGACGTGCTGCACCTCGGTGTCGTCGTGGTCGGTCATGGTGGAGAGGCCCTTTGCCGGATCGACCGCGCCCATCGCGGCCTTCGTGGCGATCACTCAGACGGCGGGCGGACCGGGCCAGAACCCGAAGGGCCGAAGCGCAGCGGAGGATGGCGGAGGCCGGCTATTTTGCTTCGCGATGCAAAGCGCGCTGGCCAGATAAATAATGTGTCTTCCATCGCCCACGCGCGGCGGAAAATAGCCGGACGCAGCCATTGCCGGCCCGAGCCGCTTGCCGTCCGATCGCCCTCCAGAAGGCCGTGGTCGCGTGCTCTTCCGGCATTGGACGCGTCGTGACCGGGCTGTCGTCCCCGATCGAAGCGCACGGGCTATTCCGCAGCTACCGTCGGAGAATGCAGGAAGCGGACGACGTCCTCCGGTACGAGTTGAAGGAGCAACGCTGCTCGGAGGGCCTCGAGGCCGAAGATGTGCAGATCTTCGTTGAAGTCGCCCAGTCGAGGCGACAGCGGGATCACTTCAATCCCGACGGCTTCCGCGCGCTGGGCAAGAATAGCCTGTCCGGCATCTCCCGCGGCATCGTCGTCGCGGGCGATATAGAGACGTCGCAGGCCAGACGGCAGCAACATCGCTGAGAGGTGATTGGCAGAGAGAGCAGCGGTCATGGGCAAGGTCGGCAGTACATAACGCAGCGACAGCATGGTCTCGATCCCCTCGCCCGCAGCGAGCACGTCGTCCACCACTCCGAAGCGAACGGCGTTGCCAAGCAGGTCGCCCATGGCCCGTCGTGGCGTGTCGATCGGGGCCTTGCCGAGCCGCACGCGATCGGAGCCGTGTGGATCTAGCCAGGTGCGATGCACGCCGGTGATCCGTCCCTCGAGGTCCGTGACCGAGCCTATCATCGCCGGCCATGTTTCGGTCGGCAAATGCTCGTCCGGTCGGTAGTAACAACGCGGGTGGAAGCGAAGGCTGCCACCATGATGGATTTGGCCTATTCCGCGGCCTTGCAAGTACGTCTCGGCTAGCGTCCCTTTAATCGGGCTTGATATCGCAAAGAGCCGACGAGCGGCTTCCTGCGATCCGGCTGGCGCGACTGAACGAATGGGTTTCGGAGCGAATTGCGGCTGTGAACGAGGCAGCTTCAGAAACCGCCTCGCCTCCTCTACGACCTCGCGAAAGTCTCGCAACGCCAGACTTTCGCGAATGATGTCGAGGAGATCACCATGTTCTCCGGTCGCGGCGTCGGTCCATTTCCCCGCGAGTCCCTTCGGCGATTCCTGGAGCCGGACGAACAACGAGCGGCCCGGCGCGTTGTGGACGTCGCCGACTACCCAGTATCGCCCCGCTCGCTTGCCGCGGGAGAGATAGTGCCTGCACACCGCCTCGGCGTCGCGCGCGAGGCGGCGTGCCAGTTCGGAGGCGTCGCGCGACATCACACAGCCTCCCGCTCACTGATGCGCGCTACCGGATAAGTGTCGAGCACTTTCGACAGGACCTCGACGCCGCTCGCGTCCGTGGGCACGAACATCCGCAGCTTCCAGGAGATGATCTCCCCAAAGAGGCCGTCAGCACGGAGGCGATCGCGCATTGTGTCGTTGAATCCCGAGAGCTCGATGCGATGTGCACCCATCACCTGGACGCGGCGAAGCTGGAGCCCCTCCGCAAGATCGATAACGGCCCGCCCCCCCATCAGCGCGGCAAAGGCTGCGCCCGGCGTCAGTGAAGGCGCGTCCGTCGCAAGGACGTTTGCGACCCACGCGGCAGAAACCTTGCGACCGATGATGCGCTCGCCCGCATCGCTCTGGAGCCGATAGACACGGGTCGATTCGTTCGGCAGCCGCTTCCAAATCGGTAGCAGCAAGCCCGCCACGACGTGGATCGTGCTTTCCGAGAACTCGGGGACCTCGGCAAGCTCCGCCAGCCATGCCGCAGCGAAGCGCTCACGGTCCGCCTCGGCCCAATGGCTTTCCGCCATCATGTTCAAGGCGACCGTGTGCTGCTCCATCGGCCGGACCAGGCGGACGCGCCGTTCGATCTCGCCGTCGTCGAGCATGACGCTCACCGCCGGGACCTGCACGGCGGCTCGTCCAGAGCGCTCATTGATTAGCAGGACAGCCTGACGATCGGAAACACGAGCAAGAGCATCGTCCAGGCCCACAGGATGGTTGCGCTGGCGCTGCGTGATCTTGAGCAGCCGGGCCTCGGCGCCGGTGCCCGGATGGGCGTAGATCGTCCGCCGGTTAGTGACGACAAAGCTTTCGGCGCGGAGCGTTTCCAGCCCGACGTCGTAGGTGCCCGACGCGACTGCGCCTTCGATCCGACCGGTCAAGAGCTGCTCGAAGGCGGTGAACAGGACATTCTGTAGGTCGATGGTGAGCGCCAAAAGCCTGTTCAGGAAGGTCGTGATCGGCGGTAGGTCATCCCTGAGCCCATTGGCATCCGTCAGTTTCAGCCCGGTGGCATCCTCGAACTCTTCGAGCGAGCAGCCTTCGACCTTGCCGCGCACCAACAACGTGTAGAGCTGACGCAACGCGTCACGCCCGTACTGGCTTTCGAGATTGTCCTCCGGCCGAAACAGGCCCTGCCCCCCGGTCTGGCGCTGGCCGCGGGTGATCGCTCCTAGCGTATCGAGCCGGCGGGCAATGGTGCTGAGAAAGCGCTTTTCGGCCTTCACATCGGTCGCGATCGGACGAAACAGCGGCGGCTGCGCCTGGTTGGTCCGATTGGTCCGGCCGAGCCCCTGGATCGCGGCGTCCGCCTTCCAGCCGGGCTCGAGCAGGTAATGGACCCGCAGGCGGCGATTCCGGGCTGACAACTCTGCATGGTAGCTCCTCCCCGTGCCGCCCGCGTCGGAGAACACGAGGATGCGCTTGAGATCGTCCATGAAGGCAGAGGTTTCGGCGAGGTTGGCGGAGCCGGCCCGGTTTTCGACGACCAGCCGGTCGCCCTTGCGAACGATGCGGCGCGAGCGGCCGGTCAATTCAGCGACCATGTCGGTGCCGAAGCGCTGCACGATCTGGTCCAGCGCGCCCGGGACCGGCGGCAGCGAGGCGAGCTCTTCGATGAGACGGTCCCGGCGAGCGACAGCTTCCCGGCTCTCGACCGGCTGACCGTCACGATAGACAGGCCGGGAGCAGAGGTTGCCCTCCTGATCGGTGAAGGGCTCGTAAAGCTGGACGGGAAAGGAATGGGCGAGATAGTCGAGAACATACTCGCGTGGGGTGATATCGACCTGTACGTCGCCCCACTCCTCAGTCGGAATCTCGGCGAGCCGACGCTCCATCAACGCCTCACCGGTCGAGACGATCTGGATGACCGCGGCGTGTCCAGACTCAAGATCGTTCTCGATCGATCGGATGAGCGACGGCGTCTTCATCGATGTCAAAAGATGCCCGAAGAAGCGCTGCTTGGCGCTTTCGAAGGCGGACCGTGCCGCAGATTTGGCCTGCCCGTTCAGCGTTCCCGTTGCGCCTGTGATGTTGGCGGCTCGCATCGCCGCATCGAGGTTGTTATTGATTACGCTGAACGCACCGGCATAGGCATCGTAAATGCGAACCTGCTCCGGCGTAAGTTGGTGCTCCACCAGGTCGTACTCGACGCCTTCGTAGGAGAGCGAGCGAGCCGCGTAGAGACCGAGCGCCTTGAGGTCACGCGCCAGCACTTCCATGGCTGCGACGCCGCCCTCCTCGATCGCTTCGACGAACTCGGCACGGGTGGCGAACGGAAAGTCGGCGCCGCCCCAAAGGCCGAGGCGTTGGGCATAAGCGAGATTATGAACCGTGGTGGCGCCAGTCACGCTGTGCATCTTCGATCAGCTTGTCCGACTTGCTGATCCAGACCGCGCGGCGGCGGCCCTTGAGCCAGTTGTCGAGCAGGATCCCCGCGACCTGCCGCCCCTTGCCCGCCCCGGTGCCATCGCCCAAGAACCAGCCACGTCGAAAGCGGACGGCATTCTCTGCGTCGTCGCGCGCGGCGGCCAGAACATCAAAGGTCGCGTCGACCGTCCAGGAGCCCGAGAGAAACTCAGAATGCGCCTCGCCTGCATAGATGACGCTCTCGAGCTGAGCGTCCGACAGAAGTCCGTCTGCCATAACATTGACGGGCAGGTGCGGACGATAGGATGGCTTCGGTGGCGCAACGGAAGCCATCGCCGCGGATTGAACGAGTTTGGTCGGATGTGCGCACGATCCCGAAATACGGATCGACTGCAATCCATACTCCTCGTAAAGTGCATCGGTCAGCCGGCCGCCTTCCGGCGGCGACCATTCGACCGTTTCGTACGCAAGTTCGACACCTTCTGGCGCTGCGGTTATCGAAGAGGACGAAGAAGTTGGTGCAACGGGGCCGACCGATCGTGACGTTGCTGGCCGCCCGATAGCAGCGATCTCCGATGGTGAGGCGACGGGCAGCCTTTCAGGCACTTGCTGGTTCACCCAGCCAAGCAAGGTCGCGACATCGCCCGCCATTCCTGGCGAGGCAGGAAAAGCTTTCGGATCTGCGGCGGGCAGCTTGTCGATCACAAGCAGCCTCGTATCCGTCCGAGTGCCATGCTTGGTGTAAAAGCTGCCGTCGAGAGCCGCAGAAAAGACGACCCGCCCGCGTTCCTGGAGCCGCACAAAGGCATCTCGCCATGTCGGGTTATCCGGCGCGAAGCTCGCGCCAGCGATGGCGACGAGGCGTCCACCGTCGCAAAGACGCGCGAACGCCGAAGCGACGTGGCGGAGAGCCGCATCCGCCATCCGTCGATCGACATTGGCCAACGCGGAGAACGGCGGGTTCATCAGTACGACGCTTGGTACGAAACTGGCGTCGAGATGATCGTCGATCTGGGCGGCGTCGAACCGCGTAACCTTAACGCTTGCGAAGAGATGATCGAGCAGCGACGCGCGGGCCTCGGCCAGTTCGTTCATCACCAAGGCACCGCCAGCGAGCTCGGCAAACACGGCGAGCAAACCGGTCCCCGCGGAGGGCTCCAGGACGCGATCGGCCGGCGTAATGCCGGCTGCGGTGCATGCCGCAAGCCCGAGCTGGATCGGTGTCGAGAATTGCTGAAGCGCCTGACTGTCCTCGGAACGCCGCGTATGGGTCGGCAAACAGCTCGCGACCTTCACAAGCATCGGCAGCATGGCGACGGTCGAGCCGGCCTTGGCGCGCATGGCCGGGCCGAACTTGCGAAGGAACAGAACGGTTGCCGCCTCGCAGACGTCATAGGCGGTTTTCCAGTTCCAAACGCCGGCTGTGTCCGAAGCGCCAAAGGCGGCTTCCATGGCGCTACGCAAAACAGCGGCATCGATGCGCCGGCCGCGTTCGAGCTCGGTCAGAAGCTGTCGCGCGGCCCTGACGGCGGCTGAGGTGAGATTTGCAGCGGCACGCATGGAGAGCGGCGTGGCGACGCCGCCGGCAAGAGATTCGGTCATGGCAGGATTTCTTTCGGAGAGCAGGAACGAGTCGAACCATCAGGCGCTCTCCTCCGCCCCAACGGCTCAAACCCTTCCCGGCCTAGCTCTCCCTCTGAGCCCTCGCCCATAAGAATGGGGACCGGCATTCTGCACCGGTCCCCAAGCAACTGCAGGACGGCCGGAGCCGTCCCGCTTTGTGTTTTCACTCGGCCGCGTCGAGCTGTTGCGGATCGTCGTCGCTGGCGTTCTCTTGATCCTCATCATCGGCGAGGAATTCGGGAAGCGGGCCCGCTTCGCCCTCCTGTCCCACTGGCGCCGCATCGGGATCGACGAGACGCAGCGGCTCCGGCAACCAACCCGAGCCATCCAGAAGGCGCTCGGCCTCCTTGGCCATGTCGGCCTTCTTCAGATGGTCGATCAGTTGCGCCGACAACTCGCCCTTCGCTTCCCGCACGGCCTCCAGAATACGCGGCTTGGTGACCCGGCCGAAATAGTTGTCGATGGTCGCTCGCCAGCCAGCCTGCGCCATGTCAAGCCCGACCGCGCGCGCCAGCACGTCAGCCTGGTCAAGACGCGTGCGGACACCGTGCGCGGAGACGCGGCCCTGATTGGCGCGATTGGCCGGTTCAAAGACGGCGTTGACCGCGAATGACGCGCAGTGGGCGAACAGCGATGCCTGTGCACCACCATCGAGAGCCGTCAGCGTGTCCCACAGATCGTTCTCGCTCTTCGGCAACCGTGCCTTCCAGGCTTCATGCCGCGCCTCGACAGCCTTGGCCGAGACGCTTTCTCGCAGCCCCGGAGCTTGAGCGGGAAAATTTGGCGTGCGAAGGCCGATCTCAAGACAGCTCCCGGACGAGGCGAACCGGTAAAAGGCCGTCAGCACGAAGTTATGCAGCACCGCCTGGAACGCGACCGCTGGATTTTCTGCCAGCGCATCCCGCAATGCCAGCGTACGATGCGCCGTCAGCTCGATAATCAGCCGATCCGGCAGAGGCCTGGCCGCGTCCTCATCATCTTCTTCAGCATCAGGAGCACTACCTGCGACCGCTATGACCGAGCGCTGGACGGAAGAGCCCCCTCCTTGACCTTCGGTCGACGACGCATCAGCGCCCTGCTCGGCATCAGGATCGGCTGCCGGCACCTCGTCCTCTGGCCGGACGTAACCCCGGTCCACGGAGAGGCGCCCTTCGGAATCGATGCTGATGAAGACGCCGGCTCGGGCGATCTCCGACTGATCATAAAGCATCGGCCGGTCTTCGAATGCCGCCAGTGCCGACTCGATTGCGCCGAGACGCTGATCGACCTCGTCGGGCAATTCGTCGGCATCCTGATAATCGGTTTGGAGCTTGGCCTGCTCGGCGTTCAGCGCATCGATGGTGGCCTGCTCCTCAGGCGAGAGATCGACAGGTCTGCCCTCGATTTCTCTTAGGCCTTGGATGTGACCGTAGGGGAACTCTACGGCGATCGATATCCACTTCCAACCTTCGGCGGCAATCGTCTCAGCCTCGGCCTTGAGCTTTTCGGTTACGAGGCGGTCGAGCAGCACGACGTCCTGAAGCCAGCCGCCGTCGTCGTGCTCGAACAGATCCCGCAGAACGCCGCCACCCGCGTTCTGATAGGCATCAAGGCCCACAAATTGGGCGCGGCGATCGGACCAGCGTACGGTGTTCTCGGTGAGCAAGCGCCGGATAAGGTAAGGCTCGTCATAGCCGGAACGGCTGACATTCTCCCAGACTTGCTCCTGGCGGGCGTGATCGGCCGTGACCGAGAACGCCATGAGCTGCTCGAGAGTCATGCCGTCTTCGGCATAGACTTCATGCAGCTTCGGCGACACCGACGCCAGCCGTAGGCGCTGCTTGACAATTGCAGGGTTCACGAAATGGCGGGCGGCAATGTCTTCCTCGCTCATGCCGAGATCGCGGAGTGTCTGGAAGGCCCGAAACTGATCGAGCGGGTGCAGGCCGACCCGCTCATCGTTCTCCGCCACCGAATCGTCCTCCGCAATGCCCCCTTCGCGAACAACGCAGGGCACCGCCTGCGACTTCGACATCCGCTTTTGCTTCACCAGAAGCTCGAGAGCGCGATAACGCCTGCCACCCGCCGGCACCTCGAACATGCCGGTCTCGTTGCCAGCTGCATCAACAACGGCCCGGACACTCAGACTTTGCAGAAGCGTACGCTGCGCGATGCTCTCGGCTAGCTGCTCGATCGAAACACCGGCCTTGACGCGGCGAACGTTCGACTGGCTGAGCACGAGCTTATTGAAGGGAATGTCCCGGGAAGGCGACAGCGTGATCTTTTGGACGGCTTTCGTCATTTTGGCTCTCCACGACGGGCGGCCGTGAGACTCTCTCTTGGCTTCCAACCCGTCGCGAACAGCCTCCCCTCCTCTCACTCTCGCGCGGCCACCAGGCCAAGCATCACGCCGTCTCGTGATCGGCGACAGCCGAATCCAACGATGCGGGCTCAATGGACCCGGGAACGAAGCCGAGCAAATAGTCCACGGCCTTGCTCGCCTGTGAGGCGGCACGCACGATGGCCCGACTGTCTTCACGTAGGACTTCAAGCCAGGAACCGATATAGTCGGCATGGCGCACGGTCGGGACGATCCCGAGCGATGCGCAGCTGAAAGCGGAGCTCAACTCGGCGACCAGTTCTTCAAAGGCATATTTCTTCGTACCGTAGGATCCGCTCTGGTCGCGATTGAGGCGCGAGGGATGCCCGGTCGCATGGCCGAGTTCATGCAAGGCCGTACGGTGCCAGTTGATGGGTTCGAAATAGGCCTGCGGTGGCGGGACCTGAACATAGTCTTCGGCTGTTGCGTAGAATGCGCGATCTCCACCAATGCGAAATGGAATTCCGCTGGCCTTGATGAGGGCGTCAACCGTGGGTTCAATCAGGCCAGCCGGCGGTGGCGGAGCAGCGGTTGCGATGCCGTCTGGCAGTTCCTCGCACTGATCGACGTTGAAAACGGTAAATCGTTTGAGGAATGGAATCGTCTGCGCGTCTTCACCGGTCTCGGCGGCGCGGCGCTTTTCGTCATTCGGCACGAAACGATCTGCGTAAACAACAGTAGTACCGCGCTCTCCCTTGCGAACGTGGCCGCCAAGCGAGAGCGCCTGACGAAAGGTGAGCCAACTTTGACCTGTAAATCCGCGTTCGATCACGGCTCCCCAGAGGATGAGGATGTTCACCCCACTGTATTGCCGGTTGGTCGACGCGTTTTTCGGCATGGCCAGCGGCGCTTTCGCCGCGGCAGTACCCCAGGGCTGAACCCAGGGGACACGTCCGGCCTCAAGCTCGGCAATGATCTTATCGGTGATTTCGCTATAGAGGTTCGCCCGGTCGTGGCCGGCGCGCGCGCAAGCATTAAGGTTTGACATCGCGGGTCTCCGCGACGGGCACCGCGAGCCTCTCTCGCAGCTTTTAACCCGCCACGAAAAAACCCAGCCTGCACTCTTACTTTCAGCCTCTAGCGCCATCTACCTGGGACCCAGGCCCGATCAGGCGTGTGCACAAGGGCGCATCGCCTCAAGGGAAAATGGCACCCGGAGAGCGTGAGCATAGCGACCCGAAGGGGCACGCGGGTCCGAGTGCAGCGACGACACCGGTTCAATAGCGGCACCCGGGAACGGGGCAGTGATAGCGATCGCCGCAGGCGAGCCCCTTTCCCGAGTGCCCCCGGCGAGGAGCACCAAAGCTCTGGCGCGAGGGATCGAAGCCGCAAGGCCGAGACGCTGCGCGGCTCGGTTCACGAGAGCGCGGTGCGGCCCTGGCCGCACGCGCCAAAACCTGAGCGAACATGATGCGGGCAATGATACGAGAACCGCCTGGCATTTTCACAGGGGTCTCACAATTGTGGAAGAGAGGTCTGTGGGCGGAGCGAAAGCGAAGACCACTCGCGGACGCGGCGAAAGAGGCACCCGCAGGAGGGTCAGCATAGCGCCGACGCGTAGCGGCGGGACCCGGGACCGAGTGCCGTCGCGAGACCGGTTAAGAAGGCACCCGACCCGAAGGGCAGTGATAGCGACGCCGGCATGCAATGACGGCGGGCCCGAGGGCGAGTGCCTCCGGCGAGCGACTCAATGCGGCTTCACGTCTGCTTGGTATCAATTTTGCTTTTGTGATAACGTCTCACTCGTGCGCATGTCTATGCACGTCGTGGGCATGTTCACTGAGAGCCAATTCTTACAGAGGACGACATGGCCAAGAAAGCGAAGAAGGCAAAGAAGACGACGAAATCAGCTACCAAGAAGGTGGCGAAGAAGACTTCAAAGAAAAAGAAGTAGTCGTATCGGCTACTGATCTATTGCCGCCTCCGGGTCGCAACCCGGATGAAAAGCGAGACCTTCCCAAAGGATATGAAGCGTCCTTTGCAGCCGTTTGGTATCGCGGCACGCTAAGATAAAGCCGGACCTTTGTGCAGGTGGCTGCTGCATAAAGGTCCGGTTTTTCGTTTCTGTCCCGCGAGGGAATTATCTTCTCGTGCGCAAGGGATCGAAGCCGCAAGGCCGAGACGCTGCGCGACTCGGTTCACGAGAGCCCGGTGCGGCGACAGCCGCACGCGCAAAACGGACCAAGAAGCAACCACCTGTGCTCGGACGTCTGAAGCATCGGAAAACGGTTCTTCTGTTCGTTTTTGTCCACCCTAGCATCTGGCCGGGCGGAAAATTCGGCCTTTGAAGGACCACGAGATCCCACGATCCGGAATCCCAGTCGTGTGTTAGCGATGGGGAACGTCTGCGGGACTAAACGATTCGTCTCAGCATGGGAGAACCTTCAATGCTGATGACCAAGCAGAGACGGCCAGCGTTCCGCACCCTGCGCGGTTGGGCGATCAACGTGCTGAACGAAGCCGGCGCCATCCGCGAGTGCGAGGAGCACGGTTGGATGCAAGACCGTGCCGATCCGCATGCACGAGAGCGGGCCTTCGACATCGCCCGTCGAGATCCGCCAGCAGACGTATCCCGTCAGGCAGTGGAGGCCGCGATTCGCGACGCGCTGGACTCGATTGGTGATACCTGCCCAGAATGCCCTCCTGACGAGGAGGACCGGCTCTAGGCCCCGACGCCGACCCTACTCCGCCTCAGCGGCGCAGCCGTTTCTCCACGCGCTTGCGCGCGTTGCCGACCTTTTTGACGGCCTTCTTCACCGCTGGCGCCGACCTTCCGGTTTTCTTTGCCTCGTACTGCACTTCGTAGTCCTGCCCGCCTGCCACCCGCGCCCGGTCCTGCCTTCGTCCGCGCGCCGTTTTGCTCTTTTTTGCTCCCGCCATGGGTGCCTCCTGTTGTGACATCGAAGCAACGCGACAGGGATTCGCAGGTTCCGGAACGATTCGAACTGTGCCAATTTGAATCGTCTGTAGCGTGGAGTTCTTCAGTGGCGTTTCAGCGTAAAAAGCAGGCGGTTATCGGCGTCAACGCGCCTTTCCCCGGCTTCATCGAACCGGCCCTGGCCACCTCGAGCGATAAGGTGCCGTCCCTGCATTACGCCACACGCACTGAAGGATTGGCCCTTGAATGAGCCGGACGTCGACCCTGCCCAAGCGCTTACAGCCAATGCTCGCTACGCTCACCGACGCGCCGTTCGACGACCCCGACTGGGTTTTCGAGGATAAGTACGATGGCTTCCGGATGATCGCGGAAGTCCGGCGGGGCAAGGTTTCGCTCTACAGCCGCAACGGCAAGATCATCAGCCGCAGCTATATCGAGGTCGCCAAAGCGCTGGAGGGCGTGAAGGGCGACGCCGTGATCGATGGCGAACTCGTTGCGATCGGAAAGGACGGCGTCTCGCATTTCCAGCTACTTCAGAACGCATTGCGGCATGAAGCGAAGCTCCTGTATTGCGCGTTCGATCTCATGTTTCAGAACACAGTTGACTTGCGCAAACAGCCTCTTCTCGAGCGCAAGGAACGGCTGAAAGCGATCTTGCCGCGTCACCGGCTGATTACCTTCAGCCGTCACCGCAAAGCGAGCGGCACAAAATTCTTCGCCGAGGCCGAGCGGAAGGGTTTGGAAGGCGTCATGGCGAAGCGCGCCGACAGCGCGTATGCGTCCGGAAGCCGGACGGCGGATTGGCTGAAGATCAAGACAGCAAAGCGGCAGGAAGTGGTGATCGCGGGCTTCACGGCGCCGAGGCGTACAAGACCATACTTCGGCGCCCTGGTCCTCGCCGTACGGGAAGACGACACATGGCGCTATATCGGACATGTTGGCACTGGCTTCAGCCACAAGGTCCTGGAAGACCTCCACACCAAACTCATGAAGCTGACGACCCCGAAATCGCCCTTCCCTGCCAAAGTGAAGGACGAGGCTGCCACGACCTGGGTCAAGCCCTCGTTGGTTGCCGAGGTCAAATTTGCGGAGTGGACGAGTAAGGGCGAACTGCGCCAGCCCGTCTACCTCGGGCTCAGGTCCGACAAGCGGGCGAAGGACGTCGTGCGAGAGCGAGAACGTCCGCGCAAGTAGTGCTTCCCTTCGGCGAAAGCCGGCAAAAAGGTTTGACGCACCCTCCGCCGACACTCACTCGCCTCCAAGGTCGTGGATTTCCGGTCGCATGCCGTCAGGCGTGAGTTCGAGCGTCGCAAACGTGATCGGCAGCTGGAAACGGCGAGGTCCCGCGCTGCCGGGATTCAGGTAGAGAATGCCACCGACCGTGTCGATCTTCGGCACGTGGGAATGCCCGGAGACGATGACGTCGATGCCGGCGCCGGGATCGACCTTCAGCGTCTTCAGGTCGTGCAGAACGTAGATCGACTTGTCCGCCAGACGTACGAGTTTCGTGTCGGGGTAGTCGCGAGCCCACTCGCCACTGTCCACGTTTCCACGAATGGCGGTGACAGGGGCGATCCGGCGAAGTGCGTCAACGATCTCGGGGCGCCCGATGTCGCCGGCATGGATGATATGATCGACGTCCGCCAGGCCTCGTTCCGCCTCGGGCCTCAACAGGCCGTGCGTGTCCGAAATGATTCCAATCCTGAAGATCATTTCCCGGCGCTCTCAACGGCGATCGCCAAAAGACGATCGAGAAGCTCTACCTGCCCGGACAGCATCTTCTTCCGCGCAAACTCGATATCGAACCATTCCGCGCGGTCGACTTCGGGAAAGCTCTGCCGTCGACCGCTTCGTGGCGGCCATTCGATATCGAAGGTATTGCTGGTTAGCGCAGCTGGGTCAAAATGGCCCTCGCCGGCGAATGCGATGACGCGCTTCCCACCGTGCTGTCGGATCTCCCCCAGCGGCTGGAGCGGACCAATCGAAGCACTCGGACCGAGTTCTTCGGCAAACTCGCGCCGCGCGACCTGCTCCGGAGCATCCGCGGCGTCGATTTCGCCCTTAGGAATGGACCAGGCGCCATCATCCTTATTGCGCCAGAACGGACCGCCGGGATGAACGAGCAGTACCTCGAGCCCCCGCGCTCCCTTGCGGTATGCGAGAATGCCCGCGCTCAAGGTCGATCTCCTGGAAGTCTTGTTCACCGCAGCCATATCGCCCCTACTTTGCAGAGCAGTCGAATGCCGGCGAGCCGTCCTGCCATACTGGACCGCGCTCGCTGCTTAGCCTCGTCCACGGCCCTATGCAGCGCGGCTTCGGCCTCGCGGTCGGCCGCCTTGCTGGCGCGCGCACCGACCCGCCGGGCCGCCACTAGACGGCCGACAATACGATCTCGGGTGACCTCGTTGAGATGGGATTAGCCATTCGCCAAAGCCTGCCGCGGACAACGAAGTAGTGGCCGTCCATCGTCACCGGATACTTCACGACGCCTAAGCCGACTTCCGCTGCGGCTTGGCCGCCGGCTTCTTCGCCGCGGTCTCCTTCGCAGGCTTCTTGCCGGTGATCGGCATCAGCATTTCCTTCTGCCCGGCCGCCGCCTTGCGCGGCTTTTTTCCTGATTTCTTGGGTGCCGCTGGAGCTGCCGCGCCCTCTCTTCCGATGCTCTTGCGCAGCGCGTCCATCAGGTCCACGACGTTCTCACCTCGAGGACGCGCTTTCGCGGCGATGGGCTTGCCCGCGCGCTTCTGATTGATGAGATCGATAAGGGCGGTTTCGTACTGGTCTTCGAACTTGTCCGGCTCGAAATGACCCGCCTTCTGATTGACGATGTGCTTGGCGAGATCAAGCATGTCCTTGGTGACTTTTACATCCTGGATATCGTCGAAATACTCATCCGCAGAACGGACTTCGTAGGGATAGCGCAGCAATGTCCCCATCAGCCCCTTGTCCAGCGGCTCCAGCGCGATGATGTGCTCGCGATTGGTCAGCACCACGCGACCGATCGCGACCTTGTTCATTTCGCGGATGGTTTCGCGGATAACGGCGAAGGCGTCGTGCCCGACTTTGCCATCTGGAGTCAGGTAGTAAGGGCGGATCAGGTAGCGTGGATCAATCTCGCTGCGGTCGACGAACTCGTCGATCTCGATCGTTCGCGTCGATTCCAGCGCGACGTTCTCGAGCTCCTCCTTCGTCACCTCAATGAATGTGTCGGTGTCGACCTTGTAGCCCTTGACGATGTCTTCGTTGTCGACCTCCTCACCGGTATGAGCGTCCACCTTGGCGTACTTGATGCGGCGGCCGGTCTTTCGGTTGAGCTGGTTGAACGAGACTTTTTCGGATTCCGACGTGGCCGGATAGAGCGCTACCGGACAGGTGACGAGGGAAAGACGCAGGAAGCCTTTCCAGTTAGCGCGGGGGGCCATGCGGGGGAACTCCATACTGGTGCCGGATTCAAGACGAACGGGCCGGCTTGGTTCCGACACCGCCAGCCGTCTGGCAGGAGGATTTTTCTCACCGCCGGTCTACCTGGACTCGACATTTGTTCTTGTTATGTTCTAATTGCGTATGACCGACCGACCCGCGAGCTGGCGCATGCCGACCCCAAAGCAGATGGAAAAATTGGCCACTGAAGCCGACCGTAGACGAGCGCCGTCCGCTGCGGGTCCGGATGCCCCCCTCCCGGCCGAATATTGGGAATCGGTCCTGAAAGATCCTCGCGCCGGCGCGACCGTGGCCCAGGCCCGGCAGCGACGCCTTTCGGAAATTAGGGCCCACGTCCTGCGCGTCTCCTGCCGCCGCTGCGACCGGACCGTGGAAATCCAGACCGCCGATGCCGTCCGCTTGTATGGCGCCAACGCAGTCTGGAAGGACGTGGCGCAGCGCTTGCTCGACAACACCTGCCAACAGCGCACCGGCAGGCATGAAGAAGACGGGTGTTGGCCAGCGTTCGAGTCGCCGTAGTCGCTCTGAATTTGCCGATCCGACCTCTTTGCGCCCGGAAATCCGGATGGCCCCGAAGTATCACCCTACGCCCCTGTCGGGTGGCGATCGCAAAGCTCTGGCAAAGGAGCTCGGCAAGGCACGCGCGATGGCCAACATGCTTGCTGCCCAATCGGCGCAGATGCGGGCTAAGGGCGAGGCCATGATTCAGCAAGCAGACAGGTTGCTTTGCGAAAGCTGGAACGAGCGCATGTGGAGCGACGGCGAACCGATCGATCCGTCGCCCACCATTGACCAGGCCGTGAACGGAGGCTTCCCTTGGCTCGAGATCAGGTGCACGCGCTGCAAGACGCCGAGCGACGTCGACCTCGCGGCGATGAAGCACCCGCCAACCACCTTCGTGCACGATCTCGCCAGCCGGCTGCGTTGCCGCAAATGCGCCAAGGCGGGCCGGCGTCCATCGGCGACTCTGCTACAGTTGGCTTGGCAGCCTCGCCACCCTCGAACCGAAACCTGATTGATGTGTAATCTCTATTCGATCACGACAAACCAAGCTGCTATTAGTGCGCTGTTTCGCGTCGTAAACCGATACGACGGCAATCTGGCGTCGATGCCCGGCGTGTTTCCAGACTACAAGGCACCGATCGTGCGCAACGGGGCCGAAGGCCGCGAGCTCGCCACGGCGCGATGGGGGATGCCGTCGTCATCAAAGGCGTTAATGGATGCCACCAAGAAACGAGCGCAAAAGCTGCAGGCCAAGGGCAAGACCGTCGACTTCAAGGAACTGCTGCGGATGGAGCCGGACGGCGGCACGACCAACATCCGCAACGTGGAAAGTAAGCACTGGGCCCGCTGGCTCGGCGTCGAAAATCGCTGCGTGGTGCCATTCAACTCGTTCAGCGAATTCAACAAGGCCGAAGGTGGCGACATCTGGTTCGCCCTCGACGAGTCCCGGCCCCTCGCCTGTTTCGCCGGGATCTGGACCAACTGGACCTCCGTTCGGAAGGTCAGGGAAGGCGAGACAACCAACGACCTCTACGCGTTCCTCACGACGGAGCCGAACGCCGAGGTCGGCGCCATCCACTCCAAGGCGATGCCCGTGATCCTGACAACGCCGGACGACGTCGAGACCTGGATGACCGCGGGTAGCGATGAGGCACTAAAGCTGCAACGCCCGCTTCCGGATGGGTCGCTTCGGATCGTCGCCCGAGGTGTCAAGGAAGACCCGGCGGAACCGGCGACGTGACGGAGGAAGACGACATGGATGCAGGGTGCACTTCACCCCTGCACCCATGCGCATCGAGGAGACCGGGGTAGCAAGTGCCAGGGGGAACCGAGCGGAGGAAGACCCGCCCGACAGGGCCGGCGCCCTACTCTGGGCGGGGCACCAGGGGGCACCCCCTGAGATCTTGACAGTGAGTATGTCGGATGGCGCCAACTGAAGCCGCCAGAAGGCAGCAATTTCCGAATGCTTCCGACGGCGGCCGAAGCGCCACTCCAAAGTTCCTGTTAACCCTTGCTTGAACAGACACGCTGACGGTGCCGTGCGTAGGGGTGTTACCCCCAGCGCAAGCGGCCGTTGCTCTTGTATCTTTCCGCAACCGCGAGTTAACCTAGGAGTCTTTTCAGAACCTATTTTCGGTCACATCAATTCAGGGCACGGTCCGCGCATGAGAACTTTTTTAAGAATCGCTGGATGGAGCACCGCTCTGGTCGCATTGGCACTTTCGCCACTCACAACAGCCAAGGCCGCCGACGATTGGACAATCAGCGGGATGGTGCTTAGCCCCAACGGCATCATCTCCGATGGCGCAATTTCCATCTCCAAGCAAATAATCACCGCCGTTGGCCCGATTGCCTCGGTCCCGTCGTCTTCCTCGGCGATCAAAGTCCCCGGCATCATCCTCCCGGGCTTCATCGATCTGCACGACCATCTGACATGGAATGCGTTGCCGCGGTGGATCCCGGCGAGGAAGTTCAACAACAGATACGAATGGCAGGATACGGCCGAATACGACAGGGCCTTGGTGGCCCCACACAACGTAGTGCTTGCTGATACAGCCTGCGAAACCGAGATCTATGCCGAAATCAAGGCGCTTGCGGGCGGCGCGACATCAGTCCTTGGTGGATTGCTGGCGGACGACAAGCATCCAGACAACGCAAAGTGCGTGGCCGGCCTTGTCCGTAATCTGGATACGGCTTCGAACATGCCATTCACCAAGCCGCCTTCCGATCCGAAAGACACGATCTGCCCGACCGATCTAGCGATCGACCGCACTTTACTTGATGTGGTGGAGAATGATGTCTTCCCGCTGGAATTGACGCATGGCCGGATGGACTTCCTTCTATGCGAGCTCAAGGCTGGGACTCTGCGCGGCATGGTCGTCCACCTTTCAGAAGGCGCACCGACTGATTCCGCGGCTCATCGCGAATACACCATGCTGAGCAAGGAAATCCTGCGGCAGAAGGACCTGAAGACCGGCATCGAGTCCGCCATCGAGCGAGAAGGTCTCATCCTCATACATGGCACAGCGCTGCGAGACCAAGATTTCAAAGGCATGAAGGAAAGTAAGGTTGGGCTAGTGTGGTCTCCACGCAGCAACGATGAACTATACGGCTCGACGGTTAACCTCGCAGCCGCCCATCTAGCGGGCATCGACATGGCAATCGCTCCGGATTGGAGTCCGTCTGGCAGCGCCGGGATGCTCCAAGAGATGGGCTACGCCGCGCGGCACTACGGCGTGAAGTCGGACGACCTTATCAAGATGGCCACGTCAACACCGGCGAAGATGGCGCGCATCTCAGACCATGTCGGAAGCCTTGCTCCGAACAAGTTCGCAGATTTTGTCGTCGTCAACGTTGCCGTCGATCCGACAAAGCCAACTGCTCTCGACCCTGTTGTTAAGGCCACTCCTGCCGACATTGCATTGGTCGTGGTTGGCGGCCAGCCAATCTACGGCGATCTTGCGCTGTTGACCCAGCTGCTACCAACTGGAACGGCGGTTGATCAAATGACCGTCTGTGGTGCAACGAAGGCCATCTATCTCGGCCAAAGCGAAGCAGGCGTGCGCGGCTGGAGCGTGGCAGACATCAAGAAGGCGCTAAATGCGGCTCTTGCGAAAGGAAGCTCTAGCCTGCCTGACATTGAGTGCGACTGATCATCGTCGTGGTTCTTCACTAGAAGTCATGGCAGCATCGGTTGGTTCTTTCAACGGTGCTTACAAGCAAGCGCTCAACTGATCTGTCGGAGGCAGGCTCATGCGAAATGCCGTGCGTGTATATTGCGCCACCGTTGTGATGTCGCTGCTTGCGACGCTGGCTGCCGCGCGCGGCGACCAACTCACGTTTTCCACCTGGAAGGCGACAACACCGTTCGAAGGTCCTAGGACCTCGCATGCCGCGACTCTCGTCAACAACAGGATCTACATCCTAGGGGGCCTGTACGCTTCGGCAAACAACTTCACACTATACAACGATGTTCAAACTGCGCTTCTCGGGAACGACGGTGCCATCGCCGAAGGCGCATGGGAGAAGACAACGCCCTTCGTGGAGCCGCGCTCGGGAATGGGCGTAGCTGTCCACAAGGAGTTCATCTACGTCGTCGGTGGCTTTTCGAATAAGGGGACGCGTGCCGACGCTCAGTACGCCCGCGTGATGCCAGACGGTATGCTGGGCTCATGGACTACGAGTCCCAACCAGCTCGCAATACCTCGTTCGAATCTCGCCTTGCAGATATTCTCCACGATGTCGGGCACGAGCTATCTCGCGGCAATCGCTGGCGTCGGCGAGATTGGCAAGGATACGGTTCATTTCGATACGATCGAGACCGCAGAGATCAATCCCGATGGCTCGCTCGGCCAATGGAAACTATGTCCATTTCACCTCAAGGGTGGTCGTTCAGCTCCAGGCGTAGCCGTGAACAAAGGCGTCCTTTATGTCGCTGGAGGATGGGGTGACCTGCTAATTGAAGACGTTTTTAGCGATGTCCAGTATGCTCCAATCAGGGATGACGGCTGTCCTGACGCTTGGCACACCAACGCTGCAAGACTGAACATGCCGCTGTACGGTCATACAATGACTGTCACGTTAGCAGCTGGGAGGCCGTCGCTCGTTGTACTCGGCGGTAATGCCGGACAGGGCAACTACTTTAACAACGTGCAATTTGCCCCCCTGGCGCCAGACAGTGAAACCGGGCGGTTTGTGTTCGACACACATCAATTCGCAGTGCCCCGGTGGGGTCAGGCCACAGTGCAATACAACAACTTTCTCTATGTTCTAGGTGGGTCACAACGCGGAAATGGCGATTATCTGAACGACGTCCAGTTCACCGTCATGGGCAACCAGTAAGACCTCGCTCCCACTGAACGTGTTGCGTGCATCGCGTGT
Source organism: Bradyrhizobium frederickii (assembly GCF_004570865.1). Taxonomy (GTDB): domain Bacteria; phylum Pseudomonadota; class Alphaproteobacteria; order Rhizobiales; family Xanthobacteraceae; genus Bradyrhizobium; species Bradyrhizobium frederickii. The sequence continues at coordinate 49,735 of NZ_SPQS01000026.1, forward strand.
CACCTTCCATGGTGGACTCGAGATTTGCTGCCTCGGGTCCATGCGGAAGCGCCGCCCCACCGCACTTGAGGAAAGGAACCGCCCGCGTCGCACGGGCGCCGGCCGGCGCTTTGCCCCGGCGCGCGCGGCAGTGCCCTCAGAATTCTCGTGGGAATGCTGGGGAATTCGGCCGAGGAGAAGACAAAGCGAAAGACTGGGAGAATCAAAAGAGGCCCCCGGAGAGCGTGAAGCATAGCGACCCGAACGGGCACGCGGGTCCGATAGCAGCGACGAGACCGGTTTAATAGCGCACCCGGGAACGGGGCAGTGATAGCGCTCGCCGCAGGCGGGCCCCTTTCCCGAGTGCCCCCGCGAGGAGCTCCTCAGTCCTTGCGCGAGGGATCGAAGCCGGATGGCCGAGACGCGAAGCGGCTCGGTTCACGAGAGCCCGCTGCGGCAGCGGCCGCACGCGCGCAAACGGAGCAACTCTGCCTAGATTAAACCAGCGGATCTAGATTTCCTCGCGCGCATGCGTGTGCGCGTCATAGATTCTGATCTGAAGCATGGGAAAACGCCTCTTGAGTTCTTCTCCACCTACTCTGGCGCCGTCCCTGGTTGCAAATTCGGCTTTGAGTCGGCCGTCCACTTCAAGCGCATAACCAGAAGCCGGCGGTTCACGGGTGGCTGCAACCATTTCATTCCCATTGTGCAGTGAGGTGGTTGAGAATGATGGTTAGCGTGAGTCGCCTGGACCACGCTAGAGCTACCTACGCAACAGTGGCGATCGGTCATCGCAGGTTGTGGATCGATGCTCGCAGCGGAGTCGCTCAAAGGATGGGCATTGGCGTCCGGCTATTTCCACCCAGCCGTTAGCTGCGAGATGTACACCGGCGAAGAGCTATCCACAGGCTCCGATGCATAGCCCGATCGCATCCGATAGAGTGCACTCTGGCGCGCACGGAGCGCGGTTTCATCTATTGACCATGAACATGACCAATCCCCTAACCTTGGCCGAAATGGCGGCCGCGCTCGAGCAATCGCCGGATTATCGCGTCTTGCGCCGGCTCATTCCACGATCAGAATTCGCTACGAGCAACGGTGAAGCGGTCAAGACTGCTCTCCTGCTGGATGTCGAAACAACCGGCCTGAATCCGGCCCACGATCAGATTATCGAGCTCGGAATGGTCAAGTTCGCCTACCTGCCGGACGGCCGGACCACCCGAGTTCTCGATACCTTCAGCTGCTTCAACCAGCCGTCGGTGCCCATCCCCGCGGAGGTTACGGCTCTCACAGGGATTACCGACGAGATGGTCGATGGCCACAGCCTTGATCCGGATCGCGTTGCCGCCTTTGCGGCAGATGCTGTTGTCGTCATTGCTCACAATGCCGCTTTCGACCGGAAGTTCATTGAGCGTTGCTGTCCATCGTTTGAACATCGAGCGTGGGCATGTTCAGTGAGTGAGATTGAATGGCGCAATCATGGGTTCGAAGGCTCACGATTGCCGTATCTGCTGATGAAGGCGGGCCTATTTCATGAGGCACATCGCGCCGTCGATGACTGCCTCGCGCTCCTCGAGATCCTGGCGCTGCAGCTCCCCCATCACAATCAGACTGTTCGTTCCACTCTGCTGGAACGCGCGCGGCGCAAAACCATTAGGATCTGGGCTGAACATTCGCCGTTCGAGCTGAAGGATGAACTCAAGCGACGCGGATATCGTTGGAGTGACGGTACCGATGGACGGCCAAAGTCCTGGTACATCGATGTCGATGACGGCGATCAAAACGCGGAAATCGAGTTCTTGCAAAAGACGATCTATCTCCGGGAGCTTGAACCGCGTATTCAGAGCCTGACTGCGTTCAATCGCTTTTCTGTCAGGGGTTAGTTGGGGCGCGGTGCTGCTCGATGCCGAAAATCTCGGCGGGATCGGCGGCAGGTATTGAGGGGATTGTAGGCACAACGCCGGATTAAACGCCGGCGTTGTGCCTATTCATCCAGAGGCGACGCTTGTTGTTCGGTCAGAGGCGCCCACCATCGTCGGGACCTCGATTTCGATTGATGTCCGAACTCTCCAATCTTCCTGTATGTGTTGGGGCGACATTCCAAGCGCGAAGAGATGCGATCGCCAGATCGGCTTTCTTTAGCAATTGGCGCAGCGGTGGGCACTCGGGATAGTATCGGACGAGCGTAGCCTTAACCTCGTCAAGATTCAAAATGTGCCGATCCCAGCTTGTGGGTACCGCAGCGAGTGCGTCCCCTTCGGGAAGCTCATGATAGTAGAGATCGAAAAACACGTCATCCGAAAGCTCGTCGCGCCTATACTCACACTGGACCCAGTTATCGAGCTCGCAGCGGATTGCGTCGACGCGTCGGTGAACGCCCGCGCGAGTTCTCGTCCCGATCAGGATCGACTTCAGCAGTCGCCCGACCAGTTTGTGCCCCTCAATTGGCATGCGCGTCTTCGGTCGGCGCTGCGCTCCCGAAAGAAACATGCTATATGGGACAGAGTTGTTGGAGCTGCGCCGCTCGCCAGCTCTCTTGACCTCGCGGGCCTCTGTCTCGATCTCCGCCACCTGACCCGGGCTGACGAAGGCCGGTGCGATCGGCCTCGACTCTCCATCCCAGGCCGACGCCACGATGGGAGCCGGTGCCTCCACCAACCGCGAGATCATCGGCTCAAGCAAATATCCCTTGGACATATCGGCCAAAAGAAAGAGCGATGTCCCGCCGTCAGGCCGATACATTCCCTTCCACGGCGAAACCGCGACCGCCCAACCGTGTCGGTCAGCCCATTCCTTCTGCTCGCGAGTGACGCTATGGGAATAAGGCTCATTGGTGCGGATGAAGGTCTTCGCTGCGGGATCGAACCACGCTGCATCGTGATCGGAGCCCGGCATCCGATGCTGGACTTGTCCTCTGGGGAAAGATCGTTTCGCCTTTGACGGGACCAATCGGGCTGCCTCAATAAACTGAATAGTCCTGGCAGCCTCGCACGCAGCCTCCCGCGCCGCCTCCTGCGACGACGCGGTGTATGTGTCTGCGAGATGATCAGGACCTTCTCGGCGCATCGTACCCAGCCCCCGCGATGCTTTGTATTGTGCCGGCTTAACAAGCGCGTCCAGAGGTCTGCCGAGCGGCATTTTCAGGATCTCGCAGCCCGTAACCTTGGTCGTACGATCCCGCCAAAGAACGGAGATGTACAGTTCGGCCGACGGCCCGGGGGCTGCGAGGCCGTCTCCAAGCTTGCGCAGTGCGTGCTTGTAATTTTCGAAGCCGGCCGCCTTTGATGCCTTGTCCAAGGCGACAGCATGCTGAATGCCGTCGGACTTCTTGAATCGCTTGGCGAGCTGCTTGATGCCCTCAATTGAGGACGGACGAATGTGATCGTTCGACACGTCAGGTCTCCCGGCCCTTAGCGAAGCGTCGCCCGTCAACCACCTCTCGGGCCCGACATGACATGGCGGGAACGATTGATCTGGACAGCGCCTCAACGGCTTCGCTACGACGGGCGGCAGGCTCCTGCCGGGAGCCGAGTCGGAGAATACCACGACCGAGACTTTCGCGAAAGGATGCACCCCAGGACGGGATGACCTCAGGTTGCGCTACTGTATTACCTCTCCTGGAGGGATCCGAGATCGTGGCAATCTCAAACTGAAGGACAGGTTGTGCGGTAAGGCCTGGGGGAATGAATGCGCATCGTCTACTTGGAAGTAGAAAATTTCCGCGGCATCAAAAGGCTGAAATGGGCACCATCCCCTGGCATGAATTGTCTCATTGGCCCCGGGGATTCGACCAAGACCACTGTGCTGGACGCGATCGAGCTGTGCCTCAATCCCAGGTCCTACATTTTTGCCGACGACTGCGATTTCTTCGATCTCGACATTAAGGCGCCGATCCGGATCACCGTAACGCTTTCTGACCTGCCACCGCAGCTCAAGGCCGAAGATCGATATGGGCTCCACCTCCGCGGCTGGGATGTCTCGGCCAAAAAAATCATCGATGAGCCGGGACCAGGCTTGGAGGAAGTGCTCTCGATCAACGTCGTCATCGATCAGACCCTAGAGGCTCGGTGGTCGATATATAATGACAGGATCGACGCGCTCGACAGCGATCCGCCGACGATCCGGTTCAAGGACGCCAAGCAGCTTGCGACGAACCGCCTCGGCCCCTACGCGGAGAGACATCTGGGTTGGGGGCGAACCTCCGTGCTGACTCGCATCGGCGAGGCGGGCGATGGCTTCAGCCTGCAACTCGCTGAAGCGGCCCGCGCCGCCCGTTCCTCGTTCAAAGCCGGCGACCGAAATGTCTTCAAGAGCGCCGTCGATCGAGCGGAGGAGCTGAGCAAGCTCTTCGCAGTGCCTGTGCGGGGCAAGTTTACGGCGGAGCTCGACGTACAGGGTGTCAGCATCACTTCAGGCGGCATCTCACTTCATGATGGCGATCTGCCATTGCGCAGGCTCGGCACAGGCTCCGCACGTCTTCTTGTGTCGGCTCTCCAGCACGACGCCGGTCCCCCGCATGTTGCGATCATCGATGAGATCGAGCACGGCCTCGAGCCGCATCGTATCGCTCGCCTACTAAGATATCTCAAGGCGCCCAAAGCCGCCGCCGACGCGGCTCAGCCGCAGATATTTGCAACCACACATTCCCCGGTCGTGATCCGCGAGCTTACTGCGGCCGATATCTTTTCAGTCCGGTCAGATGTCGGCATCATCACCGTCAAGTCCATCTCTGCTCTTGCAAGGGACTCCGACACTGCACAACGCCATCTCAGAGGAAACCCCGAGGCCTTTCTCGCCCGGAAAATACTGGTTGGGGAAGGCCGCACCGAACAGGGGCTTGCCCGCGGCCTGGACGAATGGTGGCAGACGTCCGGCAATGACTCATTTGCCTTGCAAGCTACTGTCGCAATCGACGGCGGAGGTAAGGACAAAGCACCCCTTATCGCCGAACATTTACGTGACCTTGGCTATGAGGTCTGGCTTCTCCTGGATTCCGACGAAGAACCGAATCAGGCAGATCTGGAGCGCGCCAAGGGGAAAGGCGCAGTTGTTCACCAATGGCCTGACAAGTGCTCGACGGAAGAACGCCTGTTTCTCGACCTCCCCTGGGCTTGTATACGCTCGATGATCGCACTCGCCATTGAATTCAGCAGCGTCGAGAGCGTCAGGGCCGTGATTGACAACGCTCTGTCGACAGTCGGGCTCCCCACCGCCACGGCAGCTAAGCTCGGCAATGACCGCGATACCGTGCAAGTCCGACGTATCCTCGGCAAGGTCGCGAACGACAAGAAGTGGTTCAAAACAATCGAGCGCGGCGAACGGCTGGCCGCGCTCATCGGGCCTCATCTTTGTGCTGTTTCCGACAAGCCTCTCAGCATAGGTGTTGCCGCCATGAGGAAGTGGGTCGATGGCAAATGATGACGATATTGCCCGGCTCGCTGTAAGCATCCGCCGTGGCAGCATTGTCGCCGCAGCTGGGTGCGGTAAAACGGAGCAGATCGCGCTCGCCGTCGGAATCTCCGATCGGCGCAGGCTGATCCTCACGCACACACATGCGGGCGTCGACGCCCTGACCAAACGCCTGCGTAAGCACCAAGTTGCGACCGCAAAGTACCGCATCGACACCATTGCTGGGTGGTGCTTGCGATTTGCGGCATCGTTTCCACAACGTTCGGGACTCGCCGCGTTTGCGCCGGCAACAAGCGCCCACTGGGACGATGTCTACCGTGCCGGCGCGCGCCTGCTCGATAGCGGCGCTGTCGATGGCGTTCTACTCGCATCCTATGGAGGATGCTTCGTCGACGAATATCAAGATTGCACCAAACAGCAGCATCAAGTTGTTTCACGGCTCGCCAACCTTCTGCCGACTTGCGTGTTCGGCGATCCATTGCAAGCGATCTTCGATTTCGGAGATCAGCAACCGGTCGACTGGGATAGCGATGTATTTCCCCTGTTTGAGCGTTCGGCGGAGCTTCTGACGCCATGGCGCTGGAAGAACGCGGAAAATCTAGAATTGGCCGAGTGGCTGCAGGGCGTCCGTACCGCCCTTGAGAACGGCAACGATCTGGACCTGCGATCAAGACCACGATGTGTAACTTGGACGTCTCTGCCCGCGGCAGCTCAACGCCGTCAGAGAGCCATCGTCGGGGAATGCCTCGCTTCCATGCGCGACCCCGTGCAAGGCAGCCTGATCGTCATTGGCGACAGCACAAGCGAGAACCGGCGTTCCGCACTGGCACAAAAACTTGCCAAACAGGGTTTTGGCAACCTTGAAGCGATCAGTTGCAAGACCCTCTATGCCGCCGCCAAGACGATCGATCGGACGACCGGGTTGGCCCGAGCAAAAGCAATCGTCGACTTCGGGTCCAAATGCCTGACGGGCCTCGAAAGGGCGGAGCTGCTCAAAGCGCTCGGAGCCCGCCAGCAAGGTCGGCGCCTGGGACAGGCCAAGTTCGGTTCGCTATTTCCACTCAGCGACGCCGTGATCTCCAGCGGTTCGGAAGCGAGCATTCTCGCCCTTCTGCAAACGCTCCACGACAGACCCGGCGTTTATCTGTATCGTCGTGAGATGTTCCATGCGATGCGATCAGCCCTGCAATTGAAGGCGACGCGCCAACTTGCCACGCTGAGCATCGCGATTTGGGAAGTTCAAAATCGGATGCGGCATGCGGGGCGTCGCCCCGGTAACCGAAGCATCGGCAGCACGCTGCTGGTGAAGGGCCTGGAGTTCGAACGCGCGATCATCATCGCAGAAGACGCGATGACGAGGAAGGATTGGTACGTCGCACTGACCCGGGCGACAACGAGCATTCGGATCATATCCCCGGCGGAGCGATTCCTACCGTCACGGGATCAAATCGAACGTAGCCGCAGCGCTCTATAACCAGGTCGGAGACCGCAGGAGATCTATCGATGTATGCTTTGCACGTAGGTTGAGTCTCGTCTCCGTACATGCTGAGGAGTTTCGGCATACGACCTTAGCGAAGGCAGAGCCATCAGGACGGTTGCCCCTCCCTCTGGGTAGCGGCGATGGATTGGAATGCTTCGTGGATGTCACGAGATCGCCTCGGAAAAAAGGCCCTCATTTCTCCTTCTTCCAGCGGATATTTCTTCAGATTGAAGGTCCCGTGGAGCTCGCGCATTTCATAAAAACGAACGGGCCGTTGCCTACCATCCAGGGCGGTAACGATGGCGTACTTTACGGCTTCCTTGCAGCGCATTCCGAAAATCACCTCTTCGAGCTCCAGTAGGGAACGCTGCACCCCGCGCGGCCCAATCAAACGCCATTCCTGCTCGTATCGCCAGCTCGCCGCCTTTCGCAACAGAACGGCCTCGTCGACCTGACGACGGGCGTCCTTGTCGCCGTCGAGCATAGCTAGGACCTTGCTGGCATCGACGAGCCGCGTGCCGCCGTACTGAACCTTATGGAGATCATCGAGCGCATCAGAAGGCACCGAGTAGCCGATGCAGACGCCGTGATGCTGATCGCCATAGTGGCTCCACATTAACGGGCAGGTAGCGCGCTGACCCAAAGATACAATGCCCTTATCATATTGCAGTAACAGTTCCTTCTCCAGATAGCGGCCAAGCAGAAACTGAAGAGGGTCATCTATTTCATAGCTTGGGTCGGTCGCGTTGTGGATTATTTCCGAGATGACCTGATCGGCCTGTAGGCGGCTAAGTCGATCGATATGATCCAGGGTTTTCGGACCTTTGTACCTGATTGTCTGAGCCGCGGCTTTCATCTCCGCGCTGACGCGTCGCTCGATGAGTTGCCGTAACGCGCTCTCGATGTCTGTGGCAGGAAGATCGGCGTTGAGCGACGGCCGCGTGTCGAGCGGATCATTGAATGTGCTCGGATCGGCATAAAAGAGATTGTCCGCAATGATCATATCGAGTGTGAGATTATTGAACGCGCGGTATTTGAACAGCCGCCTCGGAACGCTTCGTTTTTCTGCCATTGCTTCCTCTTGAGCCGCGATTCGGGTTCGCGGGTTTTGGGGTACGAATCGGATGAGTAGCAACACGGTGGGCACTTCGGTGGGTTTCGGCGCAAGGCGGCGAACGGCCGGACCTCGTTCTTCGGCAGCCTAAGTCCCTGATCTTTTGGGATCTTTGCTCCCAACCTCCACGAACTGATAGAAAAAGGGGCACAGAACTTGACACAGGACAGAAAAAAGGGCGATCTACTTGGCGCGCGTCGGGGCAGAGGGAAGCCGTACCACCATGCAGACCAAGACTTTTCAGCAGCGGTTGGACGCCGCGTTCGCCTACGACACCTACGCAAACACGCTGCGGGCCCTGCGAGAAGGCATCGCCGCAGGCGACGATGTGATCAAGGGCACCCCGATGTTCTCGTCAGAAGTCGGGGACGACATGCGCGGTCTGATCCGCCGAGCCGGCATCCTGATGCGTTTCGAGGAGATGTGCAAAGCCGGCGATCTCCCATTCAAGTGCACGCTGATGCCGATGCCTCGCGGCACCTGGCACTGGCTCGACATTTACAGCGGCGACTGCCACGCGCACATCGTCCGCACCGAGGACCCGACCAAGTTTCCGGAAGACACGCCGAACCGCCAGGACGCGCGGGCGTCGAACATGCCGAACCTGTTCGAGACCGAGCAGGAACGGATCATCCGCCTGGCACCGCCGAAGCTCTACACGTGGTTGACCTATCGCGCAGCGCCAGACGGGCGGCTCTCGCACGCGCTCTGGCAGTCGCCGTCGGCGAATGCTGACGAGTGGCTCGCGCGTATCAACCTGATGACCGTCGTCGTGCAGAAGAAGTCGGAGGACGCGAAACGGCCGGCCGAGGTTGACCCGAAGTCCAAGATGAAGCTCAAGGACAACGTGGTCTCGATGATGGAGAAGAAGAAAAAGAACGACGACACCAAGCGTTGAAGGCGTGCCCATGTCTGCGAGGATCATCCCCGAGAGGATTCGGGAGGCGCGCGAGTCCGTCGGCATGACCGACGAGCAGTTCGCCGACGCGATCGGCGTGAGCCGCCAGTCCGTTGGCACCTATGAGACTGGCGCCTTCGCACCGCGCGGCGACGTGTTCAGCAAGATCATCGCCGTCACCCGCCAGCCACCGGGTTTCTTCATAGCGCCGCGCAAACATACTGCTGAGCGCTTCCTGACGCCGACATGGCGCAGCCTGAAGCGCATGCAGCGGCCCGACCGCCTGCGGATCGGCCGTCGGCTGGAGTGGGCGTTCTACATAGCGGAGTCCCTCGCGGAATACGTCGAGCTGCCGCCAGTGCACTTACCCGCTATCGAGTTCGACTACGAACGCGACGGCAACGAGCGGATTGAGGAGATCGCTGACCAACTGCGCGAGTTCTGGAGCGTCGGCTATGGTCCAATCACCGATCTGGCTCCGCTGCTCGAATACCACGGCGTTATCGTGATCGAGGAGCCGGTGCGCTGCGAGGACATGGATGCAGTCTCCCGCTGGCAGGGCGGCCGACCATACGTGCTCTACGCAGCCGACCAGGAGAGTAACTCGCGTAAGCTCTTCAACATGGCACACGAACTCGGCCACCTCGTCCTGCACAACGCCGTCGAAGTGAACAGTCGCAACCTGGACCGGCTTGAGAACCAGGCCAACCGGTTCGCCGGCGCCCTGCTCCTGCCACGCCGGACGTTCGCGCGGGAGATCGCGAACACAACCATCGACTACTTCATATCGCTCAAGGGCCGGTGGCGCGTGGCCGTGGCGGCGATGATCTACCGGTGCAAGGAACTCGGGATCTTGAACGCCGATCAGGTCAAATACATGTGGAAGCAAATGAACGCCCGTGGCATCCGCAAGCGAGAACCGCTCGACAATGCTTTCGCGCTGTCGAGGCCGACGGTGCTCGGCTCGGCCGCGCAGATGCTGATTGACAACAAGGTCAAGCTCCCCACCGAGATCGCCGAGGACGTGCTCCTCAACGCCAGTGATGTGGAGTCGCTCTGCTCGCTACCTAGCGGCAGCCTGCAGAACAAGGTGGTATCATTCCCTACATTGCGGCAGATCTAGTTCGTGCCGATCGCGAATCCGCCACCGGCGGACCTCAAGCAGTCCTCACCTTCAGTCCGGTGAAGCTCACGACCGCCGAAGCAATCGTCCTGCGTAGCCGGCTTGGAAGCCCATGCCTGGAGTCAATTCGGGAGGCCGAGCAGGAGGATTCTGAAGGAACGAAGGAGCAACTATCCATCGCACCTAGCCCGCTCTGTCTCTCAGTCGTACAGTCGGCGTGGCGCACCAATTCGGTGTCGGCATGGCCGCTACAGGAACGGCGCAGTTCGGCGCCGGGCAATGAAAATGTTGGCCATCGCTCGCTACAGTGCCTCAAGCAGTCGCCCGGGCTGCCTGCCAGTCGAGTGAATAGGTGTCCACCCAATGTAGCAACTCGTCTTCCGACGTGAAGATTTCTCGAAAGGATTGGCTAATCATTGGATTATTGCCTGTGGGTAAGGCTCTTCTCACGTCGGTCTGAATCGCAACGCATGTGAGCCCGAGAGCGTAGGCGAAGCCTACCTCAAAGGCGACCCCCTCATCGATTGTCGCGCCGTCCAGTACTGCTACCAAGGCATCCGACGATCGCAATGCGTCAATGTCTTGCGCGAATACTCTGCGCTCAGCGACAATCTGAGAGACGCCCGCTTCCAGCATATCGACAAGAAGTGTACCGTCGCGCTGTGGAAGAAACACCTTAACGTTCCGCTGCTCCAATTCTCGAGTGAGACGATCATTAAAGGCGCGTTCACGCGGATTGAAGAGCGGTGCAGCCAGGTAGACGCAGGGACTAGGCACAGACGGCCTCACAATGTTTTTGCAATTCGGCGCCAATATCGACAGGGGTGTATTCCGCGAGAAATATTATACGAGCAATTTCACGAGCGACTTCGTCGATGCTTCGACCGCGAGTGCACAGAACAGTCTTGGGAACGTCGCGGTACACCAAATCGATCTCGTTGATCAAGCTTGAGAGTTTGTCATCTTCCCAATATTTGTGCTTGAGACTGTTGCGATGCTTCAATTCATCCAAATCGCAATCCAGCATGATCACGTGCCCCTGCGCAATCGTCATCGCATTTTCGTGAGTCATCGTCGCGAGGAGGTTCGCCGCCTTCGCTTGCTTGTCTCCCGGGAAGGTCAGAGGATCAAGTGGACATCGATCCACAAGATGAATGCCTTCCTTACATTCATTTAGGGCATAGTTCTTTTTGCGGAATTGTTCGGCGATCCAACTGTCTATGCTCGAAGCATCATCCTCGGCACTCTGCGGGCGCGCCAGCTCGGGAAGTCGCTCGTCGATCCATTCATCATAGGTGATCAAGCTACGAAAATTGGAGGCTGCAGTACTTTTGCCTGCCCCGATAGAGCCTACCACGTAGTAGACGAGTTTCCGACTATTCGGCTGGAAACGGACGAATTGCGAGTCTGGCATCCGGATTAAATCTGCCAGATGGCGAATTCCATCAGCGTCTAGAAACAACGTATAGAGATTGTACGATGTAAAGTTGGAATCGAAGACCGCCTTCCGAGTTTCGTCGGAGAGGGAGGTATCGGTCCCGACAAAGTGAACAAAATAGTGAATGTGCCCAGGGCTCGCAACGGCATTCTGCCGAAGCATACTCTGCAGAGTCGTGTCATCAAGCGACAACCCGATCAACAGGCATGTATTGCGGGAAAGGTGATTTGAGAGGTGAACGTAGCGTCCATTCGCTGCGCTTATCAACTGATCCTGGAACCCGTCACTATCAAACACAAGATCTGCACTAGCGCCGTCGTCGAAGCGAGATGGCAGGAAGCCATTGGGATGATAGATCACGCCAGCTGGCTTCTGGAATTGAGCATTCGGTTTGTCGATGGTCTCGTAACCCCGAGTGGTCGACTCCTCTTCTTCATTTCGCGAAAACATCAACAACTTCTCGATCGTATCGTCGAAATTGTAGTTCACCGTGAGCGGCGAGGCTTTAACGACATCCAGGAATGATTTCAGATACGGATGGGCCTCAATCGACTTTTTTCGGTCGTCTGCAGCTTTAGGGACATCTCGATATAGCTCGCTATGAATGATCCGTAGCCAATCGCTTTTGATCCGCTGCTCCTGCAGTAGAGGCACCGATGTGTCAAGACCTGCACCACTCAGCTTTCGCGCGCGAAAATGGTCAAACATCATGTGCGTGAGTGCAGCGAGTGATCGTGGCGGTTTGATCTCACCTGCCCTGCTCAACACATCTTCCGCCTGAACGGCCTCGTGCCTTGCAATACGATTGACCAGATCTTCCCATCCGGGAAATCCTAACGCCTTGCTGGCGCCTGCTCCGAAGATTAGGCCTAGTCGCTTTCGATGTCGCTGTGCGCGCAGGTGCACGATCGCTCGCGCTGAGTTGCCCATCAAGTTCGAAGGATCTGACGGACCAGATTTACGCACCATGAAGCTTGTTATCCGTCTCGAAGAGGTTGAGCTGTTCGTGGTTCGCATGTGAGGGCCGGCAAGCCCAATCTACCGGGGCGAGCGATTCTTCCCGTGGAGCGTCCTTGCCGCCCATAATGTTTATGTAGATTTCAAGTACGTCCAAGAATCTGGGATCCGGACGAAAAAACAAATGATCTAGATTCCAAAGCCCGGAGGTGACGATCCGCCAGTCGACGCTCGCCCGTCCGAGCCAATTGCTATTGGGAGCCGGTCGTATTCCCAAAACGTTTGTGCGGGACAGTAGACCGATAATATTTCGCTCAAGATATGCTCGATCGCTCCGAGGCCCAGCCGCATCAGGAACACTTAGCCAAAGCAATCGCATGTCGCCGATGACGCTGGATACTTTTCGCTCCAACAAAGACTCACTAGCCCGCACATCTGCTGGTGCAGACTGACCGACGCCCCAAGATGCGGGCAATGCCTCGTCCCCTCTGCGGCCGAGAGCCCGTCCTACGTGCGAGCGGAATATCGATGATCGATGACTACCTCCGCCGTGGCCTGCGACCCCACGGTGCGTACTAATGCGGTCCCACAAGGTGGTGCGTGAGCCAGCACTCACTGCGTGAGTTCCGACCCGCGTGATCCAGTCTCGGCCAGCGGGTCCAACAGGCTCGACAACGAAATAGAGCCCTCGCTCGGGCCATGGCTGCCGTCCAGTCGCTTGGGAAAGAAGTCGTCCACCGACCTGAATGCGAGCTAACTGACGCATCAACTGTCCGAAGCGGATTAGCATCGTCTTCAGAAGGGCTTCGTCATTAATCTCTCGAAGGTACTGTAACCGTGCGCCAAGGGATCTACGCCCGAGCGGTTGTTGGAGTCTGTAGCCTGAGGCCAGCAAGGTAGACTTAAGGGGCTTGAAGTAGTCATCCCCGGTGAAGAAGATAAGGGTATCATTTGGGGAAGCGGCCGATGCGAGCTGAGCAGCGACCCGAGTTCCCCAAGCAGCGCGTTCAGCTGCGGGCATGAACTTAAGAGTCTGCTCATAGGGCGAGACGATGTCGCCTGGATTCAGCAACCCATGCTTCGCCGATAAGATCCGAACTTGCTTGCAGCGATCGAGAGCCGCGAGCAACGACTTTCGAAACAACGGGGAGACGTAGAGATCTGAGGCATGCGTCGCTACTTGGCGCTTGGTTTTCGTGCACGCAACGAGGGCGAGATCACCCATAATCAGAGTCCTGCCCAAGCGTGAGCATGTAGCTTACATGCATCGCAATGATGGCACGGTGCGATGGTGCCGTTGACGCGTTGGGGCCTGTAACAGCTCCAAGTGTCCCACTCGCCTAAGCCAAGCTCGCGCGCGAGCAAAGCGATTTGCCGCTTACTCATTCTCAGCAACGGAGCTTGTAAGCTGGCCCCTCCAGGGCTTGCTATGGCTAACATATTTCTGAAAGACTCAAAAAATTCGATCGTACAGTCAGGATAACCGGAAAAGTCTACGCAATTGAGCCCTATGTGGATTTCATCCGCGTGTAGGCCCGCCGCATGTGCGGCGGCAAGTGACAGAAAGACAATATTGCGTCCAGGCAGGAACGCGGGTGAGATCGAAGAGGGCATTTCTTCAATGTCGCGATCGAGTGGAATTTTACGCTGGGGTTTTTCCCATTGAACACGGACCACTTCCCGGCGCGCCCCGATGGCTGCAGCTTGCTGCTCTGCAAACGTCATTTCTACAGCAAGCCGTTGCCCATAGTCGACGCCAAGGCTTATTACCTCATGACCCGCCCGATGCGCTGCGTAAAGGCACACGGTCGAATCCATACCCCCGCTATGAAGCACCAAAATTCGACGCCTCATCAATCACCTCCAACTTCCTCGAGGTCTGAAGTGCCCAAGGCATGCAATCCGGCTTAAAGACCAAGAGCCGGTAACGTCGAAGAATCCTAACCGAGTCTCCGGCTCCTACTGAGCGAATAGGTGACGCACAGCCAGAAATTGCCCCGGCTAGTGGTCGACCACCAGTGGATAATCCGCTCGTTGATCAAGACAAGCCACCTTGTTCCCTTATTGTTCTCACCTAACAGCGACTGCCGGGTCCCTCCAGCGGGGCGCCCGCACAAACCGGAGCCGAGAAAATCACACCGGATGCAATGCTACTGTGACGCTCATCGCTCTTTGAGCGCCTTCCTCGTCTCGCTTACGCGCCGGGGTTACGCGCCGAGCCGAATCCTCTGTTGTACTCTTTCGTAGAGCTGCACTTCGGCCTTGTGCAATAGTTGGACAATGACGGCAAATGACTGCCGCTCCACATGCGTCGCCCAGCCACTCTCGCAACGCACGACGAGATAATAGCTGTCTCCATACTCCTCGACGCCCCGCTTGAATGCCACCATCGCGGATTGAACGGTCCCCCTCTCTCGTGCCTGCGGCCCAGGAATAAGCTGACAGTTGTATCGCGGTGCGAGTTCTGGAAATGGACCCTCTGCCTGCTCGCGTCGACGATAGTGTTCGAAAATCAAGTCCGGCTCACATCCTCGGACCAGCCGGAAGCTCATACCCAAACCTGCATAGTCGTTTCGCGTGTGCCGAACCGGGGGATCAAACGCCAGCGTTACGCGGATTACGCGTTCACCGTTACCCGCCTGAAAGGCATCGGGAATCGGAATCCGGTAGACTGCGAAGTGATCGAGAGCAAGCTCGTCCTCGGCGTAAAGCGTCACGCGAGCATCGTCGGAGAAAGCTGCGCGTTCGAGGTTGACGAGGCCATGCCCGCAGATGTTGCGTATGGCCTCGGTCCCTAGAAGCTGCAATCGATCCCGCGAGGACTCTGGAATGTCTGCAGATCCCACGAGCAGAGCGCGGACCAGATTGGCTGACGCCTGCGGGAAGCGCGTCAGTATTTGCGCTGCGCTAAACGCAACTCGCGGCGCGGCGTAGGACGTTCCCGATCCCCCTGTGAACAGCCGGTCAAGATAGCGGTGATAAAGTGTCAGCACGCCGGCGCTGGCTAGCTCCTCGCCTCCACGAAGGCGGCCGACCACAGGGTCGAAGATCAGCGTCCCGCCGACTTCAACAACATCGGGTTTGGTCGCGCCTCCGGGCCCAGGCCCCACGCGCGAGAATGGCGATGGTTCAAGCTCGCGCGTGATCGGACGGACGCGAACGTCATCGGCACGATCTGGATCGAGCCCTTCGCCGTGCGCCAGCGCACCCACGGTAATGACGTTCAGCGCGCCAGCTGGCTCGAAGAAGCGGTTGGCATCCTCAAGGAGATATCGCGGATACTCAGTGACTGCCTGCTCAAGGCGATTGCCGCCACGCGGGCTGCGGTTTCCGGCCGACACGATGATGACGACGTCAAGCTCGCGCGCGAGCTCGTCAAGCGTGGCGGCCCACGTTCCAACCTTCCCACCATCGAAGACACGGCGCCGGTCGGCGAGAGCGATGACGAAAATCCGACAACCGAACCGCTGCTTCAAGGTCGTCACCGCTTGCCGCATCTGGGAGGGAACGAGGCGCCGGTCGTCAAAATCCCCCTGGTCGTTCACGACCTTCGCCGCGCAAATCCGGGCGCCGCGCTGCAGTTCCCCCCGCCCTAGCTGTGCACGAAGGTCGCCGAAGACCGCCACACCAGCGACACGAGTGCCGTGTCCCCAGACATCTGCGGTGCCAAGGTCGTCGGGCACGGCGATCGCGCCTGCGAAAACATCGGCCAGAAACGGATGATCGTTGACACCACTATCGATGATGCCGATCACCGGTGCATCGTCGGCAAGCGCGTTCATTGGAGGAACGTCGGTCAGCGTCAGATCGAGCGCGTCCGCCGTCGTCACATCGGGTGCGGGCGGGAGGTCGATCGCGGCGATTTCCTCGATTGTCAGTAAGGTGCGAATGAGTTCGCCCGTCAGGCGCGCGCGGAACATGCTGATCGAGGGGCCGATATAGCGATCTAGAACCTCGCCCGCTCGGGCTTCGACATAGCTGATGACATCCTCGAGCTTGCGCTCGCGCAGGCGGCGCTCGCCGAGGTCCCAAAGCTCGAGATCGACCAGGTAAGATGTGCGGGGTAAAAAATCGTTGGGAGCGGAAAAACCCTCTTCACGCAGGCGGTGGCCGATTCGGTCGCGTGGCTCGACTGACCCTATGCTTTCGATTCCAGCGACGAAATTGTTGTATGGCGCGTGCTTCTGGCCAGGCGGGGCCCCGGCTTGGTAGGCGTCGAGCCGGGCGCGAAACTCTTGCATCTCGTCGTTCGAAGCGAACAGCACGAGTGTGCGGTCCGCATCGCTCGACAGCACTGTGAGTCCGAGACGCTGCCACTCTTCCTCCAGAGGCGCCCCGGTCATTTGTACGCGTAGGATTAGTGAGGGGTCAACGAACTCGGGTTTGCGGCGGCTGCGTTGTTCCTGAGTTGCTGCATCGAGCTCGTCGCGCAGCCTCCCGCTGTGCTGGCCACGGTCCCGTGCGGGTGGGGGTCCACCTCCGCCATGCTTACGACGCTCGAATTGCTCGGGCAGTCGGACGAGTTCGAGATGATCGTAGCGCGCCACGTTGCGACTAACTCGGCGGCGCGAGCCGCGATTGGCCAGCGCGGCGCCTTACCTCATCTTCCAAGGCGCGATTGAAGTCGCGTTCCAAAACCTGCTTGCGGCGCTCGACGATCATCGACTTGATCGCCTGGATGCAGACGCGTTCGATCTCGGCATAGGAATAGCCGTCCAACGCCGACGCATGCCGCAGCGGATCGAAGGCCACGGAGACATTCTTGAACTTCAATCGTAGGAAGCGGCCGATCATCGACTTGCTTGGCTTGTCAAACCATACGACCTCGTCGAACCTCCGCCAAATCGCGGGATCCAGCGATCGGTCGAGATTGGTGGCGGCGATCAGGAAGCCCTTCGGTCGAATATTATCAATGAAGAGCAGCAGGCTGTTCACGACCCGCCGCAATTCATTGTGCTCGCTGCTGTCTTCGCGCGAGCGCGCCAGCGCGTCGAACTCGTCGAAGAAGAGGACGCACGGCTGTTTGCGGGCAAACTCGAAGATCTTGCGGACATTGCCTGCTGTCTCCCCGAGATAGGACGAGATCAGCCTATCTAGCTTGACGAGAAAAAGTGGCAAACCGAGCTCCGCCGCGAAGATTTCAGCGCAGAGCGTCTTGCCGCAGCCCGGCGGTCCACAGAACAATAATTTGGAGCGTACCTTCAGGCCATGGCGACGAATGTCGTCCGCGCGACGGTATTCCTTGATGAGCCCAAGGAGCACGCGGACATTGGTCGCGCCGAGAACGATATCATTGCGCGCATGCGTTGGTTCTACACGTTCAATGAAATCTGCAGCCGCATCGGGGAAGGGAATCAGGGGCGCCAGTCCCTTTGGACCGCTGGGTCGGCTTGGGCTTGGGCCGGTCTCCAAAGTCTTGCGCAGGCTACGCGCAAGCACCCGATTATTCTTCTTCTCTTCCTCGTCGATGATTTGCTCCGCCACGGCGCGGAACTCCTCGTCCCGACCGTAGCTGGCCAGCAATTTCTTCATCAACTCTCCGCGGGCCATGGCTCTGCTTCACTTTCTCCGGTTGGGTCGAATCATAACCGCAATCCGACCGTCGCACGATGGGGTTACCGCCCGATTTAAACAGCACAATTGGGGGTTGGGCGCCGCCTCTAGCTGTTCCGGTCGGCCCGCGAACGCCCGGTTCTCGCCCTCGCGAGGCTTAGCTCGGTCCCCATGCCGACCAAGAGCGCCGATCGCCGCGCAAAAGAGACGCGATGCTGACCCCGACGTCATCACCATCGGGTGGCTTTCTATCGCCTGAGCGGACCCGGCGCGCGTGAGATTGCTCTTCGTCCTATTTGTACGCCACGGCTACCCAGCAGCCCGATCCGCGCTCGGGATTTCTTCTTTTCCGGAGAAGCCTAGGCTTTGATCGCCCAAGACCGATTGTGGGTTGGAGCGGAGGCATGGGCGGCAAGGACGGAATGATTCGGATCGAGGCATTTAGATCGCCAGGTAGTAGGAAAATACCGCCTGGGGCGAAGCGCCATCGCAGGAACCGTGGTATGCCGCCACCGGCGACGTTCGATATCGATACGCTGCCGGGCAGCTCTAATTTGACGGCTTTGGAGACAGCAGCGGTCATCCGGCGCACGCCCGGAGCGCTGGAACAGTGGCGGCGCGATCCGAACCACCCGCTGAAATGGCGCTACGTCGATGGCCGCCCCCTCTATCGTGTCGATGCGGTGCGGGACTATCTGGCCAAGTGCGATAAGACGACTAGGACGCCTCGGCCGCATAATGCTCACGGAGACGGCCGAGCAGCTCGGCCTTGATCGGGTCAAGTGGATTCGTCCGCTGCAGGCGCACGATCTTCCCGATGCGTTTCGCGCCAACCAACTCTGCGATGTAGTCGTGAGCGGCCTCGAACGCCATCTTGCGGATGATCCACTGTTCGTCGTGATTGTAGACTTGATCGATTCCGCTTGGCTTCTGCCCAACACACAATCGCTGGATTTCGTTGTCGTAGCCACAGCGCGACATGATGGTGCGCAAACTGCGCCTTAGGTCATGCATGGTGAACTTGGCAACGCCCGCTTCCTTGACCAGGCGGTTGACCATCTTGGTAAAGCCCGACATCTGCCCACCGGTCTTCGGTGACGGGAAGACATAGTCGGACGTCGCGCGCTGGAAATGTTTCGCGGCCGTGAGCACCTCGTCAACCAGGTGAGTGCGCGGCACATCGTGGTGCAGCCCCATCTTGGTCCACGCCGCATCGAAGGTGATCCGGTCGTCCATGATGTGCTTTCGCCACTCGATCATCGTAGGCTCGCTGCGGCGCGGGCCGCCGAGCAGGCACATGCGTGCCAGGAGACCGAAAGCCCCGAGCTTGCCGGATGCATCCCAGACCTTGATGATTTCCTCATCGGTCAGCGCGCGGCCCTTTGTTCGGCGCCCGACTCTCTGCGCGCGAGTTTCCTTGGGCGCGCGATAGCCGGCGAGCACGTTGTGCTCGACGTAACCTTCGCCGACGCACCATTCGAGGAAGGTGTGCACGTGCTTGCGCAAGTCCTTGGCGGCACCGCGCTTGCCGGTCTTGGCAATCTTGTCGACCGCAGCCATGATTTGCCGTCGCGTCAGGTCCCCTACGCCGCTCTCGGCGTGATCCTTGAGCCCGCGCCGCAACGCCGACATTGCTGGCTTCCAGTTGACAACTTGACGTTCGGTCAAGGACGTCTGGTAGGGACCATCTTCAACAATGAGGGTCGCGAGCGTGGTGCGCTGCTTCTCGGCTGCCTGTTGCCGCCTCGCCTCGCGCTTCGCGTCGTTCGGGTCCAAGCCCTTGACCACCTCGCCTGCGGCGATGGTGGCGGCCTTGCGCGCGGCCTTCTCATTATATTTGGGCCACGCGCCGAGGGTCTTGCGCTGGGTACCCCTCACCCCCGGCTTGGTGAAGAGGTAGACCCAGGTCCGGCCGCCGGTGGCGCGCATGCGCAAGGCGAGGCCGGGCAGCTTGTCGTCGTGGAGATAGTGCTGCGCCTTACCCGGCGGCAGCGTTGCGTTGCGGATCACCGCATCGGTGAGTGTCAGCTGGCTGGCCGGCTCCGTCATGATCCATTCCCTCTCTCTGTGCCCCGCAACAAGGGCGGCCAACCTCGAACAGAACCGGGTCTCAGACCTCCCCCGTTTTTGTGCCCCGAGGGAAAATCCACGGCGGGCACAACGGGGGCATACAAAATGTAGCAAGATCACCTATGGCCTCTTATGGCCGCACAAGGCCATACCCACCATCAATCAAAGAGGTTTTTGCATCTCAACTATGGCCGGATTTGGTTGGATCGGGTCTACCGATTGTGGTTCACACGGGAGAGGTCCAAGGTTCGATCCCTTGTGCGCCCACCACGCTTCGCCAAGAGGCTTCGCGTGGCGCAGCCACGTCCAACAGTGGCGAAGCGTGTCCGGCGTAGCTCGAAGAGCGTAGACTGACTGGGGCGTCTTGCTCCCGGTCTGGCAAAATCGTGAAAACAACCCCATGCACAGTAACCGGCGTCAGTTGGATCAATGGGTTACGCATTTTTCCGAATTCATCTTGCTCCGCCGGGCAAAACAGAGCCGCTTACCGCTCTAAAGCGCGATGCGATGAATCGTCATCGCGCTTTAGGTCGTTGTTTAAGCATGATCTTTTCGGAAAAAACGCTGCGCACTTTTCCGGATCATGCTTTAATGAGCCATCAGGACCGGCAGATCCGCGTGTTCCATGATGTAGCTGGTCGCCCCGCCGAATATCATTTGCCGCAGCCGAGTGCGGGTGAAAGCGCCCTTGATCAGGAGATCGCAGCCCTTGGTCCTGGCGGCATCGAGGACCGCCTCGCCGGTATCGCGATTCCCCAGCTCAACCCTTATCGCCTCGGCTGCAATGTCATTGTAGCGCAGTTGCTCGACGATCCGATCGGCAGATGGTCCTGGTACCTCCTGGCCGCCAATGACAGTTAGAACCGATACCCTTTTCGCCAGGCGAAGCAGCGGCATGGCAAATGCGTTTGCCCGCGCTTGCTCGGTACTACCATTCCAGTGGATCATGATGTTTGTCGCGACGCTTGGCGGTGCATTCAACGGCGCCAGCAGGACCGGCCTGCCGCTCTCAAACAGCGCGGATTCGATCGCGCGACGGTGAAGGCCCGGAGCATCGACGTCAGACCGTGCCATCACGATCAGATCGAAAGCGCGCCCATAATTTCCGACAAAGTCGTCGCCCTCGGGCGCGTTCTCCAGCCAGCCGAAGCATGGCCGACCTGAACCCGCAGTGGCTCGAGGAATGTCGTGCTTCAGCATGAATGCTTCGAAGAAGTTGCGCATGTCATTCAATTCGGCCTCGCTCTTCGCCTCAAACGAATCCAGGAGGATGCCGGTGGCCAATTCTGAGGCCACATATGGCGGGATGCCGAATCGCAGCGGAAAGCCTTCGATATAGGCGCCAGTACGTCGCGCGAGGCCTACTACGACATTGAGCGTGGATGTCATCATCGGAATATTTTGAAGCGGGACCAAGAGCGTCTTCATTTTCAACCTCCCGGCGTTTTCGGTGAACATTGAGGTCAGATGCGCTGCGTTATTCCACGTTGCGAGACGTTCCGGTTTGTCATCGACCACGAGAATGGTCAGGCGGCCTGCTCAAGCCTTGTGTCTATCTCCTGGCGCAGCGCCGCGAAGTCGATTGGTTTGGTCATCAGATCGGCTGCGCCGTTCGCCAGCGCCTTGCGCCTGGTCTCGGCGTCGCCGTAGGCCGTGATCATGATGACCGGCACATCGGGGCGAACCGAACGCACGATGGGCAACATCTCCAGCCCGCTCATTCCGGGCATGTTGATGTCGGACAGGATCAGAATCAGGGTGGCATCCTCCATCTCGACCGCGCGCTCCAAGGCCGCGGGCGCGCTAGATGCGAACTCCATGAGAAAGCGGCCGGCGCGCAAATCGCGGCGAAACTGCTGGCGAAACAAGGCCTCGACGTCCGGTTCGTCGTCGACGACCAATATGTAGACGCTCAACTTCAGCCTCCGGTTCGCGATGGTGCAGCCAGCGTACGTGGCAGCGTAATGATGAACTCGGTATAGTCGCCGGGCTCGGTATCGACCTCGATGCTGCCGCCGTGCTGCTTCACGATGATGTCATGACAGATTGAAAGGCCGAGGCCGGTGCCTTCGCCTGCGGGCTTGGTCGTGAAGAATGGATTGAATATCTTCTCTCTCACGTCGGCCGGGATGCCGGCGCCATTGTCGCGAATCCGGATTTCAACGGAACCGCCCAGATTTGTGGTCGTCGCGCGCAGCTTGGGCTCGAAGCCGTCGCCGGTGGCGTTCTTTTGTTTGCTCGCCGCGTAGAATCCATTGGAAACGAGATTGAGGACCACCCGCGTGATTTCCTGCGGATACAGCTCGAGCGCCCCTGCGGATGGATCGAGATTCCTTTCAAGCGTGATATTGAAGCCTGCTTTTTCAGCGCGCGCCCCGTGATAGGCAAGGTTGAGGCTCTCTTCGACGATGGCGTTGATATCGGCCGAGCGGCGCTCGCCTGCCCCCTCGCGAGAGTGCAGAAGCATGTTCTTGACAATGGAATCGGCGCGCGTTCCGTGCTGCACGATCTTTTCCAGATTGCCCCGCAGCAGGTGTATCAGCGCGTCGATGTCCTGCCTTGCTGCCTCGCCAAACGTGGCTGAGCGCAGCCCGTCGCGGAGCTCGTCGATCAGCTCGGAGGACAGCGCAGCGAAATTGTTGATGAAGTTGAGCGGGTTCTTGATTTCATGTGCAATGCCGGCGGTAAGTTGCCCGAGCGAGGCAAGCTTCTCGGTCTGGACCAACCGATCCTGCGCATTTCGAAGTTCCTCGAGCGACTGCGACAATTCCCTTGTGCGCTCGCGCAGTTCATTCAGCAGGCGTGCATTCTCGATTGCTATCACGCCCTGGTGCGCGAAATTGGATACGAGTTCGATCTGCTTGTCGGTGAAGGGCTTAACTTCCTGCCGGAAGATCGTGATGGTGCCGATCAGCTCATCTTCCTTGAGCATTGGCACGATGACGAGCGTCCTTGCACCGGCAAGATCGGCGAGCGCGCGAACGTTCGGGTTGCCTTCGACGTAGGGCGGCTGAGTCCTGATATCGTCGATATGAACCGTCTGATGAGTTTTCTCGACGGTGCCGAGCCCGCTTGCCGGGTGCGGGCGAATTTTCCGGGATAGCCGGGTGTCAATATAAGCCTGTGGCGCGTTATGCAGCGCCACCGTGCGGAAGCCGCCGTCCTCGTAGAGATTCATGGTGCCGAAACCTGCGCCGCAAATGCGGGTCGCATTCTCCAGCATCTTGTCGAAGACCGGGGTCAAGGCGCCCGATGAAGCGCTTATGATCTCCAGCACCTCCGACGTTGCCGTCTGTCGCTCCAGCGATTCGTTCAGCTGCTCGAACAGACGCACGTTGCCGATGGCGATGACTGCCTGGTCTGCAAAGGTCTGAAGCAGGTTGATCTGCTTCTCGCCGAACGGGCGCACCTCCGTACGGCGTAGCACGATTGCCCCCATGCTCTCGCCTTCTCGCAAAAGCGGCACGCTAAGGACGGTCCGAACGCTGGAGCGAAGCGCATATTCTCGTCCCGTCGGGAATTCCTCCCCTTCAGGCCCGAGCAGGTCGTGCACATGAACTGTGCGGCGATCGATAATGGCCCGGCCGGTGGGCGATTCCGCACTGATCGATCGTCGGCTCCACACCACGGGAACTTGGCCATGGTGCGCCTGGATAACGAGATCGTCCCCGTCCCTCAGAACGACCAGCGCATCATAGGCCTCGCAAAGTCCGCATGCGCTTTCCACAATGGCCTTGAGCACGGGACCGACTTCGGTCGGCGAGGACGCGATGACGCGCAGGATATCGGCGCTGCCGGTCTGGTACATCAGCGCCTCGGACAGATCCCGCGTCCTGGTCTGCAATTGTTCCAGGAGCCGCACATTCTCGATAGCGATCACGGCCTGGTCGGCAAACGTGGTGACGAGTTCGATCTGCTTTTCCGTGAAGGGCTGCACGCGCTTGCGGGCGATCACGATCGCGCCGGTCGGCTCATTCTCGCGCAGGAGAGGAACACCGAGCGCGGTGCGCTGACCGGCCATGGTGATCGACGCCTGCAGGCCATATTCGGGATCGGCAGCGACGTCGAGGATCTGCACCGGACGGCGTTCGAGGACGGCCCGACCTGTGACCGTGCTCCGTCCGGGGCTAATTGGGTGAGCCCGCAGAAACTCGATGTATTCCTCGGAGAACCCTACCGCTGCTCCGGCCTGATATTCATCGCCCTCGCGGCGCATGATGAACGCCATCTCCGCTTCGCACAACCGCGCCGCCGAATCGACCAGCGTATCGAGCACGGTTTGCAGGTCGAAGGTCGAGCGGCTGATCACCTTCAGCACATCGGCCGTGGCCGTTTGCTGCTGAAGCGATTCGGCGAGATCGCGCGTCTTCGCCTGGACCTCATCGAATAGCCGGACATTCTCGATCGCGATCACGGCCTGATCGGCGAAAGTGGAAACCAGGTCGATCTGCTTGTCCGTGAACGAGTTCACGGTCTTGCGGCCCAGGAATAGCACGCCGATCGTTTCCCCGGACCGAAGCAGGGGCACGCCCAGGAGGGTGCGATACCCGCCGGCCCTCTGCTGCTCGGGATAGGCATATTCGGGATCGACCAGGACATCCTGAATCTGGACGGCCTTGCCGCATAGCAGCACACGCCCAACGACGCTGCCGCGTCCGGCACTAAGCCGGATGCCCGCCGAGACTTCGGCCCACTCGGGCGAGAAATTGTATCGCGTTGCATGACAGTAGGCGCCGTCGGCGTCCTGCCGGACGATGGCCGCCATGTCGGCACCACTCAGCCATGCCGCTGATTCCGTCAGTGTGTCGAGAACCGGCTGCAAATCAAACGCGGAGCGGCTGATGACCTTCAAGACATCGGCGGTCGCGGTCTGCTGCTGCAGCGATTCCCGCAAGTCGTCGGTACGCGCCTGCACCTCATTGAACAGCCGCGTATTCTCAATGGCGATAACGGCCTGGTCGGCGAAGGTCTGCAGAAGTTGCACATGATGCGGAGCGAAAGTACCGGGCTCGGTCCGCGTTACGCTGATCATGCCGATCACCACGCCGCCGGTCGCGAGCGGAACGAACAACATGCTGCGAAAGCCGCGGGCGCGAGCGATGAATTTAATTTCGTTCGTCAGCGTTTCAGTGTCGGGAGTCGGTACTACCTTACCCGCCTGAACTCCTGCGAAACTTTCAAACTCGGCAATTGGCCTCGGAAACATGTTCTTTAAGGCCTCGTCGGCGGCAGAATTCGTCGGCGTGAATGCCGCCAAATGGGCCGTGCCGTCGATGAAGCGGAATACGGTGGTCGAAAATCCGCCAAGCAAGGCATTGGCCTGCCTCGCAATTGCATCGAATACCGGCTTCACCTCCGATGGCGAACTGGCGATGATCTTGAGAATGTCCGCAGTGGCGTTCTCGCGATCTTGTGCGGCGCGCAATTCGGCCTGGAGCCGCGCCTTCTCCTGCTGCAAATCCGTCACCACGTCCTGAGGAAGCGCGGCCATGATGAAAATCCACGTCGCCGGCCGGTTCGCGGCCGACGTCAAAATAAAATCAAGAAAGCGTCGGGAATTATTCCACCATCAGGTGCTTCCGACCAGACCTATCGTTAGTTGATTTTCAATCAACTGCGCGTCAATTCGCCTCCGCGATCTACCGAAGCGGCGAGTTCCACAAGTTGCCGCTGGGACCAATTTGCTTCGGTCCACATGGTGG
Organism: Bradyrhizobium frederickii; assembly: GCF_004570865.1. GTDB lineage: Bacteria > Pseudomonadota > Alphaproteobacteria > Rhizobiales > Xanthobacteraceae > Bradyrhizobium > Bradyrhizobium frederickii. The sequence continues at coordinate 75,458 of NZ_SPQS01000026.1, forward strand.
CAGATCGCCAGGTCCAGGTGAGGCTATTGCGGCGGCTGATTTCGGATCGCATCCAGTCTCTTCACGATCTGCCGGCAAGGTCTATCAGACCATCGCCAAGAGGCACCTCAGGAACGCATCGCGTCAATCGCGTGGGCTATTAGGACCGCAACGCTGACGCCGATAAGGATAACGAGGACCCAATTCAAAAACACGTTCGCCTCCAACCCTTGGAATTGAACGCGAGCAATTGTGCACAGTCAAAAACAACCGGCCCAAATTATTAATTTCGGCTTGGGCTGAGGATTCAATGTAACTGTTGCGTCCGTTGTCGGCCCTATCGATGGAATGCCATAAATAGAAGAACCCCGACAACGCACGCCGCGAGTGAGAGCAAGTAAATATCCACGGCAAATCCCGACTCATCTCGAAGTGGAGATTTAAATGGGAACTCGCATTATGCCCCGGTCAAGCCCAAAGCTTGCCAGAACAGTCGATATGCCCTGTAACCTGCCAGCTGCGGCAATCATGGCCCGGGAGCCCGAAAGTCTCTGCCGCGACACTCTAGCTTTAGCTTTAAATGGCCGATTTAAAAACATTCCTCCGTGGGGAATTAAATATGCTTAATTCAGATCTCACGCGACTGCAACCGGCGCATTCAAACCGAGCCTTAAGAAGCGTTGCGATGTGGGCTACTCGCACTCGTCTTGCCGACGCCTTTTTCCACGTTTACGACAAACGACCTCGGTTTGGGGCCGAGGTCGCCAACCTTGGGGAAGGTTTGCTCCCGACGGGGGGCTTTTGATCTGGGGACTTGTCGGGAGCTTGGATTCGACTCGGAATTGGGAAAGTCGTTCCGCTTGCCGAGCAAATAAAAGCGGCCTCGGCGAACGGCGCCGGGGCCGCTGCATTTCCGGCCATTCGTTCAGCTCACCTGTCCGATGAATCATCTTCGGGCCCGTCCCCATGGTCATCGGGGCTTGTAAGCGCTTTCGGCGCACTTCACGGTCGCGTGCACGAAGCCATTTTGGCGGCCAGACGAAGCAATGCTGAAACAACGCGGTCCGATGCTGAGATGAGCGAGGGAGGTTTTAAATGCGTAGCCTAATTTTCGGGGTCGTGCTCGTTGCGCTAGCAACAATCGGATCTTCATCGTTTATTTCGGCCGCTCTTTCGGCAACGCGGGATGCGAAGTCCGCAACGTTCTCAACGCGGTTCGCGCCCGCAACAAACGTTCCCGCCTGCCCTTTGCCTCCTGGGCCGTGGACCGGTTCGGGCGTGCGTTCTTAAGCGGCTGCTTTCCGAACCATGGATCGGCGCTCCGCTGTTCGATCAGGGGCCTGACACAGTTTCACGATTGGAACGGATGACAGCTGCCCCAAGGGGATAATTGCGCTTTCGCGCGTGGCTTGGGGATATTCTGCCAATAGGTCAACGCATCTGCATTTTCCGAATCGACGTTCCATGGTCGCTCGCTCATGCGTGGCCTTCGGGGGTGTAGGTGTGAGCCAGTTTCTATCGATGCTGCTGCTGACAACAGCCGTGGTTCTAACCGTCTGCTTCGGAGTGGCGGCCTGGCGCCTCTCTGACGAAAAGGACATTGACATCACTGGCCAGATCGCACGCCAGTCGTATGGATGGAAAGCGGCGCCGGCCAGATAACCCTTTCACTTGCCTCCTGCGCGCTCTCTGATCTGAAATGCCGGCTGCGCGTCGCTGGCACGGTCCTTGCCAATCCCGGCCTATCTTCACCGGTCCTGGCAGGGAGCCGTTTCGCGATGAAACAGAAATCTCGAACCTCAAAGCCGCAAAAGCCTAGTTTGGCACACATAATCTCCGATTTGGTGAGATTGCTTAAGGCAGTAAAGGATCTTGAGGGCCTAAGAAAGAAAGTCCGGCTAGCAGAAGGCGCTCGCGTATTGCACTAAGCTTGGCGGGTAGAGGCGCATTATTAAATTATGGCTCGATCAGCGCAGCGATCTATTGATCGCAGACGATCAGTGGCGCGCCCGCCACGCCTTCGTATTTGGAGATGACGGGGCCACCCCAGCGATAGTTCAACCGAGCCCGATGCTGACGTCCTGGCGATCCGCTCCCTGAAGGCGCATCGCTTGCTACGACGGAGGTCTGCTCCCTCCCGCTTGCCGGCGAGTTGAACGAGTTCGCGGCGATCCAACCTTCGTTCGTCGTCATTGCAATGACGTTGTTGATGCAGTTATGCCCGGAACTCCGTTCTCCTGCCCCGGACGCAGCGCAGCGCTACTTCAGCGGTGCGCTGCAGAGCCGGGGCCCATGTTTCAGAGCCGGGGCCCATGTCTCAGCGAGTGCCTGGCTTCCTGGGTCCCGGCTCAGCGCAGCAACACTCACGCGTTGCAGCGCGTCCGGGACACTAATTAGAAAGATGCGCCCTATCGCCGCGCACGCCGCCTCAAGCTTCAAGCAACCCGCTGTGGCCGCCACGCCGTGTAGAGACCGGCCAGGGTGCCGATGGCGACCAGCGCGGCCGCCAGCAGCAGCTGCAACTCCCCGTCATCGGTGGGGCCGACGGACGACACCAGCCGGGTCACAATGACGAACAGAATGCCGACGGCGGCCGCGGCTCCGATGCAGAGATAAGCGAGCTCCCGCGTCAAATTGCGGCCGAGAAGCCCGAGCGCCGTGAAATACATCGCGCAGGCGTTGGGATGAATGAACAAGGCGATGCGTGCGTAACGACCGTAGGCATCGAACAGCGACTCGCATCGGCGCAGGGCCGCCTTCGAGGCCACCCGCTGCAGGAACGGCCTGAAGAAGCGAGCCTGTCCGTAGCTGAGAACGGCGCCGACGATGATGGCGAGCCATGCCACGGTGAAGACCGAGCCGTCCACGGCCTTGGGATTGAGCGCCACGGACATCAGGATCAAGGCCGTTCCGGGAAAATAGCCGAAGTATGGGAACACCGCTTCCAGCAGCACGCAGACGAACATGAAGGCCGGAAACCATGCCGACCCGGTGGCGCCATGGACGATCGCGTTCAAGTCGAATAGGCTCGTCCTGTACAGAACGAGGTACATGCACACGGCAAGGCCGGCCAGCGCGTAGAACGGCAACGCTCCCGATAGAAACCGTCTCATCCAACCATCGCGCTTCGTTTGGCGGAGACGACGGCCTCGCGCTGTTCCGGATCATGCTTTAGGCGAATGAGATCGCTCCTGTCGATAGGGCGCATTGCTACGCGATCGACAAAATCTCGATCTCCTGCGCGCCTGCCCCCACGACATCGCCGACCGCCTTGCCCATCAGCGATCGCGCCACCGGCGCCACGAACGAGATCGTCCCCGCCTTCGGGTCGGCTTCGTCCTCGCCGACGATGCGATAGGTCTGCACGCGGCCGTCAGCGCGGCTGAAGGTCACCGTGCTGCCGAAGGCGACGATATCGTTCGACACCGGATCGGGAACGACCTGTGCCGTGCGCAGCCGCTCCGTCAGATAGCGGGCATCGCGCAAGGGCACGGCCGATTGCCGGCGCTTCTCGTTGACGTCCTCGATGGCTTGCGCGGCCTCATAGGCCTCGCGGGCTTCTCGAAGCTGCGTCTGCAACGCCTGCAGGCCGGCTTCCGTGACGAGGTTGGGATGCGGCGAGATCGGGCGATCCGGCAACAGCGTCTCTGACGCGGTCTCGGCGCTATCTTCCTTGGTAAAGGCGACGCTCAATGCAAGAATCCTGTCGAACCGTTCCGGGAGGCGGCGCCAGGCGCCGCCGCTTGTACCGGACTATATCTCAAGTTCGACGAAACGACGGAGCTTGAAGACGATATCCGGCAAGGCCTGGCGGAACCGCGTTGCATTCTGGAAATTGGTCGAGAACGGCGCGAAGGTGATCATCGCGTTCCATTGCCGGTAGCCATAGACCGTGATTGAGGCCCCGGTTGCCGGAAAATCCTCCAGCTTGCGCAACTCGCCCAGCACGAGATCGGCGATCGCTTCGGCAGGCAGCAGCCGTTTGCCATCCCGCGTCGTGACGATCTTGGCAGGCTGCTCGACCGGCTCCACCTTGGCCGGTGCGGCGTCGGACGCATCCTCTTGCCGGATCGACGTCGCCTCGGCGACGGGCGCCGAAACCGATTCGGCTCCGTTCGCGGGCATTGTCGGCGGCGCCTCGGTGAGCGGCGGCGGTGCAACATTGTCTGCGCGCTTGTTGCCTCCGAGGATGCTGCTGATCATGGCCACAAGGCCAGCATCCTTCACGTCGTCACTCATCATTCCCCCCGGCTTCGGCTTAACTCTAGCACTGCTCTCGCAGACCGCCAGCGGGGATCTGCGACCGGAATCCGCCTGGCAGAGGCGGTTCGTCGCAGGCGTTCGTTGGAGGGCCGGGCTCTTCGACAGCCCGTTCTTCGAAGGCGGCAGCGGCGCAAAGCCCAGCATCCCGCGCCGCCATGCGATCCGTCACTGCTTATCGAACGGAATATATTGCTGGTACTGCTTAGGCACCGAGCTGCGATAGCGCGCGGGCACGGTGCCGGTGTCGACGGAGTGATCGATTTCCTGCTGCCGCGTCATCTTCTTCTTCGCCGGCTTCTTCGACGCACTCTTCTTGGCGTCGGTCGGCTGGCTGGAGCTGTCGGTGGTCGCAGCAGGTGCCGCTGTCGTTGCCGGCGCAGTGGCTGTCGCCGCAGGCGCGGCGGTCCCGCCGGCAGCGGGCGGGGTCTGGGCCAGCGCGAGCGGTGTCTGCATGATGAGCGCCAGCGCCGCTGTCGCGGCCAGCAAGTATGACTTTTGCATCAGAGCCTCCAAAATTGCCTGATCCCAACGAGGCCAAAGCTAGGCCTGCGGCATCGACACGTGCAAGTCTGTCAACATTAGGTCCGATCCCCCAGGAGAACTGTGGCCGAGATCACATTGCTCGCCACCGGCGCCGAGCACAGCCTTTCCTCCAAGTTCCTCGCCAGTCCGCTACGGGTCTTGGACAACACGGCGACCATCGAGGTCACCGGCATGGCAGACGGATGGGTCCGACCGGCATGATTGCGCGTGCTACCGCGCGACGCCGAGGCCGGCCTCCGCGAGCCGCGTCGCGAACCAGCGCGACAGCGCGTCGTCGGCAGCGCCGCTGACATAGACCTCCGACATCGTCAGCCGGTCCTTGTCCAGCACCAGCAGCAGGCCGATCCAGTAGGGAAACCAGACGTGGACATCGGTCAGCGCCCTCAGCTTGTGCTGGTCGTGCTCCAGCGGCGTGTGATTGCTCGCCTTGCGGATCTCCACGGCGAGCAGATTGTTCGGGATCTCGCGCTGATGCACGACGACATCGGGGTAGATCGACTTTCCCAGGTGATCGTCGGTCGAGATGATGGTGCCGTGGGGCAGATGCAGCGTGCGCTCGCCGAGCCGGTCGTAATTGCAGTCGACCGACCAGCCCGAGAATTGTTTCTCCAGATGCACGGCGAAGCGGTGCGTGACCGCGCGCTCGCCGATGTCCTTCTCGAACAGAAAGCCCTCGTGGGCGTAGAAGTCCCGAAGCGCCGCGATCACCTTGTTCAGCTCGGTCTGCATCGTGCCTCTCGACTCATTCGGCCCTGCGTCCCGACCGGTCTCTCGCTCCCTCGCCCCGTTCTTGCAGGGAGAGGATGGGGTGAGGAGCCGTCTTCCGCGAATTCGGTCGGAATGATAGGTCGAACGCGCGCGGCGTGCGAGTCGGATGGTCCTTTACCGGGGCTTGCAGCCTGCCTTGCCCCTCACCCGGATTGCATCTTCGATGCAATCCGACCTCCCCCGCAGAAGAGCGGGGAGAGGTGAGGAGATCGAGCACTCCTTACATCTGGACTTCGATCAGCCGCGGCCCGGGCTCGGCGACGGCCTCAGCCAGCGCCTTGTTGAACTCGTCGGCATTGGTGACGGCGCGGCCGGGCACGCCCATGCCCTTGGCCAGCGCCACGAAATCCAGCGTCGGACGGTCGAGCCGCAGCATGTCGTTGGCGCGCTGGCCGGGCTCGCCGGCGCCGACATTGTCGAACTCGCCGCGCAGGATCTGGTAGATGCGGTTGGCGAATACGATGGTGACGATGTCGAGGTTCTCGCGGGCCTGGGTCCACAGCGACTGGATCGTGTACATCGCGCTGCCGTCGCCGACCATGGTGATGACCTTGCGGTCCGGGCAGGCGATCGCGGCGCCGATCGACAGCGGCGTCGAGAAGCCGATCGAGCCACCCATGTTCTGGAGCCAGTCATGGGGAGCCGCCGCCGCGGTCGGCGGGAAGAAGCCGCGGCCGGTGGTCAAGGACTCGTCGACCATGATGGCGTTCTCGGGGATAGCGCATGCGATCGCCTGCGCGATCGAGGCGAAAGTCAGCGCGCCGGTCGGCTTGACCAGCTCCTGCAAAGCCTGCGGCTTGACGTCCTTGGCGCTGGCCTTCACCGCGCCGGCAAGCGCCTCGAGCGCGGCGACCGAGTTCTCGCCCCAGGAGGTCATGCGATGGACCTCGCAGCCTTGCGGCTTGAGCATGCTCGGCTTGTTCGGATAGGCGAAGAACGCCACGGGATCGTCGGACTCGACCAGCACGATGTGACGGAACTTGGCCAGCATCGGCAGCGCCTGCTCGATCACGTAATGGATGCGGTCGATCGAGAAGCGGCCGCGGCCGCGCGCCATCTTTGGCCGGAAGGTCGGGCCCATCACGGTGCAGCCGGTCTTGTTCGCGATGCGCTCGGCGAACGCCAGGCCCCGCTCGCTGAGCGCGCTGCCGGTCATCAGCAGCAGCGTGCCCTCGCCGTCGCCATGCAGGATTTTTGCGGCCTGCTCGACCGCCTGCGGCGAATAGCTCGCGCGCTGCTGCTCGGCCGGGACCTCGGCGATGCCGTCGGCCTCGTTCCAGGCGGTGTCGGCGGGCAGGATCAGGGTGGCGATCTGCGGCGGCGCGCTCTTGGCGGCGGCAATGGCCGCGGCGCCGTCAGCGGCGACCGATCTGGCATCCGGCGAGGTCCGGACCCAGGACGACATCGGCCGGGCTAGGCCCTCGATGTCGGAGGTCAGCGGCGCGTTGTAGCCGATGTGGTAGACCGCGTGCTGGCCGACGATGTTGACGATGCCGGAATTGGCCTTCTTGGCGTTGTGCAGATTGGCAAGGCCGTTGGCGAGGCCGGGGCCGAGATGCAGCAGGGTCGAGGCCGGCGTGCCCTTCATGCGGAAATAGCCGTCGGCGGCGCCCGTCACCACGCCCTCGAACAGGCCAAGCACGCAGCGCATGCCCGGCACGCGATCGAGTGCTGCGACAAAATGCATCTCGGAAGTGCCCGGGTTGGTGAAGCAGACGTCCACCCCGCCCTTGACCATCGTCCGCACCAGGCTTTCCGCACCGTTCATTCTTTTTGCTCCGCAACCGGCCACTTCCGGCGATCCACGCGATCAATCATTGTTCGCTCGGCCAGTCAAAGCAATAGCCGGCATCGCGGCCCTGCCCCGCACGACGATGCGCCGGTTTGGCTAATGCTCCGTTCCGGTGAGAACGCTCCAACGTTTTCGAGCAAATTGGCGCGGTTGCCGATTTGGTAACACCATCCGTTAAGGATGCCCTGTCTCACGGCCCCGTGGCTTGCGGAATGCCCGCAAATATGGCCTGTGGCTTTTGTTGAATCGTTTTTTTCTGGGGGAAGCAATGATCCGGTTTTTTGCCGCGCAGATCACCGCAATGGCGCTCGTGCTGGCCGGCGCGGCCGACGCATCCGCGGCGGGAATGATAGACTTCACGGGCACCAGTTCCACCGGCTATCTCGGCGGCGGCGGCAGCCCGATCCCCCGCACCACCGTCATGTACAACGGCAATTATGCGCCCGGCACGATCGTGGTGAACACGGCCGAGCGCCGGCTCTATCTGGTGCTCGGGAACGGTCAGGCGCTGCGCTACGGCATCGGCGTCGGCCGCGACGGCTTCCGCTGGGGCGGGGTGCACAGGATCACCGCCAAGAAGGAATGGCCGGACTGGACGCCGCCCTCGCAGATGCTGGCCCGCCGCCCCGACCTGCCGCGCCACATGAAGGGCGGCATCGAAAACCCGCTCGGCGCGCGCGCGATGTATCTGGGCTCGACGCTCTATCGCATCCACGGCTCCAACGAGCCGGAGACGATCGGCCAGGCGGTCTCCTCGGGCTGCTTCCGCATGACCAATGACGACGTCAGCGATCTCTATAGCCGTGTCGCGGTCGGCACCCCTGTGGTGGTGCTGAACAATTAGCGCTGCACATGCGGTGCGCTCCTTCCCCCGCTTGCGGGGCAGGGGAATCGCATATGAATGACACGGGGGCTGTCTAGGCTTGCTCCGCCTCTCCCGCTTGCGGGAGAGGCCGACGCGCTCGCAGAGCGCGGCGGGTGAGGGTTCTCGCCGCGCTGGGGCGTCCTCAGTTGTTCTCAATAATCCCTGCGCGGAGACACCCTCTCCCCAACCCTCCCCCGCAAGCGGGGGAGGGAGCCGACCGCCGATGCCGCTGCATTCCGCACATCATATGCGATAGCCCTGCGCTTGCGGGGGAGGGTTGGGGAGAGGGTATCTCCACAGAGAGACTCCCCAAGAGGAGAGTGCCCTCACCCGCGCCGGAGCCTGTCATCGGGCGCGCCCTCGGCGCGACCCGTTGGGCGCGACCTCTCCCGCAAGCGGGAGAGGTTCAAGGGCCAGCAGCACCCGTCGGATTTCGACACGATCTGTCCCTTGCAGCACAGACGAAGACCAGGAACCCGCAGGCGCGGACATCTGCGACCTTGTGCATGCGGCGTGAATGCGGCAGCGTCGTGTGACGATGAGCGCACTGAATCCATCCCCAGCCCTTCGCTCCGCCCTGCTGGCGTTCGCGGCGCTCACCTGCGCGCCTGACATCGCTACCATAGCCGCCGCCGGCGAATTGCCCGCGGTCTCCTCGCGCCAGCGCACCGAGAAGAAGAGCTTTACCGACGGCGAGATCGTCGACGGCTTCCTGAAGACGGCGTTCGGCGCCGAATATCATCTCGCCGGCCGCGTCGACCGCATCCGCAAGTTCGACGGACCGGTGCGCGTCTACGCCGAGAGCGACCGCGCCGATCGCAAGGCGCAGCTTGCCAAGGTCGTGGCCGACATCGGCAAGCGCGTGCAGCATCTCGACATCGCCATGATCGACACCAACGAGGCGGCGAATGTGCGCGTGAAGCTGGTGCGCGACCGCGATCTCTACCGCACCCTCACCAGCTTCTACGGCGCCGAGAAGGCGCGCGAGATCCGCTCCTCGCTCGACCCGCAGTGCCTGTCCGGCTTCCGCAAGAACGACAATTTCGAGATCGAGCATTCCGACGTCATCCTCACCGTCGACAACGGCGATTTCGTCTTCCTCGATTGCGCCTATGAGGAGCTGCTGCAATCGCTCGGGCCGATCAACGACACCACGAGCGTGCCCTGGACCATGTTCAACGACAACGTCTCGATGGGCTATTTCGATATCTACGATCAGTACATCCTCAATCTGCTGTACGATCCCCGCATCAGGGCAGGCATGACCGTCGCCGAGGTCAAGGCGGTGCTGCCCGCCGTGCTCGCCGACGTGCGCGCCTGGGTGAAGCGGGTGAATGATCTGAAGGAGTGAGGCGCAAGTCGTCGTTTCGTGCGCCGGTAAGTCTAACCTGGTGCCCCGGACGCAGCGCCGCGCCTCTTCGGCGATGCGCTGCAGAGCCGGGGCCCATCTCGCCCAATCTCCGTGCCGCCTTCTAGGTCCCGGCTCGGCGCTGCAAGCCAAAGGCATTGCAGCGCGTCCGGGACACTCGCCCGGCGAATTACTGCACCAGATCGGCCACGGTCGTTGCCGCCTTCAGGCCGGTGCCGGTGAGGACCGCGACCGTGGTCTCGGTCGCCTTGATGGCGCCGTCGGCTGCGAGCTTGTCCAGTGCGGCGGCCGCGCTGGCGCTGGTCGGCTCTGTGAACAGGCCCTGGCGCGCAAGGCGGCGCAGCGCGGCGGCGATCTCCGCCTCGGTGAGCGCAATGGAGCCGCCGCCGCTCTCGCGCAGGGCGCCGATGATCTCGCGCAGGCGCAGCGGATGCTTGATCGCGGTGCCTTCGGCGATTGTCTTGCTCACTTCGCGAGCGACGGGCGTATCGACGCCGGCCTTGAAACTCGCATCGATCGGCGAGCAATTGAGCGGCTGCGCCGCGAACAGGCGCGGCAGTTTCGATATCTGTCCGGCTTTCTTCAGCTCGCGAAAGCCGAAGGCGCAGCTTGCCAAGGTCGTGGCCGACATCGGCAAGCGCGTGCAGCATCTCGACATCGCCATGATCGACACCAACGAGGCGGCGAATGTGCGCGTGAAGCTGGTGCGCGACCGCGATCTCTACCGCACCCTCACCAGCTTCTACGGCGCCGAGAAGGCGCGCGAGATCCGCTCCTCGCTCGACCCGCAGTGCCTGTCCGGCTTCCGCAAGAACGACAATTTCGAGATCGAGCATTCCGACGTCATCCTCACCGTCGACAACGGCGATTTCG
>NZ_SPQS01000027.1 GCF_004570865.1 Bradyrhizobium frederickii
GGCCCCAGCCGTGGCTGCAGCTCCGCCGCCTCCCGCTCCACCCCCTGCACCCGCGCCGGTTCAGGCGGCGGCGGTCGCTCCGCCCGCCCCGGCCGCCGCGCCCACGCGCGATCTCAATTCACCTCTCGGCGTCTGGCTCACCGAGGAGAGGGAAGGCAAGGTCCGCATCGAGCAATGCGGCAGCAATCTCTGCGGCTATTCGGTCGACAGCAAATCGAACCAGAACGGCGAGCAGGTTCTGATCAACATGAAGCCCGGCAAGGACCAGAAATGGTCCGGCCGCATTCTCGATCCGAACTCCGGCTCGACCTACGATTCGACCATCGCGATGAAGGGCACCGATCGCCTGCGCGTGCAGGGCTGCGCCTTCGGCGGCATGTTCTGCGGCGGCCAGACCTGGACGCGGGTGAACTGAGCAGCGCCGATTGGATCGAAGCCAACATGGCGCAGCCAGGCTGACGTTTATGCGCCGGACAACCGCGATCGGCAACGCGACTGCCACGACGGCAGTCGCTGTCACCGCCAATGAGAGCGCTGCGGCCCTCCTGTCATCGGGCCGCGCAATTCAAACCCTCCATTGTGAACCATTTCATATCTGCCCGCCCGTCGTTGCTTCTAGTCTGGATTGAAAGCCAGACTATTTGCCACCGTCATACACCGCTATTGGCACCGTTTCGCCGAGACGCGTAGACTCGAAACGAGTCATTCCCCCGACCTCGTTTCGGCGCCGGTAGTTGCGTAAGCGAGCGAGGTTGTTATGGAGGAACTCCGTGCGACACCATCGCTAGTCTCGGGTGACCGGGGCCCCCACTCGCTGATGTCGGAGCAAGGCATCAGGCGGCATGTCATCGGCGCACTCCGAGGTCGGCAGACGAGCCTGACCACCGCGCTTCAGCCTCTGGTCCAAGAGCAAGCGCGGATGCTCGTTTCGGAATTTGGTTTCGACGCTCAGACCGTCGGCAAGATCCTGCAATCGCAAAACACCATGCTGAGCGTCTTGTCGGATCGGTATGACGCGCTCGACGAAGCCGCACATTACAGCGAGATTCCCTTCGTCGAACTGGCGCACGACGGCCGCATCGTCTATTCGAACGCGGCATTCGACAAGCTCTTGCCCGGCAGACGCGGCGTTCCCTTCTCCGGCCTGTTCGGATCACGTGCAGCCGACGTGTGGATGGCCCTCCGGGCCAACCACAACTCGAGCTTACGCGCAGACATCCAGACCAACGACATGGTTCGTCAGGTCAGAGTCGAAATTGGCCCGCTGCGCGACGAAGATGGCATGCCGGGCAATTACGCGCTGCTTCTCGACCAGAGCGCCGAACAGAGCCGCCTCGATGCCCTGCAGGATGGCGTGCTCCGCACCGACTTGATCGGCAAGATCCGATTCGCGAACGAGCGCGCGGTTCAGGTTCTGGGATTCTCGGAATCAGAACTCAGGGAGATGCCGCTCTCCCAGGTGTTCGGACCCGATGACGAGGGAACGACGAACCTGTTCGGCGAATGGATCACAAAGCAAACGGGTTTCTCGGGTTTCGTTCGGCTGCGCCCAAAAGACGGGCGTTCCATTCTGGCGAGGGTGAGCGGAACGCCCTACATGGAAGCGCCGAACAGTTCGGCGGGGCTATTGGTGCTGTTCGCTCCTCTTGCCGAAGATCGCGCGCGCCAGGAGCTCAAGACAATTCTCGCCGAGCACGATGATCCGCAAGAGATCATCGAGGCAACGCTTCAGGCGATCGGCAAGGTCATCCCGTTCGAAATGAGCACGTTCGGGGTCTACAGCGACCTCAACGACTTTTGGCGGGCGCTCACGATCTTTCCAAAACCCAGCTGGGAGTGGAGCACGCGTTGGTTCAAGGTGCCACCTGGCGTGATCGAGTGGCTCGAGCAGGGCAAGACGTGGGACAACAATCTGGCCGCATTCGTCGAGAGCCGCAATCCCGAGGAAAAGGACAATCCGGTAAGCAAGGCCATCATCGCCGACAAGTTCGAGTCGATGCTCGTATTGCCGATACGCAAGGCGGGAGGCCGGTTTGGAAGCTCGCTGGCTCTGCTGTCCCGCAAACACAAATACACCCCTGCCGATCTACGCACGCTGCAAAATCTCGGCGTCGAGGAGATATTGCAGGCCGCCGACGCGGCCATGGAACATGCGCAGGCGCGCGCCTTGCGCAAACTCAAGGATGATCTGAACAAGGCACCGAGTGCGCGCGCCATCGCCGAGCTGCTGGCCACCGGCACGACGCAATGCCTGGGCTGGGAATATGTCGGCGTGTTCCGGATCGATCGCCTGCGCGGCAAGTTCGTGTTGGTCGCCGAGCACGTCAAGAACGACCGCAACCTGCTCGTGAAGGCGGCCGGCCGCAAGGCCGAATACACCCAGGAGCTGTCCAGCGGCATGCTTGGCAGCTGCCTGGCAGAACGGAACATTCTTGTCGTCCCCGACGTCAGCGATACCGAGCGGAACTACGGCTTCATCAAGACCGCCCCCGATCAACGTTCGGCCATGACGGTCCCCCTCCTCGTGAACGGCAAGATCGAGCTGATCCTGGACATGGAATCATCGGAGCTGAACGCGTTCCGTGGGCCCGATCGCGACGCGGCAAGCGGCCTCGCCGCCGACTGTGAACAGATCTTTGCGGCTCGCTGGCACGAAGCGATCGAGCATGCGCTCATGAACAGAATCGAGCAGGCGGCCGTCATCGTGGATGCTGTTGGGACGATCTGCCACATCAATGGTGCGGCGGCCAACATCTTCGGCCGCGCGCGTGACAAGAAGCTCTCGACATTTGGCGCCCGGCATGAAGATACGGCGCAATTATCGGAATCCGGGATCCAGCACCGTCTTCGTCTACACCTGACGATCGGCGATGCGCCGCGCACCGAACTGACGGTTCTCGCAAGCCGCGAGCCGTTGAACGACGATTATGGTCATCAGCTCTGGCTGTTCACCAGCCTTGCCGATCAAAGTCGGGAGAGCGACTGGGGCTATCTGGAGGAGACTGTCACATCCGTTGCGCGCGAGACGCGCGCCCCGCTGTTGATGGCTGACGGCTTGCTGCGCGGCGCAGCGTCGCTCCTGAGCAAGCCAGAGCTCATGCAGAATTGCGCCGGTCTGCTCGAGCAGGCCGCCAACCACCTGCTCAAGGCCGATCTGACTTTCGAACGGCTGTCCGAGCGTCTCGTCGTGCAGCAGACGCCGCAGGAAGTCCCCGAGCTATTCGACGCATTGGAAGTGCTCTATCACGAGGTCGAGGGCCTTCCAGTCGAGGATCGCGACGCGATTCACTTCGTCGACGAGATTGCGACGCGCCGCCCCCTGCTGGTCAAGGGATGGACGAAGCGGTTGAGCTTTGCGTTTCGCTCTGCCCTCAGCTCCCTGCTGTCGTTGCGTATCACGCCGAACGACAAATTGACCGTGACGATCGCGGAACGACCGCAGCATCACCTCTCGGTGTCCATGCGCTTGCCCGCAATGATCGCCGACACCCTGGCTCCGTCGGCGGCGGACCCGATCGAGCAGAGCCAGCACCGGGCACGGCAGATGGCCAGCGTCGCGGTCGAGGCGATACGCAAGGCGGCCGAGCAGCACGACGGCACTCTGACCGATTTGGACGGCGCAGGCTTCGAGTTCAACCTGCCATTGTGCGCGCAGGAGGCACCGGTATGACAGCCAAGATCGCGATCGCCACCGCGGAGGCAAACATGTTCGAAACGCTGCGGGCGCAGCTGCTCGCGGCGGGAGTGGCCATGGAGGAATTGTACGACAAGCCTCTGATGACCCCGGACCAGACCAACGAGTGGCTCGTCGCGAATGAGACCGAGCTGCTCGTGCTCGATGCCCGGCTGCCGACCGACCCGACTGCCGTCTACGACACACGTACGACTCTCGGCGCGAAGCACGTGCTCAACACCGTCGTTTTGGCCCAGGACCCGCACACTTCCGTGCTGGTCATCGCGCCCTCGTTCGGGACCTGCACGGACCTGGAGGAAGAGTGCCGGGCGGCAGGCAATGCGTTGATCCTGCCGATGGATGCGCTGCAGCTGCACCGGCACCGGATCTTGCGCCCGTTCATTGCAATGCTCACCGGTCGTCCGGACGAGACGAATGCGATCCCGGGCGCGTTCCGCGTGGTCGAGATCGAGATCCATAGCGCCAAGGTGGAATGTCGGCTCGGAACGGGCGAAGACGGCTCCTCGATGCTTCGCTGGAACACCATCAGCGACCTCGATGACCTCAAGTCCGCCGCTCAAACCTATGCGCGCGACGAGATGCCGCCGAACAATTGGCTCGGCCAGACGCGTGACGTTGGAACACGCCTGTTCAAGAGCTTCGTCGTCAAAGCGATCGGAGAACATCTGTTCTCGCAGATCGAGAAGTCTGCAGGCGGGCTGGTAGGATTGTCGTTCCGGTTCGTCATCAGCGACGCAGGCTTTTATGCGGTGCCCTTCGAGGCGAGCGTGCGTTACCTCTCGGAGGAAAATGGGCCATTCGTGCTGCTCTATGCGCCGATTGTCCGGCGCATTCCGTTCTTCGTCCGTGGAAGGGCCAGTGAGCGAGCGCGGATCAGTCCGGGCGCGAAGCTGATGTTCGTTCGCTCTCAGATCGGCGAACATCCCGATTTGAAGCTCGACAGCGCGATCTGCGACGGCAAGAGGTTCGACAAGCTCGGCAATATCGATGCCGAACTTCAGCACGTGGAAAAGCTGGGCGCCGCAGGCTGTTTCGATTTGAAGATCGTCAATTTGTCGGATGCCCCTCCGGGCGAGGCCGCCTCCTATTTGCTGAAGCAGCTGGACGCATTCCGGCCAACCATTCTCCACTACGCCGGTCACGCCTGGAGCGATGGCCAGCAAACCGCGACCCTCGTCCTTCCCGGGATGAAGCCAGAGCAGGCGGTCGGGCTGAAACTGGACAGGGTGGCGGCCTCCGACGGCCTTTCAGCGACGACGCTGGTCTACCTCTCGGCCTGCCGTGGCATCTCGAAGGGCTGCGTTCAGCAACTGGTGATGAACGGAATCCCCTATGCGCTGGGCTTCCGATGGAATGTCGAGGACGAGCGCGCGCCGCAGTTCGCCAAGGAGTTCTATGACGAACTGTACCGGACGCGGTCCGTTTGCCTGGCGTTCCGGAAAGCGTGCCGCGCATCGTGGGAAAGCCTGAACTACGACGAGGAAAGCCCGATCTGGCTTTCTCCGATCCTGCTGGCGCAATCGACCGATTGGGCAACACGCTGCCACTGAGCAGCTCGTAGTGGAAAGAATGTCATGACAGTCTGGGCCACACTCAAGAACGTCGTCGACCACTGGGCGAGCCGCGAGCTGCGGCGCCCCTATGTCGGCTACGTCGCTTCGACCGGCAATGGGATCACGGCGGGACAGACCTTCGTGCCCGAAGCGAGCTACTTCGGCGTGCGTATGGTTGAAATGGGCTTGCGCGAAGGCGGCAAGTTCTTCAACTCGTTCCTCCCGCTCGGCGTCGTGCTCACCGAGTTCAGCTTTGGCGACGGGCGCCAGCGCCGTCCCACGATCTTGAGCAATGACGAGATCGCCGCTCAACTGAAGGCAGCCGGTGCCGCTCCGGGCTATGTCGACTTCAGGAATATCTATGCCGTCAGGCGCGCGCCCATGAAGCAGGACAATCTGTCTCTGTTCGTCGGGCTCTTCCGCCTTCCGTTTCACGATGTCGCACAGCAGGTCCTGCAACTGGCCGCCGACCTGACGACGCAGACCGGCCTCGCGCCGGGCGTTTCCGACGGGTTGCGTGTGGCTGAAAAGATCTACGACCGGGTCGCCGGCCTCTTCGGACTCAACATCGTCACGCCGTTGTTCTCGTATGCCGACGGCAATGCGCTTGGTCGCAGCGGCTACCTGCTGGTTGCAGGTTCCGATCTCGAAGAAGCGGTCGCCAAGCGGTTGGTGGTGACCGACGACCGCTTGCTGCTGGACGGCCAGCGTGTGTCTGGACTGGACTATTGCCTCCTGGCCGTCGAGTTCACGGCCAGCCTGCTGCCCGACGGGCCGGACTCGATCAACCCTCTCACGCAGCTCGGATTTCATCGACACTGGCAGGGTGTCGCAGGCAGCATCATGAGGCGGGAGTTGGAGCGCGCGGACGAGCAGATGCTGACTCTGCGCGCCGAGGTGATAACGTCGCCCGAACTTGCCGAAAACGATCGTCTCGTGGCGATCGGCGCCTACCAGACCAGCTACGACAAGCTCGTGGAGCGCGTGACGCCGAAAAATGCTCACCGCGGCTGGGAAAAGGCAATTCTGGGCGCCCCCAACGACAAGACGATCGCCAAGCCGGCCGTGACAGAGCTGCTGAAGGGCATGCAAATCCGCCTGCTCACCGGCATCAGGGATGCCCCGGAGGATCCCGACAAGCTGTTTGCGTCCGAGGCCTTCGCATTGCGAAAAACAGTCGGCAAGACTGCTCTGGTCGACACCGACTCCGCCGTCGCGCTGGCGCGCGTGATTGATCGCGCCGCGGCAGCAAGGTGACGGCACGAACCAGCCGTTCCACGGCTTTGCCCGGCTGACGGGATGGCGCCCGGACACGGTCCTCGCCGTCACCGTCCGGCCGAATGCGTGACAGTCCTCACATCGGCCCGCCCCGCCTTGTGACACGCTACCCCGCAGGTTCAGCCAATGGGACGTGTCATGCGATATCTTTGCAAGGGTATTTTTGCCGCGATCTGGGCCGTCGCCCTGCTCTGCGGACCGGCGAATGCAGCATCGACCAGCTTCGACGGCGCCTGGAACGTGCGGATCTCGTCCTCGAGCGAGACCTGCGGCAATGGCGCCACCGTCGCGATCGGCATCAACAATGGTCAGATCGCATCGAGCAGCGCGGCCGTGTCGGCGTCAGGCCGCGTCGCCGACGCCGGCAGCATCAATGTCACCTTGAGCACCGGCATCAAGCGTGCCGTCGGCTTCGGCCGGCTCAGCGGCACGTCCGGCTCCGGCACGTGGCGCGGCGCGCTGTGCACGGGCACGTGGACCGCGCAGCGGATGTAGCTTGCCGTGTCCCGGACAAGTGGCAACGCGAAAGCGTTGCCGCGCAGAGCCGGGACCCAGTACGCTTCGCGACAAGGCAGCTCTGGGTCCCGGATCGGCGCCGCATCGCCTTACGGCGCCGCGGCTTGTCCGGGACACGAGGCTCTAGCCCAGCGCTACGCCGTACTCCGCGTCGGTGACCGGCTCGAGCCAGGTCGAGTACACACCGTCGAGCGCCTCCTGCATGGCGATGTGGCACATGCCGTTGGTCGGCGAGGCCCCGTGCCAGTGCACTTCGCCCGGCGGAATCCAGACGGTGTCGCCGGGACGGATTTCCCTGACGGGGCCGCCCTTGGTCTGGACTCGGCCGACGCCGGAAATCACGTAGAGCGTCTGCCCGAGTGGATGATGGTGCCAGTTGGTACGGGCGCCGGGCTCGAACGCAACACGCGAGCAGTTCAGTCGCGCCGGCGCGGGTGCCATGATCACGGGGTCCTGCCACACGGTGCCGGTGAAGTTTTCCTTGGGCGCGCGGCGGGTCGGCCGCGTGCCTGCAACAGTGATCTCCATGGGATTACCTCGCTTGCTTCCCGGTTACTTCTTGCTGGCGGCGTAGCGCGCCTTGGTTTCGGCGTTCATGGGATAGAGGCCCGGCAGCACGGCGCCGTTGTTCACCTCGTTGACGATCCAGGCCTCCATGCGCTCCTGCTCGACGCCCTCGTTGAGCACGTGCTCGAGCATCGCCTGCGGGATCAGCACGCAGCCGTCCTGGTCGGCGACCACGATGTCGTTCGGAAATACGGCAACGCCGCCGCAGCCGATCGGCTCGCCCCAGCCGACGAACGTGAGGCCCGCAACCGAGGGCGGCGCGGCATAGCCGTCGCACCAGACCGGCAGATTGGTGCCGAGAACGCCCTCGACGTCACGCACCACGCCGTCGGTGACCAGCGCGGTGACGCCGCGCTTGACCATGCGGGCGCACAGAATGTCGCCGAAGATGCCGGCATCGGTGATGCCCATGGCATCGACCACGGCGATACAGCCCTCCGGCATCGCCTCGATCGCGGTGCGGGTGGAGATCGGCGAGGACCAGGATTCCGGCGTCGCCAGATCTTCGCGCGCCGGCACGAAGCGCAGTGTGAAGGCCGGCCCAACCAGGCGCGGCAGACCCGGGCGCAGCGGCCGCGCGCCGCGCATCCACACATTGCGCAGGCCCTTCTTCAGCAGGACCGTGGTGATGGTGGCGGTGGTGATGCCGGCGAGGGTCTTGCGGGCTTCAGGGGACAGCGACATGGAAACAGACGAGCTCCGAGGTGCGGGAAATAACGCGCGCATCTTGCGATCCGCAGCCCCTGCGTCAAGAGCCAAGAGGCGCGCAATAACGCAGGGCCGGTGGGCCTTTATGCGACGCGATAACAAGGCTTTATCGCCTCCCCCTGCATTAATTTATTGGACTTGCGGGCGCATTTACGCGAAGCAGGGGTGACGCGGAACTCAAAGCTCGAGCCCGCGCTTTCCAAAGCCCGATTCCGACAGCTCTTCGACAGCTCAATGGCCGCGACGCTTCCCCCGCCCCGCCTTCTGCCCAGTGGCGACAGCGCCGTCACGGTCGAGTTCAGCCGCACCATCGACGAGGACGCCAACCAGCGCGTGCTGGCGCTGGATAAGGCGCTCGCGGCAAGCCCCATCGACGGCATCACCGAGACCGTGCCGACCTATCGCTCGCTGCTGGTGCACTACGACCCCTGTCAGATCGGTTTCGACGCGCTCGGCGAAAAGCTGCTTCCGATCGCGATCCAGCCGCCGCCGCCCGTGACCAAGGCGCGCCGCTGGCGCATTCCCGTCGCCTATGGCGGCGAGCACGGCATCGACCTCGACGATGTCGCCAAGGCGCTGAGCACCACGCCGGACGACATCGTCGCCCGGCATGCGGGCGGCGACTACAAGGTCGCCATGATCGGCTTCACTCCGGGCTGGTCCTATCTCAGCGGCCTCGACAAATCGCTGCATATGTCGCGGCGGCAAAATCCGCGGCTGCTGACGCCGGCCGGCACGATCTCGATCGGCGGCGTCCAGGCCGGAATCCAATGCCTGGCGGCGCCGAGCGGCTGGCATCTGCTCGGCCGCACGCCGGTGCGCACCTATCAGCTCCACCGCAATCCGACCTTCCTGACCGAACCCGGCGACCGCGTGACGTTCTTCGCCATCGACCACAAGACGTTCGAGGAGCTGGACCGCGCGGCGGAAGCCGGCGAGATCATCGCCGAGCAGGTGGACGCATGAGCCGGCTTGTCGTCGCCAGCATCGGCCCGGCCAGCTCCGTCCAGGACGGCGGCCGCCTCGGTGCGCAGCGCTACGGCCTGACGGTAAGCGGCGCGATGGATCGGCTGTCGCTGGCTGCGGCGAACACGCTCGTCGGCAACGCGCCGTTCGCGGCCGCCGTCGAGATCGGCCCGTTCGGTGCCGCCTTCACCGCCCGTGACGGCGCTGTGCGCGTGGCGATCTCAGGCGCGCCGCGCAACGCGGACGTCGCCGGAAACCCGGTTGCCATGGACACGTCAGTGACGCTGAAGGACGGCGAGACGCTGACGCTGGGCTTTGCCCGCGGCGGCGCTTTCACCTATCTCGCGATCGAAGGCGCCATCACCGGCGAACTCGTGTTCGGCAGCCTCGCGGTGAATGCCCGCGCCGGCCTCGGCAGCCCCTACCCGCGCCCGCTCCAGGCCGGCGACGAGTTCAGCGTCGCTGCCGCGAGCGGCGCAAGCGAGCTGCGCATCGAATTGCCGAGGCCGTTGAGTGGGCCGATCCGCGTTCTGCTGGGGCCGCAGGACGACGAGTTCGACGATGCCAACAAGGCGCTGTTCCTCGGCAGCGAATGGAAGATCTCGGCGACCTCCGATCGTATGGGCTACCGACTGGAAGGTCCCGCGATCAAGCATCTGCACGGCCACAACATCGTCTCCGACGGCACCGTCAACGGCAGCATCCAGGTGCCCGGCAACGGTACGCCGATCGCGCTGATGATGGACCGCGGCACCTCCGGCGGCTATCCCAAGATCGCAACCGTGATCACCGCCGACATCGGTCGCCTCGCGCAGACCTCGGCGGGAACGGCGTTTCGGTTCAAGGCCGTCAGCATGGCCGAGGCGCAGGACGAGGCGCGAAAGTTCGCGCAGGCGATCCGGACCCTGCCCGATCGCCTGCGCGCGGCCGACACCGTGGCGCTCAACATCGAGGCACTCAGCGATGCCAACGTGGCAGGCCATGCGGTGAACGCCGTCGATGCCGGCACCTGGCAGGTCACCGCGGAGCCCTAGACGCAACAACAAGACCGGAAGGCGGAGAGCACCCATGAAGACGATCGATCTCAATTGCGACCTCGGCGAAGGTTTCGGCGCGTGGGAGATGGGCAACGACGCCGCCATGATCGAGCTGGCGAGCTCGGTCAACGTCGCCTGCGGCTTCCATGCCGGCGATCCCGATATCATGCGGCGAACGGTGGAGCTGGCGAAGGCGCGCGGCGTCTCGGTCGGCGCGCATCCCGGCTATCGCGACCTGCACGGGTTCGGCCGCCATCCGATCGCGGGGCTCAAGGCTTCCGAGATCGAGAACCTCGTCGCCTATCAGATCGGCGCACTGCAGGCGATCGCGACCGCGGCTGGCCACAAGGTCACGCACGTGAAGGCGCATGGCGCGCTCTCCAACGTCGCCTGCGAGGACGACATGACGGCTAGGGCGATCGCCGCCGGCATCAAGGCGGTCGACCCCGGCCTGATCTTCGTCGTGCTCGCCAATTCGAAGCTGGTGAAGGCCGGCGAAGACGCCAACCTGCCGATGGTGCACGAAGTGTTCGCCGATCGCGCCTATGAGGACGACGGCAACCTCGTCTCGCGCAAGAAGCCCGGTGCGGTGCTGCACGATGCCAAGGCGATTGCCGAGCGCGTGGTGCGCATGGTGCAGGACGGCGCGGTGGTCTCGGTGACAGGCAAGGTGATCAAGATGCGCACGGACACGGTCTGCATCCACGGCGACACGCACGGTGCCGTGGAGATCGCGCGGACCTTGCGCCAGGCGTTGAAGGCGGCGCGGATCGAGGTCGCGCCGTTCAAGCGCGGGTGAGGCACGAAACGTGCCGTAGGGTGGGCAAAGCGAAGCGTGCCCACCAAACCGAAGTCGTATGTTGAGAGATGGTGGGCACGGCGCGAGTGCGCCTTTGCCCACCCTACGAGAGCTCTAAAACGGATGCACCGAGAGCGTGCCGAACACGATCGCCGCGATGACCGCAAAGGCGCTGTAAAGCGCCAGATGATGGGCATTGGCCCGGGTCTGCCGCGAGAGCGAGCGCGCGTAGAAGTGCAGTCTGGCTTCCGCCGATAGTTCGCGCATGGTCGATCTCCAACGCCCCATTTGCGGGAGTATGAGGGATCAACCAGGGCGGGAGGCAAGATGGTGGCGCAAATAGCGATGCGCCTCCTTCGAGGCGGCCCTCTCGCAGACGTAAATTCTCTTAAGGTTCGGGTTCCGAGAATCTTATTCGTTCAAATCCGAGCCAGTCGGAACCGCCAAATGACAGCGGAATGGCAACTCTCGTAGGGGTGGGCAAAGCGAAGCGTGCCCACCACCTGTCTCAATCAGGAAGAGATGGTGGGCACGGCGCGCGAAGGGCGCGCCTTTGCCCACCCTACGGCGCCTACGCGCCGAGCAGATCGAAGCAGGTTTCCTGCCCCTGCCCCCACTGCGCCTTAATAGACATCCGCCTGGAAGCGCCCGGTCTTCTTGAGCTCGGCGACGAAACTGACGGCCTCGTCGGTCGAACGTGCGCCGAATTGGGCGACGATGTCGACCAGCGCGCGCTCGACGTCCTTGGCCATGCGCTTGGCATCGCCGCAGATGTAGAAATGCGCACCTTCGGCAAGCCACGTCCACAGCTCGCGACCGACCTCCCGCATGCGGTCCTGCACGTAGAACTTCTTTTCGCCGTCGCGCGACCAGGCCAGCGACATGCGCGTGAGCAGACCCGAGGTCTTCATCGCATTGAGCTCCTCCTGGTAGAAGAAGTCGCAATCGCTGCGCTGATGGCCGAAGAACAGCCAGTTCTTGCCGGGCGCGCCGGTCGCCTTGCGGTCGAGCAGGAAGGCGCGGAACGGCGCGATGCCGGTGCCGGGGCCGACCATGATGATCGGCGTCTTGGGGTCCTGCGGCAGGCCGAAGCCGTGTGCCTTCTGCACGTAGACCTTGAGCTTCTCGCCCTCATTGATGCGTTCGCCGAGGAAGGTCGAGGCGACCCCGAGGCGCTTGCGCTTGCCGATGACGTAGCGCACGGAATCGACGGTCAGCGACAGCTTTCCGGGCGTCGCATTGTGCGACGACGAGATCGAGTAGAGCCGCGGCTGCAGCGGCTCGAGCGCCTCGACGAAGGCCTCGGGGTGCGGCCGCGTGCCGGAAAACTTCTGCAGCCCGGCCATGACGTCGAGGGTAGCGGCATCGCCATCGGGGTCCTCTCCCTGCGCCAGCGCCCGCGCCTTTTCGCGCGCCCCGCCGCCGGTGATGAAGGAGATCAGCTCGAACAGGCTGTCGGGCGCCGGCGACAGCGAGACGTCGTCGATCAGCACCTCGCGCAGCGTCTTGCCGTTCACCTTGGTGGTGTGGGAGGCACCGAGCAGCGCGATGATCTGGTCGACGAGACCGACATCGTTGCGCGCGAACACGCCAAAGCTGTCGCCGACGACGTAGTCGAGCTTGCTCTCGGAGAGATCGAACTCGACGTGATAGGTTTCCTTCTCCGACTTCCCCTTGTTGAGCAGGCGGCGCGACAGGAAGGTCGCAGGCACAGGATTGTCGCGTGAGCGGCCCGGCTCCGCGATCGTCACCGTCACGGCCGGCGCCGGAGCGTCCGGCTTGTCCGCCGCCTTGGCCGCCGGGGCCTTGTCGAGCTCCTCGTAGAGCGACTTCAGCATCCGCGCGGTTTCCTTGCCGCCGGGGACACAGAGGTTGAGCCGCGCTTCGCTGCGGCTCGCGATCGCTTCCGAATAATCGTGGCAATTGTAGCCGCACTGGCCGCAATCCTGCTGCGCCATCGCCGCCATCATCTTGCGGCGCACCGGCCGTCCCTCGGCGAGCTTCATCCGCTCGACGATCGGCATGGTCTGGTCATGCCAGGGCGCTTCGCCGTCGTCACCGTCGCCGGCCGCGCCTTGCATGACGGCGGCGCCCTGCTCGGCCGACAGCGGCGCGGCGACATCCGGCGACAGCAGCCCGGCAAAGAAGCCGTTCAGCCAGGAGCGCTGCGCATCGGAGAACGGCGCACTGGCGGGAATGATATCGAGCTTGGGCGGAGGGGTGATCTGGTTCATGCGGACACCTGTGCATCGGCAAGCTTGCGCAGCGTTTCGCCGTCATGGCGGCGCGCGAAGGAAAGGAAGGTTTCGTCAGGCGACGAGCGATGGGCGATATAGGCCTTGAGCAGCGCCTCGACCGTCTTCGGCGCGTCCTCGGCTTTAAGGTCGTGATAGACCTCCTGTCCGACGTCGGCGTCCGGGCCGAATCCGCCGCCGGTGAAGAGGTGATAACCCTCGACCGTGTCGTCCTCGTTGACAGGCACGCGTGCGCCGATCAGGCCGATATCGCTGATGTAATGCTGCGCGCAGGAATGATGGCAGCCGGTGACGTGGATGTTGACCGGCTTGTCCATCGCGACGCGCGGCTCGCACCAATCGCCGATCTCGGCGGCATGGCGCTTGGTATTCGCTGCGGCGAAGCGGCAGCCGGCATTGCCGGTGCAGGCGATCAGGCCGGCGCGGATGTGCGAGGCCTCGACCGCGAGCCCGATCTGCTTGATCGCCGCAATGGCAAGCTCGACGTTCTCGTCGCGCACGCCCGATATCAGCAGGTTCTGCCAAACCGTCAGCCGGATCTCGCCGTCGCCGAGGTCGTGCGAAACCTTGGCCAGCCCCCGCATCTGGTCGCTTGTCAGCTTGCCGAGCGTCAGCGACACGCCGATCCAGTTGAGACCGTCCTGCTTCTGCTTGTGCACGCCGACATGCGCCATGCGGTCGGCGGCCGGCCGCGGCGCGAACGCCTCCTCCGGCACGCGCGTGAACGGCGTCTTCAGCCGCTCCTCGACCAGCTTGAGGAAGCCGTCATGGCCCATCGCGTCGAGCACGTATTTCAGCCGTGCCTTGTTGCGGTTGGTGCGGTCGCCATGGTCGATGAAGATGCGCACGATGGCGTCGGCAACGGCAGTCGCCTGCTCGGGCTTGACGATGATGCCGGAATATTTCGCAAAGTCCTTGTGGCCGGTGATGCCGCCGAGGCCGAGGCGGAACCAGACTCCCGGCTCGACGCCGAAACCGTCCTTCACCTCATACGCCGTGAACGCGATGTCGTTGGTCTCCTCCAGCACCGCGATCCTGCCGGCCCCGTCGAAGGCGACGTTGAACTTGCGCGGCAGGCCGTAGAGCGAGCGGTCGTTGAGGATGTGGTAGTGCCATTCGCGCGCATAGGGCCGCGTGTCGAGGATCTCCTGCGGATCGATGCCCGCCGTCGGCGTCCCTGTTACGTTACGAATGTTATCCGCGCCGGAGCCGCGCGAGCACAGGCCGAGCTCCTGGATGCCCTCGAGCAGCTTGATCGCGTTCTTCGGCGGGATCTCGCGGAGCTGGAGATTGGCGCGCGTCGTGACGTGGCTATAGGGGCCGCAGAGCTCATCGGCGAGATCGGCGAGGCCCGACAGCTGCCAGTGCTTCATGATGCCGTTCGGAATCCGCAGGCGGCTCATGTAGGAGTCCTGCGTTGGCGCGACGTAGAAGATGCCGTAATAGCGCCAGCGGAAATTGTCCGCCGGGCTCGGCGGCGCATTGTCGAGCGCCTGCTGGCGCAGCCGCGGATAGGCGTCGAAGGGATGCTCGTCGCGCTTGAACTTCTCCTGGTCGGCGAGCTTCTTGCCCGCCGCGATCACCTTGTCCTGCGCCTTGATGTGCACGGCATCGGGGCCAACAGGCTCGGCATTCGCCTTGCCGGCACCGCCGCCCAGACCTCGCCCGACCCGGCTGATCTGCAGACCGGTCGTGAAGCCTTCGAGATAGCGTTTCTGCTCGTCGGTAAAGTCGACTGCGAGCGTATCGATTTTCATGGTCGGTAACGAAGCTCCTGCGGCCACCTTGGTGGCATCGACGGACATTGCGCGACCCGCGAGGACCGAGGCTGGCTCCAAGAGCCGGCTTCGCTACCCCAGCGGTCCGATCAGCTTCGTTGCTGCGGGACTCGGCTCAGCAGGCATCTGTGACAAGCTGGCCGCACTGCAATATTCAAGTTGCGTGCCAGCTTGACAGAAATGGAAAGCTTTGTGTTTACAGGCGATTACGCGCAGGCCCGGAAAATCCCGGCCCGTGCATTTTCACGAAATTCGTGCACCCTGGCCAACATTTGGGCAACGAATCCGCGTGCCCAAAAACGATGCAGGCCGAATCAGATTCGCCAGCGTCCCACCTCGAAGGCCTCGAGATGCCCCCGGATATTGGCGGGATCGAAGGCCGGGCCGGCGAACGCGCCGAACGCCGCGGCAGGCGGCTCGGGCGACCGCCGGCCGAGGGCCGCGTCGTACAAATCGGGCCTGAACACGGCCATCGCCGTCTTGACGCCCTCCGGCGTCAGCATCGTCTGCCCCCAACGCACCATCTGCGCATAGAGCCAGGCGGCCTGGACCGGATCGGGGCGGCCTGCCCCCTCCCGCCCCACCAGGAGATAGCGGCCGCTTTCGCGCAACGTGCCGTCAGGAGAAATCTTAAGGCGTCCGGTCAAGGTGCGCTGGATGACCTCGGCATCGACCCCGATCCGCTCGGGCTGCGCCAGGATCTGCGCCGCCTCGGTCAGGTTCGCCGGATTCTCGATGAACTCGGCCGCCTTCACCGCCGCGCGCACCAGGCTGGCGACCACGTCCGGATGCTTGTCGGCCCAGACCTGGCGAACCGCCAACACCTTCTCGGCGGCGCGGTCGAGGATGTCGGAGACGAAATGCAGGATGTGACCGATGCCGAGATCGACCGCGATCGAGTTCCAGGGCGCACCGACGCAGAACGCATCGACATGGCCATTGGCGAGGCTGTCGACCATGTAGGGCGGCGGCAACACCACGAGGCGCACGTCCTCATCCGGATCGACGCCGGCCGCGGCCATCCAGAACCGCAATTGGTAATTGTGGGTCGAGAACGGGAAGGTCATGCCGAAGGTCAGCGGTTCGGCCCCTGCCTTGCGCCTGATGGCAACCACCTTCGCCAGTGCTTTCGCCGTTACCATCGGATCGAAACGGTCGCCGTCGATCTGCCCCATCAGCGCGGCATGAAGCGCCGGCGACACCGTGATCGCATTGCCGTTAATGCCGAGATTGAAGGGCGCGGCGATCGGCACTTTGACATGGCCGAGCCCGAGCGAGGACGCGATCGCCACGGGCGCCAGAAGATGCGCGGCGTCGAACAGGCCGATATTGAGCTTGTCGCGGACGTTGGACCAGGAGACTTCGCGCACCAGTTCGACGTCGAGCCCTTCGGCGGCGGCAAATCCCTTGTCGACGGCGATGATCAGCGCGGCGGCATCGACCAGCGGAATGAACCCGATGCGAAGGGGGGCGGTCATTTCAGCATCTCCGAGGCGGTGATGATCGACTGCGCGATCTCACCGATTTTCTTCTTCTCGCGCATCGCAGTGGAGCGCAGCAGCACATAGGCCTCGTCCTCGGTCAGGCCTTTCACCTTCATCAGGATGCCCTTGGCACGTTCGATGATCTTGCGGTCCTCGAGCTGCGACTTGGTGCGCTCGAGTTCCTCCTGGAGCTTGGCGAAGGCGTTGAAGCGGGACACGCAGAGGTCGAGGATCGGCTTGATGCGCTCCTTCTTCAGCCCGTCGACGATGTAGGCCGACACCCCCGCCTCGACCGAGGCCTGGATCGAGGCGGAATCGCTCTGATCCACGAACATCGCGATCGGCCGTTTCACGGCGCGGCTGACCTGGAACATCGCCTCCAGCACGTCGCGGCTGGGGTTCTCCAGATCGATCAGGATGATGTCGGGGTCGACCGCATAAATACGGGCAAGCAGGCTCTGCATCTCGCTGATATGGACGACCTGCGTGAATCCGGCCTCCCGCAATCCCTCCTGCAGGATCGCGGCCCTGACAGGGCTTTCGTCGACGATCACGATTTTGGGCGACTGTTCGGCGCTCATGGCTCACTCACGGCAGGCGATTCATCCATAGCACGCCGGAACGCCCTGCAAAGGGTTGTAATTGTGGGCAATTGGGACTAGCTGAGGCCGGTCAATCAGGCAGATTTGGATATGGATCAGGCGGCTGCGCCCAAGGTCAGCTTCGTGTCGCTCGGATGTCCCAAGGCATTGGTGGATTCCGAGCGCATCATCACGCGCCTGCGCGCCGAGGGCTACGAACTCGCCCGCAAGCATGACGGCGCCGATATCGTCATCGTCAACACCTGCGGCTTCCTCGACAGCGCCAAGCAGGAATCGCTGTCGGCGATCGGCGAGGCCATGGCCGAGAACGGCAAGGTGATCGTGACAGGCTGCATGGGCGCGGAACCGGAAGCGATCGAGCAGGCCTATCCCGGCGTGCTCTCCATCACCGGCCCGCAACAATATGAGAGCGTGCTCGATGCCGTGCACCGCGCGCTGCCGCCCGCGCACAATCCGCATCTCGACCTGGTGCCGCCGCAGGGCATCAAGCTGACGCCGCGCCACTACGCCTATTTGAAGATCTCCGAAGGCTGCAATAACCGCTGCACCTTCTGCATCATCCCGAAGCTGCGCGGCGACCTGGTCTCGCGCCCGGCCAACGACGTGCTGCGCGAGGCCGAGCGCCTGGTCGGTGCTGGCGTCAAGGAGCTGCTGGTGATCTCGCAGGACACCTCGGCCTATGGCGTCGATCTCAAATATGCCGAGAGCCCGTGGAAGGACCGCCAGGTCCGCGCCAAATTTTTGGACCTCGCCCGCGAGCTCGGCGAGTTGGGCGCCTGGGTGCGGCTGCAATATGTCTACCCCTACCCGCATGTCGACGAGGTCATCGCGCTGATGAACGAGGGCAAGGTGCTGCCCTATCTCGACATCCCGTTCCAGCATGCGAGCCCCGAGGTCTTGAAGGCGATGAAGCGTCCGGCCGCGCAGGACAAGACGCTGGCGCGGATCAAGCGCTGGCGCGAGGAATGTCCGGATCTCGCTTTGCGCTCGACCTTCATCGTCGGCTTCCCCGGCGAGACCGATGCCGACTTCGCCTATCTGCTCGACTGGCTCGATGAGGCCGAGATCGACCGCCTTGGCTGCTTCAAATACGAGCCGGTCGCCGGCGCCACCTCGAACGCGATCGAGAACCCAGTGCCGGAAGAGGTCAAGCAGGAGCGCTACAATGCGCTGATGGCCCGCCAGCAGAAGATCTCGGCACGCAGGCTGAAGCGCAAGGTCGGCACGCGCCAGCAGATCATCATCGACGAAGTCGGCCCGACTGTCGCCAAGGGCCGTTCCAAGGCCGACGCGCCGGAGATCGACGGCGCGGTGTATCTCACGAGCCGCCGCCCCTTGCGCGTCGGCGAGATCGTCACCGCCAAGATCGAGCGCGCCGATCAGTACGACCTGCACGGCAGCGTCGCGGGGTTCTGACGCACTTGCGCGGCGACTACCACTCCATCACCGTCATCCTGAGGCGCGCGCTCTGCGGCGCATCCGCGCCGTAGGGCGAGCCTCGAAGGACGACGGCCCGGCTGCATCCCGGCCGTCATCCTTCGAGCCTCCGCTTGCGATGCGTCGGCATCGCAAGCCTCGCACCTCAGGATGACGGGGCGACATGCGGGTTCGCTACCCTCAAAATGACGATGTGGATGCTGTCAGGCCAGCCATTTCGGCACCCAGCGCTCGGGGCGCGGGGCACGGGCGAGATCGGCCTTGGCTTCGGACAGCAGCGCCGGCTCGCCGTCGATGGTCGGGCGGACATCGTATGCGAAGCTCGGCATGACGCGGCCGTCGGCATGGAGGCCGAAATTCATCGCGTACCACAGCCCAAGCTCTGGCTGCGCACGGCGCATCTCCTCGCGCAGATCGCGCAGCAGGGACTCGATCGATGCGGCCTCTTCGAACGGCTGCGGTCCGCGCGAGAGCACGCGCGCCTCATACTGCTTGCCGACGATCGCGACCTCGAAGCGGGTCTGGTCCCAGGGCTTCTTGCCTTTGGGCAGATGCGCCGCGAGCCGCCAGCCGAGCTCGGCCATCAGCCGATGATTGGCCCAATAGTCCTCGCGCTCCCGGCTCCACTTCTCCATGAAACCGCGGAAGTCGGGTAGCTCCGACGACATTTCCTCGGCCACTGTCGGCTCGCCCGGCGGCCGTCCGGCGAGCCATTGCGCGAGCTCGACCGTCTGGCACTCCACCTCCTCGCGCGGCTTCAGATCGCTCCAGGTGTCGTCGAATTGTTGCGACGTCAGTTTGGCGAGCAGCCCGTCGAGGCTCGGCGCCAGCAATTCGTAATCGCCCTCCGACCCCAGCCCGACGATCGGCGGATTGTCGCGGTCGAGACCTGCGCCGTACCAGCCGCCGACGGCCGAGCCATCCGGCAGCCGCATGAATAGCGAAAACCTGTCCCGCAAGGGACTGCCGTCGATGATCGGTGCGTGATCGGAGAACTGGCCTTGCAGCGAAAAGCAGCCGACGCAGCCCCACGGGCGCCCGTCGAGCCAGGCGGCAAAGTCGACCAGCAGCGGAGGCGCTTCGATGCCCGGCGGAAATGCGCCGCGAACGCTGTCGAGGTCGATTGGATAAGGCGTATCGGACAAGGCTGAAACTGTCTCGTTGGTCCCGCCCCTCTTGGTCTGAGCCGAGCTGCATCCGGTTCGAACCAATTCGCGTACCTCGATCACAAACGCGCCAGCGACGCGATGGTTTCTGCGGGCGCGACAATGAAATGACGGAAAACCAGCGGTATCCGGGAGCGGACCATGCCCGCCCCGATGACCGCATCGGCCTTGCTCGCACCCTTCGTCGTCGCGACTGCCGCGGCGCTACGTGCGCGACTGCCTGCGGAACGTATTGTGACACTATAGTGCATTCGCGCAGGGGTCACGGACTCGGCCTAACTCTGCCCGCGCATTTTCAACGCGAGCGAGGAACGAGGATGAGCCTCTCGGGCATGCTGCGCACACAGCGCTTCGACGATTACCGCTTCTACCATCAGAGCACCGTCAACCAGACATTGCACCTCTTCAGCGCCGTGATCTTCCTGTTCTGCTACGCGCTGCTGTTCGTAGACCCCGCGCTCGCCGGCATCGTCGGCTGGCTTGCGATGCTGACGCGGCAGACCGGGCATTTCTTCTTCGAGCCGAACGGCTATGACGCCGTCAACGACGTCAGCAACGAGTACAAGGAAGCGATCAAGGTCGGCTACAACCAGACCCGCAAGATCATCCTGCTGCTGGTATGGGGCAGCGCGCCGATCGCGCTGTATTTCCATCCGACGCTGTTCGGACTTTTCGATGCGCCGGCCGGGCGTCTCGACTTCATCCGGCACGTCGGCACGCTCTGGCTCGCGATCGGCATCGGCGGCGGACTGGCCCGCATGCTCCAGCTCTTCGTCACGCGCGACCTCACGACCGGCCTGGTCTGGGCGTTCAAGGTGCTGACCGACCCGTTCCACAACATCGCGCTGTACTGGAGATCGCCGCTCAAGCTGATGCGCGGCGAGCTCTTGGACACCGCGATTGCGGACGCGGATTGGGGCGAGGAGGATGCCGAGGAAGCCGCCCACCTCACCTGACCGATGCACGCCAGGCGGGTGTTCGGCAAAACGCCCGCTTGACAAGCCCTGCCATTCGGCTGTACGGACGCGCCCCATGATCAACCGGACCAACCAGCGCACCGCCATGCTCCGTCGTCGCTCCCGCGACGATGAGAGGGTGCGCCATGTCCGACGACGCCGCTGAACCACTAAAATTCAGCCGAAGTTTTCGAGAAGGCCGCACCCGCAAGGTGCGGCCTTTCTGCTTTTTGCGCCCGTTTTCCACCCGCCTCCAGAGGAGTTCGACATGACGACGCATCCGTACGACGCGCTGATGGACATCACCGCACGGCCGAAAGCCGTGTTCGTCCGCGGCGCCGGCTCCTACCTCTGGGACGACGGCCGCAAGCGCTATCTCGACTTCGTGCAGGGCTGGGCCGTCAACTGTCTCGGCCACTCCCCGCCCGCGGTCGCCGACGCCCTGGCTTCGCAGGCGAAACGGCTCTTGACGCCGAGCCCGGCTTTCTACAACGAGCCGAGCCTGAAGCTGGCCGAAGCGCTGGTCGCGGCCAGCGCGTTCGATCAGGTGTTCTTCGCCAATTCCGGCGCGGAAGCCAACGAGGGCGCGATCAAGCTCGCGCGCAAATATGGCAGCCTGCACAAGGGCGGCGCGTTCGAGATCATCAGCTTCGAAGGCGGCTTCCACGGCAGGACGCTGGCGACGATGTCGGCCTCGGGCAAGAAAGCGTTCGAGCCGCTGTTCGAGCCGAAGGTCGCAGGCTTCAAGAAGGCCAAGCTCAACGACATCGCCTCGGTCGAGAGACTGATCAACGACAACACCGTCGCGGTGATGCTCGAGCCGATCCAGGGTGAATCAGGCGTCTGGCCGGCGACCGATGCGTTCCTGCAGCAGCTGCGCGCGCTGACCGATGCGCGCGGCCTGCTGCTCATTTTCGACGAGATCCAGACCGGCATGGGCCGGACTGGAAAACTCTTCCACTACGAGCACACGGGGATTGCGCCCGACATCATGACGCTCGGCAAGGGCATCGGCGGCGGCGTGCCGCTCGCAGCGCTGCTCGCGACCGAACGCGCCTCCTGCTTCGAGCACGGCGATCAGGGCGGCACGTTCAACGGCAACCCGATCATGTGCGCGGCGGGCCTTGCGGTGCTCGAGGAGGTCGGCAAACCGGACTTCCTCAAACAGGTCGCCGAGACCGGCCTGCTGCTTGAAAGCGAGCTGCAGAAGGTCTCGGCCCGGCACGGCCTCGGCGGCGTGCGGGGACGCGGCCTGTTGCTCGCGCTCGACCTCAAGCTGCCGATCGCGCCCGGCATCGTCGCGCAGGCGTTCGAGGCCGGCGTGCTCCTGAACGCGCCGCAGGTCGACACCCTGCGCTTCATGCCGGCACTCAACGTCGCGAAGGCGGAGATCGCCGAGATGATCGATTGTCTCGACGGGATCCTGACCAAGGCCGGCGCGGCACGGCGGGTGGCGTAAGAACAGGTGCCGTAGGGTGGGCAAAGCGAAGCGTGCCTACCAATCAGAAATGGTGGGCACGGCGCTTCGCGCCTTTGCCCACCCTACGAGATATCAACCGTGACGGCGAGTTACGGCTTCAAGATCGACGCGCCCGTGGTCTTGCGGCTTTCGAGGTCGATATGGGCTTTCGCGGC
This sequence comes from Bradyrhizobium frederickii, assembly GCF_004570865.1. GTDB lineage: Bacteria > Pseudomonadota > Alphaproteobacteria > Rhizobiales > Xanthobacteraceae > Bradyrhizobium > Bradyrhizobium frederickii. The sequence continues at coordinate 22,432 of NZ_SPQS01000027.1, forward strand.
GTCCTTGAGCGCGTAGGCGTGGTTGATCGGCACGTGCAGCTTGCCGTTGATGACGGCGGCAAACAGCGTGTCGGCGCCTTCCAGCAGCTCCTTGCGCGTGCCGACGTAATCGTTGAGCTTGGGCCGCGTCGCGAACAGCGAGCCGTGATTGTTGAGCTCGGCGATCGCGAATGGCGGCACCGGACCTGAGGCGTTGCCGAACGAGACGAACATGCCGCGCGGCTTCAGGCAGGACAGCGAGCCCGGGAAGGTCGCCTTGCCGACGCCGTCATAGACGACGTCGCAGCCCTCGTTGCGGCTGATCTGCTTGACGCGCGCGACGAAATCCTCCTCGTTGTAGAGGATGACGTGGTCGCAGCCGTTGGCCTCGGCGAGCTCGGCCTTCTCGCGCGAGCCGACCGTGCCGATGACATGGGCGCCGAGCGCCCTCGCCCATTGGCAGGCGAGCAAGCCGATGCCGCCGGCGGCGGCATGGATCAGCACGCGGTGATGCGGCTCGACCTTGAAGGTCTTGTGCAGGAGATACCAGACGGTCAGCCCCTTCAGCATCAGCACCGCACCCTGCTCGTGGGTGATGTGGTCGGGCAGCTTGACCAGCTTCTCCCAGGGGATGTTGCGCTCGCCGGTATAGGCGCCGAGATTGTGATAGTAGGCGACGCGGTCGCCGGGATGAAAATTTGTAACGCCTGGCCCGACCGCGACCACCTCGCCCGAGGCCTCGTTGCCGGCGATGAAGGGCAGCCCCGGCGCCTTGTAGAGACCGGTGCGGTAATAGACGTCGATGAAGTTCAGGCCGACCGCGTGCTGGCGGATCCGCACCTCGCCGGGGCCGGGCGCCGGCACATCGACGCTCTCATAGACCAGAGCCTCGGGCCCCCCGACCTTGTGCACACGGACCGCTTTGGTCATCGCCTGATTCCTCTTCTCCAGGGCGCAAGCGAAAGACATCGCGCCCGCCTTGTCAACTCGATGGCAGCTGGAACGCCTAAACCGACGGCCTGCCGGACTTCTTGCGGTTGCGCTTGGCCATCACGTTGAAGAATTCGACCGCCGCCGAGAACGCAATGGCGAAATAGATATAGCCGCGCGGAATATGGAATTGGAATCCGTCCGCGACCAGCGCGACGCCGATCAGCACCAGGAAGGCCAGAGCCAGCATTTTCGTGGTCGGATGCTCCGCGACGAAGCGCGCCACCGGGCCCGACGAGACGTACATGATCAGGCAGGCGATCACCACCGCCGCGATCATGATCTCGATGTCCTGCGCCATGCCGATCGCGGTGATGATCGAGTCCAGCGAGAACACGATGTCGATGATCACGATCTGGACGATCACCCAGAAGAAGGCGTTGCCGCCGGACTTCTCGTCGCCCTCGCCGTCATCGGCTTCGACCTCGGCGTGGATCTCGTGCGTCGCCTTCGCGATCAGGAACAGGCCGCCGCCGATTAGGATGAGGTCGCGCCAGGAGAAATCGTACCCCGTAAACGAGAACACCGGCGCGGTCAGGCCGATCAGCCAGACCAGCAGGCCGAGCAGGATGAGGCGGAAGATCAGCGCCAGCGCCAGCCCGATCTGGCGGGCGCGGTGCGCCTGCTTCTCGGGGATGCGCGAGACGATCACCGATATGAAAATGACGTTGTCGATGCCGAGCACGATCTCGAGCGCGGTCAATGTCAGCAGCGCCGCCCAGGCTTCGGGGCTGGTCAGCAAGTGCATCATGCGAAGGATCTGACGAGGCGGATCAAGGCGTCGCTGAAGCTGATCCAGAGCGCGATGGCACAGAGCGCGATGGTGACGCCGGTGCCGACGCGAAAGTCCATCTCCAGCACGTAGAGGCCGAGCACCGCCCAGATCGCGATCAGCGACATCGTCAGCCAGCGCAGCCGCACGACGCGGACCGGATGCAGCACGTGGAACGGCACGAAGGTCAGCACGACCAGCGCGGTCACCAGCAGCGTCGACCACAGCGGCGGCCAGTGCAGCAGGAACAGATAGAACGCCGCCGCATTCCACAGCGCCGGGAAGCCGCGAAAATGATTGTCATCCGCCTTCATGCGCAAATCGGCGAAATATAATGCGCTGGTGACGATGATCGCGATGCCGAGCAAGGGAGCTGCGACGGGCAGCAACAGGCCGCTGGCCACGATCGCATAGGCCGGCACGAACACATAGGTGACGAAGTCGACCACGAGATCGAGCACGTCGCCCGACCAGTTCGGCTGCACGTTCTTGACGTCGAGCCGGCGCGCGATCGGACCGTCGATCGCGTCGATGATCAGGGCGACGCCCAGCCATTGAAACATCGCCGCCCAGTGCTCGCGCACGGCCTCCAGCATCGCCAGCAGCGCGAGCGCCGCGCCGAACGCAGTGAAGATGTGCACCGAGAAGGCCGCGGCGCGGATCGCGGGCGTGGGCTTCAGGGAATCCTCTTGGCTATCCATGGCTTCTGCTATCAGAATGAGGCCGATTTGCACATCCGCCATTGCGGCGCGCCGGCGCATGATGGACCGTAAAATCAGGCGAAATCAGTTAACGGCTGAACTGGCTGCCGCCGCACCGTCAGGCGCCCCCCGGAATGACAACCGAGAGACTTGAGCTTGAATTTGCCGCCGGGCGTGTCATGTGTCGTTCCATGACAGACGCATCGACACTTTATGACACCGCCGTGATCGGCGGCGGGCCGGCGGGACTTGCCGCGGCGATCGCGCTGGCACAGGCCGGTGCCCGGACCGCATTGGTGGCACGCCGCGTTCCTTATGCCGATAACCGCACCACGGCGTTGCTCGGCGCCTCCATCGACCTGTTGGAGACGCTCGAGGTCTGGTCGCGCTGCAAGGACAAGGCGGCCGCGCTCGAGGTCATGCGCCTCGTCGACGACACCGGCCGGCTGTTCCGCGCGCCGGAGGTCCGCTTCTCCTGTCATGAAATCTCGCTCGACGCCTTCGGCTACAACATCGACAACCGCTCGCTGATGCTGGCGCTGGAGGAGCGTGCGGCCGAGCTGCCCAATCTCGTCCGTTTCGACGACGAGGCCGAGAGCATCGTCATCGAGGCCGACGACGTCGCAATCCGCACGGCCTCCGCACAGTTTCTCACTGCCCGCCTCGTGGTCGGCGCCGACGGCCGGCATTCGCTGTGCCGGGAGGCTGCCGGCATCGAGGTGACGCGGCGCGAGCTCAACCAGACCGCGCTGACCTTCAACGTCAGCCACGCGCGGCCGCATCGCAACGTCTCGACCGAGTTCCATACGCCGCACGGACCTTGCGTGTTCGTGCCCCTGCCCGGCGACCGCTCCAGCGTCGTCTGGGTCTCGGCTCCGGCCGAGGCCGAGCGGTTGCGGAGCCTTGATGACGCCGAGCTGTCCGCAGCGGTCGAGAAGCAGTCGCATTCGATTCTGGGACGCATGAGTGTCGAGCCCGGGCGCAACCTGTTCCCGCTGGCGATCGAACGCCCAAAATCCTTCGGCCGCGACCGCATCGCGCTGGTCGGCGAAGCCGCCCATGTGGTTCCCCCGATCGGCGCGCAGGGCCTCAATCTCGGCCTGCGCGATGCCGCCGACATCGCGCGGCTCGCCGGCGAAGCCGTCGCTGCGGGCCAGGATCCCGGCGCGAACGAGGTGCTCACGCGCTACGACCGGGCGCGGCGTCCGGACATCCTGAGCCGCACGTTTGCGATCGACATCGCCAACCGTTCCCTGCTCAACGATTTCCTGCCGCTGCAGCCGGTCCGCGCCGTCGGCATGCACCTGCTCGGCGCCATCGGCCCGCTTCGGCGCTTTGCGATGCGCGAGGGCCTGACGCCGACCTGGCGAAGGTAGTTTTGGCGACGGTAAGGCCCTTTACGGAAACGCCAGCCTTCCCGTCTGGATCGCCCACATCACGCTGGTCAGCGTGACCACGGACGCGAAGGTCCCGAGCAGCACCGCGACGGAGGCGGATTCGATCCAGGCATCGTTCTGCCGGGCGATCACGAACACGTTCAGCGCCGGTGGCAGCGAGGCCATCAGCACGGCGGTGGCGGCCCAGGGCTGCGCGAACGGTCCGAACGCGAGCATCAGGCCGAACGCCACGAGCGGGTGGACCAGCAGCTTGATCGCGATCACACCCGGCACTTCCCATGGGACGCGGTCGAACGGGCGCAGTGCCACGGTCACACCGAGCACGAACAGCGCGGTCGGGGCCGCCGCGTTCTGCAGGAAGGTGATGGTGCGATCGAGCGCGACGGGCATCTCGATATGCAAGGCTGCGACGGCCGCGCCAAAGCAGGCCGACATGATCAGCGGGTTGAGCACGATCTGCTTCAGCACGACGCCGAAGGCGTGCACGATCGAGGGATGATCGCGGTCGGAGAGCTCGATCAGCAGCGGCACGATGGTGAACAGGAAGATGCTGTCGCAGCAGAAGATCAGCGCGGTCGGCGCCGCGGCCTTGCTGCCGAGCACGGCGAGCGCCAGCCCCGGCCCCATATAGCCGATATTGCCGTAGCCGCCGGACAGGCCTGCGAGCGTCGCCTCGCGCAATGTCAGCCGGCCGAAAACCTTGCCCACGACCAGCGCCAGGGTGAACGCGGCGACGGTGGACAGCGTGGTCGCGACCAGGAACGGCGGGTTGTTCAATTCCGAGAACGGCGTCTTGGACATGATCGCAAACAGCAGCGCCGGCAGCGACACGTAGAGCAGAAAGAAGTTCATCCAGGCGAGGCCTGATTCTGGCAGGGATTTGGCCTTGCCACACGCGAAACCGACAAAGATCAGGCCGAAATAAGGTAGCGCCAGATTGAGGATATCGAGCATTGATGAAGTGTTTTCTGAAGACCTGGGGGCTATCTGCCCCTCAAGTGAACGCCAATTCCAGATCAGGCCACTAGCATCGGCCACAATCCTGGTCTATCGACGGGGAATGATTAAAGCGCGGACCGCCAAATTCCAGATCGGACAGGTCGTGCGCCACCGGATCTTCTCGTTCCGGGGCGTCATCTTCGACATCGATCCGGAATTCAACAACACCGAGGAGTGGTGGCTGTCGATCCCCGAGGAGGTGCGGCCGCACAAGGATCAGCCGTTCTATCACCTGCTCGCGGAGAATGCGGAGTCCGAGTACGTCGCCTACGTCTCCGAGCAGAACCTGCTGCCGGACGATTCCGGCGAGCCGGTCCGGCATTCCCAGGTGGCCGAGATCTTCATCAAGAACAAGGATGGCGGCTACCGCCCGCGTAATCCCTCACTGAATTGAGTCGCACCGACAGGCGATCGACAAAAAAGGCGCTCGATATGAGCGCCTTTTTCATGTCCGGGATTTGCTCCCGACTACTTCTGAGCAGCCGGTGGTGTACCGGGAGGCGTACCCTGCTGCTCGAGCTTCTTGCGCTGCTCTTCGGCCTTCTTCTGAAGCTCTTCCTGGAGCTTCTTCTGGGTTTCCTCGAACACCTTCGGATCGGTCGGCGGACCGTCATAGGCCTTCTGGAATTCGCCGGTGAGCGGCAGCGGCAGGGTCAGCGGCGCGCCATTGGCGTTGATCGCCTGGACAACGAGATTCTGGCCCTTCTTCATGTTGTTGATGAGCTCGGGCGTCGCCTCGTAGTCCGACATGCAGCCGTTCTGGAAGCAGATCACATAGGGTTGCTGCAGCGGCGCGTTGCTGTCGACGATGATGCGGGTGCCGTGCACGAGCTGCATGCCGAGCGGCAGCGTCACGCGCAGGATCTTCTTCGGCTCGCCTTCCGGCTCGATGATCACGGCGGCGATGACCGGCTGGCCCGATTCGATGCGGCCGTCCTTGCCGGTGAAGCAGACCTGCTTGGCGTTGGCGTCCTGGCCCTTGAGGCAGAACTTGGTCCAGGGGGCATAGATCAGCTGGATCTGCTGATCGGCCGGCTGGGCTGCGCCCTGCTGCGCCGGAGCGCCCTGGGCGGGAGCCGGCTGGGCGGGCGCCTGAGCGGTCGGCGCCTTGGGGGCAGCCTTGGGCGTCGCCTTCGGGGCCGGAGCCGCCTTGGGCGCGCCGGGGGCCGGCGCCGGCGCCGGGGTCTGGGCCTCGGCGGCAAACGGGACGGCCAATGCCGTCGCCGTCAACAAGGCGAGAATTCGCCCGCGCGGCCGGGCGGACGCGGCCAAGTAACGGAAATTCATTGCGGAAAACCCTTTCTGAACGGGAAGTGCCCGAACCGCTCCGACGCATCGAACCTGGCCGCGTTGGGCGCGGCTCTCTCCCCGTCAATTGAGGCGGATAAGTGACGGGCTCGACGCTCTTGCGCGATCGGGTGCCTTCTTAACGTGGCCGACGAAAAGATCAATGCCGACAAGCGCCTTTGGCCACACCCGTAGCTGCGTCCGGGGAAATTCCCTGTGATAGGATTCGAGGCGCGCCCGTCCTCGAATCAACCTGTGCTGATGTTCATGTTCCAACGCCTCGTCGAGGGCCCCGGTGTCCGCCTTTGCGTCCTGGTGCTCGCCTCTGCCCTTGTCCTGGGCTTTGGTGGCGGAGTGTCGATGGGCGCGGCACGGGCCGAGCAAGCCCATGCCATTGCCATGCACGGCAAGCCGGCGATGCCGGCCGATTTCACCCATATGCCCTACGTCAATCCGGATGCGCCCAAGGGCGGCCGCTTGACCTGGGGTATTCTCGGAACCTTTGACAGCCTCAATCCCTTCATCGTCAAGGGACTGGCCGTGCAGCAGATGCGCAGCTACGTGGTCGAGAGCCTGCTCGCGCGCGGCAATGACGAGCCGTTCACGCTCTATGGCCTGCTCGCCAAGAGCGTCGAAACCAATGACGAGCGGAGCTTCGTCACGTTCCGTCTCGATCCGCGCGCCCGTTTCTCCGACGGCAAGCAGGTCGCGGCCGAGGACGTGCTGTTCTCCTGGCAGCTGCTGCGCGACCACGGCCGGCCGAACCACCGGCAATACTACACCAAGGTCGTCAGGGCCGAGGCGCCCGATCCCCTCACCGTCCGCTTCGACCTCGCAGGCGCCAATGATCGCGAGCTGCCGCTGATCCTCGGCCTGATGCCGATCCTGCCGAAGCACGCGGTCGACGTCGCAACCTTCGAGGAGACGACGCTGACGAGCCCGATCGGCTCCGGCCCCTATCGCGTCACGGCGGTGAAGGCAGGCGCCAGCGTGACGCTGACCCGCAATCCCGATTATTGGGGCCGCGACCTGCCCATCAATCGCGGGCTCTACAATTTCGACGAGATCCGGCTCGACTATTTTCGCGAGGCCAACGGCCAGTTCGAAGCCTTCAAGCGCGGCCTCTACGATTTCCGCGTCGAGCACGAACCGCTGCGCTGGCACGACGGCTACGACTTTCCGGCCGCGAGAAGCGGCGAGGTGGTCCGTGACACCGTGAAGCCGGGCTTGCCGCAGCCCTCCGAATTCCTGGTGTTCAACACGCGCCGCCCGATCTTCGCCGACATCCGCGTGCGTCAGGCGCTGACGCTGCTGTTCGATTTCGAGCTGGTCAACCGCAACTACTTTTTCGGGCTCTATTCGCGCGTTGCCGGCTATTTCGCCGGCTCCGACCTCTCGGCCTATGGCCGGCCGGCGGACGCGCCCGAACGTGAGCTTCTCAAACCGTTCGCCGCTCGCATTGCGCCCGACATCATGGACGGCAGCTACCGCCTTCCCGTGACCGACGGATCGGGACGCGACCGCACGACGCTGCGCGCGGCGCTGAAACTGTTGTCGGAGGCCGGCTACGATCTCGACGGCACGGTGCTGCGCAACCGCGCGACGAGAGTACCCTTCACCTTCGAGATCCTGGTCACGACCCGCGACCAGGAGCGTATCGCACTTGCGTTCCAGCGCGACCTCAAGCGGGCCGGCATCGAGCCGAGCGTGCGCTCGGTCGATCCCGTGCAGTTCGACCAGCGCCGTCTGGCTTACGAATTCGACATGATCCAGAACCGCTGGGACCAGTCGCTGTCGCCCGGCAACGAGCAATATTTCTACTGGGGCAGCGCGGCCGCGGACAATCCGGGGACCCGCAACTACATGGGCGCCAGGGATCCGGCGGTCGATGCCATGATCGCCGCCCTGCTCGAGGCCCGTGAACATACGGATTTCGTCTCGTCGGTGCGGGCGCTCGACCGCGCTCTGATCTCGGGCTTCTACACAATCCCCCTGTTTAACGTATCCGAGCAATGGATCGCGCGCTGGAATCGGATAGAATGGCCCAAGGCCACCTCGCTCTCAGGCTATTTGCCGGAGACCTGGTGGGCGAAGGGGCAGAAGCAAGCCACTCAAGCAAAGTGACGCCGTGAACCAGCCAGCAATATCGCCGACGCTCGACACGCTGTTTCAGCGCACGCTGCTCCGGCAGCCGCATGCGCTCGCTTTGCTCGATCCCCTCAACAAGGCACGCATCACCGGGCACCAGCCGCGGCGGATGACCTATGCCGAGGTCGACACGGCCATCGAGGCGCTGTCGGCACATTTCGTTGAATCGGGCTTGCCGGCCAACTCCGTCATCGCGATCCAGCTGCCCAACACGATCGAGTTCGTGCTGACGGTGCTCGCCGCCCATCGCGCCGGCCTCGTCGTTGCCGTGCTGCCGCTCTTGTGGCGCCATGCGGAGCTGACCGCCGCGCTCAACCGCACCGCGGCCCGTGCCATCGTCACCATGAGCAAGGTCGACGGCACGAGCTATGCCGATCTCGCGATGCATGCGGCCGCCGAGGCCTTCTCGATCCGTCACGTCTGCGGCTTCGGTACCGACCTGCCCGAAGGCATGGCGTCGCTCGACGACGTGCTGGCGCGTCCGCCAGGGACCACGCGCGCCGTGATCCAGGACGGCCGCAAGGCGGCGATGATCTCCTTCGACGTCACCGCGGAAGGCTTTCGTCCGGTGCCGCGGCCGCATTTCAGCTTGATCGCCGGCGGGCTCGCGATGTCGCTGGAAGCCGATATCCGGCAGGGCGCGACATTGATGGCGGCGTTCGCGCCGATGTCGTTCGCCGGCCTCGCCTCCTCGCTCGCGGTTTGGCTGCTCTCCGGCGGCGCCCTGGCACTGCATCATCCGTTCGAGATCGAGGTGCTGGAGCAGCAGATCAACGAGCATGGTTGTGAGGTGCTGATCGCGCCGGCGCAGCTGGCCTTGCGGCTCGGCGATTCCGACTTGGCGGCGCGGATGCCGTCCTTGCGCAACGTCATCGGCCTGTGGCGCGCGCCCGAGCAGGTGGCAGCGAGCGATGCCTGGATCGCCCCGCATGCGCCGCTGACCGACGTCTATCTGTTCGGCGAGGCCGGCCTGTTCGGTGCCCGCCGCGGCGAGGACGGCATGCCAGTCGCGGTGATGCCCGGGCCGCACGGCGCCCCGCGTGAGCAGTCCGGTTCCTCCATCGCCGGCGAAATCCTGCTGACGCCGAAGGGCACGCTCGGCCTGCGCGGCGCGATGGTGCCGATTGCGGCCTATGCCCCGCCGCAGCCGGTCGGTGAAACCCTGACGGCGCAGCCGCCGCGCGACTATGTCGACACCGGCTATGCCGCGCGGCTCGACCGCCCGAGCGGCGCAATCTGCATCACCGCGCCCCCCTCCGGCATCATGGCCGTCGGCGGCTACCGCTTCCTCTCCAACGATTTGCAGGAATGGGCCCGCCGGCTCGGCCAGGGCGCCCTCCTCACCGCGCTGCCCGACCGGCTTTCCGGTCACAGGCTGGCCGGACGCGCCCAGGACAATGCCCGCGCCCGCGAGGCGCTCAGCGAGCTCGGGCTTAACCCACTGATGGTCGAAGCTTTTCGCGATCGCTCCGGGCCGGTCTAGGCGCAGTTTCGCCTGATATGTTGACGCCGCATTAAGGCGGCCGAACTAGATTGCGTGGCATCTGTTGCGTCATCAGAGTTTCCCAATGTCCCAGTCGGGCCCGATCCTCTTTGTGTCCAATGCCGATCGGCCGCCCTTCGTTGCGGCGCTGGACGAGGCCCGGCTGTTTCCCGTGGTCGATACCGACTGGGCCAGCGCGGCACGCGCGGTCGAAGAGGTGCAGCCAGCGGCCATTCTCGCTGCGATGCATGGCGGACACGAGCCGCATATGGCTGCGCTGGCAAGGAAGATCGCCGAGCAATCGCCTTATCTTCCTTTTGTCGCCGTGGATGCGGCGGGCACGCTGCCTCACAACGCCCTGCCCTTCTCCTCGCGCGGCGGCAATCCCGACCGCCTGATCGCACGGCTTCGCGCCGCACTGCGCGTGCGCACGCTCCATGCCACCGTGCTGCGCCGGCTGCCCGAAGTGAAAGTCGCGCTGCCGCAAGGTGATCCCGCCCGCGATGCCACCGTGCTCCTGATCGGCCGCGGCGCCGCCTATCCCGCATTGTCCGTCGCGCTCGGCGAACGCGTCGGCGTCGTCGGCGCGCTCTCGATCGAGGCCGCCGCGAAGCACCTCAACACCCGCGACCTCGACGGCGTGGTCCTTGCCGAGGGTTTTACCGCGCGCGTCACCGATGCCTTTCTCACTGTGCTCGCCGAGGACACCCGCTTCCGCAGCCTGCCGGTGATCGTCACCGCGCATCAGCTGACGCAGGCTTACGATTTGCCAAATCTCGAGCTGATCCCGGGCGAGCCGGCCAAGGTCGCGGCCAATGCGTTGCCCCTGATCCGCCAGCACGCGATGGAAGCGCAATTGAGCCGCACGCTGCGCTCGATCGATGCCGGCGGCTGGCTCGACCCGCGCAGCGGCCTGCTCACGGCGGAAGCCTTCGCCCGCGATTTTGCCAAGGCGGTCGAGCAGACGCTGGCCCGCGGCGGCGGTTTGTCCGTCGCGCGTTTCGCTTTCGACCCCGGCAATTCCCGCGCCCAGCTCGACGCCGCGCGCATCCTCAGCCGCCTGATGCGGCAGATGGATTTCGGTGTGGCGCAGAAGGACGGCTCGGTCATCGTCGTGTTCGCGGAGACCGACTTCCGCACGGCGCACATGATCGCGCGGCGTCTGTCGGCGGTGATGCGGCATACCTCGAACGGCAAGCACGAGATGCGCAGCGATCCCGTCGTCAGCGTGGACTCGCTGTCGCCCTCGGATACGGCGAGGTCGCTGCTGGCGCGGCTGTCGGCGGATGCGTCAAGGGCGGCGTCGTAACCACAACCTCGCTGCTGTAGGTTGGGCAAAGGCGCACGCGCGCCGTGCCCACCAGCTTTCCATGACGACAGAACGCGTGGGCACGCTTCGCTTTGCCCACCCTACAGCATCTCGCCTCGCGCTCACGCCGCCTTCTTGCTCTCCGCGAGCTGCGCCAGCTGCCGCATGATCTCGGTGGTGCCGGCGAGACGCTCCTCCGGGGTCTCCCAGTCCTGCAGGAACACCACCTTCATGTCGGGCCGCACCTTGGCGGCCTGGCCGTGGCTGCGGATGAAGCTGACGAGGCGGTCGGGATGGGCGAAGGAATTGTCACGGAAGGCGATGACGGCGCCCTTCGGGCCGGCATCGATCTTCTCGACATTGGCCCTACGGCAGAACGCCTTGATCGCGGCGACCTTGAACAGGTAGCGCACCTCGTCCGGCAGCACGCCGAAGCGGTCGCGCATCTCGGCGCCGAAGTTCTCGATCTCCTCCTCGGTGTCGAGATCGGCGAGGCGCCGGTACAGCGACAGCCGCACCGAGAGATCGCCGACATAGTCCTCCGGAATCAGCACGGGCATGCCGATCGTGATCTGCGGCGACCAGCGGTCGGCGGCGGGCTCGGAGACGCCGGCCTTGAGGTTGACGATCGCCTCCTCCAGCATCGTCTGATAGAGCTCGAAGCCGACCTCCTTGATGTGGCCGGACTGCTCCTCGCCGAGCAGGTTGCCGGCGCCGCGGATGTCGAGGTCGTGCGAGGCGAGCTGGAAGCCGGCGCCGAGCGTCTCCAGCGATTGCAGCACGGTGAGCCGGCGCTCGGCCTGTGCCGTGATCTTCTGCTGCGCCGGCAGCGTGAACAGCGCATAGGCCCGCAGCTTGGAGCGTCCGACCCGCCCGCGCAGCTGATACAGCTGGGCGAGGCCGAACATGTCGGCGCGGTGCACGATGAGGGTGTTGGCGTTGGGAATGTCGAGGCCGGATTCCACGATCGTGGTCGACAGCAGGATGTCGAACTTGCCGTCGTAGAACGCGGTCATGATGTCCTCGATCACGGCGGGCGGCATCTGGCCGTGCGCGACCGCAACCTTCATCTCCGGCACGTTCTTGTCGAGGAAATCCTTGACCTCGGCGAGGTCGTCGATGCGCGGCACCACGTAGAACGCCTGCCCGCCGCGATAGCGCTCGCGCAACAATGCCTCGCGGATCATCAAGGGATCGTGCGGAGCGACGAAGGTGCGCACCGCCAGGCGATCCACGGGAGGCGAAGCGATGATCGAGAGCTCGCGCACGCCGGTGAGCGCGAGTTGCAGCGTGCGCGGGATCGGCGTTGCCGACAGCGTCAGCACGTGCACCTCGGAGCGAAGCGCCTTCAGCCGCTCCTTGTGAGTGACGCCAAAGTGCTGCTCCTCGTCGACGATCACGAGGCCGAGGTCGCGGAACTTGATCGCCTTGCCAAGCAGCGCGTGGGTGCCGACGACGATATCGACCGAGCCGTCGGCGATGCCCTTCTTGACCTGGTTCAGCTCCTTGGTCGCGATCAGGCGCGAAGCCTGCGCCACGTTGACCGGAAAGCCCTTGAAGCGCTCGGCAAAGGTCCTTGCGTGCTGGCGCGCCAACAGCGTGGTCGGCACCACGACCGCGACCTGCTTGCCCTCGAGCGCCACGGCAAACGCCGCGCGCAAGGCCACCTCGGTCTTGCCGAAGCCGACGTCGCCGCAGATCAGCCGGTCCATCGGACGGCCGAGTTCGAGATCCTTCAGCGTGGCTTCGATGGCCCCTAGCTGGTCCTCGGTCTCGTCATAGGGGAAGCGTGCGCAGAACTCGTCGTAGAGGCCGGGCTGCACCGGGAGCTTGGGCGCCTCGTGCAGCTGGCGCGCGGCCGCGATCTTGATCAATTCGCCCGCGATCTCGCGGATGCGGTTCTTGAGTTTCGCCTTGCGCGTCTGCCAGCCGCCGCCGCCCAGGCGATCCAGCTCGACATCGGTCTGGTCGGAGCCGTAACGCGACAGCAGCTCGATATTCTCGACCGGCAGGAACAGTTTGGTTTCGGCGGCATAATGCAGCTCGAGGCAGTCGTGCGGCGCGCCGGCGACGTCGAGCGTTTGCAGGCCGATGAAGCGGCCGATGCCGTGGTCGACATGGACGACGATGTCGCCGGCGGCAAGGCTCGTCACCTCCGAGATGAAATTGTCGAGCTTGCGGCTCGCCTTGCGCGGCCGCACCAGGCGGTCGCCGAGGATATCCTGCTCGCTGATGAGCGCGATCTCGTCGGTCTCGAAACCGCTCTCGAGGCCAAGCACCGCGAGCATGGTCTCGTTGCGCGGGGTTGCCTGCACGGTGCGCCAGGAGTTGACGCTGGTGGTGTGGGCCAGCTTGTGGTCGCGCAGCATCGAGGTCATACGGTCGCGCGAGCCTTCGCTCCACAGCGCGATCACCACCTTCTTGCGCTGGGCCTGCAGCGCCATGACGTGGCCGACCACGGATTCGAACACGTTGACATTGGTATCGTTGCGCTCCGGCGCGAAGTCGCGGCCCTTGCGCGCACCGGCGTCGACGACACTCGTCCCGTCAGCCGGAACCGAGAACTGCGTCAACCGCACCAGCGGCATGCCGCTCTCGCGCTCGGCCCATTCCCCGCTGGTGAGATAAAGCCGGTCAGGCGGCAGCGGCTTGTAGATCGCGCCGCCGCCGGGATGCTCCATCGCGTCGCGCCGGGCCTCGTAATAGTCCTGGATCTGCTTGAAGCGCTCGCGGACGGCGTCCTCGGCCTGCGGCTCGATCGCGATCGGCGCGCCTTGCAGATAGTCGAACAGCGTGTCCATGCGGTCCTGGAACAGCGGCAGCCAGTGCTCCATGCCGGGATGGCGGCGGCCTTCGCTGACCGCCTCATACAGCGCATCGTCGCGCTCGGGCGCGCCGAACTCGGCAACGTAGCCCATGCGGAAACGGCGGATGGTGTCGGTGACGAGCTGGAATTCCGAGACCGGCACGAGGTCGAGCGAGCGCATATCGAGCAGCGTGCGCTGGGTCTCGGCATCGAAGGAGCGGATCGATTCCAGGCTGTCGCCGAAGAAATCGAAGCGGACCGGCTGCTCGAGGCCGGCCGGAAACAGATCGAGGATGCCGCCGCGCACGGCGTATTCGCCGGGCTCGCGCACGGTCGAGGAGCGGTTGTAGCCGTTGTGCTCGAGCCAGGCGACGATGGTATCCATCGGCACGACGTTGCCGGGGGCCACCGACAGCGCCTGCGCCGCGACCAGCTCGCGCGCGGGCACGCGCTGCACGGCGGCATTCACCGTGGTCAGCACGATCAGCGGCTTGTCGCTGCCGGTGAGCGAGGCAAGCCGGGCCAGCGTGGTCAGGCGTTGCGCCAAAATGCCGCCATGCGGCGAGACGCGGTCATAGGGCTGGCAGTCCCAGGCCGGGAAGGTCAGCACCGGCAGATCGGGGGCGAAGAACTGCAGCGCGCGTTCGAGCTGCTGCATGCGCGGACCGTCGCGGCAGACCACGGCAAGGCTGACGGCCGGCTTCTTCGGCCGCGCCGCGATGGCCCGGGCCAGATCGGAGATCACGAGGCCTTCGGCGCCTTCCGCGACATTGGCAAGCGTCAGCGCCCGGCCGGGCGCAAGCAGCTCGGCCGGAGATTTCATCCCCTGTTTCATACGCCGCCATCCGCGAGCGGATAGGCCTTGATGCGGGCGAACAGCGCGCCGGTAACATCAGCCAGCAGCGCCTTGTCGGCGGCGATGGCGGCATAGAGATCGGGATCGTTGAGATCGAGCAGCGTCTCGAGCTGCGTCAGTTCGTCATCGGACAGATTGCCGATCTCGGCATCGGCGAAGCGGCCGAGGATCAGGTCCATCTCGCGCGTGCCGCGGTGCCAGCAGCGGAACAAAAGCCGCTTGCGGCGATCGTCCAGCCCGCTGCTCGATCGTGTCGTTCCCGTCATGTCTCAAATCCAGTCAAACGCAGAAAGCCCGGACGTGCCGGGCCGGGGTGATATAGCCACTCGGGGTGGCCGTGTCAGCCCTCGATTTGGCATGGCCCGTCGGCCGGCGCAGGGTACGAAAAAAGACGTGGATGCCCGCCACAAAGCCGGGCATGACGGGCCGAAACGATCCTGGATTCGCATCCATGCGCCCCAGCCTGCTCAATCCGCTGTTTGCCGCCGTGACCAGCCTGCCCGGCGTCGGTCCGAAGCAGGACAAGCTGCTGCAGTACCTGCTCAGCCGCAGCGAGACGCCGCGGCTGGTCGATCTCTTGCTGCACCTGCCGAGCCAGGTGATCGATCGCCGGGCGCGGCCAAAGATCCGCGACGCGGTGCAGGGAACCATGGTGACGCTGGAGGTCATTGTCGACCGTCATCGCCCGCCCCCGCCGCGCAACGCGCGCGCGCCGTATCTGGTCTATGCCAGCGACGACACCGGTGACGTCGTGCTGACCTTCTTCCGCGCCAAGCCGGGCTATGTCGAAAAGCTGCTGCCGGTTGGCGAGAAGCGCTACGTCTCCGGCACGCTGCAGATGTATGACGGCATCCCGCAGATCGTGCATCCCGACCGCGTGCTGGACGAGGAAGCGATCGCCAAGCTCTCGGGCATCGATCCGGTCTATCCGCTGACGGAGGGCCTCGCACTTGGCTCGCTCCGCCGGGCGATCGCGCAGGCGCTGCAGAAGCTGCCGGCGCTGCCCGAATGGATCAGCCCCGAGGTGCTGCGACGCTGCCACTTCCCGCCGGTCGCCGAAGCGCTCACCCGCGTGCACCAACCGGTCGAGCTGACAGACATATTGCCCGACCAGCCGTTCTGGTCGCGCCTCGCCTTTGACGAGCTGCTGGCCGGCCAGCTCGCGCTCGCCCTGATCCGCGCGCAGCTGCGCCGCCCCGCCGGCGTGCGCAATGCAGGCGACGGACATCTGCGCAACAAGATCATCGACGCCCTTCCCTACGCACTCACGCCCTCGCAACGCAACGCTGCGGCGGCCATCGCCGAGGACCTGAAGCAGCCCGTCCGCATGCTGCGCCTGCTCCAGGGCGACGTCGGCTCGGGCAAGACCGTCGTGGCGCTGCTCGCGGCCGCCGCGGTCGCGGAGGTCGGCAAGCAGGCCGCGCTGATGGCGCCGACCGAAATCCTGGCGCGCCAGCACATCAAGACCATCGCCCCGCTCGCCGAGCGTGCCGGCATGCGCGTTGCGATCCTCACCGGCCGCGAGAAAGGCAAGGAACGGCGCGAGATCATCACGCAGCTCGCGGCAGGCGAGATCGACCTGCTCGTCGGCACCCATGCGCTGATCCAGGACGATGTGACCTTCCACGACCTCGCGCTCGCCATCGTCGACGAGCAGCACCGCTTCGGCGTGCGCGAACGGCTTGCGCTAACGTCCAAGGGCGAAGCCGTCGACGTGCTGGTGCTCAGCGCGACGCCGATCCCGCGCACGCTGGTGCTGACCTATTTCGGCGACATGGACATCTCCGAGCTGCGCGAGAAGCCCGCCGGCCGGCAGCCGATCGACACCCGCGCCGTCGCCATGAGCCGGCTCGGCGAGGTCATGGACGGCGTCGGCCGTGCCCTGCAATCGGGAAAACTGGTCTACTGGATCTGTCCGCTGGTGGAGGAGTCCGAAGCCGAAGGCACCGAACACCTCACCAACGCGACCAAGCGTTTCGAAAGCTTGCAAAAGCGTTTCGGCGATCGTGTCGGCCTCGTTCACGGCCAGATGAAGGGCACGGAAAAAGACC
This sequence comes from Bradyrhizobium frederickii, assembly GCF_004570865.1. GTDB lineage: Bacteria > Pseudomonadota > Alphaproteobacteria > Rhizobiales > Xanthobacteraceae > Bradyrhizobium > Bradyrhizobium frederickii. Next base: position 39,210 of record NZ_SPQS01000027.1, read on the forward strand.
GCGTGATGGGCCAGTTCGCCGCCCACGAGATCGGGCTCCTGGTCGCGACCACGGTGGTCGAGGTCGGCGTCGACGTGCCCGCCGCCACCATCATGGTGATCGAGAACGCCGAGCGCTTTGGCCTCGCCCAGCTGCACCAGCTGCGTGGCCGCATCGGCCGCGGCTCGGAGGCCTCGACCTGCATCCTGCTCTATTCGGAGCCGCTCGGCGAAATGTCGAAGGCGCGGCTGAAGGTGATCCGCGAGACCACCGACGGTTTCCGCATCGCCGAGGAAGATTTGAAGCTGCGCGGCGAAGGCGACGTGCTGGGTGTGCGCCAGAGCGGCCTGCCCGGCTACCGCATCGCGCGCCCGGAGGTTCACGGCCAGCTCATCGCCCAGGCGAGAGACGAGGCGCTGCGCATCCTGAAGGACGATCCGAAGCTGAAGGGCGAGCGCGGCGAGGCGCTGCGGTGCCTGCTCTATCTGTACGAACGGGACGAAGCGATCCCGCTGATCGGGGCGGGCTAATTTGGTCTCCAAATGCCTACTCGGTGCGAAGCTCATTTACGTACTGGATGATGAAACTGCACTTCGTTGCGACGCGAGGGGCGCTGTCTTGGGCCTCGTAGGTGCGCAAAGCATGTACAATCATCGAGCGATCGCCACACCCCTTCAGCTTGGGATCGAGAATGGTCAAGATCCTCGCTTGACCTTGACGTGGAATGAAGCTTGCCAGCGCATCAATCGCAACGAGACTGAGCGGACGGCCGCTTGCAAGCCAACTCTGAACCCGACTCCAATTTAGATCGGAAACGGATGCAAGCTGCCCCCAGGAAGCAGTGACGTCCTGGCGCGGGAGGCGGGCCTCGATCCAATCCAGCACTGCGGGCGCGCCAAACCATGAGAGTGCTGACATCTGCTTTTCCAGATCGCGCCCTTGGACTGTCTTTAAAGCGTCGATTGTCTTGTGAAGCCCCTCGGCGGCTGGCAAGCACTTTGCGGCCGCCTCGGCCCAGATGAACAGTGATCTGTCTCGCCAAGCTCTCTCAAATTGCGCGCGCACCCATGGCGCAGCCGGGCTACCGACGACATTCGCACAAAGCTGGACCATCGTCTCCCACACCTGCCGATTACCCGCCTCCGCGCGATCCTCAATTGCTGCGAGAACTGTGCCGGTCGCGAATGGCCTGAACGCTTCAAATTCTTCCTTTCCGAGGCGCCACCGCGTGACGCAGAAATCGATCAGGCGCTCGAGCGAACCGGCGCACATCTCCAGTGTGGGCGCACGCATGTCGTCAGTTGCGTAGTCGTCCACGTCCGGTTGGGAAGCCTCTCCGTCCTGATCATAGAAGTCGTCATGCAGCAGGAATTTGGTCCAACCATGTAAGGCAGCAAGGTTGAACCATTCGATCGGCCGGAGCGCATAGTGTCGCAGACGATCCGCACATTCGTGACATAGACTATACGGTTGCCGGGGATCATCGTCGCGAACGTCTTCAACAGCCGGTGCTTGACGACAGGCTTGGCAAATCCAATGAACTCCAACTTCCTTGGTCATGAACCCTTGGGGTGATAGGTGCGTGTTTCGGTCGGGTTGGCGGACTATTGGCCAGGCATGGCTCTTCGCCGCCCGACTTCGTAAGCCGCCACATGCGCCCGCGCCAGATCCAGCACGGGCGTGTCGATGCCGAGCGCACGGGCGCGATTGGCCATGTCGCCCAGGATGTGCTCGGACTCGGTGACCGAGCCGCGCTCGATGTCACGCAGCATCGAAGCCTTCAGCGGCGAGTCGAGGGTCGTGAACAGCTTGTGGTCGAACTCGATGAACGGCGCGCGCGGCTCATATCCCGATGCTGTGGCAACGGCGCAGCATTCCGCGAAAAGGCGGAAAATCGACTGCTCACCGTCGGGCACGGCCAGGATGTCGCCGATGCTCGCCCGCATCAGGCAGGTGATGCCGGCGAGCGTCGAGAGCTGAACGAACTTCTCCCACATGTCCTGCATGATGGCTTCGCTGGCGCGCACGTCGATGCCGGGGACCTGGAGCAGCGTCTCCAATGCGAGCGCACGTTCGCTCAGTGCCCCCTCGATCTCGCCGAAGACGATCGTCTGATTGGCCATGAACTGAACGACCCGGCCATCCGCATCCAACCCGGCACTGACATTGGCGAGACCGCCGAGGACGCAGCTCGCGCCGAACCTGGCGGTAAGAGCGTTGATGTGTTTCAACCCGTTCAGGATCGGCAAAATCATCGTGTGGGGGCCGACGGCGGGCGCAAACTGGCTCATCGCGTCGTCGAGCGAGTAGGCTTTCACGCCGACGAGCACGAGGTCGAATGGCTCCTCGAGATCGCTGGCGATGATAAGCTTCGGCTGGACGGCGAAGTCGCCGTGTGGGCTCACGACCTTTAGTCCGTCCCGGCGCAACTGCTCCGCCCGCGTCCCGCGCACCAGGAAGGTCACGTCGCGGCCTGCTCGAACCAGGCACGCTCCATAATAGCCGCCGAGTGCGCCAGCGCCGATCACCAGCACTCTCATTCGAACTCCCGTCTCAGAAGAACCGCAAACACAATAGCAGAGAGGCCCCGCAGCGTCTCCTCCCCCTCATTGCGAGCGCAGCGAAGCAATCCAGAATCTTTCCGCGGAGGGACTCTGGATTGCTTCGCTACGCTCGCAATGACGTGTGGATAGAGACCCGCACATCGCAACTGCAAGCCTTGCGGGAGCGAACGTGGGTACGTCAGGTCTTCTTCCGCGCGTTCCCCGCGGCAAACGCCTTCAGCAATTTGGCATCCACCGCCTCGCCCGTCGCGTCATCCGCCAGATGCTCGAACCAGCGCGCAAAGCCCTCGTAGATCTGGCTGGCCGGATGATCGGGGCCGAGAAACCCGGAGATCTCCCGCATCTCCGCGACCCAGCGATAGGCTTTCGGAATCATGTCCGGCAGCGCGACCTCGAGCCGCGCCAGGATCGCGGGCTGGCTCAGTGCCAGCTCGTCGCGCAGCGCATCGGCGGCGCCCGCCTTGGTTGCCGCGATCACCATGGCCGAACCGATGCCGGCGAGGCCCTTGACGATGCCGGCATAGGACATCTTCAGCGCCGAGGCGGCGCCGACCGGGCCGTCGACGATCCGCACGTCGAGCCCGAAATCCTTTAGCACCGCGACGTCCTTGGCGTGCTCGCCGGACAGGTAGAACGCAGGGCTCTTGCCGCCTGGCTGCGGCGGAAAGCCGATGATGCCGGCATCGACGAACGGCGCCTGCGCCGAGCCGATGATCTCCTCGATCCCACGCACGGTGTCGACGTTGACGGCGTTGCAATCCACCACGATTGGCTTGTGCTCGCGCCCGACGATCAGCGCCGCCAGCCGTTTGGCCAGCGCGACGGCTTCCCCGGGCGGCACGATCGAAAGAATGATGTCGGAGCCAGCGAGCGCATCGTCATCGGCACCGATCATGCCGGAATCTGCCGCGCGTTTGCGCGTCGCCTCGCTCCGCCCGGTCAGGGACGTCAGCACGCGCGCGCCATGCTCGCTGAGGCGGCGGGCGACGGCGCTGCCCATGGCGCCGGGCGCGAGGATCGCAATGGTCTTGGACATCATGCACTCCAGATCGAACGCCGAGCGAGGCGCTCGGCTCGACGGGAGACTAGCAGAGGATGCCAACGCGCGCGTGACCGACGCCATCCCGCAACGGAATGGCTCTACTCCACCTTCGCAGGCTCGGGCTGCATCGCCGATGCGTTGGCGATGCGCGCGGCGTTCGCCATGCCCGCGAGTGCCGCCGCCTTTTTCGGATCGGGCGCCGAGCCCGGCTGCACCACGCCGGCCGACATGATCAGCGTCGCCGCATCCTCCGTGCTCATATCGACTTCGACGATCTTGCTCTTGGGCACGTAGAAGAAAAACCCGGTGGTCGGGTTCGGCGAGCACGGCAGGAACACCGAGACGTGCTCCTCCTGCCCCGGCAAGCTGCGCGCGACCTCTTCGTTCGGCGATTGCGAGATCAGCACGATCGACCACATGCCCGGCGAAGGAAACTCGACCAGGCCCACTTTCCGGAAGCTCGAGCCCTTGCCCGAGAACAGCGTCTCGAACACCTGTTTCAAGCCGCGGTAGATGGCGCGCACGGCCGGGATCCGGCCGAGGAGCGTTTCGCCGACATCGACCAGGGTGCGGCCGATCAGATTGGCCGCGAGGAAGCCGACCAGCGTCAGCGTGAAGAATGCGACAACCAGTCCCCAGCCGGGAACGACATACGGCAGATAGGTTTCCGGCCGGTAGGCGAGCGGCACGAACGGCCGCACCACGCCATCGACCCAGGTGACGAACCACCAGACCAGGTACAGCGTGATCGCGATCGGCCCTGTGACCACGAGGCCGGTCAGAAAATAATTGCGGAAGCGGCCCATCAGGCCGGTATGCGGTTCCGGGACGGGATCAAGTGGCGCAGGCGCGTCGTCGCGGGGGGTCATTCGGGTTCCAGATCGGTCGCAGCACACAAGCTAGGGTCTTCTAGCAGATTTTGGAAGACCACGACCGGCCGATATCCCGCCTGCCTATTCCACGGTCACCGATTTCGCGAGGTTGCGCGGCTGGTCGACGTCGGTGCCCATCACGACAGCCGTGTGATAGGCGAGCAGCTGCACCGGGACGGCATAGACCATTGGCGTGAACGCCGCCGCCATATCGGGCATCACGATGGTGACGAGGGACTCGACGGTCGCCTCTTCCGCGCCCTTGGCGTCCGTCATCAGGATGATGTTGCCGCCGCGGGCGGCGACCTCCTGCATGTTGGAGACGGTCTTCTCGAACACCCGATCGTAAGGCGCGATGACGACGACAGGCATGGTCTCGTCGATCAGCGCGATCGGTCCATGCTTGAGCTCGCCGGCGGCATAGCCCTCGGCGTGGATGTAGGAGATCTCCTTCAACTTCAGCGCGCCTTCGAGCGCGAGCGGAAAGCTGGTGCCGCGGCCGAGATAGAGCACGTCGCGCGACTTGGCGATCCGGTGCGCGAGCTTCTCGATCTGAGGCTCGGTGGTGAGCGCGTCTGCCATCAGGCGCGGAATCTCGACCAGGCCGTGAACCAGCTTGGTCTCGTCCTCGTCGGACAATTCGCCGCGCGCCTTGCCGGCCGCGATCGCAAGATTGGCCAGCACCATGAGCTGACAGGTGAAGGCCTTGGTCGAGGCGACGCCGATCTCGGGGCCGGCCAGCGTTTGCAGCACGGTCTCGCTCTCACGCGCGATCGTCGAGGTCGGCACGTTGACGACGGCGACCGTGTGCACGCCCTCGGCCTTGGCATAGCGCAGCGCCGCCAGCGTGTCCGCGGTCTCGCCCGACTGCGAGATGAAGATGGCGAGATCGCCCTTGCGCAGCGGCGCCTCGCGGTAGCGGAATTCGGAGGCGACATCGACCTCGACCGGCAGCCTCGCAAAACGCTCGAACCAGTATTTTGCGACGAAGCCGGCATAGCTCGCGGTGCCGCACGCCGTGATGTTGATGCGCTGGACGTTCCTGAAGTCGAACGGCAGCTTGACCGGCAGCGAGACGCGCTCGCTCGCCATGTCTACGTAGCGCGCCAGCGTGTGGCCGACCACTTCCGGCTGCTCGTGGATTTCCTTGGCCATGAAGTGGCGGTAATTGGCCTTGTCGACCAGCGAGGTCGAGGCGGCGTGCTTGATCTTGTCGCGCTGGACGGCGTTGCCGTCCTTGTCGAAAATCGAAGCGCTCGTGCGGGTCAGCACGACCCAGTCGCCGTCTTCGAGATAGCTGATCGTATCGGTGAACGGGCCGAGCGCGATCGCGTCGGAGCCGAGATACATCTCGCCGTCGCCGTAACCGATCGCAAGCGGCGGACCATTGCGGGCGCCGATCAAGAGATCGTTGTCGCCGGCGAAGATGAAGCCGAGGGCGAAGGCGCCACGCAGGCGCCCCAGCGCCAGCTTCACCGCTTCCACCGGCTTGTTGCCGCGCGTCAAGAGATCGTCGACCAGATGCAGCACGATCTCGGTGTCGGTCTCGGTGTTGAACACCGTGCCCTTCTTCTCGAGTTCCTCGCGCAGCTCGCGGAAGTTCTCGATGATGCCGTTGTGGACCACGGCGACGCGCTCGGTCGCGTGCGGATGGGCGTTGTTGACGGTCGGCTTGCCGTGGGTGGCCCAGCGGGTGTGGCCGATGCCGGTGGTGCCCTTCAGCGGCTCGGCTTCGAGCCGCTTCTCCAGGTTCTTCAGCTTGCCCTCGGCGCGGCGGCGCTCGAGGTGCTTGCCTTCGAGCGTCGCGACCCCCGCTGAGTCGTAACCGCGATATTCAAGACGTTTGAGCGAATCCACCAGCTGCTCTGCAACCGGCTCGCGCCCGAGAATGCCGACAATCCCGCACATGCGGATCACTATCCCCCAAATCGTCGAAAAATCGCCTAAACGACACGTCCGGTTTTTAGCGAAATTCAGAAGCAACCATTACTCAATAATTATTGCGGATTGAGACAGCACCGACCGCAACCTGAGCTTCGCCTGCGTCGAATTGGCCGGCCTTAGACCGCGCGCATTAACTTGTTGTCAACATGTTTGGCCAACGATTCCGGCTCAGGAGAGTGAGGCCATGAAAGGCTCGTCCGACCGCAAAGGTCTGTCATCGATGTACTTGCGTGCCAGCGAGACCACGGGCACGCATCTCGCGCATTGGCCGCCGCCCCAGCGCGGCAAGGAAAGCAAGCCCGTCTTCATGAAGCATCCCGAAGGCGAGCCGGTCAAGCGCGCCAAGCCGCGCGGCTGGCGCCTGACCCGCGCGATCTTCTCCGAATTCGCCGACGACGAATAGCGGAAAGCTCATTTCTCCGGCTTCTTGCCGCGCTTCACCTCGCGAAAACGCGCCGCGCCGCCTTCCCGGATGGTCTGCGGGTTGCGCTCCAGCGCCATGGCGTCATCGGGCACGTCGCGCGTGATCACCGAGCCCGATCCGATATAGGCGCCGTTGCCGATTCTGACCGGCGCGACCAGCGAAGAATTGGTGCCGACGAAGGCGCCCTGCCCGATCACCGTCTTGTGCTTCTTGAAGCCGTCGTAGTTGCAGGTGACGGTGCCGGCGCCGATGTTGGAATTGGCGCCGACAGTGGTATCGCCGATATAGGAGAGATGGTTGACCTTGACGCCGGCCTCCAGCGTCGCCGCCTTGGCCTCCACGAAATTGCCGATCCGCGCGCCGTCGCCAAGCGAGGTGCCGGGCCGAAGCCGCGCAAAGGGGCCGATCGAGACGTTCTTGCCGAGCGTCGTCTGCACGATGTGCGAAAAGGAATGGATCACGGTGCCGTCGGCGATCGAGACGCCGGGGCCGATCACCACGAACGGCTCGATGGTCACGTCCTTGCCGAACACGGTGTCGGCGGCGAGATAAACCGTCTCCGGCGCGATCAGGGTGACGCCGGCCTCCATTGCCGCCTTGCGCAAGCGCGCCTGCATCACGGCTTCGGCCTCGGCGAGCTGTGCCTTGGTGTTGATGCCGCGCACCTCGTCCTCGCTGGTCTCGATCACGACGGACTCCCATCCCTGTTTGCGGACGATCTCGACCGCGTCGGTCAGATAATATTCGCCCTTGGAATTGGCATTGCCGATCTGCCCAAGGATTTGAAGCGCCCGGCGCCCGTCGATCGCCATCACGCCGGCATTGCACAGATCGATCTTGCGCTCGTCGGCGCTCGCATCGGCCTGCTCGCGGATCGCGACCAGGCGTTCGCCCTCGACGATGAAGCGGCCGTAGCCGGCGGGATCGGCGGCGCGGAAGCCGAGCGCGGCGATCGCAGCGCCCCTGGCGAGCGGCGCGCGCAGCCGCGCAAAGGTCTCGGCCGAGATCAGCGGCGTATCGCCGAAGGCAATCAGCAGATCATCGGCGCCTTGCGCGATGGCCTCGCGCGCCGCCAGCACCGCATGCGCGGTGCCGAGCCGCTCGGCCTGCACGAAGGTGAGCGCGTCGGGCCGGATGCGCTTCGCCTCGTCCGCGACCGCCTGGTGGTCGGGACCGATCACCACCGCGAGCGAGCTGCCGGTTCCCTTCGGCGCCGCGCCGAGCACGTGGGCCAGCAGCGTCTGGTGAGCGACCGGATGCAGCACTTTCGGCAGGCTCGAGCGCATGCGCGTGCCTTCGCCGGCGGCGAGCACGATCGTGAGGCTGGAACGGGCGGTCATCGAAATCCTGTCGGTTCGGCCGAATCAAATGGCGCGGCAGGCGAGCCGCCCTCAAGAGCTGCCGCCTTGCTACCCCCGCAAACGCCCGGAATTCAAGTGCGGCACGCATTTCCTGTTAATGTTCCTTGATTGATTCGGGGCTGGGCACTTAACGTTCATGGCAAAGGATTCCGACCCACTGGCGGATGCCTTCGGCGCCAAGGAGACCGGCGGACTGTTCTCCGGACTCTTGGCCGAGGAAAGCGCGTTCGATCGCCGCCTGATGTGGCGTCTGGGCTCGTGGGGCGTGGCGGCCGTGGGCGCCGTCACCATCGCGGTGCTGGCCAATCAGGCCCAGCTCGGCTGGCGGCGCGACCAGGTTGCTTCCGCCGATCTGGCGCGCCAGGCTGACCGCCTCCAGATGCTCACCAGGGAGAGCCAGAACGAGGCCCGCCGGCTCACGGCTGCCATCGAGACGCTGAATACCGATCGCGACCGGCTGTATTCGCGCGTCACCGTGCTGGAGCAAGGGCTCGATTCCGTCACCGGCGCCATCGCCAGGCAGACCACCCCGCCGCCGCAGGCCGGCAAGGCGCAGGATGCTGCGCCCGCAGCCCCCAGCGTCGCGCCGGTTGCTTCGACGCCTGCTTCCGCCACCGACAAGCCTCGCACCGAGGCCGCCAAAGACACGCTCAAGGACACCCTCAAGGACACCCCGAAGGAAGCGGCAAAGGAGCCGCCGCCGCAGGCCGCCGCGGCCGCCTCGCTCGTGCAGCAATCGCCGGCGATGAATTCAGCGTTGCCGACCATTCCGCTGGTCCCGTCCAAGTCAATCATGGCCCCGCCCGATCCGGCCGCATCGAAATTGATGCAGCCGGAGACGAACGAGAAGGCCGCCGAGAAGAAGGCCGAGCCGGCGCCCGCGCCGACCGAAGCCGTCGTGGCAGCCGCCAAGCCATCGGAGGCAACCGAGAGCGAATCGCCCGCGATCGCGGTTCAGCAGACGCGTTTCGCGATCGATCTCGGCGGCGCCAATTCGGTCGACGGCCTGCGCGCGCTCTGGCGCGGCGTGACCAAATCCAATCCGGATATCGCAGCGCTGCGACCGATCATCATGATCAAGGAAGGCACGACAGGGCTCGGCATGCAGCTCCGCCTCGGTGCCGGCCCGCTCGTCAATGCCGCCGCCGCCGCGAAATTCTGCGCGAGCCTTGCCGAGAGCAATCGTCACTGCGAGACTACCGTGTTCGACGGCCAGCGCCTGTCGATGCGTGGCTCGGAAAAGACGCAAGAGAAACCTCAGGACAAGGCACAAGAGAAGTCGCAAGACAGGGTTCAGGAGAAGAACGCGGAGAAGAATCAGGACGCGGCCCCGCAAGCCGAAACCGCGCCTGCGCCCAGCGCCAAGCCCGAGAAGCCGCAGCGCCGCCGCAGCTACACTTCGAAACGCACCAAGCGCGAGGAGCCCGCGCCCGCTCCTGCGGCACAGCCGGCGCCGGCGCCGGCGAAGCCGGAGACCGCATCGGCGACATCGACATTGTCGTCGTTCTTCAGGCGATAGGACGCCCCGTCTCCGACGAAAGCCTCTTGCATGCGGCGATCGGACGCGAGGACCTGAGGGGTCCTTTTGCAGCCCGTTTGCGTTCATTCACGGCGCGCCCCAGCGGCACCTCGCCCTTCCGAAACTCCCGGGCTTCGATGAATGAACTTGATGATGTGCTGAGGCTTCTCGTCGCGGCCGGAACAGGCCTCTTGATCGGCATCGACCGCGACATGAACGACAAGCCCGTGGGGATGCGGACGCTCGCGCTCGTGTCGCTCGGCTCCGCGCTGGTGTCGATCGCCGTGATCGAGTTCCAGAATTTGCGCGACCACCCGGATGCGATCTCCCGCGTCATCCAGGGCGTCGTTACGGGCGTGCTGACCGGCGTCGGCTTCATTGGCGCCGGCGTCATCCTGCACGACAGCAAGGCGAAAACCGTTCACGGCCTCACGACCGCGGCGACCGTCTGGATCGCGGCGGGTCTCGGAATCGCATGCGCGCTGGGCGCCTGGCTGCTCGTCGGCGCTGCGATCGCGGTGACGTTGCTCGTGCTGTTCGTTCTCGGCTGGGTCGAGCGCCGGCTGGGACTGAAATAGGTTTGGCCGCCCGCCCCCCGGGCGGCTTTGACGGCTGCTCGCGCACGTCTTGAGCCAGCCGGATCAACAGAAACATCGCCAGCCCTGTTGCCTGCCCGCGCCATCGAGACCATATTGCCGCCATGACAAAAAAGCCCTTCCGCCTCACGCCCTACCAGGTGCAGTTCCTGATCGTCGTCGGCTTCGCGTCCGTCGGCTATGCGCTTTATCTGCGCTACCTCGCGATCGAGCTGTCGCAGGTCGCTCTCGCCTGCGACGCCGGGCTTCAGACGCTGCTCTGCAAGGCGCGCTCGGTCTCGACCGTGCTGTTCAAGAATTCGGTGTTCGGCATCGTCGCACTGGTGGTTGCGACGCTGAACCTGATGCGGCCGTCGATCGTGCTGCTCACGGTCGGCATCGTCGCGGCCGGCCTCGGCATCGTGCTCTACAATGTCGTGCTGTCGGGCCTTGCGATCGGCCTGTTCATTCTTGGATTTGCTCGGCCCGCGCCCGCCACAGCGTGAGCGCGAACAACAGATAGATCGTACAGGTCCACAGCGACTGCCAATTGTCGCGGCCTTCGTTGAAGAGCACGAAGACGGCCGACAGCGCCAGCACGCCCGCGAACACCGATTCCGCGATCGGACGCTGGCCGATCTGCGGCCGGTTCAGCATCAGCAGCGCGAACGGCACCACCGCCATCGTCAGCGCGGCGTAGGGAAAATCCTTGTAGCGCGGGTCGAACACGAAGCCGAGCGCGGTGGCGGCCGCGATCACTGCGGTCACCGCCAGCGTCAGGCCGAGAACGGCGGTGAGCTTCGACCATTTGCGCCCCTCGCGCGGACCGAGCAGGTCGAGGAAGGTCGGAAGGCTGCGGCCGATCACCATGGCCTGCGAACAGAAGATCGGCGACAGGATGCCGGCAAGCAGCAACGCGCCCCAGAGCAGCCAGCCGCCGATGCCGTAGCTCTCGTAATACATCTTGTCGGCGCCGATCCCGAGCAGGCTCCCCGCCGTCGTCGCCGAGATCCCGACGCCGAGCCAGGCCGAGAAGCGCGGCGTCCACGGCCGCCGGCGCAGCGTGATGATGGCGACCGCGAACACCAGCACGGCAAGGACCATGCCCGCGCCCATGTACCATTTCCAGTACGGGAAATTGCTGATCGGCTCGCCCGGCGGATATTTCAGGCTCCGCCGCACCGAATCGTACAGGCCCCAATAGCCGCCGACGGTGCCTTCCAGCTTGCGCTTCCAAGGCTGGTCGTAGGACTCGATCAGATTGACGCGAAACTTGTGCGCTTTGGCAAGGCCGAGGATTTCCGAGACCACGCGGGCCTGATTGGTCCGTGACGGCAGCGCGGCGTCGCGCATGCGCCCCTCGCTCGGCCAGCCGGTCTCGCCGATCAGGATCTCCTTGCCGGGGAACGCCACCACCATGCGCTCGCGGATCGTCTCGACATGAGCGGAGGCGAACTTCGCCTTGACCGGGAAATCCTCCCAATAGGGCAGGATGTGGATCGTGACGAAGTCGACCGCGTCGGAGACCTCGCGGTTCTTCAGCCAGTACTCCCAGACGTCGGCATAGGTGACGGGCACGCTGACCTGCGTCTTCACCAGACGGATGATGGAGACGAGATCCGCCGTCGTCATCTCGCCGCGGAGCAGCACCTCGTTGCCGACGATGAGCGTGGTGATGATGTCGGGGAATTGCTTGGCGAGGCGGATGGCGAGCCCGGCCTGCTCGTAGTTCTTGGTGCGGTTGCTGGAGAGCCAGATGCCCTGCAGCACTTTCAGCCCGCCGACCCTGGCGGCGATCGCCGGGACCTGGTCGAGCCCGTTCTCCATCGAATAGGTGCGGACGCAGTCGGTGATCTCTTTGAGCTGGCGCAGATCCTGCTCGATCTGCTCGGCCTCGATATGGGTCCACGCCTCCAGCGGCGTCTGCTCGCCGCGGAACGGCGCGTAGGAGACGCATTGGACCTTGTCGGCAGGGTCGATCGGGGCGCGCGCGAGCGTGATCGGCGTCGCCAACCACCACCACACGGCAGCAATCGCACCCAGTGAAACAAGCAGAAGCGCCAGTGGCGTACGAAGAGAAATCGGTTCCGTCCTCCGCGAAGGGTCCGTCGATTACCTGCTTGCACGCCGTCTGCCAAGGGGGGTGCCAAGGGGGGCCTGGGTGCCGATCGCTCGGCGGATCCGCTCCCGCCCCGAGGAATTGGGCTGCGGCCGTTCGACCGGGCCCTAGCATCGTGACTTTGCTGGACAAAATTCCAAATACAGGTCATGGACTCCGAACGACTTTTCCGCCGCAATGGAGACCCATTTGGACGCCATCACCGACGCGTCCGCGGGATCCTGACGCGGACGGCCAGCGGATACATTGGGGAATTCATGCGGCAACGGGTGTTCGAGTCACGAAATGCGGTCCTGCGGCAGTTCGCCGCCACCTTGGCCGTCTCCTGCCTTCTCGCTCTCGCCGGTCTCGGTGGCGCCTCCGCCCAGAGCGGCACGCCAGCCCCGGATCAAGGCAAGGCCGCCGCCCAGCCCGCCGACGCCGCCAAGGATGCCGCCCAGAACCAGCGCCGCACCGACGAGTTCGCCGAAGCCGCCCAGGTCATCAACGGCCCGGCCGGCAATCCCGAATGCGTCTGGCTCGGCCGGCGCGTAGTGCGGCTGATGTGGCGGGACGACCTCGATACCGCCTTCCGCCATCTCGACCTCTACGATCGTTTCGGCTGTCCCGGCGGTCACATCCAGGCCGCGTTCCGCTGCCTGACCCGGTTCGGCGGACAGATCGACCCCAAGGTCGCCGAGACCCTGGACAGCCGTGTGCATGCCTGCTGGATCAACCCGGCCGCCCAGCCGCAGCAGGCGGCCGCCGCGGCGGCGCAGCCGGCCGCAGCCAACGCCCCGGCGCCGCAGCCGGCCGCCAGCCCCTCGCCCGCGGCAAGCCCGACACCGGCGCCCCAGAAATAGCCGAGAGTCGTTTCAGCTGGCGTTCAGGAACGATCGACCATAGAGACGGTTGGCACTGCCGTGCATCCTGAAAGGCATGCCCTCATAAGGACATGAGGCCATGACAGTTGTGAAACCGCGCGGCAGAGTTATGCTTCCTTTGCCGCGGACTTGGTCGGATCTCGGGGTCGGATCCGCTTCCCTGCCACCTCAGCCCCTTTTGGTTTAGCCGCGATGCGCGTTGTCGCCGCCGTTCTGTTGCTTGTGTCCGCGCTTCACGCCGGCATCTGGGGAGTCTTGCGCGACAAGGAACCCGCGCCCGACTTCAAGGGCCTGCTGCCCAGCGTCTCCTACGCGCCGTTCGAGGGCTCGGCCCACCCCGACATCGACAACATCCCGACGGTGGAGAAAATCCGCGCCGACCTGAAGACGCTGTCGACCATGACGCGGGCGATCCGTCTCTATTCGTCCACCGGCGGCGTGGAACTGGTGCCGCCGATCGCGGCCGAGTTCGGCCTCAAGGTCACTGTCGGCGCCTGGATCGACAAGGACAAGGATCGCAACGAGCGCGAGATCAAGGCCGCCATCGAGCTCGCCCGCAAGAACAGCAACGTCGTCGGCGTCGTCGTCGGCAACGAGGTGATCTACCGCGGTGAGCAGAAGGTCGAAGACCTCATCGACATGATCAAGAAGGTGAAGGGCTCGGTCCGCGTGCCCGTCACCACAGGCGAGATCTGGAACATCTGGCGCGACAATCCCGACCTCGGCTCCAACGTCGATTTCATCGCCGCCCACGTGCTGCCCTATTGGGAAAACTTCCGCTCCGACCAGGCGGTCGACCAGGCCGTCGACCGCTACAACCTCCTGCGCAACCTGTTCCCCGGCAAGCGCATCGTGATCGCCGAGTTCGGTTGGCCGAGCCAGGGCTACAACTTACGCAACGCCGACCCGGGTCCGTTCCAGCAGGCGCTGATCCTGCGCAACTTCGTCACCCGCGCCGAAGCCATCGGCATGGAATACAACATCGTCGAAGCCATCGATCAGCCCTGGAAGTTCTTCGAGGGCGGCGTCGGTCCCTACTGGGGCATCCTCAACGCCAGCCGCGAGCCGAAATTCGCCTGGACCGGTCCGGTCGAGAACCCCGATTACTGGAAGCTGATGGGCATCGCGCTGCTGGTCGGCGTCCTGTTGTCGCTGCCGATCCTGCGGATCGAAAAGCCGACCGCCAAGCAGGCCTTCCTGCTGTCGGCGACCGCCAACGGCGTCGGCGCCTGGGCCGCGACCGTGTTCGCGTTCTGGAACAGCCATTACTTCATCTTCGGCTCGGCCTTCGCGCTGACGCTCGGCATGATCCTCCTTGTTCCTCTTGTTCTCATTGCGATGGCGCGCATCGACGAGATCGCCGCGGTCGCCTTCGGCCGGCCGCCGCAGCGGCTGATCGCCAAGGACAAGCCGATCGAGAACGTGCCCGAGACTTACTGCCCGAAGGTCTCGATCCACATCCCCGCCTATTTCGAGCCGGTAGACATGCTCAAGCAGACGCTGGATGCGCTGTCGCGGCTGAACTATCCGAACTACGAATGCGTCGTCATCATCAACAACACGCCGGATCCCGCGTTCTGGCAGCCGATCCAGGACCATTGCCGCGCGCTCGGTGAACGCTTCAAGTTCATCAACGCCGAGAAGGTGCAGGGTTTCAAGGCCGGCGCGCTGCGCATCGCGATGGATCGGACCGCGGCGGATGCGGAGATCATCGGCATCCTCGATGCCGACTATGTCGTCGAGCCCGACTGGCTGAAGGACCTCGTGCCCGCCTTCGCCGATCCGCGCGTCGGCCTCGTGCAGGCGCCGCAGGAGCACCGCGACGGCGATCTGTCGATCATGCACTACATCATGAACGGCGAATATGCCGGCTTCTTCGACATCGGCATGGTCCAGCGCAACGAGCTCAACGCCGTCATCGTGCACGGCACGATGTGCCTGATCCGCCGCGCCGCGATGGACATGGCTGGCGGCTGGTCGTCCGACACGATCTGCGAGGATTCCGATCTCGGCCTTGCGATCCAGGAGCTCGGCTGGACCACGCACTACACCAACACCCGCTATGGCGCGGGCCTGCTGCCCGACACTTACGAGGCCTTCAAGAAGCAGCGCCATCGCTGGGCCTATGGCGGCCTCCAGATCGTCAAGAAGCACTGGCGCCGCTTCCTGCCCGGCGCAAGCCGGCTGACCGCCGACCAGAAGCGCGAATATGGCCTCGGATGGCTGAACTGGCTGGGCGCCGAGAGCCTCGGCGTGGTGGTGGCGCTGCTCAACCTCGTCTGGGTGCCGATCGTCGCCTTCGCCGACATCGCCATCCCCGACAAGATCCTGACGCTGCCGATCATCGGCGCCTTCATCGTCTCGCTGGTGCACTTCCTGTCGATGTACCGCGCCCGCGTCGCCATCAAGCCGGGCCAGATGTTGGGTGCCATGATCGCGGCGATGAGCGTGCAATGGACGGTGTCGCGCGCGGTGGCGCAGGGCCTCATCACCGAGCACATCGCGTTTGCCCGCACCTCCAAGGGCGGCCTCAGCCGAATGTCGATCGAGTTCCAGGCGTTCTGGGAGGCCGTGATCGGCACCCTGCTGCTGGTCGGCGCCGGCGTGCTGATCGCCTCCAACAGCTTCCGCCAGATCACCGAGATCTACATCTTCGCCGGCGTGCTGGTGCTGCAGAGCCTGCCGTTCCTGGCGGCCGTCGCCATCGCCATCCTCGAGCTCAGCCGCATCAACTCGTTCCAGTTCTGGCGCGACAGCGCGATCCGTACCGCCGAGCTGATCGGCCTCCGCCCGGTCGCCCTGCCTCCGGTGGGCGCGCCGCAGGCCGTGCCGAACGAGGTACGGCGGGAGACGCAGTGACGGGCGCGTGCGGCCGCCGGGCGTCTCGAACCACGAAAGGCCGAGGTGGTCCAGCAACCTCCCGCGGTTCAGCGTGGATGACGCCCGCCAATCAGGTTGAAATTCCTGGCCTAACCAGCGGAGGCAGCGAGAAAATCCCCGCCCCTGCCAAGACTTTCGGCAACCACGCCCGCTATTGACCTCGGCGCCCCATCCCCCTACACAGCCGGGGCCGAAAGCATGGTCCGGAAACAGCCGGTTTTTCCCCGCGACGCAAATCGGGCGTAGCGGCAAGACATGCTTCTCGAATGTCCGAACACGATGGCGATCTTCGTCAAAGCCATCAGCGGCCATGGGAGCGCGTAGCTCAGCCGGTAGAGCACGTGACTTTTAATCACGGGGTCCTGGGTTCGAGCCCCAGCGCGCTCACCAAGCAAGATCAACGACTTATCCAACGATTTTCACCGGCGGAGTAAGCGACTTCTCTTGCGGGGGCCACATTCGGGGCCACATCAGTTCAGTAACAGTTTCCTAAGCGGGCCGCGGAATGCTGCGGGTCGGCCGATCGTGTGAAGATTCGCCATACGGTGATGGACTATCTATATCGGGTACTCATGAGCGAATTTGTCCGACCGCACTATCGAAACGCCCCGATTGCCGAGGCGCTGATTGATATCCGTGTCGCGCGGCCGGACCTTGTGACGATGGAGCAAATCACGCTTGCTGCTGATCAGCTGGCGGAGCGTTTCCCGGTTCGTCACCCAATGAATACGATCGAATTTGGCTTCGATTTCGGGTCAAACCAGACTAACAACAGCCAGGAACAAACGGGGCTGCGGTTGGAGTGCGAAAACAGGGTTTTGTTATTACAGCGAATCGGTTTCACCTATAGCCATCTCCCTCCCTACACAAATTGGGAGACGCTCCGCGACGAAGCGCTCAGCTGCTGGAATGTCTTTCGGGAAGCAACAAAGCAATCGGCGGCCAGCAGACTCGCCGTTCGCGTGATCAACAAAATTCCGACCCCGGAGGCTGAAATAGCTTTGGAGGATTACCTGTCGGTCTATCCGGTGGTGCCCACCAAGTTGCCGACGACAGCAAAAGCTGCTTTCGTACAACTACAAATGGCGATGTCGCATGTGATTCCGACAGCGCAGGCGATCTTAAACATCGCTAGTGGACATGCGGACGCGAACGGACCTCACTTGCTCTTGGACATTGATCTGTTCGCAGCAGGCGTCGTTGAAGGCGATGAGGCAATATGGAACACAATTGAAAAGTTCGGAATTGAGAAAGACGTGATTTTTGAAGCTTGCATTACTGACAAGATTCGAGAGGCGATCCAGTGACCGCTATCAGATTGGCAGCTCCGACTTACCCTCGCACCTTCGGCAGTGGCGGCGTTTCTGTGAGCGCTGGCGAGATCGATCAGGTGCTCGTTAAAGATCGGCCGCTGCAGGCCGAAACCCGCAAAATCTGGTCCTTGTCATCCGACACAGGTAGGCCGACCGACAAGGCCGTTTCCTCTGCGATTCGCACACTGGGCGTCTTGTTCGGAAAGGCTGTCAAACTTGGGTCGTGGTCGAGTCCTCTCATCACGCTAAGCGAAAACAACGAGATCGTTTTCGAATGGTGGAACGATCAGAAAAAGATCACGATCTATTTCGGTAATGACGAACCTGAATATATCAAAGTTTGGGGCACTGACATCGATAACGAGATGGATTCCGGACCATTGCCGGGCGGCTGGAATTTGACCTCTCTTTGGCTGTGGCTTTTTCCGTGATGTAGCCAATGAGCGTGATCCACATCGATGATTCCCACGACCTTTATAGGTCTGTGAGAGAGGGAGAATATACGACTCGCAACGGCCAGATTACATTTTCGGCTTCGGCGTTCAACGATCGCGATCGTAAGCCCTCAGTTGACACCTCTGCCCTGCGCACCGATCCACGGGCAACGCGCAAGTCGCCCGAGCAGGGTGTTGCAAAACTTACGGCTGTCGAAGTTCGCAAGACGAGCGGGATTCCTATCAGGAATGCTGCAGGCGAGCAGATTGCGGCCCATGAAGTGGATGTGGTTCATCGGCCGATCAAAGACGATCCAGAGGGCGAACCCGACAACGATGCCCATTGCCAGGTGGAATGCCATCCGGTGATGGACCACGACAAGCGGTTTAAGAGACTTAAAGAAGCTCTAGCCGGCATTGCGAACAAATACGGCTGGGTAGTGCAACCTGGGTCTCCTTAGTTCGCCCGGTTCGTCGCGCCGGTCGCGTTTTAATCGATGTTCCTGACAGAGTCTGATGGTCGACATATCAGCCATTACTGGCGCAATCACCGCACTGAAGAGCGCCAACGACATTGCTCAAGCGATGGTCGGGCTTCGCGACGCTGCGGCGTTTCAATCCAAGCTTATCGAATTCCAGAACAAGATTATCGAGGCAAATGCGAGCGCCTTTGCGGCGCAGGACGAACGCGCCGAACTGCTGCGTAAAATTGCTGATCTCGATAAGCAGGTCGAAAAACTGACGGCAGAGAAGCGAAAGTTCGATCGCTATCAGTTGAAAGACTTTGGCGGCAACTCATTCGCCTACGAATTGAAGGCATCCGAAGCCAATGGCGAACCAATTCATCGAGCTTGCGCAACCTGCTTTCAGGATGAGCGTATCAGTATTTTACAATTCTCTCACCAGTCCGAAGGACAGGATTGGTACACCTGTCCGCGATGCAAGGAGCCTCAACATTTTGGTGCGCACGTCCGGAGGGAATCATATCGCTCGCACCATAGCGATTTCTAAACCCGCAACTCCGTGATTATTACGGTGTTTTGCGGACCGCTCAGCTCGGTCAGCGCCCACACCAGCGCGTCGACGCGATCCGGCGAATAGCCGACCTTCGCGCGGTCGAAATCCGATGTAAACGCACACATTTGATCTTCGAGCACATCGAACCCACCGACATGATGCACCTTGCGCTGCTCGTAGAGCGCCGCAATCGGCTCGGCGCGTACCACCTTGCCACGGCTGGCATGCACGGCTTTAAAGCTCACACGCGAGTCGAGCGCCCGTATCGTCGCCTCGACCATGGCGCCACCGTTGTTCACTTCGGCTAGGATCCGGTCTGCCTTGTGGCGTCGGTAAGCGTCGATCGCGACCCGCGCCCACTCATGCGGAGCATAGCGGCCCGAACAGTCTTCGAGCACGTAAGCCGCTTCATCTCTGGTAACGCCGGCAACGATGATGCCGGTTTCGTCCGATCCCTCGTTGTTCGAGACGGCGGGGTCGATGGCCACGACGATACGGCGCAGCTCCGGCGCGACGGTTACCCGATCACGGTCCAGCCAGTCCAATTGCCAGAGCGCGCCCGGGTTGTCCGAAAGCAGTTCGGCGTTCAGCTCCTGTCGACCGAGGCGCGTCCCTTCGTAGCGCTGGCGGACGGCAGCGAGGAAGGTCGGGGCTAGGTTGGCTTCGTTCTCGAACGTCGAGCCGCGCGTCACGACCACGTCCCTGCCCTGGCGCGCCAACAACTCCTTGAGCAGCTTGATCGGCCTTGGGGTCGTGGTCACAAGCCAGCGCGGCCGCTTCCCGAGGCGCAAGCCAAACTGCAACATGTCCCAAGTGCCCTGCACGTCGGTCCACGCCGCCAGCTCGTCCGCCCATGCGGCGTCATGCTCGGGGCCGCGGAGCCGGTCCGCTTCCTCACTGGAAAACGTCGTCGCCTGCGCGCCGTTCGGCCAGGTCAGCCGGCGCTTGCTCGACTCATAGATAGGCCTGTTCCATGCCGGTGCGGTATTGAGCAGCCCCGAGACGCCCTCGACCAGCGTGTCGCGCGCGTCGGCCGCGGTGGCAGCGACCAGGGCGATGCGGCCAGCCTGTCGGGTGTCGACAAGATCGTGCACCCACCCTGCCCCCGCACGCGTCTTACCGAAACCGCGGCCTGCCAGGATCATCCACCCATTCCAGTCACCAGGCGGCGGGAGCTGGCTTGGACGGGCTTTGGCGCGCCAGCCACCGTCCTCAAGGGCGTCGGCGAGTGCGGCGGCAATGCTGGTCATGGGGTGGGCTCCGGCAGCGGTATGGGACAGGGTGGCGGCAGCGCGAGGGCATCGATCATCACGGGTGCCCTACCCGCTCGCAGCCCGTCGGCGGTCGTCTCTGCGTCGAGTTCGTGCAGGGCCGCCACCACAGCAGCGCGCGCTGCTCCGTGCGGCGCCAGGGCTCGCAGGATGGCCGCCTGCACCTTGGCGAACTGCGGGCTGTTCACGATCGCCACGTTGTTCTGAATGTTAATGGTGCCCTGTGCGATGGTAGCAATCTCGCCGGTCACCTTGCCGATCTTTTCCAACACACCGACGAGTTGGCCGGCAACGATGGCCGCGCCGCGCGCGTCACCGGCCTCGGTGGTGGCGGCAAGCTGCGACATGAGCATGGTGCGTACCGCCCGGAAGTGGTCGAGCACTGACGCACCCTCATCCGCCGCCTTCTCCGCAAGCTCGGCGAGCTGCGCCGGCCCAACGAGATAGGACGCCTTCATTTCGACGCTGACGTGATTGTGCCAATGCCGGCCGATTGCGTCCTTGGACAACCCGAACTTCGTGGCCAGGCTATCGAGCGAGGCGCCGCCCGCACGCAACAGTTCGATCCGCCAACGCTCGTCATGAGCGCAGACGGTGCATTTAGGTCCCGATTTCATCTGCAAAAATCCGACGCGAATTGCGCCATGTGGCCCTATAGTGGCCCCGGAAAGTGAAATTTCGGTTTCACCGGAAAAATGCAAGTCATTGCAAGCAGATGAAATTCAGACCCCGTGATTAAATATCGCGAGCGCGAATGAAAGCCATTGAAACGAACCGCGATAACGCCGAAAGATCAGCGCGGATTGAAGATGGTATCGCAAGGTTTCCCCATGTCCGAAAACACTCGCTGCGATCATTGCGAAGGAGAGTTCGCGCCGGAACAACTGGTCGTTCTCGCGCCACCAATCGGCGACGGTGAGATGATCTGCAAGCGATGCATCGAAATCAAACTACGTCGGGCTGTCGCGCAAATGCCCAGCGGCGACAATTGACGTCTGCGCTCATCATTTTCCACTTCACTTTGATGTTGAAATTCTAAGCCCTTGAAATCCAACGGACCGACCGGACCAAACACAGACCGCGGTCCGACGGGTCCACCGCCGGCCATACGGACCGACCAGACCGCCCCCCTATAAGGGCGGTACGGCGGTCCCGGTCCGGTCAGGTTTGGCGTGGAGGGATAGGCGGGAATTGTCCGGCCGGCGTTGCCATGGGAATTGCAGCATGGGCGTTTGCCGTCTGGTCTATGATCCGCACGAGCTGGTCCTGAACGAGGATCATTCTATTGGTGAGCAACTTCACCTGCCGGCGGTGCAGATCCCGCATCGGCTTTGCAGCGACCGGGCTGACGCCGCCGATCTTGAAACATTGGTCCAGCCACTCGTTCAGCGTCACCGACCGCCCAGGAAACTCCGGCCGCAGTTGACCCTTGGCCTTCAGGGCCTCGCCAAGTGCCTGCAGGGCGAGCCTGTCGTCGTCGGACAGCTTTAGCGCCTTGCCCATCATGTCGCCCCCCTCGGTCACGGAGGCGACCACAAGGCTACTCGCGGCCTTCCCATAGTCGACGCGGCGTTTCCAACCGTCCTCGCCGTCTTTCATTTTGGCGCAAGTGATTTTGCCTCGGACCAACTGGCCGTCGCCCTCGCGCTCCACCAAGAACATGAAATCCGAGCTGGCGCCAAAATAGACCGATCCGAACGCATCGCCGCTTTTGTTGACGTGATGGACGCCAATGGCGACGCCTTGCCCGATCTCACCGAGCTGCTGAAGCCGCTCCATAAACCCGGTGATGGATTTGGCGTCATAGAAATCCTCGCCGGGTAGCGCTCGCCCGACCGTATCGACCGCGACCACCTTGAACTGTCGCCCGCTCGCGGCAATCGCCGCTTTCAGTTCCTCGAATTGCGCAGGGTCGCCAAGGTTAGTCGGCGATCGCATGAACACGAGCCGGTCCGGGTCGGCGCTGATTCCATGATGCGCCTTGAATGCGTCGATGCGCTCGCCGAACCCTTTGCTGCCCTCTCGGGCGATCAGCAGCACGTCCCGCGGCTCGCCCGGCAGCTTGGCGCCATGCCAGTCAGAAAGGCCGTAGGCCAGGTGCAGCAAGAGGTCAAAAAGGATGAACGACTTTCCGCCGGCGTATTCGCCGAAAATCAGCCCCACGCCTTCCTCGGGAATCCACTTGTCGACCAGCCATTTCGCTGCCGGAAGCTTTCGAAGGTCGGAAATGGTTTCGAACAGATAGCGGGGTGGAGCGGCGCGGACAGGCGCGGGGAACGGCACGATGGGCATTGCTTGCTCCAGATGTTCGCGGAAACGGCGCTCTGACCACCGCTCGATCTTCTTTGCGTCCGACCAGGGACGTCCTTGCGCCAGCCACTTCGCATAGCCGGCATCGTCGAGTTCAAAGAATCGATCGAGGCGCTTAAGACGCCGTGCCTCGCGTTTGTCGCTCCACTCCTTCAGCTTGGTCTGTGACGCGGGCGAGAGCTGCGCAATGCGGTAGTTTTTGAACGCCGCGTTACGCTCCTTTTTCTCGGCGAGATCGGCGATCTTATCGCGGCGTTCAATCTCATTGGCTAAAGTCGGTATACTGTCGACGATGCCTTGCAGCCGCTCGCGCGTCGCCTTGTTCCGCCGAGGAACGGTCCCATCGTCGTAGAACCATTCCTTTCGATCGTGCGTGATCCATTCGGTCGGATCAACAACCGTGGCGCACGCCGAATCGCAATCCGGCCATTGACCAGGAACGCGAACAATCGGTCGATACTTGCGATCATAGATAACGGAGTCGCGCTCTGCGACGAACACGCCATAGGGCAGAAGATCAGGGTCTTTGACTCTAGCGGTAATCATACTCGGGTACTCCTTACTGTGAGTCCCGAACTAAGTTCTGATTGCAAAAATCGCGGATTGTGCTAGGTAAAGGCCGCCAAGCAATTTACCGAGACGTCCGCGGCCCTGCGATCAGCCTTGATCCGGGGCCGTTTCGTTTAGGCGGGTGCGGGCACGATCGATCTCATCGCCTGGCCAACAGCTTCCAGCGCGAACAGGTCGAGTTCGGCAATTTGGTTCAGGCAGGGACCGCCGAAATCTCCGTCGTCGTTGCGGAATACAACAAACGACATCGGCCCATTCTGACGTTGTAGATTTACGAAGATGCGTCCGCCGTGGTCGAGAAACCTCACCGTGGCGCGCGGATAATCATCACCCTTCCACTCCGCGTAAGTGCCGTCGCGCATGTCGGCGATCAGCGCTTCAAGCGCCTCACCGAATGTTTCCGCTCGCGCGAACGCAAAGTGGGCAATGTCCTCGCCCAATCGGGAAGAAAACGCCCCACCGGTCAGGCGGATTGCCGCCCTCGCGGTTCTTACAACGTCCAATGGATTCGGCGCTCGGCGCCCCGTCGAGGGCGTAGCGCACAACGCGATAAGAAGATTGGCAATTTCGGCGGCAGTCGGCTCAATCGCACCTGGCCCCTGTTTGCCGCGCCGGAAGATCGTTTCGTCCTCGCGCAAACGCTGGATGTAGGTTGTGATCGTCGGCACCGGAATTCCCAAGAGCCGGCTCAAAATATCGACGTAAACAGTTGTGGTCGCCATAACAACCACAATATATGAATATCATTTTTTGTCAAGTTTCGAAGAATCGGACCAGAATGCTTGCCCTCGCTAAAGGAGTGTCCGGAATGTCAGAGCAGCCGAAGGTCCATAGCCCGGTCGATGACTGGATCACCCAAAAATTCCAGCCCTTCGCTAAGACGTGGTTTGAACTGATCAGAACTGCGTTTGTCGTCGCGCTCTTCAACTATATAGGCACGAAATCGAATAGCTCGGTTGTCTCTTTGCTTGCACTATTCACGTATATTCTGTTCGGAGTGTACTGCATTACCTTTGTGATCCTAAGCACTCCGCCCCATCGATCGACGGCGAGCAACAAGTACGCGCGATGGACTGTGGATGCTTTGAGCCTTCTGGTCACAGGCGTTGGCCTTTACTACTGGTCGAATATCGTGACGAAGGTGCTGGATCAAATCATGACAGTGCAATTCAAGTGAATTTCGCCGCGCCCTCGCCGATGCGCTCTACTCCCGGTCCTTCGCACCAGCGCGCGCTTTCAATCCGATCTCGATCAACTGCCTGATCGCATCCGAAACGTTCGGGATGGGACGTTGCTTCGCGCGCCATTTGTCGATCGCTTCCAACATGTTCTCGCTGAGGCCGACGAGCTTTTTAATCGGATAGATTTCGGGGCGTGGCATCGGTACTCCTTACAAATAGTGCATATGCGTTATTGACAATCGCATATATCGCATATACGTTATTTTCGAGTTTGAGGCAATGGCCCAGCCGAATCGGAGAGCAGCATGATTAATCTTTCCCGCAGCACAGTTGACCGCAATCTTCCCGGTGCATTCTTTTCCAGCTCCCTTAGCTATCTCGAATTCCACACCGAACGTCGCGAATACGAAGCCGCCACCGAGGCGTTCGCCACCG
This sequence comes from Bradyrhizobium frederickii, assembly GCF_004570865.1. Classification (GTDB taxonomy): domain Bacteria; phylum Pseudomonadota; class Alphaproteobacteria; order Rhizobiales; family Xanthobacteraceae; genus Bradyrhizobium; species Bradyrhizobium frederickii. The sequence continues at coordinate 63,883 of NZ_SPQS01000027.1, forward strand.
AGGCGAGCCCGGCCGGTATCCGCGAATCTCTGAAGTTCGCTCGGCGCCACGGTTTCAAGATGACCAAGGCAGAAGCCCGCGAGGCCGCCGCCGATGCGCTGCGCGAGAAACTGACGGCGCTCGGCTATGGTGAAACCGACATCCGGTGGCACGCGGCCCGCCGCGGCCGCCGCGATCGTCACTTCTATCGCGCAGCCTAGGAGGCTTGATCATTTGCGGGGCGGCCGGGCTTTGGCCGCCTTTTCGCGTTTGGACGGTAGGCGCGACAGCACCAGGTCAAGCGCAGCTCTCGATAGCTCCAGTGAGGCGGCGTCTTGGCGTTTCGATGGCGTGACCTTCGTTACGTGGCACGCCCGAACCGCCTCGCGAACGTTCGCAGCCGTCGTGAGCAGTTTCTTTCCCGGCCGGTAGCAGACAAGCTTTCCGGCCCGGTGCATCCGTTTCAGCGTGTCAGCATCGGCGCCAGGGATGAGCTTGGCGGCCTCGTCGAGGGTGATCAGTGCGTCATCATCGGTCATCGAGAACGTTTGCGTCCTTCCTGTATCCATTTCTGGTATTGTTGCTCTTGGGCGGCCCGCCGCGCCTTGTTCGCTTCGTGGTCTCGCTTCCACTGGTCATAGGCTGAATCAAAGTCTTGCTCCCGCGGATCGGACGAACTCGAAGGCGCCTTGATCCCGGATGCCTTATCGAGGGCCAGGTCGATGGCTTTCCGATCCCAACGGCGCGTACCGGGTAGCGGCGGCGGCACAATGCCGGCCGCAACCCATTTCGCCCACGTGGCGACTGTTACGCCACAGTAGGCCGCAGCTTCGGATCCGCTTATCAAGCGAGGTTCGAGAGCGGTCATCCGCGCTCGTTAGCATGATCGCGGCGCCTTCTATGTTGACAATCAACGTGCGAGTGCTTTTGCACAGGTAATTTCTGGTTGCGCTGCGTTCGCCGTTGCGTTTCAATGTCTCCATTGGGGGCGTTCATATGATTATTCGCAATTGCACAATCGCGGCTGCCTTGGCCGTGGGTCTCGCTGGCTGTGCTGCTCAAAAAGTATGGATGAAGCCCGGCGCGGGAATGGAGGAATTCAATCAGGCTAAGTACGCTTGTCTCCAGCAGGGCCAGCAACCTTACTCCACGGCCTATGTGAACCGCTATGGCGGGACTGCATCTGGTGGAATGGCAACAAACCCGGCTCTCTACAGCGCATGCATGGAAGCGGGTGGCTGGGCGTTGGTGGACAACGCGCAAAGTGGATCACCTGAGTACGCCGCAGCCATAAAGGGGATAAACGAAGATGGGCGAGCGCTTTGTCGAAAGCCCGAATATTATGCATATTATTCTTGGGCACCATGCGCGGTGCGAGAAGTTTCCGCCGAGCAGTTGAACGACCGGGCGCACGTTACAGCAGCAGAAAAGCCCGTGTACGAGAAGGTGAAGGCCGAGCAAGATGATCTGACCGCAAGGATCATCGCGACGCACCGGCAATACAACGAGAAAAACGGCGAAGCGTTCGCGCGAAATATTGAGCAAGCGAAAGCAATGTCTGACATCGTTCGCCAAGAATACCTCACTGGTAAAATATCGCGCGGCGAGCACAATAGGCGGCGAAGAGATATTGCTGTGAGTAGCGACACCGAAGCCCTCCGGATCATGAGAGGAACTTAGCTTATTCGTCCAGGTCGCCGATAACGTCGGGCTTGCTGTCCAGGGGATTTCAGAAATGGCGAGATACTGGCCCTTGTTTGCAATGGCCATTTTTGCCGGACGGGCGAACTCGCCCTCCCGGATCAGCCTGGCTTTCTGCCAGCCAGCGTTCGCCCTGGTGAGGGCGGTTAAGTCCACCATGTGCTACTCCCAAAAAGTGGCTCGCAAGGCTGCCGTTGCTCGGCTAAAGGATTGTCGTGGGAAGGTTGCTGTATGCGGGACAAACTTCGGATCCCCAGCACTCATCATGGCCCCGCCGTATCGCTCGAAAGAGCCTGTTGACGGCTACCATGGGTTGCTTCGGGCTGGTTGTGGATGGTAGACCCATTCCTGCTGGGACTGGGGGGGTCCGTCGTCGTGCTAAAGCTATTCATTCGGCCGTCAGAAAGTTCGCTCTGCCGGGCGGTCAAAAGAATCCTTACGGCCTTTCGAAGTCGAGGACGTTCTTGGGTGTGTTCACGTTGTCACTCAGTTTCTTAGTCCCGGCTTTACTCCCATTTCCGTTTGGGTAGAGGCCAATGAATCCTTCTTTCTGGCGTGCGACGGAGGTGTCGCTTTCAGGAACTATCGTCTCGGCGGAAACGCCGAGACAGCAAGGCGGCTCGTTGAGCAGGTGACTACCGAATTCGAGGTGGAACTATCGCCTCACGATGTGCACGGATATCAAATCCAACGACAGGCTCCCGATATCGATCACCTCAGAACCTCAATCGTATGCGTCGCGAACGCCACCATGATCAGCATGCGATCGCTCCTCCACCTTTCCCCCTAACCTATACGAAGTGACCAATGAAACGACTGTTGAGGAACCGCGCCGTTCTTGCCCTACTGATCCTCGTCATTGTCCTTGGTGCCCTTCTGCTTTTGTCAGACGACGCCGTAACGTCGCGCTTCAATTACAAGATCTTCTAATGCGTGTTTTGCGAGCAGCTGCAGGGTTGATTGCGTTCCTGTGCGCCGTGGAAGCAGTCTTTTTTACCTTCGGCGTCATTTCGATGCACAAGGGCAATAAGTATCTCCTGTACGATCTCGAACGGCTCCGATCGGAGATCAAAGCGAATTTGGAGGGCGAGCGAAACGGATCGATCACGGGGTGGCCGACTGCTGGCGAGTTTCCGATCAGGCCACATCCTTCACTTGATCTATCGGTCTGCGGATCCGCTTGGGGCGGTTCATTCACCTATTCGGATGACGTGTCGGACGCCGAAGCGTGGCCTCACCTGCTTTCCGTCGCACTTCGCTGCCAGGTAGACAATCGAGGCGTGGATGGCTTCGGTCTTGATCAAACCCTGCTCCACTACAAAGAGCATGTTGGAAAAGAGCGGTTTGTGATCGTCGGGCTTGTTGAGCCGATGATCACTGTTGATCAGATTTCCTCTTGGACCTTCATATCCCTGGGACCGGACAAGCAGCCTCGCGCCAACGTAACCAAGCCATTTTTCAGTTTTGACGGCGACCGACCACAGTTGATTCCCCGTCCGCCGGCAGATCTCGCTGCAATTGAGCGGCACTATGCCAAAGACCCGTCTTCAAAAGACTGGAACGTCTTCGAGTTTCCGCATTCCCTAAGCGTCAGTCGGGCGATCTATCGGAAGTTTACCAGACCGTTGTTCAGCGACTCAGGTCCCGGAACTCCCACGCAGCGCCGACACACAGCGCTGCTGATCGCTGAAATGGCGCGCCTGGCACAAGACCGAGGTCAGAATTTCGTGCTCTTGATCATCCCTCGTCCAGAAGATGTGCTCGATCCTCATCCGTGGTTTCGGGACATCTTAGGGGGGGTCCCGAACCCCATTTCTGGACTCTGCTCGATTGACCCAACGGACGAGCTCCGGACCCTTGCACTCAATCAGCCAAACGAGGTGATGACAAAAAGCGGTCACTACTCTGCGGCCGGGAATAAGGCAATCGCGGCCGCTGCAGCGCGTGGCCTGAGAGCCTGTGGGTTGGCATCATGAGCCACCGCGTCGCATCTCTGGACTTCCTGCGGGGGTCGGCCGCGCTGGCCGTAACGGTCCCGCATTTCTACATGCACTTTTACCCGGACAGCACATTCGCAGAGACGATCTCGATTCTAGGCGTTGAAGTCTTCTTCGTCCTGAGCGGCTTCGTGCTTGCGCCTCAGATCATCAAGTTTTGTGTTTTGAAGCCGAGCTTGCGCAATTACGGGATCTTCCTGGTGCGACGATGGATGCGGACCGTGCCCCCATACCTGATCGCGCTGGCCCTGTTCTCCATCAGTGCTCACCAAGCCTTCACCGCCGATTTTTTTCGGTACCTGCTGTACGTGCAGAACTTGATCGGCCAGCATAACGCTCATGACTACTTCTCCATCGCATGGAGTCTGTCCGTAGAGGAGTGGTTCTATCTGTCTTTTCCCGCGCTTTGCCTGCTCATCGCCTATGCTGTTCCTGGAACGCTCAGGCCGGCTCTGATCACCGCTTTCCTCTACATTTTTGCGGTTTGCACCGCTCGCATTCTATTCGGCGACAATACGCAATGGGGCTCCGCCGTCCGCCGGGTAGTCGTCTTTCGCGTCGATGCGATCGCGTGGGGATTCGTCCTCGCAATCGCGCTGCCATCTTTGACAAAGGTGAGACTGCCGCTCGCGCTTTTCCTTCTCGTCGTCAGTACGAGCTTTGCCGTGTGGGTGACCTCTCTAGGGGCGCAATCGGCCAATTCAATGATGGAGTTTACGTTTCCATTCTACGCTCCAGGTCTGGGCGCCGTTGCAATCTTGTGTGCCATCAAGCTGGAGAGCGCGGTCGCCAGAAATCGCACGCTCTCTCGCGTTGGCATCTTTCTCGGTCAAATCTCTTATTCGACATACCTGTTTCACCTGCTGATACTGTCCGCGGTCGCCCCGTTGAGCCGTCTATTGCCTATGGCGATCGTGCTGGTCATCTACCTCATAGCAACGGCCGTCGTCGCCACATTGATGTATCAAGCGGTTGAAGCACCAATCCTTGACGCCCGCCCCCGCTTTGGCGGCGCGGCCCGAATCCCGCATGTGCGCGTCGAGCCATCATCACTGACTGAAATCATGCCCTCCGCTACGACGAGCGCGGATTCGGGGTGAACATCGTATCCGTCGCAACTGAGGTCATATGGGTGGTCGCACCGGACTGACCATTAGGGACAAGTCTCGTGCAGCCGTTAAGAGCTATTGGCGGGACCAGCTTGAAATTACCCGGCTCGTTGACGCCTGACAATTGAAAGAGCTCGACGCAGTCGATGCCCTCCGATAGCTGACCTCACCGTGACCATTCCCTTCGTAATGTCGGTAGGGATATTGATGACGGCCGGAGGGAGGACCTGTTCCGGGTGGAATCCATCGATCGTGACGAAGCCCCCATCGATGCCCAGACCAAGGGCACCAAGGATGGCGGGCAGAGCTGCGAGGACGGCGATCAGGTCTGAAGCCATATTCTGGATCATGGCGTCCTTCGAAGTCGACGAAGCCGACGACCCAATCCAGTAGCCAACAACAGCCGTAAAGTTCGTCGCGAGAGCGCCGAGCAGAATGGACAAGATCTCCGGAACCGCGCCGCCGTCGAGTTTGATGACCCACCCACCATCCGCAGTAGTTCACGCGCGCTTCGGACCCCAAGGAATCGACAATTTGACTCTCGCGAGCGGCGCGTTTCGATGGCGGCATGCCCGCACTAAGCGCCACACACCTACGCACCCTGACGGCCGGCCGCTGAAGATCACCTTCGGCCAAATGCGGAGCATGGGCGTTCATGGTGTGTTGGTCTATTGCCACTGCGGCCGTCACATTGCTCTCGACGCCGCCCGCTGGCCAGATGAGGTGCGGCTGTCTGATATCGAGCCACAGTTCATCTGTCAGGGGTGCGGCAGCCGCGGCGCTGACGTGCGGCCCAACTTCGAACGCGGCAATCCACGGGTTGCGATCATAGGCGTGAAAGAGGTCGGCAACTGAACCTGTCTCAAGCCCGCGACGGCTATCACCTTGCGCCGCAACTTGACTGCAAGCGAGCGAAACTTGTCAGCAACTAGTCGGTTGCGCGCTCGAGTGCCTGGATCTGACGCGAGCAGCAATTCTGCGTCATTGCCTTGCTGTTCCAGCAGTTCAATTTGCTCTTGAAGGTTGGTCATGAGACTTCCCCTGTTGATGGGGGAATAGTGTTCCACGCCCTACCGTGACGTGCTGATCAATACAGACCACATCTCGGAGAAACTAACGGGCACGAGAACCGACCCACCGCCAAACGCGCGTTCGGACGATGGGCCGTCCCGGGTGGATGTCGCAACACCTGGAGTGTCGCGCCACAGACCGAAATCTCAATTCTCTCGGCTGGAGAGTCGTTCCTATCGCCACCGAGGCGGCCTTAGCTCAGGTGTTCCGCTTATAAATACACACAGAAAGAACAAAGAGGGTGCGCTATTTCACACTATCTGTTCTTGGTCGGAGAACTACGGGGTACGGGTTTTTGTTCTCCGCTCGGAGAACTACGGGCCACCACTGAGGGCCTAGGCCGTGTACCCATAAACCCGGTGGCGTGATGCGACTAAAGCAATATCTGGTTTGCCCCTATAGCAAGCGACTTCGTGCGGCAGCACAATATGTCGCGATGGCCAAGCTCGGAAGTCGCTAGACCATTGGACTGGGCTCACGACGCCAAGTCGTCGAGCAACGCCTTGGCCTCTTTCAAATCGAGCGTGTCGAACCCTTCCGTGAACCAGCCGTAAACCGGAACCAGCAGATCACGTGCCGCGGTGCGTTTGTCCTGATTGCGCCAAAAGCGGGCAAGGCTCGTCGCTGCCCGAAGCTCAAGTGATTTCGCCCGTTGTTGCCGAGCGGTCTGTAGGGACTTCAGCAGCCATGCATTGCTCTCATCGAGCTGGCCGCGAGATAATGCCACCAACCCTCGCAGCCGAGAGATTTCCGCATCCCACCAGTGCTCGCCGCTTTGTTCCGCAATGACAGCAGCACCCGTCAGGGCTTCGGCTCCGCCGGGGTGGTTTCCCGTGCGACAAAGCACCTCGCAAAAGAGCGCAAAACTATAGGGAGCGTACTGGATCGTGCCTTGCTTCGCCGGATCAGCAAGCGCGGCGCGGTAGGAGGCAATCGCCGCCTCAATCGTATCCGGTGCCAACAACGCCCAGCCGCGGAGGACTCGTGGATCGAGCGGCAAGGCAATGCGCTTCTCAGCCGCTAGGGTCTCTGCGCTCTCAATGCACTGCAGCACCGAAGCTGAGTCACGTCGGAACTGGTGCAATATCGACGCATGCAGACGCGCCATAGCAAGGCTGAAGGGATGGTTCACCCGTTCCGCAAGCGCCAACGCGTCATTCACGTGAGCGAGCGCCGTGTCAGGGTAGCCGAGCAGCCAGGCGCTCCAGGCACCTAGCGTTCGTGCACAGACTCCAGGGTCGTGGCCGTAGATGTGTGCGTGCGTCTGGTGCTGCTCGAACTCATAAAGGGTTCGGCCCTTCTCGCAATGCTCCTGCGCCGGAGCGAGTTCGCCGCAAAAGAAATGTGTTGTCCAACCCGTATGATGAGCTTCGAGCCGAAGGCCGACATTATTACTCTTTTCGACCAGGCTCAGAAGCCTATCTGAAAGCTGGCGCGCCGCATTCCAATCCGACGTGCGTCGGAAAGTCCACAACCCCCATATCGCGGTGAACTGAGAATCGATGTCCCCTATCTTATCGGAAAGCTCGTGCGCACGAGCGTGCGCTTTTGCTGCTTCGGCCGAGGAGAAGCCGTTCGCGTTACTAAGAGACACGCCTTTAGCGAGTTGCAGCTTGATCTCCTGCCGATCGCGCTGCGCATCCAAGAGAGATGGCAGCAGGGACAAACCACGATCGAAATGACTGACCGCCTCGGCATACGCGGAGCGGGAAGCCGCAAACTGGCCCGCTTTTAGCCATTGATCAGAGGCCCGTTCCGCCTGTCCGGCACCCGTCAGATGATGGGCCAGTATCTCGGGCTGCCGATCAACCAGATCTGCGAAATGCTGCTCCAAGGCGGTGGCAACTCGTGCATGCAACTCTTGCCGTCTTCGGCGCAGCAGCGTGCCATAGGCAGCGTCCTGCACCAGCGCGTGCTTGAATAGATAGCTGGAATACGGAGGCACACCTTGCCGGTACAACAAGCCAGCGGAGATCAGGCGATCTAAGGCGGATGCCAACTCTGGCTCCGGCTTGCTCGCAACGGAAAAAAGCAGGGTGTGAGAGAACTCTCGCCCGATCGCGGAACCGATCTGGGCCACCTCCTTGGCGGGCCCGAGCTGGTCGAGCCTCGCCATAAGCGAGGCGTGTAGGCTTGCGGGGACCGCCGCCGCAGGTGACGGAATATTACCTGTAGTTCGCCGCGCTTCACCCTCACTCTTGGTCTCCAGGACCGCCTTCGTCATCTCCTCCACGAAAAGGGGAATCCCGTCCGTGCGCTCAATGATGTCCTGCCGCACGCTCGCCGGGATAAGCTGATTGCCCACGATGTGATCAATCACCGTCTCGATTTCGCGCTGCGCCAGCCGATTGAGGGTGAGAGCAGTGACGTAGGGCCGCCCAAGCCAGTGCGGTTCGAACTCTGGGCGAAACGTCACAATCAACAGCACACGGTAGGTCCGAAGCCGGTCAACAACCCCGCTGAAAGCTTCCTGACTCGTGGGATCGGCCCAATGTGCGTCCTCGACGATCATTAGCACAGGTGTGGAGCGCGACAATGCCTCCACCTGCGACCCGAGCGCTTCAAATGTCCGCTGGCGGTGCTGTTCGGAGGGTATGTCGAGCGCCGGGTAGCGTCCGTCTTTTGGCAGCGACAGCATGTCGGCGAATAGCGCCGTATCCTCCAAAGAGGTTGAAGTCTGCGCCAGTACTGTATCGAGCTTGTCCAGCTTTGTTTCCAGCGCGTCGTCATGCGCAAATCGTGCGGCCCGTTCCATCTGGCCGATGATCGGATAAAAAGCGCTGTCGGTATGCTGCGGCGAGCAGAAATAGCGCAATCGCGTATGCGGCTCGTTAGCGATGCTTTCCAGCAGCGCCGCTGTAAGCCGCGATTTGCCAATACCAGCCTCGCCGGAGAGCAGCACTACTTGGCCTTCACCACTCTTTGCCTTGGACCAGCTTCGCAACAGGAGTTCGAGTTCTTGGTCCCGCCCAACAAGCTCGGTCAATCCGTTCGCGTGCAAGGCCTCGAAGCGGCTTTCGACTGAAGCCGGCCGCAACGCAGCCCATGCCCCTACGGCGCCTGAGATACCTTTGAGTTCTTTCGGCCCAAATTCTTCAAGCTCGAACAGATTGCCCAACAGCTTCCGAGTACTCTCCGCAATGACGACGCTGTTCGGCTCAGCAACGCCCTGCAAACGTGCCGCAAGGTTTGGCGTTTCTCCGACTATGGCGTGCTCCTGAGAAGCGCCGGACCCGATGAGGTCGCCGACAACCACCAGTCCCGTTGCGATGCCGATACGCGTCTGCAGGGGCGCACGGATCTTCAGACCACCTACGCCAGCCACCAACTGCAGCCCCGCCCGGACGGCCCGCTCCGCATCGTCTTCGTGAGCCTGCGGATACCCGAAATACACCAGTACCCCATCGCCCATATACTTCGCAACGAAGCCGTCGAATCGCTGCACGATGTCGGCGACGCACTTCTGATACGCGGAAATGATCTCGCGTAGGTCTTCAGGGTCCATGCGTGCTGAAAGTGCTGTTGAACCCACAAGGTCCGAGAACATCACAGTGACTTGGCGACGTTCGGCGGCATCTTGGGGCTTCACCTCGGCCGTGATGCGTTGAGCTACGGCAGGGCCCCCAAGCTCCTGGATAGCCGCAAGCATTATGCGCCGATGCCCGAGCAGCACGCCGATGTCCTTAAGGTCCTGATCAGTCAGATGGCGAAGTGCTGCGAAGCCAATCCCGTTTTCAGCAAAACGCTGCGCGTACTCGGACATTCCGAGCTTTTCGAGCCAGTCGGCAATTTGCTGCATCGCGGCCCCTCCGGATTTTGTGCAACCCACTCTGGACCGATAGGACCGAAAGTCTACACACGCGCGCCGACTTATTCCAGCGCCCGCCGCGAGGTTGCATGTCGGTCATTTTCGACAGTTTTGGCAGAGATTGAGGGCTTGTGATGTCCAGTCTTGTCCGTAAGCGCCGTACCAGGGTCGGGCCAAGAGCGTTGCGTTTGGCCGGACTGCCGTGATTCAAACTCTCGAACTGGGGGCTCGAATCATGCGCTACGAACTCGCCGACTATGAATGGTCCGCCATCAAGCCGATGCTGCCGAACAAGCCGCGTGGCGTTCCTCGGGTGAACGACAGACGGGTTCTGAATGGCATCTTCTGGGTCCTCCGATCAGGAGCACCCTGGCGTGATCTGCCGACGGCGTTTGGCCCTTACACCACTTGCTACAACCGCTTTGTCAGGTGGCGGCGGGCCGGTGTTTGGAGCCGCATCATAGAAGCGCTTGCCACTGCCCAGGATGCTGCTGTTCAGATGATCGACACTTCCATTGTCCGCGTGCATCAGCATGGAGCCTGCATCACAACGAACCAGCGCCAATCGATGGGAAGGTCCCGCGGCGGCTTGACGAGCAAAATCCATGCGGTGGTCGATGGCAATGGTCTGCCGGTAAGGCTGGCGCTGAGTCCCGGTGAGGCCCATGACGTTCGACTTGCCGGAAAACTGCTGTCTCGCCTGAAATCCGGGGCAATGCTGCTTGCCGACCGTGGCTATGACGCAGACTGGATCAGGGAGCTTGCCATGAAGAAGGGCGCGTGGGCCAACATCCCGCCGAAAACCAACCGCAGCGATCCGATCTGCTTCAGCCCCTATCTCTATCGTGCTCGCAACCAGGTCGAGCGGTTCTTCAACAGGATCAAACATTGTCGTCGCGTGGCGACGCGCTACGACAGGCTGGCCGCCAACTACCTTGCCTTTGTTCAGCTCGCGTCAATCAGGCTATGGCTGCGCCTTTATGAGTCCGCGTCCTAAAACAAGGCGGGCCCGGTGCGCCTAGGAGACCGGACCCATAACCTCAGCAATTCGTCCGGCGAACCCCTCGGCTACATACTAATTTTGCCAGCGCCGCGAACAGCCGTGTTGAGCTACCTCAAAATGCCGGCTTCCGACGGCTTCTCAGCGTGGATGTGCAGAACGTAGCCGGGCGGCTTGCGCTTGACGCGCTTAGTTTTCCGGCTCGAACCGGGCGATGCGGGTTTTGTCTTTCCAGAGCTCTACGGCGTGACCATCCACAAGCGACTTTGCTCGTTCCCGGGCCGTCTGCTCGTCCGCGCACAAGCACAAGGCCCGCCAGCATGAACCGGCACAGCTTCGGTTTGGGCTAGCCTCAGCGCCCCGGAATGCTCGACTGCCCCCCTGCGCCGTGGTTGTATAGGGCCGCAGTCAAACCCATTTGGGGGGTAAAATGAGAAACCGCCGCTTGCTCACATTTCTATTGTTGGCGTTCATGATTTCTCCAGCCGCTGCCTTAGCCGATTGCCCTCCCCGCGTTGCGCAACAAACGGTTCAAAAACTGAATGCAAAAGGGCGCCACATTCAGCCCTCTCAAGTGGAATGCAAAAAAAATGGCATGAAGGGCCAAAATGTGATGTTGATTTCCGTCGGCAACGACCTGGTTGGCTCATGTTCTAGGGGAACGTGCAGCTGGCTACCTTAGCCGGAATCAGACCAGGCTCGCGGCCGACTTACTATATGCGGCAAAAGAGAACCCGCTGAGCTTATCAGCCAGCGGGGGTGCTACTGAGTTTGAAGCCCGCCGGCGCGAACCGGCGGGCCTCACTTCGCTGAACCTGTTTAGCGGCCGCCAGAACGGCGATCGGCAGCGCGCTCGCCGCAACGAGATCCGTCTGAGGCACGATCCGAGGCATGGTCGCATGGTCCCGCGATCGCGCTAGCGACCGGAGCGACAATGGCGAGCGTGAGAGCAATGAGCAAAATACGTGTCAAACTAAGCCTCCCCTATGGTTGAGTGGAGACACAATACTCGCTCTTGAGTAATACAGGCGGTAGCTCCCCACCCGCGCAGCAATATTTCTAATCGAGGAGCCCCCCGCCGGTTATGGAGACAGCCGGCGGGTGTAGTCCCCTAGAGAATCGGAGCACTGAGTCGCATCAGACGTACCCGTCCAGTTGCCAGCTTTGCGAGCCCACCTGCTCAAGCAGGCCCTCCATGTCAGCGATGCCGCTCTCGTCCGGTTCGGCGCCATCGTGCTCGTCCTCAAGGTCGGTTCGATTGCCGGCGGCCCACTTCGTTTGATCTGCCATTCCCCCGTGCCGAAGCTGCCGAGGGACGGCTCATCGTCGAGGTCGTTCTCTGCCGGGTCGTCCTCCTCGGCAGGATCGTCGCCCTCCAGGTCGGCCGAAATGTCGTCCTCAAGCTCCGTGGTGACATAGGGGTCCGAGGCGTCCAGGAAGGCAATAAGCCGCTCGATCTCCGCGGATGCCTCTTTCCTGAGTCTGGCGAGGCTCTGGAGCGACGTTTCCCGCTCCCGCTGTTGGAGCGCGAGACCGGACAAAGTCGCACGGGTGGAGTCCGCTGGTAGTTCTCTGATGATTTCCATGTGGGCTGGTCTTTCGGTTTTGGCTTCTCACAGCCGTGCCCAGTGACAGACTGGGCAGCCGGGGGGTGAGAACCTGCCGAAAGACAGGTCGTCGCGCTTTTAAGCCTCGCGGCTCTGGACATGGCGCAACGCCCCCGGCATAAAGCCAGAACGGCGCGCCCGCCAAGGCGCTCCAGTAGCGCCTTAGAAAGCCCGCCAAGGCTTTCCGCGCTTTCGGCAGCAATCGACGCCAATCGATTGCCAGCCTATTTCGGTCCGGGTTCTCACACCCACGGACATGCTGCTCCTGATTTGCTTAAAAATCCATCCCCTTTCGGGGCGCTTCGGCGCACTGGAACGTTTGTTGTCGCGACGCGTCGTTAGGGCATCGATCCGGTTGCTCGTGGGTCGACCGATGGACACAGTAATTGCCTATGCGATCTCGGCGTTTATCGTCGGCTTTGGCATCGGGATCTTCATTGCCGGCCTAAACTCTGACGCTCCAGCTTTGTGGGCCTGCGTCGCCCTGATACCCATCGCGATCGGGCTTCTGAGCGTCTTCGGTCCCAAATAACAAATCCATCCCCTTGCTTGCCCTGCTGGGACGGTTGAGCTTCAATCCATTGCCGGCGCCGATCGTGCGGAACGGTAGCCAGCGTAGGTCGCAGGCGTCGCAACTGGCGTCGTGCGACCTACAAGGGCTAATCCCAAAGACCGCGGCTGACGTTGTCACCCCTAGTCATCGAACCGTCGTCGAACAGGGCCTCATCTAGTGACAGCAGCGGGCTATCGCCGAACTTCCGGTACTTGGTCGCGAAGGTGTGGTTATGAGCGGAGAGATACCCTCGAATAGGGCTTTTTATGTCCTCACGCTTCAGGGCTCCGGTCAACAGATCCTCGAAGATCATGCTGACGATATCGTCTCGATCCGGAAGAGTTGCGGGCAACATCGCTCGGATTCGGTAGTAGTCGTTTTGCTCCTCACGGACTACCGAGTTCCTGAAGCGCTGCCATCTGAGCAATTGCCCGCGGCTATTGCTGTCTTTCATTCTCTCGACCACGAAGCGATCGAACTCAGCGTTTTCCCTTCTGTATCTCGCCAGAGTGCTGAATTTAACGAGATATCCCTTCCGGCCTGAGGTAGTGAAGCTGTTCAATGAGTCGTTTGCTGCCAGGCGCGCTTTGACCTTCTCGAGCACGTCGGGCTTGATCACGCCGCCGCGCCTGTATCTCATCATTTCGCAAGCCCTACACTGCCGCGTCATCCACCCCTTGTGCCTAGCGACGCGCCCATGTTCAGCAAGTGAATGACCGTTTACGCAGTGCGCCTTTTCTCGGAGGTACGCACCCTTTCCAAGTCGGCCGTTGGCGTCGGAAATGCGCAAGGCCTCCTCAGCCCAGCGCGGATCAAGCTCGCAGTGCCTCTTAAAGCGCTCCAGGCTGACAAGCGGAGGCCCATGCCTGCCGCCGCTCGTGAGCTTTCGCACCGTGCTACCGGCCTTCAGCTTGTTCAAAAACACTTCGGCGAGAACGGCCGGGATGCCGGGCGGCACATCGCGCCATCTCAATTCAGCAGCTCGATGAAGTTCGGAGCGAGATAACTGGGCCTCTGCCATTGTCGCCTCCACAAGCGCAGAATTGCGCCGTGGAAGGGCGCGCCTGAGTCGCGGCGGCGCAAGGGAGAGCATTTGTCAATCCACTGGCATCTCCGCTTGCTCTCAGTCTCAGGTTGCGGGCAATGTCGTCGCTGCGAGGTGTAGGGCGAAAATGTCGAAACGCAACGGACGGCACCCTCCCAACAAACAAAAGCAGGGCACTCCGACCGAGCCACATCCCGCCATCGCCAAAACGGCCAAGATCTGGTCGATCCTCATCGCGATCGGGTCGGCCGGCGGCTTCGTTAGCCTTGCAGAGAAAGCTTGGACAGTCACTGTCGGACAGACCAAACCAGACATCCGACCCCTCAATTTATCTGCTGACCCATTCGCCCTTCCCTTGGTGATCAAGAACCAGAGCTTGGTTTTCACCATGACTGATACAGTATGGATTTGCGGGATAGATTCGGTCGGAGATCCGCGCAGCGGTTCGATAAGCGGAATTGGCCTCATCCCAGCGAAAAGATCCGACCAACCGAGCGACATACTGCCTGGTCAATCTTTGTTGGTGCGTTGTCCGATAAGCACTGCAGGGGGCAGCGATGCTACGATTGGGCCCATCGTGAAGTACAAGACGTTGGGTATCGCGCGAGAGTACAAGGATTCGTCTCTCACTTGGCTATCCAAAGCCACTCCGCCGCAATGGATCGAAGGCAGGCCCCTCAGATAGAGGCCCGCTGTAGTGTATCGGCCCCGGCGCATCGAATTTCTACTCGCTGCCGCGCTGCTGGCCGGCTGGAGACTGTATCACTGGATGTATTGAGGGATCATGAGCACGCCGCAGAACCCTTCACAGCCTGAACCCGCTCTAACTCGGAAAGAGTTGTTGGATATCCAATTTCGAGCAGCTGAGCGAGCCCATGATTCCGCCGCGACCTTTGCCAAGGAAGCAAACTCAGCCGCGGTGAAAGCAGCTGAAGAAGCAATCAAAGCCATGATCCTGATAAACGGAGGGAGCAGCGTAGCGATGTTAGCGTTCATAGGAACGCTCGCATCGAAGGATTTGCTGTCGCCTGCTCAACTTGCCCGTGTCGCAAGTCCGCTCTTTTACTTCGGGAGTGGCGTCGCCTCTGCGGTGATTGCAGCGGCCTTTGCTTACTTCACCAATCTCATGATAGCTGGCTCCTCTACTCGCATGTCTCGCTCTTATGACCACCCGTACCTTCTCGATACTCCATCCTCAATCAAGCGCAGGTATTTCGGCGAAGTCTTTCGCTATTTGGGAGTGGTCGCAGCACTAGCTTCGATTGGCTGCTTTATCTTCGGTCTCTATAGAGCGGAGACCGCATTTCAAGCTTTAGCAATCCCAAAGCAAGAGCGGGTCCAGCAATGATGGTGTCACTCCCTCAGCCTGTCTTGAGCCCTCTCAGCTGATCCATGAACGCCTCCACAGCATGGTCCTTCGCCTGGAAGTTCTCCCCGAGCCGGCCGTTCTGCCGGCGAGTCAGCCGGGCTCGCAAGTTTGAGGGGCCGAGCTTCAAAATCTGGCTGACGAACGTGAATACCTGCTTGCCGTACTCAGAGAGGCCCAGCCTGCCCGACGCCGCCGGCAGCACCCCGACGGCATCCCGCAGCACCGCGGCCGCACGCTGTAACCGCCGCTCGCCGAGGGCTTCCAGCTCGCCGACGGTCCGATCGTAAGCATCCGGTGAGGACCGCATAGTGGTCCTCACCGGATGCTTGGCGCACGCACCTCACCCAATTCGGGTTTGAACTCGATCCCGTCGCGGGCGCTGCGGCCCATAGGAACGTTTACGTCACTTGGGAGTCCTACAGGCGCAATCGATCCTGTGTTGCTCAGTGGATCGAACGATGGAAAAAGCAGTCGCTTACGCGATCTCGGCGGCCATTGTGGCCTTCGGCGTCTGGATATTTGTCGCCGGCCTATCCTCCAGTTCTCCTGCCTTGTGGACGGTCGTGGCACATGTGCCAATCACGATTGGTATATCAGCGCGTTCGGCCCCATGTGAGCGCGACGGGGAAAGGTAGCATGAAGTGGCTCGTCGGCATCGTTGCGGTCCTCCTGCTCTGCCTTGCGGTGTATGCCGGGTTGGCTTTCGTTT
Source organism: Bradyrhizobium frederickii (assembly GCF_004570865.1). GTDB lineage: Bacteria > Pseudomonadota > Alphaproteobacteria > Rhizobiales > Xanthobacteraceae > Bradyrhizobium > Bradyrhizobium frederickii. Next base: position 79,831 of record NZ_SPQS01000027.1, read on the forward strand.
CCGCGTTGGATCTGGTTTCGGCCGTTCGGAGCAGCGACGCTGCTCAGGTCATGGCACGAACGGATTTGCCTCGCGTCCGCCACTCCCTCGTCGACCAGGTTGTGTCCGCGTATCTCGATCGACTCGGCCAAAAGCGGCCGGTGCGCCCGTTAGAGCGAATGGCGATAAGCGCGATCGGCACGACGATCGCCAATGACCTCGCGATCAAGCTCATGACGCCGGAAAATCTGTCCGCCCTATTGAAGAGCGGCACTGTTCGCGACGGCGCGGAGAACATCACTTTCGGAACGATGTCGTCGTTGGCCGAGTTCGACATCTCAAACATCTTTGTTTTCGCCGGACGGATCACCCTGGTGAAGCCTGTCGAGTTTGCGTTGCGGCTTGGCGACAGTCAGGACGCAGGTAGAGTCAGCATGCATCTCGACGGGACGACCTGGAAGCTCTCGGGGATTGGGCTACCGCCGAAGGTCTTGGCAAATATGGTTGACCGGCTGCCGACGCGGTGACCCCGCCGGCCCCCGCGCTCTCTGGCGTGACTGGTTGCATTCGCTGGCACGGTCCTTGCCGATCTACACTTACCTGGCAGGGAGCCGTTTCGCGATGAAACAGAAATCTCGAGTCCCAAAGCCGCGCAAGCCCACTCTGGCACACATGGTCTCTGATCTGGTGAGATTGCTTAAAGCAATGGAGGACCTGGAGAGGTTGAGAGAGAGGGTCCGCCTGACTGAGAACAACCAGCGACCCCATTAACCCGAAACGGCGTACCACGAGGCTGCCGGTCACCGATCAAGGGTCCCCACTTCATCCGTATTTTTACCAGTTCGGCGAAGTATCTATTGCTCTCGCGCATCGGTTGCGCTTGCATAGCGCCTTTCGACGGGGGCATTCAACATGCGTATTTTTGTGATGGCGGCGGCCTGCGCCACGCTGGCCGGCTGCATGACAGCGGGCGAGACGGTCTCATTCAAGGCGTCCAATCCGCAGCAACAAGCTCTCATGCGGGACGGGCAACCTGCCCTCGTCTCCCGTCAAAAGAGCTCCGTTGTGCTCGTTCGACCGGCAGCCCGTCAGCTACAAGCGAACGGCCGTCCCGTCTTCGTGGTGGGCATCAACAACATGAGCCGCCAGCCTGTCGAGTTTCGGGTCGGACAAGTAGAGGCCATCCAGCACGCCGCCGGCTCGGACTTCGAAATGAAAATCGTCACTTATGAGATGCTGGTTCAGGAGGAAAAGAACCGGCAGGTCGCCGCTTCCCTCCTGACAGGCGTCGCCGCCGGCGCAAACGCTTATAGTGCTTCTCGCGCCGGCTACGGAAGCTACACGACGCCCAGTGGTCGCTCCGGCACGTTCTATAGCCCGACCGCCGCAGCCATAGCTCAGGGGAATGCCGCCGCTCAAAATGATGCGATGATTTCTGCGACGATCGAAACTGGTCAGCGCAACATGGCTGTGCTCGAGCAAGCGGTTATCAAGGACAATACGCTGTTGCCCGGCGAATGGTACGGAGGCCAACTGAGCTGGCCCCGGTTGTCTGAACAGAATATCCGCGTCGATAAGTGGAGCCTCTGCCGGGGTTAGGCTGCCGTGCGGAGCGGCAGCGGGGTGAAGTAGGCTTGATCCGGTGTGCTGCCGTCAAGGCTCGAATGTGGACGGCGGCAATTGTAGAAGTCCAGATAGCGGCCAATCGAGGCGCGAGCGTCGCTGACGCTGTCGTAGGCCCGCAGATACACCTCCTCGTATTTGACGCTGCGCCACAGCCGCTCAACGAACACGTTGTCCCGCCAGGCGCCCCGGCCGTCCATACTGATG
>NZ_SPQS01000028.1 GCF_004570865.1 Bradyrhizobium frederickii
CATCAGCGCAAGAAGATCGAGATGAACTTCGCACACTTGAAGCGCATCCTGAAGCTTGGTCGGCTCCGATTGCGCGGCCCGCAAGGTGCCCAGGATGAGTTTGTTCTAGCCGCCATCGCCCAGAATCTGAGGCGGTTTGCATCGCTGGTCGCACGACCCCCACCGGCTCAGGCTCTGCGCAGCGCGTAGCGTAGCGTCGAAGTTGCGTAAAATGCGTCAGGGCCAGCGCTTCAGAGCGCGGCTCAACGAAGGGCCCAGCCAAATCCATTGCAGCCGACTTTTGCAACAAAATCGGCCAACAGGCGACCTTCGGCGGATCGGCGACACGGGAGCTCATATTTCAGGTAACGGCCGCGAACAAGCGCATGGGCTCAGCAAGACCTTTGAGCTCGGCCGGTCCTTGGTCGACGAACTTGAGGCCGGCGCCCGCCACTAGGTCCTTTACAGTGTTCGAGGCGAGAACTTCACTCCCTTTCGCATGCTGAGCTACCCGTGCTGCGATGTGCACAGCGATGCCGCCGACATCATCGCCCATCATTTCGACCTCACCGGTGTGGACGCCGGCCCTCACTTCGAGATCGAGCGCCCGCACAGCGCTGACGATTTCCTGGGCGCAGCGGACAGCGCGCGCCGGGCCGTCGAACAGGGCCAGGAATCCATCACCCGTAGTCTTAACTTCACGGCCGCAATACCGCCCTAGTTCCGAGCGCACCACCGCGTGATGGGCTTCCAAAGTTGAACGCCATTGCCTGTCGCCCATCAAGGAGGCTCTGCTTGTCGAGTCGACAATATCGGTGAACAGAACCGTCGAGAGGACGCGATCAGCCTCGATGGAAGGAGCCGAAACACCCATAAATTTTCTGATCTCCTCGACCAGCCGCTTCTGATCTCCCGACCATGCGAGGTGATCATTACCCGGTAGTTCGACGTAGCGCGCATCAGAGATTCTCTCTCCAAGCTCGCGGCCGGCTTGCGCGCGAATGCGCACGTCGTCGCGGCGATGCATCACCAACGTAGGAACACGGATCGACGGCAGGACCGCCGTCACGTCGATCTCGCGGTTCATGCGCATCAGGTTGATCACATCCGACGGACTGGCAGCCAAGCGCTCGAGCTTGGCGAAGCGCTCCATAGCACCGGGAATTGCGGCCGCCGACGGAGCGAAACTTGGTAGACTTTGGCCAGTTCCCCAAGTGCACCGGATATCACGCTCCAAGGCCGCAAAATCGTCAAATGGAACTGAGGCGCCTACCGTGCGCGCGTATGTGCCGAACAAGATCAGCCCGGCGACCCGCCCAGGATAGGTCGCCGCGAACAAGATCGACATCGGCCCGCCCTCCGAGACACCGAACAAATAGGCCCTCTTAGAACCCGCGGCGTCGAGCACGGCTCGGATATCATCGATTCTTTCATCCAGATGTGGAACACCGACGGCACGATCACTGAGACCCGTGCCGCGTTTGTCGAAGCGGATCAGCCGCGAGAAAGAGCCGAGGTCGTTGAAGAAACGAGCGGCGTCGGGAGTCTCCCACGACTGCTCGAGATGCGATACAAAGCCCGGCGTCATGAGTAAATCCGGACCGTCCTGTCCGCATATTTGGTACGCGACGAAGACCTCGCCGCTAGTCACATAGCGCGTCTCGACAACCATGGCTTCCCGCCAGCGTAGTCCCTTTGGGTTAGCCTACGGCTAATGGCCAAGCAGCGCAATTGAGCGGCTCATTGGGTTACCGTGGCGATAGCTGCTAGACTGCCCATGTGTGCGGCGCACCTTAGCCGGAACATTTCCGAGGTCGGCTTTAGCTCAGAGGCGGCAGCTCAGCGGCCATCGCCGTGTTCAGCTACGGACCACGCGGGCGTCGCAGCCATCCTCGAACCTGGTCCGTTCGCACCTCGCAAGCCTTCTCAAGCCGTAGAAACAGGAGCAGCTTGAAGGCTCGGCTTGGACACCGCCAAGAAGTAAAGCAGAGGCAAGGGAACGCTGCGCGACAACGCGGTCCCGCAGCAAAGTACATTCATCTCGAAGCGCAAAGTTGCCCAACTATTTTGGTGGACTGTCAGCGTTCCAGGTGTCTCGCCAATACAGCCATTTGCCGCCGACCTTTTTCGATACCGACAAGAACTTGCCGGTCTCGACAACATTGCCCGTCTTATCCTTGACTGTATAGGAGCCCGAAGACCAACCCAGATTGCCGTTTGCGCCGCCATCCTGTTTGTCGCCGAAACTGAACACAAGACCGGCTTTGGCTACGTCCGACGCCATGTTCGCCAGGGAGGTGCGAATGGCGTCGCGGCCTGTGACAGCCGGCGCATTGGGTGGCATCAGAACTGCGCGTTCGTCGTACAACTTCGCCATCGCATCGCCATCGGCGGCGGTGAAGCCTTTCAGCCACGCCTGATCAGCGGCATGGAGAGCCTTCACTTCCGCGTCTGGTCCGGCGGCCCAGGTCGGTAAGACGTCAGCGGAGAACATTATGAAGCACGCTATGACATTTGCGGCCCGGACTGCTGTGCGCATGGTTGTCCCTCCAGGTTGATGTCGGTTCGTTCAAGATATCACTTCGTGCACCCGAGGTAAGGCGGTTCCAGCGGAGTGCTCCCTACCGCCCTACTACCGGTGATGAAAAGCTCCGGGCGCTGCTGTGAGAGAGGAATTCCGCAAGCTGACGACGTCACGCGGGGAGGCGCAGGTCGCGTGCCTAATCGGAATAGATTGGTGATCCTGGTGCTCCACTTTGTTCCCGAAGCGGCCAAGGCAGTCGGTGAGACGAGTCGCGTCGTTCGGTCGGGGGACGTGGTCGCGGCAACTGTGTGGGACCATCTCGGCGGGATGCCCGGCATGCGTATGATGAGCGACACAGTGGCGGCACTCAGCGAAGGAGGGCGCCAGCTGCGGAGTCGCTATTGCTTCCAACCGATGATGCAGCCGGGCGAAATGAAGCGGACCTTTTTCGATCAGGGTCTCGTGAACATTACGGAAACGCAGTTGATGATCCGCATGGACTACCAAAGCTTTGAAGACTACTGGGCGCCGATTGCTGCGGGTGAAGGCCCGCTAGGCAAGTTTGTGGCAACCCTCGGTGCCTGGAGCGAGCACGCACCGACGCAGCGGTGCGCGATGCCTACGAAGCCGGCCGGCCCGACGGCCCGAGGTCCTTTGCGAACATGGCGTGGGCCTGCCGGGGCATTGTTCCCTAAAGCCGGCGACCAACCGACCTAAGGGGTAGCGTTCAATTCGCTGTTCTTTGTCGCATGAAAACTCGGGCCCGCCTTCTGTGTGCGGGCTGCGGTAAAAGTCGGCTAAGGCTCAAAGGCTGCCTTCGCCAGCTTCCAGGAGTTGGTCGGATCTCCTCTCCGAAGCGACCCTTGGGACGCCCTCAGCGGAAGTCAGTAACGGGCCAACAGGCGACCTGCAGACTTGCTGTTTTTCAATCGTCGGGTCAGGCTTCAGGACTGGCAGGGCAAATCCCGTCAAGCAGTGAGGACACCAATGCAACCGGCTACGCAATACGCCAAAAGCGGTGACGTTCACATCGCCTACCAGTTGTTTGGCAGTGGCCCGGTAAATCTGGTTATGGTTCCGGGGTTCGTGTCGAATGTCGAGAATTATTGGGAGGAGCCCGATCTCGCTCGCTTCTTGACCCGCTTGGGTAGCTACGCACGAGTGGTAACTTTCGACAAGCGCGGGACCGGCATGTCGGATCGTGGCGGAGAGCTCCCCGGCTTGGACCAGCGTATGGATGATCTTCGAGCCGTCATGGACGCTGCCGGCATGGAGCAGGCGGCACTCTTTGGGATTTCTGAAGGCGCTCCGCTGTCCGTCTTGTTTGCCGCAACCTATCCCGACCGCTGCCGCGCGCTGATACTCTACGGCAGCTTTTCACGATTTTCCTACTGGTTTCCGACCAAGCAGGCACTCGAAGCGTTCTTCGGCTACGTTGAGCAGGCATGGGGTACGGGAGGAAGCGTGCAGAAATTCGCGCCTTCGCGCGCAAACGACGCCGCTTTTCAACGCTGGTGGGGCCGTAACGAGCGTCTTGGTGCCAGCCCTGCCGCCGTGAAGGCTCTCATGAGCATGAACAGTCAAATTGAAATCAGCGGCATTCTTCCGGCGGTTCGAGTACCAACCCTCGTGATCCACCGGACTGGAGACAAAACTGTGAGTGTAGAAGGTGGGCGCGATGTGGCGGCGCACATTCCTGGAGCCCGTCTTTTTGAGTTGCCCGGAAGCGACCATATCTTCTACGTGGGAGAAAACGCAGACGAAATTTCCGATGCGATCGAGGAATTTTTAACTGGCTCAAGGTCTCCGGTCTCGGTTGACCGCGTCCTCGCCACAGTTCTCTTCACCGATATTGTAGGTTCAACCGAGAAAGCCGCTGCACTTGGCGATCAACGCTGGCGCGACCTTCTCGACGGCCATCACGCGACGATTCGGCGCAACCTCGCACGCTTTCGAGGCCATGAAGTGAAAACTACTGGAGACGGTTTTCTCGCCACCTTTGACGGCCCAGCCCGCGGTGTTCGCTGCGCTTGCGCTATTGTCGAGGACATGAGACCGCTTGGGATCGAGGTCCGTGCCGGGCTTCATACAGGCGAGTGCGAAATGATCGGTAGTGATGTTGGCGGTATTGCTGTTCACATAGGCGCGCGGGTCGCCGCGCTTGCCGCCAGCAGCGAGGTTTTGGTTTCGAGCACAGTCAAAGATCTAGTGGCCGGCTCTGGTTTGCGCTTTAACGATCGGGGCATCCGATCCCTTAAGGGAATCCCCGGTGAGTGGCGCATCTATGCAGTGGAGCGATAGAGACGCCTCCCGGCCTTACATGGTCTGCAATGGGTCGGAAGCGGCCCTCAACGAAATTGCCGTGAAGGTCAGCTAAGGGGCAGAAGCGGACCTTAACGAGATTGCCGTGAAGGTCAGCTACGGGCCCAACCGGCGACATCGCGGGCGCCCCCTCCAAGATTTGGATCTCCTTAGTTTGATCGGTCAATAGACCTGACACAACTAAAGCGCGCGTATTGCCGAATTTTCCCGGCTGTTGCCACCTAGGCACACCGCCCGCTGATTGAATCAGCTAGCTTCAGGCTGGAATGCGGGACACCAAAAGAACCGGCGTCGTTTGGGCTGAAACGTGGATGGAGCGAAAGTAATGAAGAAGATTTTGTTAAGTGGCGTGGCTTTGCTGGCAGTGAGCATGGCGGCACCTGCATCAGCGGCTGATCTGGCGGCTAAGCCTTACGTCAAGGCCCCGCCCCCGGTAGTCGCGCCGATCTATGATTGGACCGGTTTCTACATCGGCGCCAACGGCGGTTGGGGGCAAAGCCACGGTTGTGTGGATTTCGTGACGCCCGCAGGGACAGTCGCAGGTGGTTGCGCGGATCGCTCCGGGGGCCTCGCGGGCGGACAGATCGGGTACCGCTGGCAAACCAATCAATTTGTGCTCGGCTTAGAAGCGCAAGGAGATTGGGCCGAAATCAAGAACACGCGCGTCAGTCTGATCGATCCATTGATTTCGACTACAGGCAAGATTGACGCCATCGGGCTCTTCACGGCGCAACTCGGTTGGGCGTGGAACGCCTCGCTATTCTACGTGAAGGGTGGTGCGGCCGTGACGCGCAATCGGTTCGATATATTCAACAACGTCACCGGGGTCGGCCTAGCATCGGCTGGCCACACGCGCTGGGGCGGCGCCCTTGGCGTCGGCTGGGAGTACGGCTTCACGCCCAACTGGTCGTTCGGTATCGAATACGACCATCTCTGGATGGGGCGTGACAACGCCGGCTTCGCAGGCGTGGTTACTCCCGGAGGGTTTGTCCTCACGGGCAGCGGGGTCAGCCAGGATGTGGACATGGTCACGCTTCGGTTGAACTACCGCTTCGGTGGATACGGCGCACCGGTCGCGGCCAGATACTGATCACCTCTATCTTCGCAAACCAAAGCCCCGGCACGCCGGGGCTTTTCTGTGGTTATGATTTTCTTGGCCTTTGCTACCTTGCGGTGTCTAAGTTGGAAGAGCACGTTCGACCGCATCAATCATCGCGGCCACATTCGTTAAGCAGCAATCCGAGCCGCTGAGCTATCGTGACCAGCTCGGCCAGAGACTGCACCTTCATCTTCTCCGTCACTCGATGACGATGTGCCTTGATTGTCCGCTCCGTCGCTCCCAATTCAGACGCGATCTGCTTGTTGAGTCTTCCGCGCACGACAAGCTCGAATACCTGCCTTCACGCGCAGTCAGTGTCGCCAGCAGCGCCTGCATCTGCTGCAGCCCGCGTCGCGCGTTAAGCATAATTGCGTGGCGGGCCACTGCCTGTTCAATGGCGCCGAGCAACTGTTCCGGTGTGACCGGCTTGGTGAGGAAGTCCTCGCCACCCGCTTTTATGGTCCGCACGGTGGTGGGAATATCTTTGTAGCCAGTGAGGAAGATGATTGGTAGCGCGAAGTTGAGTGCCTTCAATTGCTGTTGCAGCTCTGGACCGCTCATTTCTGGCAGGCGCACGTCAAGTAGGATGCAGCCTGGCACCTCGTCATTCGGCAAGCGATCCAGCAGGTGCTGGGCCGAAGGATAAGCCAAAACCTCATACCCAAATCTCGTCAAGACAGCCTCTACCGCCTTACGGAAGGTCGCATTGTCATCGACGATGTGAACGATCCTACGATCACCCCCTGAAGGCACTGCTTGGTCCCCAGCCAAAAGAAAGTTATTGCACCGTCTGCCCTCGGTGGTCCGTCTAATAGTGGACGGCCGGACAATCAGATCAAGCGCCAGTCTGGAATAGGGGAAATCCAAAAACGCGGGGCGCAGAACCCGACGGCCAAGTTGGTTAGACGATCCTGTCCGCGCCACGCAAGCGAGCACGAAGTGGATGTCTGGTTCGGGTCACCGGCCGACTTCCGAACCGACTTGAGCGGTCGGCTTATCTCCTGAAGGCAGCCATAGCGGCCCCGTCAGCGAACGGCGGCAACGGGCCCACAAGCAGACTTGGCACGGAGTGTCTTCCACTCCGAGAGCCCGCTTCCATCGCTCTCCGGCCGCATCGCGGATTCGGTCGACCATCTGGTATGTCTTTGCATCCGAACTCTGATTGAGTTGAGTTCACTTTTGAGGAACGATCAGCCGGTCCGCCCGTGGAGGCGCCGCGCTGCTTCCACTAATAAGCTGTCGGGCATAGAACGCTTCCACTACTCTGCACGGGACCGGGGCGGCGCCCCACCGTAGGGGGCGCCGCCCGACTGCTGTCAGATCGTCAAGCGGCTGCCGTCAAAGCGCGTGAAGGAGAAGCCGTCGAAAGGTTCGCGGAGGGTCATGCGCTCGTCCCGCAGCATGCCGATAGCCACTTCTTCGCCGATCGCCATTGACGCCGAAGCGTCGGAACGCCAGTGGATGCCCGCCCAATTCCGTCCGAACCCGAAATTCACGGCGAGCTTGTTCAACTCTCCACCAACCGTGAGTGGCGCCCCGGTATAGGGCACGAGCCTCGTCGGGTCGGCCGGATCGGGCTGTACCGGGTTGACGATGACGCGGCTCTCGTCGAAAAACGCCTTCAATATGGTAGCTGTGACGGCACCGACGCCCGTGGCACCGCCGGGATAGGTGGAGTGAAGGGGCGCAGCGTCTGGGTAAGTTTGTGACAAAAGATAAGTGCCGTATTTGGCTTTACTGCGATTGAGGGCTTCCGATTTCAGGAAGCTATCATGCAGCGGGTAATCGCTCACGCCATTGGCGAGCCGATGGTACGCCAGACCACCGTAGGCTTCCGGTCGCAAAGCCCGGTGCACGAAATACTTCTGCCAGTAGGCCGCGCGGACGGAGTTGCTGATCGCCGTGGCGAGTAATGCCTGCACATAGGCCAGCCCGAAGGTGGCACCCGCAGGTCCCTGTGTTTTCGATTTCCGATACGGGTCAGACGGGTAGGAGATGGGCTCCGCCAGTGGATACATTCCGGAGTACCGTTGATCCGCTCCACCGCCGGGGGTCGCAAGCATCAGCGCTGCCGCCCACCCGAGTGCGGGGCCAGCGCGGACATACTCCGCGAGATCTCTTCCTGTGGTGATGTATCGCGGTGTCGAGTCAAACTGCAACCGGCGTTTCGGTGCGGCGCCGTTCTGAATCGCCAGCCACTCCTCATAGTCGGTCAGGAATTCGTTGGCCGGCAACGCGGTGCGGATTGAAGCACTGATCCACTGTGCGCCATAAGGCACGTCCCGGAGCAGGAATTGCGAGATCAGTGGGCCATCCAAAACGCCTGGAGGTGTGACCGAGCGGCCCTTTGAGTCGGTAGCGTCGAAATAAAGCGCATTAGCACGGAACAGCGTACCCGGCGTGACCCGCCCACCAGACTTAGGCCCGCGGAAATCGGCGAGCTTGTTGAGCTCCTCGGTTGCTGCAAGGACGTCTCGATTGGAGGTGTCGTCGCGCAACTCGGTAAGCGGAACGTCACGAAGCAGGGATTGCCAATATACTTCGACCGCCTCGCCGCCGCGCTCCGCGCTTGCTAGGGTTGGCGCCGGCGGAATCGCAACCTGGGTGGGGTTTATGCCGCTGAGACTGACAGCTAACGTGCCGACGGGATTGACCAGCTTGCGCGTGCCGCCGAGCGGGATACTTTCGAAATCAGCGGGATCGCCCGATTGGCAAGCGGCATAGAGCGCCTGCCATGCCAGCTGCTCCACTTCGCCGCGTTTGTCGTGCGGCAGACCGCGTGAATCCGAACCGATCTTATTGGTATAGCGCGCCTCATCGCCATTCGTCGGGTGCATCGCGATAGGAATTTTCTCGTTGTTCCGCGCGCAGGCTTCTCGAATTTCTAAGGCGCGGCGCTTGAAAGCGGCGTCAAGCGGTCGCGGGTCCGTGCTCACAGGCTCGGCCGCGGCCGCTGCAATCCCGAGCATATTAGGTGGAGATGCAATCATGGCGGCGCCAGCCGCGATGCCGGCGCTGCCGAGCAGCGAGCGGCGAGTGACCGGGGCGGTCGGCGGGGCCGGCGGTGCTAGGTTCGATTCAATCGGAATGGTGGGGTGGTCAACCATGGAGAGTCTCCTTCCTCGCAGGCACCGTCTCTCGGCCGCGTTTTCAGGACTCAATGGAATTCGGCCGCGGATACGCGCACCCGCGTTAAAATGCGAATGTTGAAGGACCGGCGAAAAAGGAAGTCGGTGATTTCGAGTGCAATGCCTGCCGATGGCGCGACTGCTGTCCGTTCAGTCCCGCGAGGAATTCGGCATTTTCCCGCCGGCGCCGACAGCTTTTTAAAGACTATACGATCTCATGCATCCTGAAAAGACGCCTGATCTGTGGACGATTTCCGCTTCGGGTCAAAATGCGAAGAACTCAACCTGAGCAAATCTTGTCCGCCCTGCTTGATAAGCCGACTTCGTGGAGCGATGACGCCACTTCGCCGAAGCGCGAGGCGGCGAGCCCCCCGCTCCAGATGGCTCCAGCGCCTACCTCTATTTCGAAGACTTAACATCGATATTGTAGAATGCTTCCATTAACCAGCGACCATCCCGTCGAACAAACACTTCCATTAGACGTGTTCTGCTTACACCGTCAGTTGATAAAGCGGCGCCGCTCGGTGTTGCCTTGAGGGCATGTATCTCGTTGTCAATATCCACGACGGCCACGTCGTCCGTAATGAAACGAAGCCGTCGAATGGTTTGCTTCTTTGTGGTTCCTTTGAAGATGCCCCCAAGGATTTGAAGTTGTCGCTGGCAGAAGACGTCTTTGCCAGACATATCAGCTCCCGACGTATTGAACGCAGAGATGTCCGGCGCTGCGGATTGGCAAAACCGAATTCCGTCACCGGCGTCCCATGCCGACACTTGATCCGCGACAATTGCGCGTATGGCAGCTTCCCGGGTCTCCTCTTGGGCGCTTGCGGAAAGCGACATCGCTATCGCTAAAAAGGTCAGGCCAAAGAGATTTCTGATCATCTCAAACTCCATTGCGAGCTAATCGGTTCGTGTCAATTGCCTTCGAGGAACAATAGTTTCATGTGTTCGATTTGCGCTGCCTGCCGAGGGATGATCTCCACTTTCATTCGGATATGAGATCTTATGGAAGAAGTCGCACAGTGACTGACCGAGCTAAATTAGATGAGCAGCGATACTGGTCCCAAGAAAACTAAAGAAGGAATTTGCGTAGTTCTTCTTGAAATATTGGCGCGCCGGGATCCTGTGGTAGCAGCATATGGTTTTTCCCAGGGAGTGCTACAAACCTCGCTCCGGGAATTTCCGCAGCTAAGTCACGGCCAGAGGCGACCGGCACTCTGCGTTCATCGCGAACATGCATAACAAGCGTTGGCGCCTTCACGTGCTTGAGTAAAGGCCGAACATCAAAGTCGGACACCGTTTCGATATAGCGCACGGCGCACTCGGCTGAGGCGCTTAGACGTTGAAGCTCATTGAAGGCGTCTACTTGTTCCTTCGTGCCATCCGGCAACATCGAGGCGGTGAACAGTTGCCGGAAAGTCGGGTCATCTGCGCCCCACCCAAGTTTCATCAGCGTTTTCATTGCAGCAAACCGTTCTCGATCAGCGGCCGAGAAGTTAGGGTTTTTGTTCGCACCAACGGCGAATCCACCGTAAAGAACTAGGTGCGAGACGCGTTCGGGATGCCGCGCTGCAAATGCGATCGAAACCACGCAGCCCTGCGAAAACCCGAGCAGCGGAAACCTGTCGAGACCGGCCGCGTCGGCTACGCTCTCCATGTCCTTGACCCAGGCATCAAGGGAGAGCTCTCCGACATCCCAGTCAGACAGACCGTTGCCACGCGCATCGTACCTTACGAGGGTAAATGACGAAGCAAGTCCAAGCAGGAAATCGCGCTGGAGCGGAAAATCCCAGTCATATTCGAGATGGCCAAGCCAATGCGCCGATTTCAACAGACCAGGTCCTGTACCCACTTTCGCATAGGCTAACCGCACACCATCCGTGGCTCTGCAATAGCGAATTTCCTGTTTGAGGTTGGCTGCCGACAGAACTCGCGTTGCGGGCGATCCTTCCTCGTTCAGGTCAATCGCATAGACTTCGATTGGCCGCGCGATGTTCTTTAGATTCTGCCGGCCTAACTCGCGCAAAGGGAAGTTAAGCTTGCCATCGATCTGGTCAAGGACTTGGCGAGAGATGCATATTCCACCGCGCATCGCGATGCCTTCAAGTCGGGCAGCTACGTTGACGCCATCCCCAAATATATCACCCTCGTCCTCAATGATGTCGCCGACGTTGATCCCAACCCGGAATTCAATACGCCGGGCCTGAGGTACGTTTGCGTTCCTGTCGACCATTCCGCGTTGAACTTCGACCGCACATTTCACAGCTTCGACGGCGCTTGAAAACTCCACCAACATGCCATCGCCGGTTGTCTTGATCAGGCGCCCTCGATGGGATTTGAGTTTGTGATCAACGAGCTCTCGGCGATGCGCTTTCAATCCAGCAAGCGTGCCTTCCTCATCTTCGCCCATCAGCCGTGAATAGCCGGCGACGTCAGCCGCCAAAATTGCCGCTAGCCGGCGCTCCACCTGAACGTCTACCACTGATAATCCTCAGTTACGTCAGTGATCAAACAATTGTTCGAATGGTGAGGGCACCCGATTGCCCGTCAAAAAACTTGCCTAGACTAGGCGCAGTTTGGGCAGGTCTGCATTGGTCCAAAATGGAACCGCTGCAATGTGCGCTTCGACTTCCGCTAATTTGGAGGCCAGTCAAATCATCTGCTGTCCGCAAACTGCCAGGCAGGCCCTTCGATTAGATCCGCGCTCGGAGAACTTGAGATCCGTCCCTGCGACCAAGTCGGTTACGACCCGAGAGACAAGCACTTCGCTACTAGGGACCGACATGACGCGGGCCGCGGCGTGAACCGGGAGCACGGGCTTCGGAGGATTTGACCACCCCCACCCCCTTTGCGCCACATTCAGAGAGCAGCCGAGGCTCACCTCATCGGTGGGGCTGTTGTTCTCCCTCTGGAGGATTGGCCGTCAGATATGACGTTGCCATCGTGAGCAAGTGCACCGCTGCGGTCCCCAGCTTTTGCAAATCTGTCTCCATGACGTAAGCCCCGGCGGCGCGACGATATGCAATGGCGACGGTGGCATAGGCATCCGTAATAAAACCGGCAGTACTATCGACCACGTCGGCTCCACGCTCGTCCCGCGCTCTGACCACCTTGAGTGCAGCCGCGGCGGTCGACTCAGCGATCTGGGCATCTTCAGCTGTCGAGTCTGCGATCCCCGGATGACAAGCGGCTGATGCGCCTTCGACTGCTTCGTAGAAGCGCTGCTTTCGCACGGAGTCTGCGGCCAAGTAGGCCTTGAGAAAACGTCGTGCTCTTGCCTCAAGATAAATCCGGTCCTGGCGGATCTTCTTTCGCTGCCTGCTAGCCTTCAGAAACCCAAACACTAGACTCTCTTAGGTTTGAAGAGCTTGTCTATCCTGCCTGCGGGGAGAAGGCTGGCGTACACCCGGCCTTCGCGCACCGGCGCTCTAACGTCATTCCAAATTGCCAAGGCCGCCGTCCTTCCAAATAGCTGCCGGGACGATAGGGTTGTAATGCTTCAAATCGCAGGATGCTGTCCTGTGTTCGTTTAAGTTCGGCCGGGAGTTTTTTGTTCCCGCAGCTCCGAGGCCTGAAAGCCGCAATCTTTGCATCTCAACGGCCTTAATCGGCGCCTCGGTCAAATGCTACGCCCATCTACCCGCCTAAAAAGCGTCCGCTTGCGGGAAATGACTCCGACTTTAGATCCCAGTGGCTTTTTGTATTTATTTCTGAACTTTTGCGTGCGAACCAGGCTCGCGACCGTAAAAGTCTAGGATGCGAACACAACTTCACAAGTCCCCTCCGGGTCGCCAGCGTCGATTTGGCCGCGTTCTCACCACGTCCGGTCTGGCGGCGGCTGCTGACGTGCCGGGCTCGGTCGCGATCTTCGCCCTCGGACCAGAAGCAGAAGCGCAGTTCCGCTCTCGAACCACCACTTGCCCCTGCTCGGGGCAGCTTGATGCACAACCTTGTGCGTGAGGAGTGAAGCTATTGAGATGCCGTGTCTGGCATCTTCACAGACGAGCTCGGAGATAGGTTCGTGCTAGGCGCAGAGTTCTTCTAAGAGTGCCTTGCTGTCCTTCAAGTCGCGAACATCGAAGCCCTCGTCGAACCAATCGTAGACTGGGGCGAGAAGGTCGCGTGCTTCATCACCCTTGCCCTGGCGACGCCAGAGCCGGGCCAGAGTGACGGCGGAGCGGACCTCCCAGAGTTTCGCCTCCTGTTGGCGAGCAATAGCAATGGAGTGTCGAAACTCGGTCTCAGCCTCGGCCTCGGCGTCCGGCCGAGCCGTCAGCATCAACTCGCCTCGTCGCCGATGCAGCTCGGCCTCGAACCATCGCACCCCCAATTTCTGGGTCAGTACCAAGGCGTCGGAGAGTTGACCGAGGCCCGTTTCAAATCGTGCTCTCTTTGCCTCAGCTGCCGCGAGCTGCGCAAGGTAGAACGGAAGAGTCCATGCTGCGCCTGACGCCTGAAATCCTTCGATACCGCGTCGCAGTAAGTCCACCCCGGCCTCGGCGTCGCCGGCTTCGGCCAGCGTCCAACCGCGATAGGCGGTCCCCATCGCGAGAAAGAAGGCAAAGCGC
Source organism: Bradyrhizobium frederickii (assembly GCF_004570865.1). Classification (GTDB taxonomy): domain Bacteria; phylum Pseudomonadota; class Alphaproteobacteria; order Rhizobiales; family Xanthobacteraceae; genus Bradyrhizobium; species Bradyrhizobium frederickii. The sequence goes on from NZ_SPQS01000028.1 coordinate 13,621, forward strand.
TGCTCCGAGGTAAGCGCAACTAGCTCCTCTGCCAGTTGCGCGACCATACCCACGTCATCGAGGACGAAATGCAACCGGCAAGCGACGCTCAGCGCGAAGGCAAGGCTGATCGGATGGGAGGACCCGCGGGCCTCCGAGACTGCCTCACTGCTCTGAACAAGCGCCTGATCGGGAAATCCAAGAAGGCTATAGGTTAGCGAGAGGAACGAAAGCATCGCCACGCGGGCGTTTTCTGCGAACAGTGCCGTCAAAGAGCGCTGCTGCGACGGATCGTAAAGGGCAAGCCCCTGCTCGAGATGGACGCGCGCCGAGGCAAATTGTCCGCGATGAAGGCAACTGTCGCCGACAGCCCGATGACCGGCGACAAGAATGGCCGCATCGTTCTGTCGTCCGGCCAAATCTAGCAGTTCCTCAGCGATGCGATGCGAACGGTCCGTTTCGCCACGCACATGATAGTGCACGAACTGCCCCCAGAGCGTCTTGAGCAGGTTCGGCCGGTCGTTCAGTAACTCGCAAAGGCGGCGAGCCCGGGCATAAGCCTTGCCGGTCTCTTCGGCCGCATGTCCCTTCGCAGCGATCAGTGCGCCGCCGAGCGCAAGTTGGAGGTCGGTTTCGGTGCCTTGGCGTCCGGCGGTTTCGGGCAGATGGGATAGCAGATCGAGCGCTTTTCGCATCTGCGCGATTGCTTCTGTCATTGCCGATCGAGCTTTTGAGCGCTCACCTGCTTCCTGCCAATACGACACTGCCTTTTCGATTAGACCTGCATGCGTGCAATGCTGGGCTAGGATCTCCGGTCGCTCTTGAATGCCCTTATAGAGCCTCTCCTCAAGCGCGCCCACGATTCGCGCGTGCAGCTCGCGGCGTTGGCTGCGCAACAGCGTGCTGTACGCCGCATCTTGGATCAGTGCGTGTTTGAACAAGAAATTGGCGTCAGGCGGTTCGCCACGCCCAAACATGAGCTCGGCATTGATTAGCCGATCAAGTGCCGCCTGCAGCTCGTTGTCGCATCGCTGTACAACTGCGGCAAGCAGGTCGTAGGAAAACTCGCGGCCGATGGCCGCGCCGACTTGCGCCACTTCCTTAGCTATCGGACCGATTCGGTCGAGTCGGGCCATCAATGAAGCATGAAGCGTGGCCGGCACAGCAAGTCCCGGTAGCGGCGCTAAGGAGATGGTTCGCGTGATCCCCTCCTTGCTAGTTTCGAGCACCGTTTTGGTCAACTCCTCAACGAACAGCGGCACGCCATCCGTTCGTTCTGCAATCTCATTAACAATTTCGGTCGGCAACGTCCGGCTGCCGGCCACGCTTCGGATCAGCGCGGCACCCGCTTTCTGGTCCAGCCGGTTCATCACAAGCAAACTGACGTGCGGCTTTCCGCTCCATACCAGCTGGAGCTCGGGGCGGTAGGTGATCAGGACCAAAACTGGTAGGCTTGCTACGCGATCGACCGTCCGGTCCAGCAGCTCGCGCGAGCTCGGATCGATCCACTGCATGTCCTCGAACACCACCATGACTGGGTGTTGTTCTGCAAGAGTTTCAAGCTGGCGGACCAGAGCGGCGAAGCTTCTCTCCTTCTTTTGTTGCGGCGTAGCAGCAGCCGGCAGATACAGGTCACCGCTGGGAATCGACAGCAACTCGGCCAGGATCGCCACGTCCTCGTCGGACGGAAATGCTGGGGATAGTAGCAGTGAGAGCTTGTTGAGCTTCACTTTTGGTGCGTCCTCACGATCGAAACCAGCAGCTCTCTGGAGTTGGGCAATGAAGGGGTAGAGCGCACTTTCCTGATGATGCGGCGAGCAGAAATATCGCAAGTAGGTATGCGGCTCGCGCTCGATATGCTCCTGGAGAGCCGCAACCAGGCGAGACTTGCCAATGCCAGCCTCGCCGACGAGCAGCATTACTTGGCCGCTACCCGCCTTCGCAAGGTCCCAGCTCCGCTCCAGTCGCGCGAGTTCTTCCTCACGCCCAACCAGCGGAGCGAGCATCGAAGGGTGCAACGCCTCGAAGCGGCTTTCGACCGTTCCCTCATGAAGCACTCGCCAGGCTTGCACCGGGGCAGCAAAGCCTTTCAGAGCCACCGCGCCGAGGTTCGCGTAGTCAAAAAGCCCGCCGATGAGCCGTCGCGTGTCCTCAGCGATGACCACACCATCTGGTTCAGCGAGCGCTTGCAGCCGAGCAGCAAGGTTCGGCGTCTCGCCGAGGACCGCCTGTGTCTCTGCAGCCTCGCTGCCGATAAGGTCACCTACGATGACGAGACCAGTCGCGAGCCCAAGGCGAACCCGCAGCTCCAACTCGGGCGGCCCTCCAGGCACATGCCTAGTCGCGGCGATCTCAAGGGCAGCGCGCACGCTGCGTTCGGCATCGTCCTCGTGCGCTGAAGGATGGCCGAAGAGGATGAGCATGCCGTCTCCGATGTAGCGGCTGATGGTTCCGCCGTGTTTGCGGACGATCGCCGCTACGCTATCGCGGTACTTGGCGATAATGTCCCGTAGATCTTCTGGATCGAGCTTTGTCGCAAGTGCTGTCGAGCCGACAAGGTCGCAGAACATAACTGTGAGCTGGCGGCGCTCGGCGGAAGAAGTTGATACGAGTGATAAGCTCGAGCGCTCGGTGACCCGTGCCGTTATGGAGGTCGATGCACCGGCACCCGCCATGCCTTGCGGCAGTACTGTTGACGTGAGCGCCGCACCGCAGTCGCCACAGAAGTTCTTTCCTTTCGGATTGTCGGCTCCGCACGCGGAGCAGCGAAAGGTTAGCGGCGCGCCGCAATCGTCGCAGACCTTCTTTCCCTCGGGGGTGACTTTGCCGCACTTCGGGCAATCCATGCCGCACCCAATCGAGTTTCGACCGATATGAGGTCGCGTCGGTCGGTGGGCGCCCCTTCAGAGCGCTCTCGACGATACTCTTCCAGCTGCCTACCAAGCACCAAGAATGATCAAGGTCACAACGGTCAGGAAGGAGATAGAGGCGATCGTCACAGGGACAATGAGCCAGCCGGATGTCATCGTTGCCTCCCGAGCGTTTGTCTCGAAAAGCTTAAGCTCGCAGGTACCACAAAATTATGAACTAGCTAACACTCTGCGGCTGAAGCCCATTTTCAATCTTAGAAAGCTGACCACCGCCTGATACGACCGGAACGCGAGAATGGTGCTGCAGCAAATATCCGCACTTGCGCTTGACGGATAACTAAGGCGAGAGGGCGCCGCTCCCGCATGATCATGTCGATTGCCGATGACGCCGCCTTCCGCCTCGACCTTTGGATGCTGGTGGGCGGCAAGTTGAACTTTCCGCAGCAATCGTGCGTGGTAACGGCTTCAATTCACTGATGACCGCTGGGGGCCAGGCGGAAACCTAAGGCAGCGCCTGCGGCTACACCGATGATCCCAGGAAGCTTTTTATAGGTCGCAGGGCGTCAATGGCGGGAATGGTGCGATAGGCTTGCTGGTTTGAACACCAAGGATATGGCAACGCCCCAAGCCAACGCATGATCGGCTCCGAGGTCTCGGCAGGGAGTACGCACATAACTTCGATGTCGATCGCGAGCTTGCTCACGCGCTTATCGTCGCCGGAACTAAAATGCCAATTGTATCGTCCGCATCCCACGCGAATGGCACCTCCCTGCTTTGCAGACATTCCGACGAGCCAATCGCATTGGAAGTGCGGAAGGTAGTCTGCACTTGGTCGCGAGAGACAAAACGTACGCACATTCTGGTATTGGTCTCCGAAGCTTGTCACCAGAACTTGAGTGATTTCATCCAATCCCTTCGCTGAGCTTGGAAACGATATGGCATCCGTCTTTATAGTCATTTCCAATTCGCAGTCCGCTGCGAATGCATCTTTCATCAATTGCGGACGGTTAGTATCCTTCGCCAAAATATAGGTGCTGAGCGCATCGGTAGCGTTGATAGCCGACGGTCGGTTCATGACTTGAACTCCACGGTCCGGGCCCGCTCCAGCGGTGCACCTAATTAAGCCGAAGGAACCCTAGGGACAAGTCGTAGATGTCTGCTGTGGGTTCAGAAGCGGATGGTAAAGCTGCAGCGGCGCGGCGTACGCTTTCTTGCCAGAACCTGACATCATTCGGATATGAGATCTTATGGAAGAACTGAGCCAGCGGACTACGAAGCTGACCATCTGGCGTGAAGACCCAAGCGCCGGTCATGGCACCGCGCGCTCCTAAAGCATCAGCTCCCGAAGCTCCTTGTCGATCGCCCGCCAGGGTGCGTTGAGATCGATGGTGTAAATCGAGACCGTCCTACCCGCGATCTCATATCGCTGCCGAATCTGGCGATCCACACGAGGATAGACAAGCACTCCGCTTGCTTGGACATCCCCAACCCGACGTGCATTCAGAAGATAGCTGCATATTTGGTATAGATTGTCGCTGTGAAACTTTTCGCTGCCAAAATAGGACCCAACGCTCCGCTGGTAAAACTTGGCATCAATGATGCGATATTCGCCAAGACGGAAGGCTGAAATGTCGGTCTGCATTCGTGGCAGCAACCGTAACTCCGGATCTGTCGCACTGGTCGCTTGCCAGGCGATGTTTTCGCTCTTGACCTTCCACCCGGAACATTCGCGCGCGATGAAGTTAAACAGAAACGACTGAAATAGGAGTGCCATTTTCGCTTCGTCTCGCGTGAAGTCTCGAAACTTCGTCTCCCCAGTCCTTTCATCCACCAGCAACGACTCAAACACGAGTTTGCATACGCCCAGTAAGAATCGATAAAAGAGATTGTTGGAGGTCACGCGCACCCTTTCGAAATCTCTTTGAGAGAGCCGGAAAGGGCGTATGCCATGTAATAACTGGGCCGTACGATAGGCCCTATGCCGAAGCTTCGGATCCAGCTCCTTTACCTCGAGCAACGCAACCAAAGTTGATTTCAGGATCCGATTTGCGAGGGTGTCGACCGTCAGCTCGTCGAAACGGCAGTGAGCACGTCCTTGGAAGAACAACGAGCGGCGCAAGCTGTGAGATATATCAATACGGCCACGAATTCCGCTAAGCTCCTCCTCCCGAACGTCATAGCTTTGCTCTAAGCCTCGGCGTGCGAGATGATGAATGCCATCACAAAGCACAAGGGCGAACAAGTCGGCCAGCTCCGTTGATTGCAAGGGACTGACGTCAACAAGTCTACCCTGATCCAGTCTATCCCACGCGTAGCAGAGCAAATAGTAGAGGTTTGCAATCGGAATTGGCGATCCCATGGCCTAGGCCTTGAGCAGCTTCTTGCGCCACTCTTCGGCACGGGCACCCTCGTACCAATACTCTCGGAGCAAGGGAGTGATTTCGAGATCAACTACCTCATTATAGGCGTCTTCGACATCTCCGGTCATTGGGAGATCACAGAAAAAGCTATGCCCAATCACAAAGCCAGGTCCCAGATCCCGATCTTCGGCGATGATTTTGTTCAGTTCACTGAAGCTCTGCTTGAGATGCGAGAAGAGATCGTCTGACATGCCCCTAGACAACATGTGAGATCGGAACTGCTCGGTCTCAAAGCCTGGCATGATGCTGAAAAAATCAAATCGGCGGCGTAGAGCATAATCGACAAGCGCCAAAGATCGATCCGCGGTGTTCATAAGGCCGACGATATGAACGTTTTCCGGCACATAGAACCGCGCATCTTCGTCTGTCGAATACGCCAATTCAACCGCGTAGAGCTCTGTTCGTTTATCGCCTTCAATAAGCATCAAAAGCTCACCGAAGACTTTGCTCAGGTTGGCTCGATTGATCTCGTCGATGACAAAGACATATGGCCGAGCCGGATCCGCGAGCGCGCGTCGACAGAACCGCATGAAAACACCGTCCCGCCGCTCAAATCCACCCTTGCCATCGGGCCGATAGCCTTGAACGAAATCCTCATAGGCATATGAAGCATGGAATTGCACCATCCCAACCCGATCTGATTCCAGCGCTTGAGTTGCTGCTTGCGCCAACCGCCGGGCCAAGAATGTCTTGCCGACCCCGGGCGGCCCTTGCAAGACAAGGTTCTTTTTCAACTCCAATCGTTGGAGTAATCTTTCAAAAAACTCGCGCTCAACAAATATGTCTTTCAAGAGATCGGCTAATGATAGCTCCTGCACAGGCCGATGATTAACCGCCTTGTCTGTCGAATGAAGCGTACGCTCATATCGAGCGATCACAGTATCCAAGCGCTCTGTTAGCTTATTCAATTCTAGACCGTCGGGAACAATAAAGGCGGCGTCTACGAACGAGTCGCCATAGCGTTCTGCCTCTCTGCCATGCTTCTCGCGTAGCAGATCTGCCACCGTGCTCAATTCAGAAGTATGGTCCCAGCTCTTTTCAGGTGGATTGGTTTCGCTGACACCTAAAGCAAGGATCAGAACCTTTGCTTCTCGATAATAAAGGAGGACCGGATAGATGCCTTCGCTTACCTTTTGGCCAGGAGCCAAGAAGGCAACCCAAGGCACTCGAGAGAAAACGCCCTGACCGAAGCTAACCTTTACTTGAAGGCTGCCATATTCCTTCGGGTACTCGCTTGTGCGCAGATCTTGGCCCGCATCCGCTTGAGCCAAGAACCTGGAAACGAGATCGCCAATCAAGTCCTTCGGCACTATCGAGAATCCTAGCTTCCTTAGGATTCGAAACGACGCTGTATCGTCTCCTCCAGAAAATTCATTCCTGGGCAGCTCTTTTCCCGTGGCATGCTTGTAAGCAAGTGAAAAAATAAGCTTGGGCGGGTATCGCTGTCCATCTTCCACAAGGTCATATTTTGACGACCTCGCATCCGACGGCATCCCTCCGAGTTTGAGCTCCTGGATGGCCTGTCGCACGTGGCGTGCGGCTATCGCCGAACTATCAGCTTGCCAATCCTGCTGCCACAGCTCCCGAAGTGGGCTCCTATAGTAGTCCAACTCTGCCGTGCCATATTCTTGCTCGAGCTTCGCTCTCGTCTGGTACAGCAGCCTGTCAAGCTCTACTGCCGACATCTTGTTCGTTTCTGGAGAGGATACGCCCGCGAAGCGCTCAGCAAGCGCTTTACGATCGCCTGCGGAAAACACCCTCTCGAATTCATCAGGAAATAGAAGATGAAGAATCATGTGCCGGAATTGACGCGCTTGCGCGTCGGGCACGGATTGTAGCCACTCTGCGAATTCCCACGGACGGGTTAGCAGCAGAGCTTGGCGCTCCTGATTCAATTGTCGGAATGAAAGAAGGAAGTTCAAGCAGAAGGTTAGCTCTCTGGGACGGTGGTTGCTGTACCCAGGCCCGCCGCTTCCGATACCGGAGAGAACGTCGTCGGCCAGCCATTCACTGCCCGTAGGATATGGCGTCTGTGACCACTCCCAGATAGTCTTGATATTTTCGCGCTTTCGCTCGGCAGAGATGTTGCTGGGACACAACAATAACAGCCATAGTACTTCTGCTGCCAGCTGCTTCACCAAACTCGTGCATGCGCTGAGCTGATCCTGGAGCTTCGCCGAGAACGGTCGATCAGTTTCGTCGGGAGCTTGGGTAAAGACACGATCTAATTCCTGTAGGTTCGCAGTCGACCAGACCTGATCAGCAGTAAAAATTGAACGACCTCGTAGTAAAGCGACATCACGCCAGTTCTGCGCGGCAGTCAGCACTTTTGGAGCACCTGTGGGATAAAAGCGACTCACTGCCCCTCCTAATTCTTCTTTGCTTGGCGAATCAGACTTCGAATCTAATCCAGAACGCAGCGCTGAAACACAGACAGCACGCTAGCACGGACGTCTTGGGCATCAGCGCTGCAGCCCGCGCTGAAGCACAAGTGGAGTTTCGAACTCAGAAACTCTGGAAAATAATCGGGGCCGCTCAGAGCTGCCCGTTCGCTCAAGTGCTTGATATTCAAGCGCTCTCGCTCAAGGAGGCGATCCAGCCCGCCGGATTTCTTGATTGACGAGAAAAAACTCTGCGAATGGGAGTAGGGCCGGTCCGCGAAGTGGAGGCTACGGAGGAATTGACCCCCACTACCTCACGAGCCAAGTGGCTTTTTGTATTTATTTCTGAACTTTTGCGTGTGAAGGAGGAAGACCGGTCCTGCATCGGAGCTCCTAAGCTTTTGACCACCCCCCACCGCGGACCGTGAATTCACTTGCGGGCAACGCAGCGGGCAGCAAGCACCGCCTCGCCAAGCGTCTTATCGTCCAACAACCCCTGACGCTCTAGCTTTGAGAGGTAGGACCGCTGGTGATCGTTCATATCGCCAAGAATAAGCCAGCCATCAGAGCCGATCCGCTGAGCGATGCGATTCTGAACAACCTCCAGCGGCTCCAATTGCGCCTGGAAAGCCCTTAGTCTGCTCTCCACCGGAGCCCTTGCATCTGAAGGTTCGTATAAAGGTTCTAATGAAGGTTTATACCGCAAGCCGTGCGGTGCGGTTCGCCGTTGTTTTGCGGCCTGGCCGGGCCGCAGCTTGTTGGTCTCGCGTTCGCCGGCCGAACCGAGATTCGCGAGAGCGAGCCGGTAGCGGTACCCAGCGTAGTGACCGCGACGTTTGGGCATAATGACACGCTCGATCAGGTTGGCTTTCTCGAGCGCGATTGAATGCCGCTGAATCGAATCAATGGACTGTTCCGTATCCTTGGCGAGACGCTCTTGAGAAGGCCAGCATACTCCATTCGGATCAGCGTAGTTGGCTAGAGCCAAAAGCAGGGCTTTACGCCTTGTAGAGCCGGTGAATTGTTTGATCGCCCAAGCTGTAGCCTGCCAACTCATGGGCAATCATCCGCTTCCGCGTAAATGGCCTCACGCGCTTCCGACTCCTTTCGAAAGGTCCCTAGAAGGCGGTCATCTCTATCGAATGCCTCAATTATCTTGTCTACTTGGATATATCGACCGAGTCGCTCTCGACCAAAGTAAACGGAATATTCTCGCGGCTCTTCGGCTGGGTCAGGCGGCGTTTGGCGTTTGCTCTTCACAGCCTAGCCTCCACCGAACCGCCGCAAGTGTTGGCATCAATCCAAGCGAGGAGATCACGCCTCCGATAGCGAATAGCTCGCCCGACCTGAACGAACGGTGGGCCGGCAGCGCGAATACGCCAAGACTGGAGCGTGCGGATGGACAAACACAGGAGGTCTGCCGCCTCCTGTTCTCTCAGTAGGGCGTCAAGGTCTTTTCGTGTATTCTCGAGGGCCATGTCGATACCGCATTGTTTCCGATGCAGTAAGACTGGCTACGTTGGAGCCCTGAAAATAGCCGACGCGATCTCGAAGTGCGGTGAATCGAACTACGATCGCTTACGCCGGGGGCCTGGACGCTCCCATAGGTATCGCTGCTCTTCGCTCAAGCTACTCAGAGCGTTGGCCCGGCATCTTACAAACTCTCGCGCGCTGAGCGTTCCTGGCCACTTGGTTTCGGCCTCGCTCCAGAGCTGATCATTAGACATCGGCTCGATTGTTCGATCGGACATCATGGCGGACAACCAATCTAGGCATTCGCGACGGGATTTCTCTTTGGTCTGGATCTGCTTTCGCGCCCTCGTCGGCTCGGGACTTAGTTCCGCGACGGCCCTTTCACTGATCACTGCCTGCTGGTCTGGGAGCTGGAGCCAGACTCCTGTCCATACAGGTACAGGACGATGATTCCGCATCTCGCAAACGGCGCTATTCTGTACGTCTATCAGGAGGTCCGATCGCGTCCACTGGCCCCTCCCGATTGGAGCCTCCAAGCCAGTAGCTGCCGCCGTGCCGATGGCGATGAGATCGCAGCGCACAAGGAGGCTTGTAAACGAAACGATTCGTTCAGCGAGCCTGCGGGAAGCGGCAATCTCTTGATCGGAAGGGCTCGGCAACGGGTCACCCAAGAAGACGATGGGTTGACGAACGAAAGCGTGGGCGATGGTTTCCGCGGTGGCGTGCAGAGGCCAGTGGAAGTCAACGAAGGAGCCTGGAAACTGCCCTTCCGAAAACACCGCCGAATTGGTCCGCGAGACCTTCCGACCAAGGTCGGCGACTTCTTCGTCCTCCAGCACGTGCTTGCGAAATGCCTCGGCAACCGTCAGCCCATTAAGAGAGTTTGACGCACCTTGAGCTTCCGTTTGCTCACGTTTTCGAGCATCTGGATTTTCGACCAGCATTGGCAGGCTCCGAATCAGTCGCCCAATTTTGCCCCACCGAGGTTCGAGTGAAAGACCGGGCCAAGGGCTCTTCCCCAGAGAAGCACGCCTCATCGATTACGCCCAATTGCGATGCAATGCCGGCTTCTACCGTTTCATATGAAACTGTTGGACCATCGAGAGGACTGCGCCGAGTAACGGCGCATGACTACTCAAGACGATAACACCCTACCAGAGCTCGCCACCATCCTCGCCGCAGGTCTCCTGCGTCTTTTGGAGCGGAAGTCCAGTCAAAATTTGCGCGGTGAAACAGAATCTCTGCTCGACTGTGGTCGGCCTTTTGGGGGTGATGTCGCTCGCAATGTCGAGGAAATTAACCCGTGAAAGAGAGCGTTTTGTCGCAGTTAGCGGCCCTAAAGGGCGCCTCCGCCCCCGTTCTAAAGGCCCGTTGGCGCGAGCTTTTCGATACCGAGCCGCCCGCCTATAACCGCCGCTTCCTGGAGAGCCGGCTGGCTTACCGCATTCAGGAATTGGCCTATGGCGGCCTGTCTCGCGAAACCACCGAGCGGCTCAAAGCCATGGCCAAACAGTATGCCGACCAAAAGCCGGCAGACCGCAAGGCCCGACCGCTGCTGCGGCCAGTCGCCGGGACCAAGCTGATTCGCGAATGGGAAGGCGTGGAGCACTGCGTCACCGTCCGTCACGACGATTTCGAATATCTCGGCCGCCCCTACAAATCCCTGTCCTCGGTCGCCCGACAGATCACCGGCACCAAATGGAATGGCTGGGTCTTCTTCGGCCTTAAAAATTCGCTCGGCAAATGACCGCCCGCAAGCCGCACAAGCGCCCAAGCTCCCTTTTCGCCAACTCCTTCGAGAGCGCAGCCCCCGGCCGACTCGCAGTCCGTAAAGTCCGCTGCGCGGTATATACCCGCAAGTCCAGCGAAGAAGGCCTCGACATGGACTTCAACTCGCTCGACGCCCAGAGAGAGTCATGTGAGGCTTACATCGTAAGCCAGCGGGCCGAGGGGTGGACGCCGGTTTCCGACCGCTACGATGATGGCGGCTTCTCGGGTGGCACTCTCGAAAGACCTGCCCTGAAACGACTGCTCGCTGCGGTTAAGGCCCGCAAGATAGACGTCATTGTCGTCTACAAGATTGACCGACTTTCACGCTCAATGCTCGACTTCCTCAATCTTGTCGAACTGTTCGAACGCCATGGGGTGACGTTCGTGTCCGTAACCCAATCCTTCAACACCAAGGATGCCATGGGACGGATGGCGCTGAACATCCTGGTGACCTTCGCCCAATTCGAGCGCGAGCTGATCGGAGAGCGCATTCGCGATAAGGTCGCGGCCTCTCGGAAGCGCGGCAAGTGGATGGGCGGCTGGACGCCGCTCGGCTATGAAGTCCGCGACCGCAAATTGTTGGTTCATGAGGTCGACGCCGAGCGGGTTAGATCAATTTTTCGGCGCTTCGTGCAGCTCAAGTCGGCGACCCTGCTGGCCCGCGAGCTGGTCTCTGCCAACGAACGAACCCGCTACGGACATCTCCTGGATAAGGGGGTGTTGTATAAGATCCTGCACAACCGCGTCTATCTTGGCGAGGCCGTTCATAAGGGCACGTCATATCCAGGCGAGCACGAAGCGATCATCGACCGCAAGCTGTGGGATCAGGTTCACGCTATTCTCAAGCAAAGTCCGCGCAAACGCGCGAACAACAGCCGGGCGCAAACTCCCGCCCTGCTCAAAGGGCTGCTCTTCGGGCCGGACGGCGCGGCGATGTCTCCGACACATACCCGCAAGTCGGGCCGGCTCTATCGCTACTACATCAGCCAGACGGCGATGAAGCAGGGCAGATCAGATTGCCCCGTCAAGCTGGTGCCAGCGGCCGAGCTGGAGCGAATCATCATCGATCAGGTCCGCCAACTACTGCAAACCCCTGAAGTCATCGTTCAGACCTGGCGCGCCCTACGTAAGCAATCCGCTCGAGTCAGCGAGGCCGAAGTGCGGAGCGCGCTACTCGGCTTTGACGAGCTCTGGGGTGAGCTGTTTCCGGCCGAACAGGCGCGCATCGTCGAGCTGCTCGTCGAACGCGTCGACATGCACGCCGAACGAATGGACATCACCTTGAAAATCCAGGGTCTAACCTCGCTGTCCTCCGAACTACAACCGCCGCCCTTCCAGCAGGCCGCCGAATGAACCGACCGACGACCCTCTCCCTTGGACCTGTTGGCCGACCCAAGCTCAGTCGGGATAGCCGAACAATGGTCGTTAGCATCCCGATCTCGTTCCGCCGGCAGGGCGGACGCAAACGCGTCGTAACTCCTGCTAATGCGGAGGCTTGGTCTCCGCCGAAGCCGCAGGTCGACAACACGCTGATTAAAGCCGTGGTGCGGGCCCATCGCTGGCGCCACATGCTGGAATCAAACCTGTTTGGTTCGGTGCGAGAGCTCGCCAAGGCTGAGAAGATCAACGAGTCCTATCTCTGCCGGGTGCTTCGCCTTACCCTGCTCTCCCCTACCATTACCGAAGCCATCTTGAATGGGCTTCAGCCGGACGGGCTTGAGCTCGCGCAGCTGTTAAAATCCATCCCAGCTGAGTGGGGCCAGCAGCAGGCACTGATCAGCTCATCCGCCCGGAAAGCTGGAAGCCGCTAAGGCTCCTCCCAAGCTGGAAACGGGGCGGGCGTGGATTCGCACATCGGATGTTATGGAACCTTCTGAGAACTGCACGTTACTCGGTTCAGTGATTACACGGCTATAGTACGCTTGCGATTAGCTGCGCTTTCAGAGGCTGTTCTCACCAAAATACCTGCACGATAGCTGGTAGGACTTTCTGACCGATAGCCAGTTTCGACAAAGCTGCGAGGCGCCGCGCATTCACGGTTGGCCCGTTTGCTTCGCAGAGAAATGATCACAATCGTTATGCGACCGATGGCACTCGCTCGGGTGCGTTTCGGCTCGCGCTCAGGATTGCTGTTTCTTCCACTGACGATGCTGCTCACGAAGCGCAGCTTCAGTCGCGGCAAGCTGGCGATCGTAGTCCAGTTCGCCGGGGCTTTTGGCAGCCACTTGCGCAGAAAGGATAAGGACCCGCCACGCCGCGTACTCGTGAAATGGGTTTAGACCGATAACGTTACCGAGCGTGAGATCACTCGGCACGGGCGCCAACAACAGCCTAGCGAAGGCCGCGATGGCAGCATTCATATCCCAATTAGAGACGAACAGAACCAAGGCGCACAAGGCAAGCAATGCGACCGGTGCTCCTTTTAACCTAAAGGACTCAGGACGCACCCTACCAATATCGATTCCGCCATTCACCGCGACGAAGGCGGCAAGCGAGACCGCTGCGTCGTAGTAGCGCTGAAGCACGGTCGGATCGAACACCTCGCGCTGATAATGTTTCCGAAGAAGTCCTCCCGCTTGTCGACAAACCGCGTCGTCCATTGGCACACCTCTTATCAGAGCGAACAGATGCTGATGATCCTCGGTGAACTGAGATTTAGCCGCGGCTTTCCAATTAAATGCGGGCATTTCCGCCTGAGCTGGATGGAATATCCAACGCTGGTAGCTCGGATGACGATGGAGTGCTCGCGTCCAGGAAATAGCTTCTGGCGACGTTGTCAGAGTGAAGCGACTGGCAGACTTGAGATCGAAAAACCATTGGCGCATTTCCCGAACACGCCTTTGGTCAAACAACCCTTGCTCGATACCCTTGCATACGAGGAGCCGTACAGCCCTTGTTTCTGTGCTCTTCTCCGAACCAAAGTCGAGGAGGCTTGCTTGCGCGGATCGATCCTCATCATCGCTGTAGAACTCGCAGAATGGGTGGTGGGCGTTGCCGCCGTTGGGATCGACGAACCTGAAATGGGCCTGCCGGAGAACGGCTCTTGATCCGCGCGGCGATCTTGAGGAGCGAACCACGCGAGCACCGAACTTACCGCACGATGAGCATTGGACATCGGAGCGGATCGAATCGCCAAATGTGCTAAGAAGCTCGGCCCCATCACGTTCCGACGTCGGCTGTAGACCTGTCATTAACATCGCGAGCTGGTCGACATCCAGCTCGCGAGCGAATCTAACTGAAAACGCGGTCGCGGGCATTTACCCCCCTATTGATCTTTTGCGTCGGGCGGACGCCGATCGAGGCAACAGTACACGACATACCAGCACTAGCTTGAGGACCTTATAAACTTACGTTCGCCTCGCCCTGCCTGACGCGTCCAGCGATCGACTGAACTTGTTGGCCATACCTCGGGGGCCGCGACAGCAACACCACTTGGTCCACAGCTCAAATCACAACTATCTCGGCCTCGCTTGCGTCGAACCAATGACGCTCGACGACATGGCGCAGCAGATCCTTCGGCGCTTTTGTATAGCAAACGATGGCCAAGCTTTCCTCCGCCCGACTGCACGTGACGTAGAGGAGGCGTCGGGTTCGGTCATTACTAGTCTCTAAGCCCGCGGCTAGATTCTTGCGGTCCGTATCACTGGGCGGTTCGACCCCAAAGAGCTTGTCGTACTTGAACAGGAAGCCCCGCGCTTCCTCGTCACTTACAATCACCATCACTCGCGGAAACTCGAGACCCTTGACACCCTGGTGTGTACCAAACGGCGACCTTCCGCTGACGTACTCATCGTAGGCTTCAATTTGTTGAAAGTCGGTGCCTAGCATCTCGCGCCAGGCCAACACCTCACTGGCCTCTCGCTCTTCGGTGTCATCCGAAGAACCAGCCTCCAGCGCTATAAACGGCGCCAACGCCTCCGGAACATCAAAGAGGCCGCTTGTCGCAACATTCTCCAGCACCTCCCGGAATGTCGGCTTGTTCGACGATGTGAATAGGCCAAGTAGAGCATCTGATGCGTTCTTGGCACGCTTGAGCTGTTCACTCCCCCCTGATTTAAGAGCCTCAGGAGTGAGCAGAGGCGAAGACTCGCGAACAATGCTAGCGAGAGCAAAAGCATCATTTGCCTGAAGCGCCTTGACCGCCGGCAGCACCTGTCGACTGAAGAAGTTCAACGACGGAGACGTTCCTTCGAGAAGCGAGGTCTGAATGCGGCTTTCTCGATAGAGGGGGCGAAACATCTCAGCAAAGCCAAAGCGCACTGCCGCCATATGGTGTTCTAACGTTAGCGTCTTGAAATTGCGAGATTGATCTTTCCAGGCTTGATCGCCTGTGATCTCTGCCATTCTATCGACAACATGCTGCTCGACGCGCTGCTTGTCGCTCGCGGATTCCTGAACCGCAAACAATCTGACACATCCCTCTGGCTTGTCCGAACGCCCAATCTGAACCACATCATCCACTTCGCTGCGAATGCGGTTGAGCAGGCGAATAACCCGTTGAGGACACCTATGGTTCATAGCTTTTCGCGGAAAGACCCAGCCGTGCAGTCCTTGGCCCAAATCGACCTTCCCATCAGCGTAGATGCGCTGCATCGTGTCCCCGAGTAAGCCAAGCCCAAAATGCTCAGCATTGTCGCGCTGAACTTTCAGCAAAGCTTCCATTAGATGACGGTTCGTATCCTGGCTCTCGTCCACCAGCAAAATCGGGTATCGCGAAACTAGAAGGCGCTGAAGCGTGCTTTTTGACGTGAGAAATTCTGATGTTATGGCGATCACCTCGGCATGGTTCAAAGCGTCTCTGGTTCGATTGTCTCCGGTCGGGCTGTAAACAAACTTTACGATTCCATCGAGAGCGGCTAGGCGCCGCCTGCGGCTTTCTAGCGAACGAACATTTTCTTGGTAGGTTTTTGTCGACCTGTTCTTCGTACCGGCGATAGTTGTTTCAAGCTCAGCAATCCGCTTGGCCAGTGAATTCCGGACCCACATCCGGATGTCTTCATTGTGCCCGGATATGAGGGACCAGGCGAAGGCATGTATCGTCGAAACGTCAATGCGTGGATCGTAGTCTAATCGGCGGAGAATCTCGTCGCATGCCGCATTGGTATAAGTGATGACACCAAGCTTTTGCCTCGACAGTGTTAGGCGCCGCCCAGAGCTCTGCCGTACGTGATTGATGGCCTCAACCAAGGAACGAGTCTTTCCCGAGCCGGCACCGGCAAACAGGAAGAAGCTTTTGGGGTGATCCAAATCCAAGCAAGTCGCAATGACCTGATCGGCGTCTGAATCGCGATGATCGTCGTCACTGCGCAGAGGGTCAGGCAACTGCAACCTCCGTTTGGGTTGAGAGCAGCTCAACCTGCTTTCTTCTCAATTGGCTATCGAGCCAATCGAGGCCCTCTCCGATGTAGCCCGGAATTTTGAGACTTTCGAAGTCCTCGGCCACCAGTATATTCAGTGCAAAAGCCCCCTTGTCGGCGTTGTTTCGGAGCGCCTCGAAGAATTGTTCGCCGATCTTTGTGACGTCAGTTGCTCCAGCGATCGCTTCCCGGAACTTTCGGACTAGGCCCGTGCCCTCGAGGCGCTCGAAGAACGCCATATTCTCAAACGCTAGCGCATCTTCGAATGTGTAAGGCAAAGCGACTTGTGCCGTCGCCGCGGTCTCCGGCCAAATAACCTGGACCGGCGTTTGGTACGCTACACAGACCTCGTGCATCAGATCACCTGATAGCTTCTTGATCACGGCGCTGTCCAGCAACTCATCAAGGCTCGATTTCCGCGGCAACCAAGTTTTAAGCGTGTCATTGTTCGTCGTAAGCCCGGCGCCCAGCCTCGGCTGAGCGGCATGATAGGTGGTCTTCTCTTTGGCCGTATCAGTTGCAGGAGCTACTTTCTTCTCCTGGGCATCGAGATCTGTGATCACCAACGTGGTCAGCCCGAGATGATGAACCAGCGGCTTGAGCCTGTGCGCATGGCTACCACCGACCTCAAGAATAGTAACATACCCTTGGTCGACCCTTGGAAATCCGCGACGGATAAAGTGAGGAAGTAACACGCGCTCGGCAGTTCCCTCCACAAGGATGAGAGCATCAGCAAAGAATAGGTCGGCGTGCTGGGCGCGCAGATACCGGGCGACAAAGCGCGAGGTCTCGTCCGATTGTCCGAACGCGTTCGTGAGGTTTACGACGATTGAGATTGGAATCGCAACACCGTTCAAGCCGGCGGGAAGGCGTCGGAAGTACCTCAAGCAAGCATATTCGATCTCGTGAGCGAGGTGACTGGAATGCGTGCTGACAACTAGCTGCGTCCTTAGCAAGGTGCTGGAACGCAAATCCGGGTGTGCCCGGAGGACGTCGTAGGCTTTTCTGATAAATACTTGCTGGACTTGCGCATGTAGGTGCGCTTCCGGCTCTTCAATGAGAACGAGATGCAAGGGCTCGAACTCAGTTGCTTCGGGCTCACGCGCGGCCTTACCAACCCGCATCCATGCATCGCGAAAGCTCATTAGTCGGAAGATCATGGAGATAAGGTTTTGATACCCGAGGCCATTGTTCGCCTCCGGCAGCCTTGCGACCGGCACCAATTCGCCGCCTTCGCAGACCACGTCGATTTCGAAGGTGATGGCGGTCTGGTGGTTCAGACCGTCTACTGGGTGTAATCGGGTAGCTACCCGCGGTTTGGGATCCGCGACGCCGGGGTATCCCAACCCCTCGACCTCCAGGAAAGCGGACTTGAAGCTTTCGGTAAGGCGCAGGTCGAATGCTTGCTGGGCGGCTTCGATCGCTTGAAGCGCATCCAGATCACTCGCTTCCGGATATTCAGAGGGATCGAGGTGTTTTTGATAGTAGGCCCGCAGCTGCTCGGACAAGCGTCCTGGTGAGCGTCCTGCCAGACCGTCCTCATCCTCTCGCGCATTTACTGGGCCGCCAAATCCTCGCTGAGCGTTGATCTCGTTTACTCGTATCAGGCCGGTGAGCGGATCACCGTCGAGCGCTGGAACGAGCTGCGTGAGCTGCTGAGGTGCGGCAATCGAGTTCGCCGGTTCGACCAGCTTTGATGGATCAAGCGGATAGGCTCTTACAGTTAGATATTGATTTAGCCGACGCGTCAGAAAATCCATCATGTCCGCCGGCCAGATTGTAAGTTTCCTCAGCTCCCCTCCTTCAGATCCCATCAAAGCACCGGCGCTAGCCCCTCTTATGGCAGCCGCGTCCGTCATCGCTTGCACGAAGGCCTTCTGAAATTCCGCGGGATCCTTCGGCTCCAGTCTCAATCGGACCCCAAGCAAACCACCATTCCAGTCCAGCGTTGGCACCAGCTTGCTGACGTGGTGAAGCTCGGTTGGAGCGACCCGTAGCCAAACATCGATCGCCGGAAGATGCGGTGTCCAGATATCGAGGCTGAGGTTTGGTGCGGCTCCGCTAGCGTGCGCCGCCATCCAATCTGCCCCGATCTTGTTCAGCGCCCCCCACTGCACAAGCGTAATGTCATGGACTTGAAATTGGCGATGTCTTGGGATGAGGAAACGCCGCATCGCCAGCATGGCCGACGTCTTACCGCTGTTGTTTGCTCCCACGAATAGGGTCTTTTCCTCGGCAAGGTCGATCCGGACAGAAAGCAGCTTTCTGAAATTGACGACTTCAATGAGACTTAAGTACATTTTCGCTGGCCCTCCCAAGCGGGGCAGAATATTCTGAGGGCACTATCTATAATACTAAATTTTCAGAGCCTATCGGAAGAGTTGTGGATACGCTACCAGCCATCGAATAGCACAGAGCAGTGGGACAGAAGGCCGTGAATGCAACGACTGATGGACCTCCCGATGCAGTTAGCGAGGGAGCGGTGGCCGATGTTGAAAATTGGGTGATGCTGGAAGAGCACGAGGCGAGCCAACAAGAAAAGATGTTTGAGGAAGCCCATCGGCGAGCCACGGAACGGATCAAGGCGTACGAGGAGTGTATTATTACCGTCCTTAAAGGTCACTTGGCCGCTGAACAGGCTCTCAATTATTTGCTGACCGCGGGTAAGCGACGAAAGCGAGGTCGGAAATTTGCCGGCAAGATGTACGTCGCCAGAGGGCTCTTCGTCGAAGAGATGACTAAGGAACTCTGGAAGTTACTCGAAGTCGGCAACGACTTGCGGAATTCTATCGCTCACGGCGATAAGCAGGGCACAATCGACAACCGGATTATCGAGCTCCGCAAAGCCTTTATCGACGCGAACACGCCCGAGCAAAAGAAGCACATTGAAGCGATGAGCGAACCGCAAATGATAACAATGGCATTCAGCCAATGCAGCAGCCACATCACGGTGGCGGCCGACAGGATCGAGCGCGCAAGCTAAACAGTAATATGAGCCGCCCGCCGGTTGCTCGACAAGCTGAGCAGACGTGGTGGTTCGAGGCGCCTAAGGAATGATAGCTTTTGTTGCTCCGGTTTTCAGACGACGTTCGAAGTCGCAAAGTAAGTATTGGCTTGGCTGTCTATCCCGATGGCTGGAACTTCAAATCCCACGCCTGAGCGCGGTCATCAAATTTCGCTCACAGAGTCGATTGCTGCCTCTCGTTGGCAGTCGAGCGGCGCAGCTTCAAGACGACGCTCTTCTGTGCAAGAGGTGCTCGCCTAGTTCTGAGCACATCTGGTGGCAGCCGTGGTAGCGCCGGTCTCCGCCAACCGTCTTTGCAAAACGGGAATTTTTGGAATACAGCCGGGGGCTTTCTGTCCTTCGAACAGGCATACGGACATCTAGGTCCTGAGACCAAGTCGAAGCGACGAAAAGTCTATGTCGGTTGAGCGAGAGGGATGCAAACCGCTCCGGAGCGAGCCATTGATTTGCCGAGAAATACCGTACTAGACCAATTTTGGGAGTTCTAGGATTCGGAGAAAATTCGGTTCTCCAGCTTCATTCAAGCCCGGTTTGTATAATCGATGGGATTTCTCCGTCCGCGGAAAAGCAGGAAAGTGGCCGAGTTTCTGGCCTGTCTGCGGCTCCAAGTACGGGATGATCTTGGTGGGGTGGCGGAGAGAGTGGGATTCGAACCCACGGTACGGTTTCCCGCACACACGCTTTCCAAGCGTGCGCCTTAAGCCACTCGGCCATCTCTCCGGAGCGCCCTCTCTTGAAGGGGCGCCGACGATTTTGCAAGGGATCGCAAGGAAAACCGGCGAATTTTCCGCAAGCTATTGTATTTACACCACAATATTCGGCGCTGCAGATGCTCTGATCGGCCTGCAGGCTGAACCCGTGAGGTGTTTGGCGCGACGATTCAGTTGAGGATAGCAAGCGCGACCGAGGGAGCCATGACCATCCGCAAGACCATCTTCGCCCTTGGCCTGATTTCGGCCCTGGGCTCCGCCCTCGCGGTGTCCGCTGCCGCCCAGGTCTGCACCCGTCAAGGCGTCGATGTCAGCTGCGACGACGGGCGGCGCGGGGTGTTGTCGGGCGATGCCATCATCTGGCCGGACGGGACGCGCTCCAGCTCGGCGCCGCATCCAAGCGTGATCATCGGCAACAAGAGCTCGGTGCATGTCGGCACCGGCGTGTTCGTCGGCCAGGGCAAAGGCATGGTGCCGATGGACGATCCCAACGCGCCGAACAAGCGGCAGTGCGCGATTCTGGATGGGGTCTCGTATTGCTATTGAGGGCCAACCTCGCCCCGCTTGCGGCAAGAGGTCGGATTGCATCGAAGATGCAATTCGGGTGAGGGGGACTCTCCGCGAATCCGACTATCACCTCTCTTGCGGAAGCGGGCCGCTCACCCCGACCCTCTCCGCCGTAAGAACGGGGCGAGGGAGAAGAAAGCTAAATCAGCCTTACGCCTGAGATCGCCGACTTCAGCCAGCGCAGCGCTTGCGGCGGTTGCGCGGCGAGCGGGGCGACGGCGGCCTTCTCGGTGCGGCACTTCTCGAGCGCGGCGACGAAATCGGCCGACCATTGCTGGATGGTGTGGCCGCGCAGCTTCTTCATCATCGCGTCCCAGCGCAGCTTGCGCTCGGTGAGCGGCATCGATGCGGCGACCGCGATCGCGCGCGCCATGCCGTCGATGTCGTGCGGATTGACGAGCAAGGCGGTATCGAGCTCGTTGGCTGCGCCCGCGAACTTCGACAGCACCAGCACGCCGGGATCGGCCGGGTTCTGGGCTGCGACATATTCCTTGGCGACGAGGTTCATGCCGTCATGCAGCGGCGTCACCACGCCGACCTGCGCTGTGCGGTAGAGACCCGCGAGCACAGCCTGGCTGAAGCCCTTGTTCAAATAGCGGATCGGCGTCCAGTCGACCTCGCCGTGGCGGCCGTTGACGTCGGTGACGAGGCGCGCGACCTCGTTCTGGAGATTGCCATAGGCCTCGATCGCACCGCGCGAGGGATTGGCGATCTGGAGCAGCGAGATGCTGCGCGCGAATTGCGGCTGCTCGGTCCAGAGACGGTCGAACGCGCTGATGCGGTTGACGAGGCCTTTCGAATAGTCGAGGCGGTCGACGCCGATGGCGAGCCGCTCGCCGTTGAGGCTGCGCCGCAGCCGCGACACGTCTGGATGCGAGGCCGATTTGGCGGCATAGGCTGCGAACTTCTCCGCATCGATGCCGATCGGAAACACTTCACAGCGCGTGCGGCCATGCTGCGAGATCGCAACGCCGTCCTCGATGGCAAGGCCGAGCTCGCCGCCGACATAAGCAAGGAAGTTGTGGCGATCCTCCTCGGTCTGGAAGCCGATCAGATCGTAGGCCAGCATCGCCGTGATCAGTTCGCGGTGGTTGGGAACGCCTTGCATCACCGCAGCGACGGGCCACGGCGTATGCAGGAAGAAGCCGATCGGGTCGTCGACGCCGAGATCACGCAGCTCGGCGCCGAGCGCGAGGAAATGATAATCCTGCACCCAGAACGCGGTCTTTGTTTTTCGGAAGCGCATCAAGGCGCGCGCCATGAAGGCGTTGACCTCGCGATAGCTGACATAGTCTTCGCGCGAAACGCGGATCAGGTCGCTGCGCGAATGCAGCGCCGGCCACAGCGCCGAATTGGCAAAGCCCTCGTAATAGCCGCCGTAATGCGCCGCCGGCAGATCCAGTGTCGCGATAGCGCCCGCGCCGAGCGCTTCGATCTCAGCGAACGGTTCCTTCTGATGGCCGTCCCGTACCCGGCCTGAAGACCCCACCCAGATCGCACCCGAATGTTCCACAACCGGCAGCAGCGCCGCCGCGAGGCCGCCCGTCATGGGCTCGTTAGGTTTGCCGCGCGCGACGCGATTTGAAACGACGACTAGGTTCACAGGTCGTCCCCTCCTGTTTCATTCCACCCGTTTAACTGCCGTTCATCAATATGGTTCCTGATCATCGTTTCAACCAATTGAAACCAAAATCGGGCGCGGGCGTTGGAACTGGTTTCGCTTGCGGAACCCAGGTAATTTCGTTGCAAAGACACCTTGTGCGATCGGTTGCGCAACAGGTTTTGCGGCGCGCCGCGACGCCGATCCGCTTCTCATTATACCTGCGAGATGGCGCGGGCTTGGTTTCACCTCGGATCGAGCAGGCGCGCGAGGAAGGCACGCACGTCGCTCGGCGTGTCGAAATGGCCATTTACGCCCATGGCACGGCGACCGACCGAGAAGGCGAGCCCGTTCATGTCGGGCATGATCGCGAAGACGGTTTCATCGGTGACGTCATCGCCGATGAAGATCGGACGCCGTCCCTTGAACGGTTCCCGGTTCATCAATTCGCGCACGCCGGTCGCCTTGGTGAATCCGGAATGCTTGATCTCGCAGACGAACTTGCCGGGCAGCACCTCGATTGGCGCGTTGGGCAGATCGGCGCGGATCACCGAGACGGCTTCGTAGATCGCCTTCTCCGCGTGCGGCGCGAGGCGGTAATGCAGCGCGAGCGAATAGCCCTTGTCCTCGAGCAGAATGCCCGGGCTGAGCTTGGCGATGGCGGCGAGCCGCCGCTTCAGCTCCTTGTCCAGCGGCGGCGCGTGCACGGCATCGGCCTCATTGTCGACCGACAGCCGCATCTCGGCGCCGTGGCCGGCGACCGCGCGAAACACCTCGGGCGCGAAGATCAGGTCGATGTCGTTGAGCGAGCGGCCGCTGACCAGCGCCAACGCGCCGGAAGTGCGCTCGGTCAACCGGTTCAGCGTCTCCGAGAGGCCCGGCGGCACCCATACCTCACGCGGCGTCGGCATCAGGTCGAGCAGGGTCCCGTCGATGTCGAGCAGAATTGCGGTCTCGTCGAGATGCGGCACCAGCGCATGCGGCACCGGCACCGTTTCGGGTGTGTCGTCGTCGAATATTGTGGGCTGCTGGTCCATCGCCATTTCTGCAAGTTCAGATTTCATCAGTCTACTCCATAAAGGCGAGCGGCCGCGCGATTTGTTCGAGCGATTTGCGCTCCGCCGAGACGGCATAGCGCCACGCCACGATCGCGGCCGCGAGCATCAGGACTGCCCCCAGCAAATAGCCGGCGAACACGCTGGTGCGCGATCCCGTGTCGATCAGCGCGCCGAACAGCGCCGGGCCGATCACGCCGCCGATGCCGGTGCCGACGGCGTAGAACACTGCGATCGCCAGCGCGCGGACCTCGAGCGGAAAGGTCTCGCTGACGGTGAGATAGGCCGCGCTGGCGGCCGGTGAGGCAAAGAAGAAGATCACCATCCAGGCGACGGTCTGTCCCTGCGCACTGAGCGCGCCGATGGAGAACAGATAGCCCGACAGCGCCAGCAGCAGGCCCGACATGCCATAGGTGAACATGATCATGGTGCGGCGTCCCAGCGTATCGAACAGCCGGCCGAGCAGGAGCGGCCCGAGGAAATTGCCGGCGGCAAAGGGCAGCAGGTACCAGCCGACGTGATCGGCCCTGATGCCGTAGAAATCGGTCAGCACCAGCGCGAAGGTGAAGAAGATGGCATTGTAGAAGAACGCCTGCGCGCTCATCAGCACGAGGCCGACCACCGCGCGCTGGCGATACGCCGAGAACAGCGTGTGCGCGACCTCGCGGATCGGCGTGTGATCGCGCATCTTCAGCCGGATCTTGGGGAAGCGCGCCTCGCTGATATCCTGATCATGTCCGATCACGGAGCGTTCGATCTCGTCGACGATCGCATGGGCCTGATCGGGGCGGCCATGGATCATCAGCCAGCGCGGACTTTCCGGAATCCACATGCGCATCAGGAGCACGACGAGCCCGATGCCGGCGCCGATCAGATAAGCGAGCCGCCAGCCGAGATCGGGCGCGAGCACGGCGGGGTCGAGCAGCACGATGGCCGCGACCGCGCCCATCGCGGCGCCGATCCAGAAGCTGCCGTTGATGACGAGATCGGTCCAGCCGCGATAGCGCGCCGGCACCAGTTCCTGGATCGTCGAGTTGATCGCGGTGTACTCGCCGCCGATGCCGGCGCCGGTGAGGAAGCGAAACAGTGCGTAGCTGGCGACATCCCAGGACAGCGCGGTCGCGGCCGTTGCCGAGAGGTAGAGTGCCAGCGTGATGAAGAACAGCTTCTTGCGACCGATGCGGTCGGTGAGCCAGCCGAAGCCGAGCGCGCCGAGCACGGCCCCGGCGAGATAGGCGGAATTGGCGATGCCGAGATCGAGATTGGAGAACTGCAGCGACGGACTCTGCTTCAGCGCCCCCGAGAGCGCACCGGCCAGGGTCACCTCGAGCCCGTCGAGAATCCAGGTGATGCCGAGCGCGAGCACGACGCGGGTGTGAAAGCCGCTCCAGGGCAGCGCGTCGAGCCGTGACGGAATGCTGGTCTCGACGATGCGGTCGGTCACGGCCGCCGAGACCGTTGGTGCGTAGTTCAGCGCTGGGCTTTGTTGCAATTCCATCTGGCTGCTGCGTTCGATCAATGGCAGCGGCCCCGGTTCACGGGATGTGAACGGGGTCGATCGATCCGATCATCGGGGTGCGGCATTCCGCCTGCCCCTGCGACAACGTCTGCGGCGAGGTCGGGTTCCCCCAGGAACAGCTCCCGGGCCCGCTCGTTTCCGAAGCAGCCGCAGGGAGTTGACGCATGGCTCATGCCAGAAAGAGGACACATTCTCGGACCAACGGCACACGCAAGTCCGGCCGTCGGAAGACGAGCACGCGGCGCGGCCCGATTGCGCGCAAGAGCATCAGGCGCGCGGCGCCGAAGCGCTGGTCGCAACGTGTAACGAAAGAGAGCGACGCGCTCGACCTCAGGCAGGGCGTGTTCAAGCTGACCAGCCCGAAGAAGATCGCAATCTCGTTGAAGCAATCGGCCGAGCACAGCTCACGGCGCAAGACCGGCGCCTATCGTTCGGCGCTGTCGATGCTGACCTTCTACATCAACCGCGCCGGCAAGACCTTGCCGAAAACGCAGCGCGCGCGTCTGGAGAAGGCGAAGGTCGAGCTGAAGCGGGCGTTCGGGCGGGAGTAAGGCCAGGTGGCGCTCTCAACTCCACGGTCGTCCCGGACAAGCGCGCCCAAAGGCGCGCGCCGATCCGGGACCTCCGCGCGAGCGCTTGCGCTCGTCGCGATAGCCCCAGGGAGTGGTTTGACGAAAACTTGGAGTTGGCCGCTCGCTCCATAACCACTCCCTGTGGTTATGGGTCCCGGGTTCGCTTCGCGCCCCGGGACGACAGCGGAGCATGGAGCAGCAGCTAGCCCTACGCTGCGCGGATATTGGCCATGAAGCGATCGAGCTCGGCGCGCAGGCGGGTGCTTTCGGATGACAGCGTCTTGGCCGAATGCAGCACCTCCTCCGAGGCCGAGCCGGTCTCGGCGGCGCCGCGGTTGACCTGGCCGATATCGGTGGCCGCGGTCTGGGTGCCCTGCGCCACGGTCTGCACGCTGCGCGCGATCTCCTGGGTCGCCGCGCCCTGCTGCTCGACCGCGCTGGCGATCGAGGTCGAGATCGACGAGATCTGGCCGATGGTCGCGCCGATCTCCTTGATCGCGACCACCGATTCCGCCGTGGCGCCCTGCATGCCCGCGATGTGCGAGGAGATCTCGTCGGTCGCCTTCGCGGTCTGGCTCGCCAGCGACTTCACCTCGCTGGCGACCACGGCAAAGCCGCGGCCGGCCTCGCCGGCGCGCGCCGCCTCGATGGTGGCATTGAGCGCCAAAAGGTTGGTCTGCTCGGCAATCGCCGTGATCAGCTTCACCACCTCGCCGATCTGCTGGGCGGCATGCGAGAGTTTTCCGATGCGCCCGTCGGTTTCCTTGGCCTGGACCACGGCAGCCTCCGCGATGCGGCTGGAGTCGCGGACCTGGCGGCCGATCTCCTCGACCGAGGCGGACAGCTCCTCGGTCGCGGTGGCGACCGACTGCATGTTGGAGGAGGCCTGCTCGGAGACGCCGGCGACCTGGCTCGACAGGCTCTGGGTGGTCTCGGCGGTGCGGGTCAGCGTGGAGGCCGCCGATTCCAGCTGCACGGCCGAGGCCGAGACGTTGGAGACGATGGCGCCGACCGCGCTCTCGAAATCGTCGGCGAAGCGGATCAGCTCGGCGCGGCGGCTTGCGGCCTGCTCCCGGTTCTGGACCTCGCTGGCGGCAGCGTCGCGCTCGGCCTTGGCCACGGCTTGAACCTTGAACTCCTCGACCGCGCCGGCCATCTCGCCGATCTCGTCCTTGCGGCCGAGGCCAGGCAGCACGACGTCGAAATTGCCCGAGGCCAGCTCCCGCATCGCCTTGCACATCGCGATCATCGGACGCGAGATGCCGTTGCCGAGCATCAGGGCGAGAACAGCTCCGATGGCAAGGCCGCCGAGCGCCAGCATCATCATCAGTCGCTCGGTATCCAGGATCGTCGCATTGGCGCTCGCTTCGATGCGCTGCTGATCCGTCGTCAGCTCGGACCGCAGCTCGCCCGAGAGCTTGAGGATGGTCGCCGCGGTCTTGGTCATCTCGCCGTTCAGCTTGACGATGATCTTCACATTCTCCGACAGCTTGGTGAAGGAGGTGCGGTATTGCTTCAGGAGATTGCCGATCTCGGTCACGCGGTCGGTGATCTTCTGGTCGTTGGCATAGATCGAGACCAGCAGGGTCTCGAGGAATTTGACGCGGGCGATCACGCCATCGGCGGTCTTGGGCTCCGGCTTGGCGACGAAGGCGCTGACCGAAGTGGAGACCGCCAGATATTGCGAGGTGATGTCCTTGGCCGTGGTCTGGACCGATGCCAGCCCCGCCAGCGCGGCAGTATCGGCGAGATCGTCGAACTTGAACCGGATCTTGTTGCCGACGCTGTTGAGCTCATCGGCCGCGATCTTGTTGTTCTCACGCGTCAGCGTGATGATCTCTCCGAACACCTTGGTGAAGCGCTGGAACTCAGCCTCGAGCTTGCCGACCTGCTCGCGGCGCGCGGCGCCGGTCGTCGCGGCCACCGACTTGGCGATGGCGCCCTTCAGATTTTCTTCGGCGGCCTTGGCTGCGGTCTCGTCGTCCTGCGCCCCCGTCAGGGTGTAGGCCCGTGCCAATCCTTGATAGGCGATCAGTTCGCGATCGACCGTCCGCGCGAGGTCGGCTTCCGAGACGCTGGTGCGATAGGAGGCCACGGCGCCGGCAATCCGCTCGAAGCCGAAATAGGCGAAGGCCATGCTGACGGCGAGGATGGCCAGCACCGCCACGAAGCCGAGGATGATTTTTGCGCGAAACCGCAGAGTTGGCAGCTTCGATTGGTTCGACTTGGACTTGACCGACATTCCCCCACCCCATTCCATTCGCGGAAAACCAGGCGCAGCCCGAGAGCAGCCCGCCCCCCGACTCGTCCGCACGGTAATTGGCAAAGGATAAGCTGTGGTAAATTTGTGGCGCCGCAACCGGCGTTAGATGACGCAAGGGAAGATGCGCATTCCACGGTCGTCCCGGACAAGCGCGCCCAAAGGCGCGCGCCGATCCGGGACCTCCGCGCGAGCGCTTGCGCTCGTCGCGATAGCCCCAGGGAGTGGTTTGACGAAGACTTGGAGTTGCCCGCTCGCTCCATAACCGCTCCCTGTGGTTATGGGTCCCGGGTTCGCTTCGCGCCCCGGGACGACAGCGGAGGATGGAGCGGCAGCTAGCCTCTACGCCGCGCGGATATTGGCCATGAAGCGATCGAGCTCGGCGCGCAGGCGGGTGCTTTCGGATGACAGCGTCTTGGCCGAGTGCAGCACCTCCTCCGAGGCCGAGCCGGTCTCGGCGGCGCCGCGGTTGACCTGGCCGATATCGGTGGCCGCGGTCTGGGTGCCCTGCGCCACGGTCTGAACGCTGCGCGCGATCTCCTGGGTCGCCGCGCCCTGCTGCTCGACCGCGCTGGCGATCGAGGTCGAGATCGAGGAGATCTGGCCGATGGTCGCCCCGATCTCCTTGATCGCGGCCACCGATTCCGCCGTGGCGCCCTGCATGCCCGCGATGTGCGAGGAGATCTCGTCGGTCGCCTTCGCGGTCTGGCTCGCCAGCGACTTCACCTCGCTGGCGACCACGGCAAAGCCGCGGCCGGCCTCGCCGGCGCGCGCCGCCTCGATGGTGGCATTGAGCGCCAGAAGATTGGTCTGCTCGGCAATCGCCGTGATCAGCTTGACCACTTCGCCGATCTGCTGGGCCGCATGCGACAGCTTTCCGATCCGTCCGTCGGTTTCCTTGGCCTGGACCACGGCGGCCTCCGCGATACGGCTGGAGTCGCGGACCTGGCGGCCGATCTCCTCGACCGAGGCGGACAGCTCTTCGGTCGCGGTGGCGACCGACTGCATGTTGGAGGAGGCCTGCTCGGAGACGCCGGCGACCTGGCTCGACAGGCTCTGGGTGGTCTCGGCGGTGCGGGTCAGCGTCGAGGCCGCCGATTCCAGCTGCACGGCCGAGGCCGAGACGTTGGAGACGATGGCGCCGACCGCGCTCTCGAAATCGTCGGCGAAGCGGATCAGCTCGGCGCGGCGGCTTGCGGCCTGCTCCCGGTTCTGGACCTCGCTCGCGGCGGCATCGCGCTCGGCCTTGGCCACGGCTTGAACCTTGAACTCCTCGACCGCGCCGGCCATCTCGCCGATCTCGTCCTTGCGGCCGAGGCCAGGCAGCACGACGTCGAAATTGCCCGAGGCCAGCTCCCGCATCGCCTTGCACATCGCGATCATCGGGCGCGAGATGCCCGTGCCGAGCACGAAGGCGAGAAGCGCGCCAAGCAGCGTGCCGCCAACGGCGAGAATCAGAACCAGCCGCTCGGTCCGCCCGATGGTCGCTTCCGACTCCGAGTCCAACCGTTGCTGTTCGGCGACGAGGTCCGCCTTCATGGCGGTGGCGCCTTGCAGAATCGCACCGGCCGAGCCGCTCATCTCGGTGACGAGGTCGTCGACCAACTTGGCTTTCGCGATCAGCTTTTCCAGCGCATCGCGATAGGCGCCGAGAAGCGCCTTGGCCTCCTTCAGGCCGGCGACGATCTTGTCATCCATGGAATAGACCGCGCCGAGCGAGTTCTCGACGAACTTCAGCCGCGCCATCGCACTTGCCCCGACGGCCTGGTCCGAGTTGAGGATGAAGTTGCTCGCGGCTGCACTCGCGGTCTGGAATTGGGCGTTGACCTGCTTGGTGCCGAATTCGATCGCCTGCGCCTCGGAGTCGGAGGCGTTGTTACCGATGTCGTCGAGCTTGTATTTCAGCAGGTTGGCGTTGCGCTGAAGCTGATTCTGGACCAGAAGCGCGCTGTCGCGCTTGGCCTCCAAGATCTTGGCGAAGGTCGCCGAGAAGTTGGAAAACTCCTTCGCGAGCTTGTTGAGGCTCTCCAGCCGCGCCGGCTTCCTGGCATTCTTGATCGCCTGATCGATCGCATTCTTCAGGCCGGCCTCGGCTTCCAGCGCCGCCTTGGCGTCGTCTTCCTTGCCGGTCACCACGAAATAACGGGCGGCCGAACGATAGCCGAGCAGTTCGCGATCGATATTGCGGGCGAGATCGGCCTCCGAGACGCTGCTACGGTAGGATCCTACGCCTTCAGAAACGCGCTCGAAGCCGAAATAGGCGAAGGCGAGGCTGACCGCGGAGATGGCGAGCACGATCGCAAAGCCCAGGATGATCTTGGCGCGGAACCTCAGCGTGGGAAATAGCGTGCGCTTTGACGGCGACGTGATACGCCCGGACATTCCCACCCCCAAGATCTGCTTTTGCAAAGTGCAGCACGGCCGGGAGCAGCCCCGCCCGACGCGCGATGAAAATTAGGGCAGAATCGTCAAGGGGCGGTAAATTCGTGCCCGAACGCCGCCGGTCACGGAACACACCTTCCGCGGATCCGGCCGCCATGTTGCGACCAGACGAAAAAGGCCATACTCTTTGGGCACTTGTCAGGCACTCGGCATAAGACCGAGCGGGTCCTTGAGGGAGAAACGGAGTGGGGCAAACCGACTTTCGGTTTGGCGGTGCGTCCGGCGTTGCCGTCGCGAAGTCGAAGGCCGCGGGCGTCGCGCCGGCCGTTGCCGATCTCGCCGCTCAGCTCCCATCCGACGAGCTGGCACTCATCCTGCTCTTCGTCTCTCCATGCTACGATCCGCACCAATTCATCGCGGAGATCAGCCGGCAATTCGACGGGACCCAGGTCTGCGGTTGCACCACTGCCGGCGAGCTGGCTCCTGACGGCTGGGACGAGAACAGCGTCGTTGCCCTGGCCTTCAGCCGCGCCGACTTCTCGGCCGTGGTGCGGCCGATTCTCAATCTCGACAATTTTCGCGTCGAGGACGGCCGCAGGATCGGCACCGAGCTCCGGCAGGAATTGCTGCGGGAATCGTCGCAAGGCGAGCGCGGAAATCCGTTCGGCCTGGTTCTGATCGACGGCCTGTGCCGCCGCGAGGAAGCCGTGATGTCCGCGATCTATGCCTCCTTGGACGACATTCCCATCGTCGGGGGATCTGCGGGCGACGGCATGCGCTTCGAGCGGACCTGGGTGTTTCTCGACGGCAAGGCCCACACCAATGCCGCCCTGCTGATCCTCTTGAGCACGTCGCTGCCGTTCCGGGTCTTCAAATGTGACAATTTCGAACCGCGGCCCCGGAAGATGGTGGTCACCGAGGCCGACACCGAGAATCGAACCGTCAGGGAGCTGAACGCCGAGCCCGCGGCCCAGGAATATTCCCGCGTCGTCGGGATCATGGACGCCAAGCTCGACCCGTTCTCGTTCGCCTCGCATCCCGTTCTGGTCCGGGTCGGCGGCTCCTACTACGCCCGGTCGATCCAGCGCGTCGAACCGGACGGCTCGCTGCACTTCTTCTGCGCCATCGACGAAGGCATGGTGCTGACCGCAGCGACGTCGCGCAGCCTCGTCGGCACGACGCGCGAGGCCTTCGCGGAGACGCGCGACCAGATCGGCGAAGTCTCGCTCTATATCGGCTTCGAATGCCTGCTGCGCCGGCTCGACGCCGAGCAGCACCAGCTCGCCCGCGACATGTCCGAGCTCTACCGCCAGAATCGCGTCGTCGGCTTTCATACCTACGGCGAGCAGTTCGGCTCGATGCACGTGAACCAGACCTTCACGGGCGTCGCCATCGGCAGGCGTCCCGCGTGACCAGGCTGTGGCAGGACCCTGATGAGGTCGAGCAACTGCAGCGGGAAACCGCGAAGCTGAAGAAGATCAATGCCGCGCTGATGTCCCGCGTCGAGCGCTCGATGGACCAGCAGCTCAACGCCTTCTCGCTGTTCGAGACCGCCATCGCGCTCGACCGGCAGGTCCGCGACCGCACCTACCAATTGCGCGAGGCGCTGCATTCGATCGAACGCGCCAATGAGGGTCTGTATCGCGCCAAGCAGCAGGCCGAGGCGGCCAGCTCGCTCAAATCGTCCGTCCTGATCTCGGTCACCCACGATCTGCTGCAGCCGCTGAACGCGGCGCGCCTGACGCTCTCGGCGCTGGCCGAGATGATGGAAACGCAGGAGGCGGGTCTGCTGATCGACCAGGTCGACCGCTCGCTGGTGACGCTGGAGGATCTGTTGCGCTCGCTGCTGGAGATCGCCAAGCTCGACGCCGGCGCGCTCAGGCCCGACGTGCGTCCGCTGGCGCTGGCGCCGCTGTTCGAGCAGCTTCGCAACGAATTCGCGCCGCTCGCTGCGCGGCAAGGCCTGTCCCTGCGCATCCGCAGCTCGCCGGTCGCGGTGTCGTCGGACGCGATGATGCTCCGACGCATCCTGCAAAATCTGCTCGCCAATGCCATCCGCTACACCCGCAGCGGCGGCGTCGTGATGGGATGCAGGCGCCGAGGCAACCGCATCTGCGTCCAGGTCTCCGATACCGGACCGGGAATCGCGCAGACGCAACAGGAGGCCATCTTTCGCGAATTCCAGCGCGGCGAAGCCAGCGCAACCGACCAGGCCGGGTTCGGGCTCGGTCTCTCCATCGTTCGCCGCTTCGCGACGGTGCTCGGACACGAGGTGCGGCTGTCGTCGCAGGTCGGCAAGGGATCGACGTTCGTCCTGGAGCTCGAGGCGGCCGATCTCGCCGAGCTCAGCGACGAGGTGCACGAGCCCAAGCTCAGTGAACGTCACTATGGCGGCCTCGAAGGCGCCAAGATCCTGCTGGTCGAGAACGATCCGTCCGGCTCCGAGGCCATGGCCGCCCTGCTGGAAGGATGGGGCTGCGACGTCGCGACCACGCCCTCGGCTGCGGACGCGCTGCTGCGCCTCAGCGAGCTGGGCGGAGCGCCCGACGCGGTCATCGCCGATCTTCATCTCGATCACGGCGAGAGCGGATTGTCGGCGATCGCCGACATCAGGGAGCACCTCAAGCTCGACGTGCCCGCGATGATCATCACCGCCGATTATTCCGAGAAGGCCGCCAAGCAAGCGAGCCTCTCCGGCCTCGAAGTCCTGAAGAAGCCGGTCAAGCCCGCCGAGATGCGCGCGCTGTTGTCGTTCCTGCTGAGCTAGCTAACGCATGCTCCGGAAAAGAGCGCTGCGGTTTTACTGCTGATCCGGTTGGGCACGATCGCTCCTCGGCACGGGCCCCTCGCCTGCCAGCGTCGCGAAATCGATTCTGGACATCTCGACGATCGCCTTGGTGCGGCTGACGACGTTCAGCTTGCGCAGGATGTCCGAGACATGGACCTTCACGGTGGTCTCGGAAATCTTCAGCTCATAGGCGATCTGCTTGTTCTGAAGGCCGCGCTTGAGCATTTCGAGCACCCGCAATTGCTGCGGCGTCAGTTCATGCAGCCGCTTCAGCAGATCATGGGCGGGACTTGGAGCCCGCTGCGGCCGCAGCGCGCGATAGGCATCGGGAAGGCAGACGAGTCCCCGCAGCGCCTCGCCGATCGACTGGGCGAGCTCCTGCTTGGAGCAGGATTTGAAGATGTAACCGGCTACGCCCAGCGACAAGGCACCGGAGATGATTCTGGGATCCTGATGTCCCGACACGATGACGACGGGGACCTTCGGGAAGGCCTTGCGGATGCGAACGATGCCCGAGAGGCCGGTCGTGCCCGGCATCGACAGATCGAGCAGCAGGAGATCGAGCTCGGCGCCCGCGGACAGCTGCGCGAGCGCGCCGTCGATCGACGTCGCCTGCAGGATCACGGCCCCGGGCGCCACCATTTGCAGCGCGCCTTCGAGCGCCTCGCGAAACAACGGATGGTCTTCCACAATCAGAAATCGGGTCACGCGTCAGCCATCCCCAAATCGTTGCCGGATGTCGAGCTTGACCCGAGGATGTATCAGCCGGCGCGAGCCGGCTTGATCGAGGTCAACAACGGCAAGGCCGATCATTGCGGCCTGCCGCGGTCGGCCCGCGCATAGGGGCGGTTCCTGGGATCGGGCAGGTCCATCTTGCCGATCTCGATGATCGCCTTGTTGCGGCTGAACAGACCGAGCTTGCGCAGGATCTCGGTGATGTGCGCCTTGACCGTGGATTCGGCGAGCTGGAGCTCCTGCGCGATCTGCCGGTTCGGGTAGCCGCGGCGCAACAGGTCCAGAACCCTGATCTGCTGCGGCGTGAGCTCGCGGAGCTTGACCTCGAGGGCCTTGCTGGTCTCGGCCTTTCGCCGCTGCGGCGTCGCCACGAAATCTCGCGGCACAGACACCGATCCGGACAGCACACCCTCGATCGAGGCGGCCAGCTCGCGCTTCGACGTCGACTTCGGCAGATAACCGGCCGCGCCGAGCGCCAGCGCTTCGCGGACCACGTGCTGGTCCTCCTCGCTCGATACGATGGCGACCGGCAGGCGCGGATAGGTTTCGCGCAAGCGGAGGAAACCGGAGAAGCCGGTCGCATCCGGCAGCGACAGATCAAGCAGCGCGAGGTCGATCCCCTGCTCGGCCGACAGGATGTCCAGCGCGTCCTCGATCGACATCGCCTCCAGGATGCGGGCCTCCGGCAAGGCCAGCCGCACGGCGTTGCCCAGAGCTTCGCGAAACAGCGGATGGTCGTCGATGATCAGGAAGCTGGCCATGGCGCCTTCCAAAGGATCCACCGCACTTCGCGGCAGCAGCGCACCCATCCGTGCCGGTCCGGCGTCGGAAAGATGCGGCATGGATGCTACCACATCTTGCCGGCTCCGTCCGTTCAGTCGTTCGATTCGACCTGGACCGTCAGCAGGAAGGAATAGATGCTGTCGAATTGGTTGTCGGTGAAGACCTCCTTCCACGCCGGCATGCCCTTGGCCGGTCGCCCGTCATGCACGGTCTTCAAGAAGGTGTCGCGCATGTCGTCGCCGTAGCGGTGACGCAGGAGCCGCAGGTCGATCTTGCGCTCGCTCTGGATGGCGTCGGGGCCGTGGCAATGCGCGCAGGTTCCGTTGAAGATCTCCTTGCCTGCATGCGCACTCTCCGCACTCGGCGCCGCCGCATCGCCCTTGGTCTCGGTCGCCACCACATTTGCGACCTGTCCAACAGCCGCGCCGGGACCCGCTCCGGTCGTGGTTCCCGCCGGCACGGCCTCGGCCGTGCCGAAGCGGACGGGCTGCCCGCCCGGCAGACCGTATTTCACCGCGAGACCGGCGATTGTCTTCTGAAGCGTCGGCAGGATCGCATCGACGCGATCGCGGAGCTCGGCCGATCCCCGCGCGAAGCCGATGGCGGCATCCCATGACAGGCCTTCGCCTTCGGTGAGCCGGATCTGATAGCGATCGTTGTAGGCGGTCATGTTCAACCAGCCGGCGACGGGCCCCCAGATGAAGGCGACATCCGCCCTGCCCTGGTCGAGCGCCTGCATGGCCTCCTCGGGCGACAGCACGGTCACCTTCTGAATGTCGTCACGTGTCGCGAGAAGGTTTTGCGGTGTGCTGGCGTATTGGACGGCGACGCGCTTGCCTCTGAGGTCGTCGACGCCGCCGATCGCCTGACCTTTCGCCGCGACCAAGGCATAGCCCTCCTTCGCGATGGTGTCGGAAAAGATCACGGCCGGCCCCATGAAATCCTCGGACCGCGGCAGGCCGATCATGGCGTCGCATTGCTTGCCCAGCAGCGTGACCCGCACGGTCCGCTTGCCGAAATAGGATTTGTACCAATCATACGTGATCGGCTGGCCGAGCGCCTGCGCCAGCGCCTGGCCGATTTCGACATAGAAGCCCGGCTGCGACGGATTATCGCTCGAGAACGGCAAATTGGTCGGATCGGCGCACAGGCGAAATGGCTTGGTCTCGTCGGCATGAACGGCTGAGGCCGATGCGATCGTCGCGGACATTGCGGCCCATGCGAGCCGTCCCGCGATGCTGTGATGTCGGCGCTTGCCTTTCCCTG
Organism: Bradyrhizobium frederickii; assembly: GCF_004570865.1. GTDB lineage: Bacteria > Pseudomonadota > Alphaproteobacteria > Rhizobiales > Xanthobacteraceae > Bradyrhizobium > Bradyrhizobium frederickii. The sequence goes on from NZ_SPQS01000028.1 coordinate 49,133, forward strand.
GATTGATCGGACGCATCCTCGTCTCCGGTAGTTGGGAATTGGTGGACCAGGCGTTGCGGCACGGGGTCTGAGCCAAGATCAGGCCTGTGCCGTCGCCGCGCGATGTCGAAGAAAGCACGCGCGTATCCCGTCTCCTTCGGGATACGCGCGCGAGTCGTCACTGGACGGAGAACACGAAGAGCGAGCCGCCCTCGGGAGCTGCGGCCGTCATCTTCTTTCCAACCTCGCCCAGGAACGCGGGCAATGCCGCCGTGCGGCCGACGACGATGGCGACGTACTGCTTGCCGTCGACGCTATAGGTCACCGGGCCCGCGCCGATGCCGGAGCCGAGATTCTTGCTCCACAGCACCTTGCCGGACTTCGCATCGATGGCGCGGAAGTCACCATGGATGTTGCCGGCGAACACGATGCCGCCGCCGGTGGTCAGCGTGCCGCCGTTGAACGGCAGGTCTTCCTTGATCGACCAGACCTTCTTCTGGGCGATCGGATCCCAGGCCACGAGTTCGCCGAGGAAGCCGCCGGGGCCTTCCTTGGTGGGGAATTCGGCGCCGAGATAGAACACGCCGCGCTTGTAGGCGACGTCGGAGACCGACCAGTCCATGCAGACATTGTTCGAGGGGATGTAGACGAGCCCGGTCTGCGGATTGAAGGACATCGGCTGCCAGTTCTTGCCGCCGATCAGGTTCGGGCAGATGTCCTTGGCGGGATGGCCCGGCCCCGGACGCTTGTCCGGGTCTTCGACCGCGCGCATGGTGTTGACGTCCCACTTCTTCGCCCAGTTGGAGAAGACGTATTTCTCCGCCGAGAGCACCTTGCCGGTCTCACGGTTGGCGACGAAGAAGTAGCCGTTGCGGTCCGCCTTCATCAGCGCCGGAACGGTGTTGCCGCCGATCTTCAGGTCCGCGAGCACGGCCTCGTTGACGCCGTCATAGTCCCAGGCGTCGGCCGGCGTGGTCTGGATGTGCCACTTGATCTTGCCGGTGTTGGGATCGAGCGCGAGCGTCGAGGCGGTGTAGAGGTTGGTCAGCTTGCCGAAATTGCCGTCGCCGGTCGAACGGACGCCGGTGTTCCACGGACCGGGATTGCTGGTGCCCCAATAGACGGTGTCGGTCTTGGGATCGTAGGAGCCGACCAGCCAGGCCGCGCCGCCGCCGTGCTGGGCGGAATCGCCCTTCCAGGTGTCGCCGCCGGGCTCGTCCGGACTGGGGACCGTGAAGGTCTGCCACAGCTGCTTGCCGGTGTTGATGTCGAAGGCCTGGAGCGAGCCGCGCACGCCGTATTCGCCGCCACCGAACCCGGTGATGACCTTGTCGCGCACGACCAGCGGAGGCGAGGTGATGACCGAGCCCTGCTTGTAGTCGACGACCTTGGTGGTCCACAGCGCCTTGCCGGTCGCGGCGTCGAGCGCCGTCAGCTTGCCGTCGAGACGGCCGATGAAGATCTTTCCGTCCGCATAGGAGACGCCGCGATTGTTCACGTCGCAGCAGGCATATTGCAGCACGTCCTCGGGGATTTCGGGCTCCCAGGTCCACTTGCGCGCGCCAGTCGCGGCATCGAGCGCATAGACGTATTTCGGGCCCCAGGAGCTCGACACGTACAGCGTGTTGCCGATGACGATCGGCGAGGATTCGTTCGAGCGCAGCGACGCCAGCGAGAACGAATAAGCGAGCGTCAGCTTGCCGGCGTTCTCGGTGTTGATCTGCTTGAGCGGGCTGTAGCGCGTATTGCCGTAGTCGTGGCCGGCAACGGGCCACTGGTTTGCATCCGATTGCGCCTTGATCAGCGATTCGTTGGCGCGAACGCCTGAGTTCACGGCGGCCAGCACCGCAATCATCGAGATGCCAGCCAAGAATCCCTTCGTTCCAAAGGTCATGTATTCCCTCCACGATGTTGTTGTGCACGCCACGTTGGACGCCTAAGCGCGTTGCGCTCGTGATGCGCAGTTCGTCTGCGAACCATCGTTGGAAATTACAGCATCGGCTTCTCGCGCTTAGTATAGGCGGAAGGTAGTAGTGCAAATCATTGGCGACTTTCGCCGCTCATCTCGTTGTCCCGCCTCGTGTCTTGCCCTTATTTTGCAGCTCGAAATGCGCCATCGGATTCAGGCAGCATCACGCATCGGTCACGATGACGGCGCTACCAATGCGGCGAAGTTGTCGAAGAAGTTCGCGGCGAGTTTTCGCGACGTCGAATCGATCAACCGCGCGCCGAGCTGCGCGAGCTTGCCGCCGATCTGCGCCTCCGCTTCGTAGTGCAGGATGGTGACGTCTGGTGTCTCTTCGGCGAGCCTGACCTTCGCGCCGCCCTTGGCAAAGCCGGCGACGCCGCCGGCGCCCTCGCCGACGATGCGATAGCCGTTGGGCGCATCGATATCGGTCAGCGTGACCTTGCCGCTGAACGTCGCCTTCACCGGGCCGACCTTCAGCACCACAATGGCCGTCATCTCCGTGGGCGACGCCATCTCGAGCGATTGGCAGCCGGGAATGCAGCGCCTCAGAATCTCGGGATCGTTGAGCGCGGCCCAGACTTTCGCTTTCGACGCCGGGATGCGCTGGCTCTCGTTCATCTGCATCGTTCCACCCTCCGTTGTGCTTGGTCAGCGCGGATAGGGCGGCAGCCGCCGTCGATCAATCGCCAGGAAGTAGGAGGCGAGCGGATTCGGCGCCCATCGCCTCAGAAGACCCAAAGTAAAATCAACTACTTAGCGTTCCGCCGCATACTACCAAGATCGCGATTACAAAGTCGCGGGCACGTGCTCCTATTCACGCCAAGGAACAAGACATCCAGGGGAGAGCAACGTGCGACAGGGCTGAACTCGCGCGCGAGCGGCGCCGATAAGCGGCGTCGCTGCGACATTGCCCGCGGAAGCGATGCCGAACTTTCCACACCTGCCTTGCGGCTGCGCCACGTGTTGGTGACGGCTTGGAGCGTCATGACCGAATTGCGCGCCGCTACGACCGCCACGATGACCTTTCCATGACGCGAGGTCACCAAAATGCCAGTTGCAAAGTTCCGTTGCGCTGTCTCTAATTAGAACCAATCAAAATCACTTTGGGAGGACGTCACGTGTCTACAGTCAAACTGACGGTGAACGGCAAAGCCGTTGCCGTCGATGTCGAGGACCGCACGCTGCTGGTCCAGCTTCTGCGCGATCACCTCAACCTCACCGGGACCCATGTCGGCTGCGACACCAGCCAGTGCGGGGCCTGCGTGGTCCATATGGACGGCAAGGCGGTGAAATCCTGCACCATGCTGGCGGGCCAGGCCGACGGCTCCACCATCACCACCATCGAGGGCATCGCCAAGGGCGACGAGCTGCACCCGATGCAAGCCGCCTTCCGCGACAATCATGGTCTTCAATGCGGCTATTGCACGCCGGGCATGATCATGTCGGCGATCGACATCGTGCATCGCCATGGTGGTCAGCTCGACGAGGCGACCGTCCGCAGCGAGCTGGAAGGCAATATCTGCCGCTGCACCGGCTACCACAACATCGTCAAGGCCGTGCTGGATGCAGCCGGGCGCATGAAGGTCTCGCAGGCGGCCGAGTAAAGCGGCGCGCCTCGAAAGAAGAATCACCGCTGCCGCTTTCGAAGGAAAGCGCAGCCATAAAATTTCCGGTCGGGAGGACCAGACATGGGTGTTGAAGGTATCGGCGCGCGCGTCGTGCGCAAGGAAGACAAGCGTTTCATCACCGGCAAGGGCCGCTACGTCGACGACATCAAGCTGACGGGCATGACCTATGCCCATTTCATCCGCAGCCCGCACGCCCACGCCAAGGTGAGGAAGATCGATTCGTCGGCCGCGCTGAAGATGCCGGGCGTGGTCGCGGTGCTCACGGGCCAGCAGATCGTCGACGACAAGGTCGGCAACCTGATCTGCGGCTGGGCCATCACCTCCAAGGACGGCAGCCCGATGAAGATGGGCGCCTGGCCGGCGATGGCGCCGGAGACGGTGCGCTTCGTCGGGCAGGCCGTCGCGGTTGTGATCGCCGAGAGCAAGAATCTGGCGCGCGATGCCGCGGAAGCGGTTGTCGTCGACTACGAAGAACTTCCCGCAGTCGCCGACGTCCACGCCGCGATCAAATCAGGCGCGCCGCAGCTTCATCCCGAAGCACCCGGCAACCAGGTCTATGACTGGGTGATCGGCGACGAGGGCGCCGTGAATGCGGCCTTCGCCAAGGCCGCCAACGTCGTCAAGCTCGACGTCACCAACAACCGCCTCGCCCCCAATGCAATGGAGCCGCGGGCGGCGATCGCCGATTACGACGCGGCGGAAGAGCACTTCACGCTCTACACGACCTCGCAGAACCCCCACGTCGCCCGCCTCGTGCTGTCGGCGTTCTACAATATTGCGCCCGAGCACAAGCTGCGCGTGATCGCCCCCGATGTCGGCGGCGGCTTCGGCTCCAAGATCTTCATCTATCCCGAGGAGATGGTGGCGCTGTGGGCTTCGAAGAAGGTCGGCCGTCCCGTGAAATGGACCGGCGACCGCACCGAGGCTTTCCTTACCGACGCGCATGGCCGCGACCATGTGACCCATGCCGAGATGGCGTTCGACGCCAACAACAAGATCACCGGTTTCAAGGTGAAGACCTACGCTAATTTCGGCGCCTACATGTCGCTGTTCTCGTCCTCGGTACCGACCTATCTCTACGCGACGCTGCTGTCGGGCCAGTACAACATCCCGGCGATCCATGCCGAGGTGATCGGGGTCTACACCAATACCACACCGGTCGACGCCTATCGTGGCGCAGGCCGTCCCGAAGCCAGCTATCTGATCGAACGTTTGATGGAAACGGCGGCGCGGCAGCTCAAGGTCGATCCGGCCGAACTGCGGCGGAGCAACTTCATCACTCAGTTCCCGCACCAGACGCCCGTGATCATGGCCTACGACACCGGCGACTTCAACGCCTCGCTCGATGCCGCGATGAAGGCGATCGACTATGCCGGCTTCCCCGCCCGCAAGGCCAAGGCGAAAGCCGACGGCAAGCTGCGCGGCATCGGCGTGTCCTGCTACATCGAGGCCTGCGGCATCGCGCCGTCGAAGGCGGTCGGCAGCTTGGGTGCCGGCGTCGGCCTGTGGGAATCTGCCGAGGTGCGCGTCAATCCGGTCGGCACCATCGAGATCCTCACGGGCTCGCACAGCCACGGCCAGGGTCACGAGACCACGTTCTGCCAGCTCGTCGCGGAGCGCCTCGGCGTTCCCATCAGCCAGGTCTCGATCGTCCATGGCGACACCGACAAGGTGCAGTTCGGCATGGGCACCTACGGCTCGCGCTCGGCGGCCGTCGGCCTCACCGCGATCCTGAAGGCGATGGAGAAGATGGAATCGAAGGCCAAAAAGATTGCGGCCCATGCGCTGGAAGCTTCCGAGGCCGACATCGTCATCGAGAACGGCGAGTTCAAGGTGACCGGCACCGACAAGGCGATCGCCCTGCCGATGGTGGCGCTCGCGGCCTACACCGCGCACAATCTGCCTGACGGGATGGAGCCGGGCCTGAAGGAAAGCGCTTTCTACGACCCGACCAACTTCACCTTCCCGGCCGGCACCTATATCTGCGAGCTCGAGGTCGATTCCGGCACCGGCAAGACGTCCTTCGTCAACTTCGTCGCGGCAGACGATTTCGGCCGGCTGATCAACCCCATGATCGTCGAAGGCCAGGTCCATGGCGGCCTTGTTCAAGGCATCGGACAGGCCCTGCTCGAGCATGCGATCTACGATGCCAACGGCCAGCCGGTCACGGCCTCGTTCATGGACTACGCCATGCCGCGCGCCGACGATGTGCCCTCCTTCAATCTCTCCCACACCACGACGCTGTGCCCGGGCAATCCGTTGGGCATCAAGGGTTGCGGTGAGGCCGGCGCGATCGGGGCGTCAGCGGCCGTGATCAACGCGATCACGGATGCGATCGGCAAGAACAATCTGGAAATGCCCGCGACTCCTGACCGGGTCTGGCGCACCATCCACGCGGCTTAAGAGGGAGCAACCAAGATGTACCAGACCACCTATCATCGCGCTTCCTCGGTCGACGAGGCCGTCAGCCTGTTCGGCAAGAGCAGCGAAGCGAAGTTCCTGGCCGGTGGCCAGACGCTGCTGCCTGTGATGAAGCAGCGCCTCGCAAGCCCCTCCGACGTCATCGACCTCGGCAAGATCAAGGAGCTGCAGGGCGTCGAATTGTCGGGCGACACGCTGACCATCAAGGCCGCCACGACCTATTACGACATCATGACGAATGCCGATGTGAAGAAGGCGATTCCCGCGATCGCCCATCTCACCTCGGTGCTGGGCGACCCTGCCGTGCGCTATCGCGGCACGATCGGCGGCTCGATTGCCAACAACGATCCCGCCGCGGACTTCCCGGCCGCGCTGCTCGCGCTCGGCGCCACCGTGAAGACCAACAAGCGGTCGATCGCGGCGGAGGATTTCTTCCAGGGCCTGTTCACCACGGCTCTGGAGGACGGCGAGCTCATCACCGCCGTATCATTCCCCGTGCCGGCGAAGGCAGGCTATGAGAAGATGCGGCATCCGGCCTCGCGCTTCGCGCTGACCGGGGTGTTCGTGGCCCAGACCAAGTCGGGCGAGGTTCGCGTCGCCGCCACAGGCGCCTCGCAGAGCGGCGTGATGCGGGTCCCCGTCATCGAAGCCGCGCTGAAGGCGAACTGGTCGCCGGCGGCGGTCGATGGCGTCAGCATTTCGGCAAACGGATTGCTGGCCGATATCCACGGCACTGCTGAGTATCGCGCCAATCTCATCAAGGTGATGGCGCAACGCGCGGTTTCTGCTGCGGGCTGATCCCGCGGCCAGCGCCTCGACACAAATTTTCCGCGGCGCGCACTTCGGTGCGCGCCGTTTTATTTTGGCCATGCGGCATGAAAACCGCTTGCCTCGCTGGCGCGAAGGCGAGAAAAGTTAATCGGCCGATTAACTCGCCCCACAAAAGAAATGTCAGAGACGGCTGCCGGATCGCCGGCATCCGCCCGCGACCCGAGGAAACAACAACGTGCTCGATCAATCAGCCCAAGAAAAATCAGAAGCCTCGTCCGTCCGCAGCTCCGGCCCGCTTGCGGGCTTCCGCATCGTCGAATTCGCCGGCATCGGGCCCGGCCCGTTCGCCTGCATGATGCTCGCGGACATGGGCGCCGACGTCGTCACGCTCGACCGCGTCGGTGCGAAGAAGAACATGAAGTCGGTGGCCGGGCGCGGCCGCAAGGTGATCGAGCTCGACCTCAAGGACAAGGCGGCGATCGCGCAGGTTCTCGACCTCTTGGCCAGCGCCGATGCGCTGGTCGAGGGTTTTCGTCCCGGCGTGATGGAGCGGCTCGGCCTCGGGCCGGACGTCGTGCTCGCGCGCAATCCCAAGCTGGTCTACGGCCGCATGACCGGCTGGGGCCAGGAAGGCCCGCTCGCCAACGCCGCCGGCCACGACATCAACTACATCTCCATCACCGGCGCGCTCGCCGCCATCGGACCGAAGGAAGCGCCGGTGCCGCCGCTCAATCTGGTCGGCGATTTCGGCGGCGGCGCGCTCTATCTCGTCGTCGGCGTGCTCGCCGCGCTCCTGGAAGCGCAGAGATCCGGCAAGGGCCAGGTCGTCGACGCCGCGATGTGCGACGGCGCGGCATCGCTGATGTCGTTCTTCTTCGACATGACCAATATGGGACGCTGGACCGAAGGGCGCGACCAGAACTTCCTCGACGGCGGCGCGCATTTCTACGGCGTCTATGAATGCGCCTGCGGTCATTTCATCTCGATCGGCTCAATCGAGCCGCAATTCTACGCGCTGCTGCGCCAGCACGCCGGCCTGACCGACGCCGATTTCGACGCGCAGATGAATCCCAAGGCCTGGCCGGCGCTGAAGGAGAAGCTCAAGGCGGTGTTCAAGAGCAAGACGCGCGAGGATTGGTGCAAGATCATGGAAGGCACCGACATCTGCTTCGCGCCGGTGCTGACCATGTCGGAGGCGACGAAGCATCCGCACATGGTCGCGCGCAACGTGTTCATCGAGCGCCACGGCGTGAAGCAGCCCGGTCCCGCGCCGCGTTTCTCGCGCACGCCCTCGGCGGTGCGCGAGCCGGAGCCGGCGGAGATCGCCGCGGTGACGACGGCCTGGAAGAGATAGGATCTCTTCTGCCGCACGGCGATCAGGCCGGCTGAAATCGAGGGAACTACGTCATTCGCACCGCGCGCGCGATCTGCGATGATCGCGGTCGCTCCGGGAGATTTGCCATGGCCCTCCAGCTTCGTCCGAACTGCGAATATTGCGACCGCGACCTGCCGCCAGACGCAACGGACGCGCGGATCTGCTCCTACGAATGCACGTTCTGCGCGGACTGCGTCGAGACCAAGCTGTCCAACGTCTGCCCGAACTGCGGCGGCGGCTTTGCGCCGCGCCCGATCAGGCCGGCGCAGGAATGGCGGCCCGGCGTCTGCACAGCGAAGCAGGCGCCGTCCGACAAGCGGGTGCATTTGAAATACAGCGTCGAGGATGTCGCCGCGCATTGCGCGCGGATCAAGGACGTGCCGCCAGACCAACGATAGGTCTCGTAGGGTGGGCAAAGCGGTAGCGTGCCCACCATGTCCATCGCGTGGGCACGGCGCAAGAGCGCCTTTGCCCACCCTACGAGACTACGCTCGCCCCGGAATGACAGCCATCACTCCGCCGGCAAGATCGTCCCCTCGACCTCGCCAAAGCCGATGCGGTAGCCGTTGCCCTGGCACCAGCCGCGCATGACGAGGCTGTCGCCATCTTCCAGGAACGAGCGCTTGGTGCCGCCGGGGAGCTCGACCGGCTCGGTGCCGTTCCAGCTGATCTCGAGCAGGCTGCCGCGCTGGTTCTTCTCCGGGCCGGAGATGGTGCCGCTGCCGAGGAGATCGCCGACATTCATGGCGCAGCCGCTCGAGGCGTGGTGCATCAGCTGCTGCACCGAGGACCAGTACATGTACTTGAAATTGGTGCGGCTGATGCTGGCGGGCGCGTTGGCGCCGGCGGCGCGCAAGGCAACGTCGAGCTCGACATCGTAGTTCTGCGGCTTCGCCTGCTTGAGATAATCGAGCGGCACCGGCTCCTGCTCCGGCCCCTTCAGCCGGAACGGCTCCAGCGCCTCGCGCGTCACCACCCAGGGGCTGATCGAGGTCGCGAACGCCTTGGCCAGAAACGGGCCGAGCGGCACATATTCCCATTGCTGGATGTCGCGCGCACTCCAGTCGTTGAGCAGCACGAAGCCGAAGATCACCTCCTCGGCCTGTTGCTCCCCAAGCATGCCGCCCATCGGCGAGGGCTGGCCGATCACCGCGCCCATCTCCAGCTCGAAATCGAGCCGCTTGCACGGCGCAAAGCTCGGCAGATCCACATTCGGCGGCTTCAACTGCCCGCGCGGGCGCTTCACCTTGGTGCCGGAGACCACGACGGTCGAGGCGCGGCCGTTATAGGCGATCGGCATATGCAGCCAGTTCGGCTGCAGCGCGTTGTCCTTGCCGCGGAACATCACACCGACATTGGTGGCGTGCTCTTTCGACGAATAGAAATCGGTGTAGCCGGAGACCGCGAAGGGCAGATGCAGTCTTGCGTCGCGCATCGGCACCAGTGCCTGCTTGCGCAGCTCCTCGTTGTCGCGCAGCTCCGCATGATCGTGGCGCAACAGCTCGCTGATCCGGGCCCGCGTCTTCGCCCAGACCTTTGGTCCCAACGCCATGAAGGGGTTGAGCGAAGCTCCGGAGAACACGCCGAGCGGACCGACATCGAGCCGGGAATCCTGCTCGAGCTCCCAGAGATCGAGCACGTAATTGCCGATCGCGACACCGACGCGCGGGGTCGGATTGACCGCTGTCGAGAACACGCCGTAGGGCAGGTTCTGGATCGGGAAGTCGGAAGAGGGATCGACCTCGATGAAGGAGCGGATGCTGGGGTCGTTGGGGTGAAGCATGGGTTTCCTGCCGGATATTTTTCTGACGGTTCTCCATCGTCATTCCGGGGCGCGCGGAGCGCGAGCCCGGAATCCATACTCACGATCGTGGTTATGGATTCCGGGCCTGCGCCTTCGGCGCATCCCGGAATGACGCAGTCACTACGGCTTGCTCGGATCGAACTTCTTCTCCAGGCCCTTCCAGCAATCGGCATAGTCGTCCTGCAGCGTCGAAGCATTGGCGGCGTGCGCGGTGACGCGCTGCGGATAGCGGGTCTCGAACATGAAGGCCATGGTGCCGGTCAGCTTCACCGGCTTCAATTCGCCGTTGCTGGCGTGCTCGAAGGCGTCGCGGTCGGGGCCGTGCGGCAGCATGCAATTGTGCAGGCTCATGCCGCCGGGGACGAAGCCTTGCGGCTTGGCGTCGTAGACGCCGTAGATCAGGCCCATGAACTCGCTCATGATGTTCATGTGGTACCAGGGCGGACGGAAGGTGTTGTCGGCCACCATCCAGCGCTCGGGGAAGATCACGAAGTCGATATTCGCGGTGCCCGCGGTTTCCGACGGCGAGGTCAGCACCGTGAAGATCGAGGGATCGGGATGATCGAACCCGATTGCACCGACCGGCGAGAAGGTGCGCAGGTCGTATTTGTAGGGCGCGTAATTGCCGTGCCAGGCGACCACGTCGATCGGCGAATGCGCGAGCTGGGTCTTGAACAGCGCACCGCCCCATTTCACGTAGAGCTCGGTCGGCGTGTCCTTGTCTTCGTAATGCGCGACCGGCGTGAGGAAGTCGCGGGCATTGGCGAGGCAATTGGCGCCGATCGGCCCGCGCTCCGGCAGCGTGAACGCGCCGCCGTAATTCTCGCAGAGATAGCCGCGGGCCGGCCCGTTCGGAATCTCGACGCGAAACTTGACGCCGCGCGGGATCACCACGATCTCGCCGGGCTCGGCATCGATGCGGCCGAACTCGGTGACGAGGCGAAGATTGCCCTGCTGCAGCACGAACATCAGCTCGCCGTCGGCATTGTAGAAATGCTGGTCCACCATCGACTTGGTGATGAGATAGACATGCGCGGCCATGCCGGCCTGCGTGTTGACATCGCCGGCGGTCGTCATGGTCTGCACGCCCTGGACGAAGGTGACGTCCTCCTTCGGCAGCGGCGTCGGATCCCAGCGCAGCTGCGCGATCGGCAGATCGTACTCATGGCACGGTGCCGAGCGCCACAGGCCGGCATCGACCTTCTCGAAGCGGCCGGAATGCTTCACCGAGGGACGGATGCGGTAGAGCCAGGAGCGCTCGTTGCTGCCGCGCGGCGCGGTGAAGGGCGAGCCGGACAATTGCTCGGCATAGAGCCCGTAGGCGCAGCGCTGCGGCGAGTTGCGCCCGATCGGCAGCGCGCCGGGCAGCGCCTCGGTCTCAAAGCTGTTGCCGAAGCCGGACATGTAGCCCGGCGTCACCTGGGCTGAGCTGCGGATGATCTGATCGGGCGAGGTGTTGATGTTCATGACTATCCTCCTCCTTGAAGGGCGGCCCACATCTCCTGGTCGCGCTTGTCGGTCCAGATCACGGGATCGTCGATCCCCGACGCCTCGTCATAGGCGCGCGACACGTTGAACGGCAGGCAGTGCTCGTAGATGGCGAAGCTCGAAAACTTCGGATCCATCACCTCGCGCGTCGCCGCCATCGTCTCCTTCAGCGAGCGGCCCTTGGCCACCGACAGTTCGGCGGCGCCATAGAGCGAGGTGACGAAGTCGCGCGTCATCGCGATGGCCTCGCGCCCCGTGGCGAGCCCCTTCAGCGCGTCGCCGCGGCCCGGCGCGATGGCCTTGGGATTGAAGTTGCGGATCTCGTTCAGCGTCAGCGGCCATTCGCGCAAATGCGCATCGCCGCAATAACAGGCCGAGTGATATTCGATGAGGTCGCCGGAGAACATGACCTCGGCATCCGGCACCCAGGCGACGATGTCGCCCGAGGTATGGCCGGCCCCGAGCTGCATCAGCCGCACCTCGCGCTTGCCGAGGTAAATTGTCATCTCACCTTCGAAGGTCAGCGTCGGCCAGGTCAGGCCCGGGATGCTCTGCGCATCCTGGAACAGGCGCGGGAAGCGGCCGTATTCGGAATCCCAATCCTGCTTGCCGCGCTCCGCGATCAACCGGTAGGTCTCCTGCGAGGCGACGATGCCCTGCGCCTTGTAGGCGGAGGCCCCTAACACGCGCACGGCGTGATAATGCGACAGCACGACATATTTAATCGGCTTGTCGGTGACGGCGCGGACGCGCTCGATCACCTTGCTCGCCATCGCCGGCGTCGCCTGCGCGTCGAACACCAGGCAGCCGTCGTCGCCGACGATGACGGCCGTGTTCGGATCGCCCTCGGCGGTGAAGGCATAGAGATCGGTGCCGATCTCGGAGAAGGTGATCTTCTTCTCGGCGAGATCGCCGGTGGATGCGAAGTTCTTCGCCATCAATTCGTCCTTTGAGCTTTGCTTTGAATTCTCAGGGTCATTGTTGCTGTTGTTGCTGCTGCTGGCTGTCGATCATGCGGCGCTTGGCGAGCCCGATCGCCTCGCGCAGCACATCGATGTCGCCGATATGATTGGCGAGGATCAGCACCAGCGCCGCGTCGAGATCGGCGCTCTGCTCCTCGGTGAGGCCGCGATGCGCTTCGACGACGGCGCGAAAGGCGTCGTCAGGCCGCGCAAAATTGGAGTCGGTGGACAACGGCATGCAAAACCTCGATTCAGGCCGTCAATTAAAACCTTGGGCGCGCGATAGCGCCGCAGCGACGGCTTCGCTTGTGGGATGACGGAAGCGCGCCGTGACATAGCCGTCGGGCCTGAGCAGATAGGCCGTGCCGGGTCCGCCATCATAGCGCTTCGCGACGAGGCCGGAGGGATCGGCAAGTCCGCTCTCGCCGCCGATCCGGATCGCCTTGACGCCGGCGGGCGGATCGATCGCGGCGCCATTGCTGAACGACAGCAGCGTGAAGTCCGTTCCACCCTTGCGGAACGCATCCGTCAGGTAGGCCTGCTCGGCAATCGGCGCATCGAGCATGGAGCAGCCGGGAGGCGGCCCGCCGTGCCAGGCATCGGCATCCGGCGACGACAGCGGGGAGTCGTAGCTGCACGGCACCGACAGCCGTCCGCCATTGACCATGCGCTTGCCGAACTCGGTCTCCTTGGCGAGCGACAGCACCGCCTTGCGCAGCCGCGCTTCCTGATGCGAGTTCGGCGCCATGAAATCGGTGGAGCGGGTGGATTCGCGGATGTTCTCGTCGGCCGCCGTGCTGCGCTCGGTGTGGTAGCTCTCCAGCAGGCTGGCCGGCGAAGTGCCGCGCAGCACGCGATCGAGCTTCCACGAGAGATTTTCGGCATCCTCGAGTCCGGAATTGGCGCCACGCGCGCCGAACGGCGAGACCTGATGCGCGGAATCGCCGGCGAAGATCACGCGGCCATGGATGAAACGATCCATCCGCCGGCACTGGAATTTGTAGAGCGAGATCCATTCGAACTCGAACTTGTCGTGACCCAGCATGCGCGCGATCCGCGGCCGAACATTCTCGGGCTTCTTCTCGATCACGGGGTCGGCATAACGATTGAGCTGAAGATCGATGCGCCAGACGTCGTCGGGCTGCCGGTGCAGCAGCGCGGAGCGGCCGGCATGGAACGGCGGATCGAACCAGAACCAGCGCTCGGTCGGGAATTCCGCCGTCATCTTGACGTCGGCGATCAGGAACTGGTCCTCGAACACCTGTCCCGCGAACTCGGCGCCGACCATCTGCCGCAGCGAGGACCGCGCGCCGTCGCAGGCGATGACATATTGCGCATGCAGACGATAGGCGCCCTCCGGCGTCTCGATCATCAGCGCCACGCCGTCGTTGCGCTGCTCCAGCGCCGTCACCTTGTTGCGCCAGCGCAGGTCGATCTCGGGAAGCTCGCTGACGCGATCGACCAGATAGGCCTCGGCGTAATATTGCTGAAGATTGATGAAGGCCGGCCGCTTGTGGCCGTCTTCAGGCAGGAGGTTGAATTGGTAGAGCTGGGACTCCCCGTGAAAGATCCGGCCGACGCTCCAGACCACGCCCTTGGCAACCATGCGGTCGCCGACGCCGAGCCGGTCCCAATATTCCAGCGACCGCTTCGAGAAGCAGATCGCGCGGGAGCCCTCGCCGATGCGGTCGGCGTCATCCAGCAGGACGACGCGCTGGCCGCGTTGGGCCAGATCGATCGCAAGCGACAGCCCGACCGGGCCGGCGCCGACAACCACGACCGGATGCTCGGCCGGGCTTTGGCTGGCGCGGTCCTGATCGGGATGGCGGCGATAGCCGAACTGGGCTTTGGCCTGATACGCCTTGACCTCAAGTGTCTTGGCCTGCGCCATACACGAACCTCGGCTCTGGTCAGAAGGGGACCAATCTGCTAGATAGTCTCACGTGCAACTATTTTGGACCGGAGCCGGCCGGCCGTCAACTGGAATTCGGAGCACTCCCTTGGCGAGGACATCCAGCGACACCGCACTGAAGGCGCGCGAGGCCGATCAGGCCGCAGTGCGGCGAGAGCCGCGGCTCGATCTGTTCAAGTTCGTGCCGTTCCGGCTCAACCGGCTCGCGGCCGAAGTCAGTTCCGCGCTCGCGGTCGAATATCAGGAACGCCACGGTCTCGACATCCCGGCCTGGCGCGTGATCGCCACGCTCGGGTTCCGTAACGATGCCTGCAGCGCGCAGTTCATCGCGCAATGCACCCGCACGCACAAATCCACCATCAGCCGCGCGGTGACCGCGCTGCTCAACCAGGATCTGATCGAGCGGGTCGAGAACAAAGCCGACCGCCGCGAATTCCGCCTGCAACTGACGGCGAAGGGCCGCTCGCTCTATGAAGAGCTGTTCCCGCAATTGCTGCGGCGTGAGGACGAGATCCTCGCCTGCCTCTCGGCGCAGGAGCGCAGGCAGCTGTCCACGCTGCTCGGCAAGATCGAGCAGAGCCTCGATTTGATCCAGACCAGCGAAGAGGCCGACGCGAAGCAGGCGTATTAGGGCGCTGGCTCGCAAACGGGCTGTCGCTCAAGGGCTGAAGCGTGTGGGCGATGAAAAGAGACCACAGAGCGCGCGGCCCTCAACTCTGCTCAATCAATTCACGCCATCATTCCGCGGCTGGTCATCGATCGCTCGATCGGAGACCCGAGCCTGGACGTCACTGTCTTCCGGCGTGATCGAAACACTTGCCGCACCGTTTTCCTCCTCCGCGGATAGCAACGGCGATTGGGGCCGATCTTCGGCGCGGTTGCCGCGGAAACGGCGATGCAGTTTCTCACCCTGGTCGAAAATGATGTTGAGCAGCCATCCTGCGATCGGTCGCGCGATTGCACGAAACGGCCTGGCAATGATGAAACCGCCTTTGACATTCTCGATCGGGAAAGCCAATGCGTTGACCAGGGTGTCGGCGGTGACGTACCGATAATTTTCTGCCAGATGCTCGGTGTTCGTCAGCATCTGGATGGCAGGCTTGTCGTTCTCACCGTCGACCAGGATCATCGAGGAAAATTTATCGTCCGAACCGGTCAGTGCATTGGCCTGGGCCGTTGTGATGGGATGCAGGCGCACCACGCTGGCTTCGGTTTGCTGGCGGTAGTGCACGGCCAGCGTAAGCTCGCCCATCTGCACCGCGGCGAGCAGCGTACTGAGATAATCGGCATTAGGCTCTGGCTTCTCGAAACTGACGCCTGGGACCATTTCGATGATATCGAGAATGCGGCCCAGATCAGCGGCGGCCGCGGCGCGGTCGGCAAGACTCGCGGCCAGGTCGGCAATTGCCCTGGAAGCTTTCGAGAAATGCCCGCTGGCGCCTTTCATGGCGTCGGCAGCAAGATTTTTGAGTTTTGAAAGCACCGAACACCTTTGTGAATGTCGGGCACAACCTAGAAATGACGGATGAATACGTCAATCGGCTTGCACGATCGCGCATCCTGGGCCGGTGCTTTACATCGCCTGCCGAGCGACGGAAGTTGCCCCCTCACTTGTCGAAATCTACTTCGCCGCCGTCGCCACGAGGGACTGACCGGTCAGGCGCAGCCGCGAGTGTAAAGACGAGGTCGTCGTGCGCGGCGGCGGGATCGGCGTGAGGCCGGGAAGGCGGGTGATGACATCTGTCTCCAAAGTGACGACATCGTCATTTCGCAAACGACCGCGACGGCGGCAGGTGCAGCGCGAAGGCGTCGACTTTGTCGCCGGCACGCGGATAGATCTCCGTCACGATCGGATCGTGGCCGGGGATGAAGCGGTCAGGATGGCCGGCGAGGCGCTCGATCGTCTCCCAGCCTTGCGCCATGTCGCCGACATTGTAGACGATCGGGAACGGGCTCCTGCGCTGCAGATTGGCGTAGTAGTGCGCGGCATCGGATGCCAGCACCACCGGCCCGCGCGCGGTTTCGACCTTGACCACCTGCAAGCCGTCGGAATGGCCGCCGACACGATGCACGGTGACGCCGGGCGCGACCTCGCCCTCGCCCGAATAGAACGTGACGCGCTCGCCATAGACATGGCGCACCATCTGCGTGACGTGCTCGACCGAGAACGGATGGCGCAACAGGCCGTTGCACATGCAGCGGCCGGTCGCGTAGGCCATCTCGCGCTCCTGCAAATGGAAGCGCGCCTTCGGGAAACGATCGAGATTGCCGGCATGGTCGTAATGCAAATGCGTCACGATGACGTCGCGAATGCTTGATGCCGCAACGCCGAAGCGCTCCAGCGCATCGACCGGGTTGAGCGTCAGCTTGCGCGCCCGCGCGCTCGCCTCTTCGGCGTTGAAGCCGGTGTCGACCAGAATGTCGCGGCCGCCCCCGCGGATCAGCCAAACGAAATAATCGAGATCCTGCGCCGCGCTGTCATGCGGATCGGGCGCCAGGAAGTTCATGCCGGGGGTGCGCGGCGACATCGTCGCATAGCGCAGGGCGTAGATCTCGTAGGCGTTTCCCATGGTTCTTGCTTTACTTTTCTGAGTGGGTCTTGACGGGACGATGCTGCGCAAGCAAGCCATCGTCCGCCGCAAAGGTCAAACCCGCGCGGCGCGACCGCGGGCGGGGCCTTCAATGTGAGACCCATCACGTTTTCGGCGCCGTTGCTGCCCTACCATGCTGCCGATAGGATCGATTCGGATCGCGACGAGGGCAGCCATGACAACCTGTTTATTCCCCTTGCGGCGCACCCAGACGTTGCGGTCAATCGTCGCGATAACGCCGAATCTCCAAGCGGTTGACGCCCCCCGTCCCCGGTTTGATAATGGAAGAAGCGTAAGTTAAGGTCGCCGCGGCGCAAGCTGGGAACGGCGCCTTTTTGGCTGGACCGCGCTGATTATGAAAATTCGCTTCTTTTTTCTTCTGCCCTTGCTCATCTCGCTCGTCCCGACTGCCCCCTCGTTTGCGGCCGGTGAGCGTTTTGCGCTGGTCATCGGCAACGCCAAATATCCGGACGCGGACGCTCCGCTGAAGGAACCGATCAACGATGCGCGCAACGTCGCCGACGAGCTCAAGCGCGACGGCTTTGCGGTCGAGATCGGGGAGAATCTGACCGGCGACGGCATGCGCCGCGCCTTCGACAAGCTCTACAGCAAGATCAAGCCGGGATCGGTGGCGCTGGTGTTCTTCAGCGGCTTCGGCATCCAGTCGGCGCGCCAGAGCTACCTGCTGCCGATCGATGCGCAGATCTGGACGGAATCCGATGTGCGCCGCGACGGTTTCAGCCTCGAGACCGTCCTCGGCGAGCTCAACACCCGCGGCGCCGGCGTCAAGATCGCACTGATCGACGCCTCCAGGCGCAATCCGTTCGAGCGCCGGTTCCGCAGCTTCTCGGCCGGCCTGACCCCGGTCATCGCGCCGAACGGCACGCTGGTGATGTATTCGGCGGCGCTGGCCTCGGTGGTCTCCGACGCCGGCGGCGATCACAGCCTGTTTGTCCAGGAGCTTCTGAAGGAAATCCGCGTCCCCGACCTGATGGCCGAGGAGACGCTGAACCGCACCAAGATGGGCGTCACAAGGGCGTCGCGCGGCGAGCAGGTGCCGTGGATATCCTCTTCATTGGCCGAGGATTTCTCGTTCAGCCCGGGAGCCGGCGGATCGCGTCCGGCACCGGCGGCATCGCCTGCGCCTCCCGCGCCGCCGCCGGTGCCGGACGCGATCCGCCGGCTCCCGGGCTGAACGAGAA
>NZ_SPQS01000029.1 GCF_004570865.1 Bradyrhizobium frederickii
TGGGTTCGGCGATCCGACTCCCGCCGCCCGGACCGAAAACATCGGCAGCGCTGCCTTCGAGCTGGGCCTTCCACGATGTGATCTGATTGGGGTGAACGTCGAACTGCTCCGCCAGTTGCGCCAGCGTGCGGTCACCCTTGACGGCGGCAAGTGCCACCTTCGCCTTGAAAGCCGGAGTGTGGTTCCGCCGTGCTCGTCTGCTCATCGTCTCTCCTGATTCGCGGGTCAATCTTGCCCGCCGTCAGGCAGAAACTCCACTTATCGCGCTGTTCAGATTTGCGGGACCAGCTCAGACCTCTACTCGAAACGCAAGCTGCGCGAGAGCGGCACACAACCAGACATCTATCAATATGATCATATCCCCTACGGTCTGAAAATGCAGATCGAGCATATATGGGACGATGCTATTGGTGTGCCTTACTATACTTCAGGCTCTCGTAGCGACGACAAGATCTTTGATGTTTACTTTACAATTGCGAAGATCTTACGGCGCGAATTCAGCGTTATGACGCTGCTTCCCAGTATCGACCAGCGTTCACCGAGCGCTGCTTATCAGGACGTACGAGGTTGGTTTGAACGCGAATCCAATGTCGATCGCGTCCTCGACGCGGTTGAGCTTTCCTTTCGACTGATCGACGGTCATACGCGCAGTTTCGACTATTTACGTAGGCAGAAATCGGACGAGATCGCCACCGAAGCTATCAACGAACTCAATACTCGGTTTAAAGAGCACGGCGTCGGCTATCAGTTTGTAGATCGTCAAATTGTTCGGATAGATTCCGCATTCATCCATGCGGAAGCAGTCATTCCTGCGCTAGACGTTCTGCGTGGCGTCGAGTTCAAAAACGCCCAGGACGAATTTCTTAGCGCCTTTGAACACTATCGTCACGGCAAGCATGAGGAAGCGTTGGTAGACTGCGCGAAGTCCTTCGAGAGCACGATGAAAATCATTTGCCACAAACGCGGCTGGCCATTTGATCCAAACCGATCGACCGCTTCCGAATTGGTCAAAACGTGCCTCGATAAAGGTCTGATACCCGCATATTGGGAAAGTCATTTTACAGGCTTGAGGACGATACTTTCATCGGGAATACCAACCGCCCGAAACCGCCAAGGTGGGCATGGCGCCGGGACGCTTCCGAACAACGAGCCGCCAGCAGAACTTGTTTCGTATGTCCTGCACATGACCGCTTCAACTATTCTCTTTCTCAGCGAGGCTGAGAAGAAGCTGCCTTAATGGACAGCCCGTTCAGCGCGAACCGTAGCCGACTGCGAAGCCGAACCAGCGGCCCTGTAGCGTGATTTGAGGCCGACGGAGTTTTCAATGCCGCTCTATGATGTAACTGATTGGGTTCAGGGTACCTTCTGCGTGCCAACAGCGCTCGCTGCCATCACCGGCAAGAAAATCCCCGATGTTATGGAAGCCATCAACAAGCAGGCAGAAATCCTCGGGATTGGACCCTTCACGCAATCTGAAGGCATTCCTCCCAAGTGTTGGCTCGAAGCACTGCCGTCCTTGGGCATCTCCAGACGCTTCGACGAATTCCATAAGGGCCTGACGATCGAAGAGCTTTTTGAGAAGTCTACTACACTGTCTCCGATACTTGTCCTGACCTCACACAGGGAGTTGGGCGAAGGCCACGTCTTTGCGGCGTACAACGGTTACGTCGTCGACACCTACACCGGCGGGAAAGTCACCCCCTTCAGTGAGGTCCCTGAGGCCATAAAGGGCTTCAGAGTTGTGACCGAGATCTACTGAACGCCCGCCTTCGGCGCTATGCCCACCCCCGACCCAAGGGCTCGAGAGGGGTGCTGCACAGACACGGGCTCGATTGAAAACCCGGCCAAGATTCTGCGCTATGCCAATGACAAAGTGTGTCTGACCCGCACGTAATCCGCACGTATGGTAGTGCCCCGATGCGGATTTTACTGTTATTTTGTGCTCCCTACAGCCTGATCGGCCCAAAAATCTCAAGACGTTCTCAAGGAGATAAGAAAAATGCGATACCTCCACACCATGCTGCGCGTGCGCAATCTCGATGCTGCGCTGAAATTCTATGTCGATGCGTTCGGGCTGAAGGAGGTGCGGCGGATCGAGAACGACAAGGGGCGCTTCACGCTGGTGTTCCTGTGCTCGGCGGACGATCTCGAGGCGCTGAAGAAGCAGCCGCCGACGCGCGGGGCGCCGCTGGTCGAGCTCACCTACAATTGGGACGAGGAGACCTACGGCGAGGATCGCTTCTTCGGCCATCTCGCCTATGAGGTCGACGACATCTACGCCACTTGCGAGAAGCTGATGAAGGCCGGCGTCACCATCAACCGGCCGCCGCGCGACGGCAACATGGCCTTCGTCCGTTCGCCGGACCTGCACTCGATCGAGCTGTTGCAGAAGGGCGAGCCGAAGCCGCCGCAGGAGCCGTGGGCCTCGATGCCCAACACCGGCCACTGGTAGGCTCGCAGGACAGGAACAAGCGCTTAGCCCCGGCGTTCACCCTCCAGTGATGCGATTGGAGGAGGATGCGATGGCGAGAGGGCTGTTGCTGTGGATGATTGGCGTGCCGATCCCGGTGATCATTCTGTTATGGCTGTTCTTCGGCCGCTGACCGTCAGGTTGAACTTTGCAATGAAAGCTCCGCCTCGTGCGGAGCTTTTTGCATGAGGGGCGCGCTGCAATCGCGCATCGCTCCGGGCACCGGATTCCGCTATCACCCGCAACAAGCGACAATGCGGGGAGACGCTTCATGCCTGATACCAAGCTGACGATCTGGGGCCGCGCCAATTCGGTCAACGTGCAGAAAGTGCTGTGGTGCCTGACCGAGCTCGATCTGCCCTATGAGCGCATCGACGCCGGTATGAGCCACGGCAGGACGCGCGAGGCCGAGTATCTGGCGATGAACCCCAACGCGCGGATCCCGACGCTGGTCGAGGGCGACTTCGTGCTGTGGGAATCCAATTCGATCATGCGCTATCTCTGCCTCGCGCATGGACGCGGCACGCCGATCTATCCGGAGGCGCCGAAGCAGCGCGCCTCGGTCGACCGCTGGCTCGACTGGACGCTGTCGACGGTGCAGCCGGTCGACCGCCCGGTGTTCTGGGGCATCGTGCGCACGGCGCCCGCCGAGCGCGACATGATCCAGGTGCAGCGCGATGCCGACGCCGCCGCCGAGGTCTGGGCGATCGCCGACCGCCTGCTCTCCTCGCGCCGGTTCATGGAGGGCGATGCATTCACGCTCGCCGACATCGCGCTCGGTTGTTATGCGCGGCGCTGGCTCGGGGTCGAGGGCATCTCCCGGCCTGCGCAGCCGCACCTGACGCGCTGGCTCGCCGAGCTCGGCAAGCGGCCCGGATTTGCACAACATGTCGCACCGCCGATGTCGTGAGCCGGCGGTGCGCCTAAGTTGCGGTGAGAGCAAGATGAATCCGCGCTTCGGCGCAAACCTTCGCCGTCACTTCGGCGCTTGACGGCTACTGTGCATGGGGTTGTTTTCGCGTTTTTGTCCTTGGCCTAGCGCCAGCCGCGCTCGACCAGCAGCACGCCGACGATCAGCACCAGGGTCACCGCCGCGGTCGCCAGCCGCGCCGTCCAGCTCAGGCCGCGGCCGACCCACCACAGCAGCGCGCAGTACATCACGACGGGAACGATAAGGTCGAGGCGCAGCAGATCCGGCGACATCGGCCTTTAGCGCCTGACGGTGGTGTCGACGCTGATCGAGCCGTCGATCTTCACGCAGGTCCCGGTGCCCTCGACCATGACGAAGCGCGGGCCATAGGAGGCGCAGGAGCTTCCTCGGGCCTTGCTGCCGGCCGCGCCCTTCAGCGGCGCGGCGGTTGCGCCCGCCTGCGGCCGCTCGGCAGGCGGCAGACGCAGGGCCTCCGCCGCCGCGGCGGTTGTGACGAGCAACGAGATCAGAACGAGGAGCGGCCTGCGCATGGCGGCGTTCTAGCCCGGACCGGCGCAGCGCGCCATCGGGGCGGCCGGCGATCAGATGAACTTGATGCCGGCTAATTTGCCGCGGCGCCAGACCACCTGGCAGCTCCGACCGGTGCGCGAATCGCGTGCGAAGGCGAGCCGGATCACGCCCGGGAGCTGGCTGGTGTCCTCGTCCAGCGTGATCTTGGCGCCGGAATCCGAGATGTCCTGGACCAGGCAATGCCGCGCGGCGAAGCCGCCGTCGAGCGTGATCCAGGCGTGCTTCGACAGCAGCTTGCGGGCTGCTCGCTTTTTCGGCGGTGGCATTGGCGAGAGATCTCCCTCCCCAGCGCTACTCAGGGACCCCCTAACAAACCGTTGCAATCGCCTCCTGATCGTCCAGGATCGGCGCTGTCCACCGGGGCCAAAAGACCGGCCCGACCGGCTTGCCCGGAGGCGGAAAGGCCACTATACGTTCGCCCGCTGCAAGCCGCCGGGCCCTGTTCGGCCGGCCAGCGGCCGTGCCGGGAACAACGGCAGGGCCCTGCGTTTGCTCCCTTCGTCTATCGGTTAGGACGCCACCCTTTCACGGTGGAGAGAGCGGTTCGATTCCGCTAGGGAGCGCCAGTGCGCAGGCGATGAACGCGCCGCATGAGCCGCCACGGCGGCCGAACAGCAATTTCCGCTGCTTCCGCATGAACCTCCCCACCGCTCGCCACCGACCAATGTCGGTTGGAACCGGTCCTGGCCCATGGCGCAGCGCTACCCCGAGATTGAAGGTTTGCCCGGCGCGTCCGCACTGACGCCGGACCTTCCGCCATGGCTGGGCCATCCCCGCCCGCATCCATCGGACCTGCGCGCCAAGATGCTGGAGCACATGGCCCGCGCCGGATCGCGTCCGAAGGCCGATCTCGCGCCGGCCGCGCCGGTGCCGTCAGGCGGGATCGCCCTGGATCTCCTCGGCGATGTCATCCTGTTCGGTGTCGTCGCCCTGCTCTTCCAGTCGCGCGTTCCTCTCTATTTGGGGGCGTTCATCTTCCTGACCGACGGCGGGCGCATTGAAAGCGCGCTGGCAGGGATCGGCATCCGCCTCGAGCCCGAAACGATCGGCGCGGATATCGTCAAGCGCTCCGCATTCTGGTTCGGATGGTTCGCGTTGCTGGCCGCCTTGAAAGGCTCCGTCCCCGCCTGGCTCGCGCCGTGGTTGCCGCCGGCGGACTCCTGGTCTTTCCTCGCCGGCATCGCCCTCCTGCTCGCCGTCGTCGAAGCATTCACGGCGCTGGCATTGCGGCGCGCATTGCCGCAACTGGGATTGGAGATCAGCCCGAACGGCCTGACATGGACGACGATCCAGTTCGCCGTGGCCGTCGGCGCATTGGCCTTGCTGGTGCTGTTCGGATCTTCCTAGGCAGCGCGGTTGCTCCACCGCGCCCTCAATGACGAGGTTGTGAGAAAGCCTGCTGCAAAGCGGGTCCTTATGCCGCGCTTTTTCCTGCGCCGTCGAGGCGCAGCATTTACCGGAAATTTACCCCCGCTTCTGAGCGCCGGTATCATTTACTTAGAATTTGACCGCTACCGTGGAATTACGGAAACGATCCCAGACACGATTGGCGCGCATGTCCGTCACAGAGTTCCTCAGGCAACGAGCAGTGGACGTCGCCGTGAACGGCAGCTACTCGCTGCCGCGCTGGTACGATTGCGAGGGCAAGCTGCGCACCTTCGCTTGCCGCACCAAGCGCGTCTCGCCCTTCCGCATGATCGTGGACGTGCCTGTCGTCGGCAAGGTCGGCGAGCGTCTCACGTCCTACTTCCAGGATTTCGGCGAATTCCAGTGCACCATCAGCGCGACGCTGAAGGCCGGCTTCCTGATGGAGCTGGACATGACGCGGGCGCGGCGCGCCTGGATGTCGGAGAAGCTGACCTGGCTGGAGAAAAAGCAAAAGGACGACAGCATCCAGGAGTTGCGGCGTGATGCGCGCTTCGTTCCCCAGGTCTCGCACACCTTCATGACGCTCGCCGACGGCAGCACCCATCCCTGCTTCATCATCGACGTCTCCACGGCCGGCGTCGCCATATCGTGCGAGTACGACCCGCCGGTGGGAACCGCGCTGGCCGTCGGCGCGTGTGTGGGCCGGGTCATCCGCAAGTTCGACAACGGCTTCGCGGTCAGATTCGCCGAGAAGCAGGTGCGGGACGACGTGGTCCGGCTCGTTGCGCGCTCGCCGCTGCAGCAATCGGCTTGACCGGACCGGCGGCCGTCCAGCCTCCGCATCGCCGCCCTATCGCCGCCCCATTGCGGGATCAATTTTTGACGGTCCGTGCCTCGCGCCGGACGTCATTTGCGGACTCGCGATCGGGGGACCGGATGGCAGTCAACAACATCACAGTTGATAAGATTACCTGGGACAGGGTCGGCCGGGTCACCGCGCCCGGACGCTACATGTACACGTTCGGCTGGCTGACCATCACGGCCGGCGATCTGGAGATCTGGAAGCTCTACCCGCAGGCCGCGTTCACGCTGCTATCGCAGCCGGGTGATCCGGATACATCCCCGGCGGGCGAGTTCCATCTCGGCGCTTTCGACGTCGCCCCCGAAGCGCCGCCGCCGTTCACCACCCACTGACGGCAGAAAGCGCCGGCCGGCGCGGGAACGCATGGCATGGGCGTTGCTTTATCATCGCCATGATACACATCCCCGCCGTCGACCAAGCCTTCCTGCTGTTGCTCATCGTGTTCTGCCTCGGCACGTGCCTCGTACGCGCCTTCTGGGAGCTGGAACAGGCGCGGACGCGCCGGACCGCTTCGCCGCCCCGCAGGGACTCAAAGCGCAACTAGCAGGCCTGCAGGCCGTCCCACCTCTGGACCAGCCCTGCTTTCGGCGCTCCACCGCGACCGGCGGGGTAAGCTGGCCAGCGACTCAAAGAAACCCGCGCATATCATTGATCTGGCTTACCAACATGCTCCGGTCTCGGCAGACGCGGCCTTTGCCATGGCTGACGAACTGGTACTGTGATCCAATTGATTACGCTTGTATTCTACGGCTCGGCGGGCGACGGCAGATGAACGGGAGCTGTCGCGCGCGTTAAGTGAGCCGACAGCGAGCGCATGACACATGGTCGCATCGCTGAATGTAGATTAGCGGACCAAGGGAACCTATTTTCGGCGCCGATGTACCTGATCGAAGCGTTGCCCACCGTCATCGGAACTGCTGCCATCGCGCCCGCGCTGCTGATGCTGTGGCTTGTCATCGCCGCTGAAGAGCGACCCGGCCCGCCCGCTCAGGTCTGGACCGCGTTCCTGTTAGGTGCGGCCAGCATCTCGCTGCTGGGCCTCGCCCGGGCCCCCTTCGCCAAGATGGTCGCAGCCCCCGACGACCCCTGGGTGGCGCTGGCCATGCACTCGATCTTCGGCGTCGCGCTGCCTGAGGAAGCGGTCAAGGTGATCGCCATCGTTCTGATCTCCTCGACCAAGCGGCGGACCTTTGCCAATCCGATGGACACCGTGGTCTATGGCGCCGCGGTCGGCCTCGGCTTCG
Organism: Bradyrhizobium frederickii; assembly: GCF_004570865.1. Classification (GTDB taxonomy): domain Bacteria; phylum Pseudomonadota; class Alphaproteobacteria; order Rhizobiales; family Xanthobacteraceae; genus Bradyrhizobium; species Bradyrhizobium frederickii. The sequence continues at coordinate 7,446 of NZ_SPQS01000029.1, forward strand.
CTGCTTACGAGAACCTGGCCTATCTGGTTCAGCACGCCGAGATGTGGCGCTCGCTCGCCGCCTTGCGCAGCGTGCTGACCGTGCCGTTCCACGGCGCGCTCGGCATCATCGCGGGCGCCTACCTGACGATCGCGCGCGCCGGCACGGCGCTGGGCGCGAACCGCCACCATCGCGACTGGGCGCGCCTGTCCAGCCGCCTCCTGATGCTCGCCGGCCCGCTCGCGCTGCATTCGGCGTTCGACTTTCCGCTGCTGACCTTGCAGAGGATGCCCGACCTCGATCCGACGCTGCGGATGTGGCTGGGCGCGGCCAGCCTGCTGGTCGGCTTCAGCTCGATCGCCTTCGCAATCCGCCTGGTCCGGCGCGTCGCCCGCCACCACGCCCCCCGGACCGATGTCGCGCGGGAGCGGCTCAGCCAACTCCGCCGGATGTGGGCGCTGCTGCTCGCCGGCGGTGGCGTCGGCTTTCTCGGCCTCGCCTTCGTGCTGACCTCGATCCATCACTGGCTGATCAATCCCGAGCGCAACCTGACACTGGCCCTGATCCCGATCGGCTTCGTCTCGATCCTGCTCGGCCTCGCGCTTCTGATTGTCACAACCGCGATCTACATTCTCGGCCGCAACCGCATCCGTACCAGCGCGGAAGGTTTTTCGTCGGCGCCCGGCGGCGGTTGATCCACCGCATGGCGAGCGCGCCGCGCGCATACTAGGTTGAGCACTGACCCTTCGATCTGGAGCCTGCCGATGACATCGCCCGAGGAGTTTTCACGGCTGCAATCCGCCATGAACCAGACGGTCAAGGCGCATTGGAAGGCCTTCCTGTTCGAAGGCATCCTGCTCGCCGTTCTCGGCGTCGCGGCGCTGATCCTGCCGCCGCTCGCGAGCCTTGCGATCGCGATCTTCCTCGGCTGGATGTTCCTGATCAGCGGCATCGGCGGGCTGATCGTGACCTATTGGGCGCGCAACACGCCGGGCTTCTGGTGGTCGCTGATCTCGGCTGCGCTCGCCGTGCTCACCGGCATCCTGCTGCTCGCCCGGCCGGTCCAGGCCGTGCTGACATTGACCATCGTGCTTGGCGCCTACTTCCTCGCCGAAGGCGTTGCCACCATCATGTACGCGCTGGAGCACCGCCGCGAGTTGAGCAGCCGCTGGTCGTGGCTGCTGATCTCGGGCCTCGTCGACATCGCGATCTCGTTCATGGTGATCACGGGGCTGCCGAGCTCCGCGGAATGGGCCATCGGCATCCTCGTCGGTATCAACCTGCTGTTCGGCGGCGCCAGCCTGATCGGCATGGCGCTGGCGGCGCGCAACAGCAACACCTGACGCGCCCCGTCGCCTGCTGCGCCGATTGGGGGGTGACAACCCTCGAACGGCGCGCTATATGGCCTGCCATGATCACCGTCGCCACCAGCTATTTTTGGTATTTTAGCTACGACAGCTCGCTGGCGGCAGGAGGATCGCGCTCAATCTGAAATATTGCAGCAAACGTCCGAACAAGCCGCCAGACCTGGCGGCTTTTTTATTGGCCGGCAGGTTCGAAACAAACAGGAGCCCGCCGTGCTGAGCACGACCGACGATCTTCGCATCCGCGAACTGAAAGAACTGAGCACCCCGGACGAGGTGATGCGGGAGGTCCCGCGCACGCTCACCGCCACCCGTGTGGTCATGGCCGCGCGCAACGCCATCCATGCCATCCTGAGCAGCCAGGACGACCGTCTTCTGGTCGTCGTCGGCCCCTGCTCGGTGCATGATCCGAGGGCCGCGCTCGATTACGCCGAGCGCCTTGCGAAGATGCGCGAAGACCTCGCCGATCAGCTCGAGATCGTGATGCGGGTCTATTTCGAGAAGCCGCGCACCACGGTCGGCTGGAAGGGCCTGATCAACGATCCCGACCTCGACGGCAGCTTCGACATCAACAAGGGCCTGCGGCTGGCGCGCAACGTGCTGTCGGCGGTGAACAATCTCGGCCTGCCCGCCGGCGCAGAGTTTCTGGACATGACGACGCCGCAATACATCGCCGACCTCGTGTCATGGGCCGCGATCGGCGCGCGCACGACCGAGAGCCAGATCCATCGCGAGCTGGCGTCCGGGCTGTCGTGCCCGGTCGGCTTCAAGAACGGCACCGACGGCAATGTGCGGATCGCGGCAGATGCGGTGAAATCAGCATCGCATCCGCATCATTTCATGGCCGTCACCAAACTCGGCCGCTCGGCGATCGCCTCGACCGCCGGCAACGAGGATTGCCACATCATCCTGCGCGGCGGCAGCAATCCGAACTACGATGCGGCAAGCGTTGCGGCGGCCTGCAACGAGCTGACCAAATCCGGCGTCGCGCCGCTGGTGATGGTCGATGCGAGCCACGCCAATTCGAGCAAGAAGCCGGAGAACCAGCCGCAGGTCGCGGCGGACATCGCCGGTCAGATCGCCGGCGGCGAGAACCGCATCATGGGCGTCATGATCGAGAGCAATCTCGTCGCCGGTCGCCAGGACGTGGTGCCGGGCAAGCCGCTCGTCTACGGCCAGAGCATCACCGACGGCTGCATCGACTGGCCGACCACGGCCACCGTGCTCGAGCAGCTCGCCGACGCGGTCGAGGTCCGCCGCAACAGCCGTCGCGCCGGATTGCACGAGCGGTCGGCATAGCCCGACACAAAATCGCGGTCGCTGTCCTTACCTCTCCCCGACGGGGAGAGGTAAGCCGATCAGCAGCCGCGGCAGATGCTCTTGATCTTCTTGTCGAGCGCCTGGTTTTCCTTGCTGAGCGGATCGTTCGGATCGCTCACATTCTTCTCGTTCGGCACGTCCGAGAGGCGCGGCTGGCGATGGCCCACGGGAGCCTGTGGCAGAGATCCGGAGCTGGCGCCACCCGACGTCGATCCCTTGGGGCCGGTCTGCGCAATCGCCGCGCCGCCGAGCAAGGCCGCAAGCGATGCTGCGAGCATGATCTTCTTCATATCCGATCCTCCATTCAAGCCGCCGCTTCCCACCGCTCAGGTCTCAGGCGGATAGAGATGAACGTCGCCGCAATAGTCGACGATACGATAGCTCGTTTTCGATTCCGCTTCACGTGCATCGGCTGCGGTATTTTGCTCCGCCAAGACATAATTAGGCCCCACGGGCGATTTGCCGGCGCCGCCGGGAATGTCGATGACATAGTCCGGCTGACACAGCCCTGACACCCGACCGCGCAATTGCCGCATCAAGTCCTGCCCTTCGGCCAGTGTCGTGCGCAGATGCGCCGTGCCCGGCGCGAGATCGCCGTGATGCAGATAATAGGGCTTGATCCTGCATTCGACGAAAGCTCGCATCAAATCCGACAGAGCGGCGATGTTGTCATTGACCCCGCGCAAAAGCACGGACTGGCTCACCAGCGGAATGCCGGCCTCGACGAGCCGCGTGCAGGCGGCGCGCGCCGGCCCCGTCAATTCGCGCGCATGGTTGGCATGCACGGCCACCCAGGTGGTCGCGCCCTCGACCTTGAGCGCCGCAACCAACTCATCGCTGATGCGGGCGGGCTCGGCCACGGGCACGCGGGTGTGAAGGCGGACGATCTTGACGTGATCGATGGCGGCGAGGTCGGCCATGACCTCGCCGATCCGGCGCGGCGACAGCATCAGGGGATCGCCGCCGGTCAGGATCACCTCCCAGATCTCGTGATGCGATCGGATGTAATCGATCGCCGCGCGGTAGGCATTGTCCGACAGCGCGCTCTCCTTGCCGGGCCCCACCATCTCGCGGCGGAAGCAGAAGCGGCAATAGACCGCGCAGACGTGAACGAGCTTGAACAAGACTCGATCGGGATAGCGATGCACGATGCCTGATACTGGCGAGTGCGCATGATCGCCGATCGGATCGGCGTTCTCGCCGGCCTGCATCTCCAGCTCCGCGGCGGTCGGAACGAACTGACGGGCGATGGGATCGTCGGGATCGGACGTGTCGATCAGTTCGACCAGCGCCGGCGTGATCGCGACCGCATAGCGCGCAGCCACGCGCTCGAGCGCGGGCAGCGCTGCGGCCGGAGCAAGATGCTCGGCCACAAGTTCGGCCGGCTCACGCAAGGTACGGGCAAGATTGGTCTTCGTCATGTCTCACTAGACGTTTCATTTGCTGGCGGTGTCCACACCACCTGGTCAATTCGCGATGCGCCGCTCGCCAGCATCACCAGCCGGTCGAAGCCGAGCGCAACGCCGCTCGCCTCCGGCATTGCGGCAACAGCGGCCAGAAAGTCCTCATCCAGCGGATAGGCTTCGCCGTAGCGGCGCTGCTTCTCCGTCATCGATTCCGTGAAGCGTTTGCGCTGCTCCTCGGCGTCGGTCAGTTCCCCAAATCCGTTGGCGAGTTCGACGCCGCACGCATAGACTTCAAAGCGCTCGGCCACCCTGGGATCGTCCGCCTTGACGCGCGCCAGCGCCGCCTCTGGAGATGGGTATTCGAACAAGATGGTCAAACGCCCCTGCCCCAGATGCGGCTCGACATGCTCGACCAGCACCTTGCTGAAGATGTCGGACCAGGTGTCGTCCTCGGCTACCCGAACCCTTCCGTCGGCCGCAGCCGCGAGCGCGGCACGGTTACTCTCGCTGCCCGAGATTGTCGACAGCAGATCGATGCCAGCGAACCGCTCGAAGGCACCCGCGACCGTCAGAAGCTCCGGCTCGGCAAAGGGATCGGCCGTCCGGCCGCGGAAGCAGAAGGTCCCGATCCCAGTCGCCTGTGCGGCCCGGGCGATGACCACCACGGTGTCGGCCATGATGGCGTCATAGGAGGCACCTGCCCGATACCATTCCAGCATGGTGAATTCGGGCAGGTGCAGGTCGCCGCGCTCGCGGTCACGGAACACCCGGGCGAACTCGAAGATTTGCGTCTCGCCCGCCGCCAGCAGCTTCTTGCAGGCGAATTCGGGCGACGTCCGCAAGTAACGGCTGGCGCGGCTGCCGTCCGGCCGCATCAGCTCGGTCCGGGGGGCGTGCAGATGGGTCTCATTGCCCGGGGAGACCTGGAGAATGGAGGTTTCGACCTCGACAAAGCCCTGCTCGGCGAAAAAGCCCCGTATTGCTCCGGTAATGGCCCCCCTTGCCCTGAGGAAGGGCCGCCGGTCGAGGTAGCGGTCGGGCGACCAGAACGGTGAGATCGGCTTGTCCCCAGCCATTAACCGACCGCTCCTGGCGCGAGCAAAACGCTGGCTTCTAACGGCAAAATCAGTATGTTGCGGCCCGAAACGGGCGCCGAGGTCCGATTTGAGGCCCCAAGTCCCCCATCGATTTGACCACGTCCTGGCCGGTGCCGGGCCAAGCAAGCAGGAAATATCACTTTGAGAGTCATCGCCAGTTCTATTCGCAAGGGCAACGTGATCGAGCAAGACGGCAAGCTTTATGTCGTCGTCAGCGCCGAGAACATCCATCCCGGCAAGGGCACCCCGGTCAGCCAGATCGAAATGCGCCGAATCTCGGACGGGGTAAAGATCTCCGAGCGCTACAAGACCACCGACCAGGTCGAAAAGGCCACCATCGAAGAGCGGAACTACACCTACCTGTATGAAGACGGCGACGGCTTCCACTTCATGAATCCGGAAACCTACGATCAGGTCCAGGTTCCCAAGGACGTCGTCGGCGATGCCGCCGCTTATCTCCAGGAGAGCATGACGGTCAAGCTGTCCATGCACGACACCAACCCGGTCTCGATCGCGCTGCCGCAGCGCGTGACGCTGGAAGTGGTCGAGACCGAGCCGGTGACCAAGGGCCAGACCGCTTCGTCATCCTACAAGCCCGCGGTGCTCTCCAATGGCGTGCGCACCACTGTGCCGCCGCACATCTCGGTCGGCACCCGCATCGTGGTGATGACCGAAGACGGCTCCTATTCCGAGCGCGCCAAGGACTGACGGGGACCAGAGCGGTCGCAACAGGTGGCGCCGGGGGGCGAGACAGTGGTTGGGAAGGGTTTCCGCTTCGTCTCGCAAGTTCTGGCGTCGCTTTCGCTCTTCACGGCCTCTGCTCTCGCTGCGGATGAATTCCGCAGCCCCTCGCTCACGGCTCTGCGCGTCGACTGGCGCGCAGCGCTCGACCAGTTCCGCACCGAAATCAACAGCCGCCCCCGGGTCGCGGAGGATTTCGCCTTCGCGCCTCGCCGTTCCGTGCCGCGCTACGATCCGCGCGCGACGCCCGCACTGGTGCAGCTCAACGCGGTCTCCTCGCGGTTCTTCACCGGCATCACCCGCAGCCCGGTGCCCGTGCTGCTGCCGTTCGACGCCGCCGCCTACCTCGATGGGCAACGCAGCGGCGCGCCGGCGACGCTCGCACTTTCACGCTACCAGGCGGACTTCAATCCCGTCGACATGTTCGATGCCGGCCCCGCCGGCTACAGCGCGACCTTCTCGCTGGAGCCCGGCGCCGGCGACGGCATGCCGGCCCGCGTGTTCGCACGGCCGGTCGAAGTGCAGATCACTGGCTCGGCGCTCGTCTACGACATCGCCGATCCCTCGGGGGGCAAGGGCGAGCCGGTCAAGCCGCTCGCCACGCTCTATCCGGACCTGCGACGATTCATCCGCGAAGGCTATGTGCGTTACGCCTTCACCCGCTTCGGCGTCGCCTATGTGGTCTCGATCCAGTGCCTCGACAGTGTCGCCAAGCCCAGGCGGCTCGCCTGCAAGGAAGCCTATCCGGTCGCTGAGCGCTTCCTGAAGGCGCTGCGTGTCGCCGGCGGCCAACGCACGCGGCCATTGACGGACATTGCCTCGAACGTGCTCGATCGTCCGGCGGAGCGCTCGCCGGACTTCACCTACCGGCCAAGCGGCGACATCATCCCCAACACCGGTTACCGCAAGCAGGGCGGCCATCCCGACATGATGGTCTATGCCCAGATCCGCTTTCCCCTCGAAAAGGCACCCGCCTTCGTGCGCTCGCAATCCTACGGCAAGCGCGACAGGAGCGATGGTCCGACCGCCTATCCCTGGCGCGACAATTTCTGCGAGTCCCGCAGTTTCGAGGTGTGGCAATGTGCCGGCGGCTACGGCCACCAGGGCGAGGACATCCGTGCCGCGGACTGCCCGCCGCCCGGTGAAGGCCGCGAGCCCTGCGATCCCAAGCAGCGCGCCGTCGTCGCCGTGCGCGACGCGATCGTCATTCGCGGAGCCAAGGACCAGGCTGCGACGCTTCAGGTCAACAGCCGCACCGAGCACATCCGTTTCCGCTACATGCACATGAACCCGCATGCAATGAACGCCAATGGCGTGCTCAACGGCCGCATCGTTACCGAAGGCGAGAAGATCGGTGTGATCTCGAACTATCTCGACCATCCCGCCGGAACGTCGATGCACCTGCATTTCGACGCGCAGGTGTTCACACGGGACGGCTGGATCTGGGTCAGCCCCTACGTCACCTTGGTCTCCGCCTATGAACGCCTGATCCGCGCCCGCGGCCGCGAGATCGGCCCGGAGATTGCGGTCACGGCGCAGCCGGTCGCACACGCTTTGCCGGACGACGTGCTCAAGCCGGACCTGCGCGAAGGATCGAGCGGCGAGGACAACTGACGGCTTGCAAGAGCTGTTGTCGCGCACACCGCCGGCTCCAACGAACAAAGGACAGGGTTGATGAGTGCCGGACTGATCGGTCTTCTCGATGACATCGCAGCGATCGCGAAGGTGGCGGCGGCCTCGCTCGACGATGTCGCGGGCCAGGCGGCCAAAGCGGGCACGAAGGCCGCCGGCGTGGTCATCGACGACGCCGCCGTCACGCCGAATTACGTGATCGGTTTCGCCTCGAAGCGCGAACTGCCGATCGTCGGCAAGATCGCGGTCGGATCGCTGCGCAACAAATTGCTGATCCTGCTGCCGATCGCCCTGTTGCTTGGCTATTTCCTTCCCGCCGCGGTCACGCCGCTGCTCATGCTGGGCGGCGTCTTTCTCTGCTACGAGGGTGCCGAGAAGGTGCTCGAAGCGGTGATGCCGCATCACGCGCACCATCACGAAGCCCAGCTCCAGCCGATCGCGCTGGATGCAAGGTCGGTCGAGGACGAGAAGGTCGCGAGCGCCATCAAGACGGATTTCATCCTGTCGGCGGAGATCATGGCGATCACGCTGGCGGCGCTCCCTGCAGATAGCATCTGGACACAGGCGTTGGTGCTGGCGCTGGTCGGCTTCGGAATCACGGTCGGGGTCTACGGCGTGGTCGCCCTGATCGTGAAGGCGGACGATGCCGGGCTGGCCCTTGCGCGTTATGACAGCGCTTCCTTCATTGGCGGCGCGATCCGCTTGCTCGGGCGCGCGCTCGTCCGCGGCATGCCCGCCTTCCTGGCGGTGCTGAGCACCATCGGCACCGCCGCCATGATCTGGGTCGGCGGCGGCATCATCCTGCACGGCATCGAAAAATACGGCCCGCCCGCAGTCGGCCGCACGGTCCATGCCGCGACCGAGGCTGCCGTGCATGTCCTTCCATCGGTTGCCGGTATCATCGAATGGTCGGTCGAGGCCGCCATCTCAGGCGTGCTCGGGCTGATCATCGGTGCGCTTGCGATTCCGGCGGTCGAATACGGACTCGCACCGGCCTGGAAACGGTTGAGGCGATCGCGGGATCGAGCCTCTTAGCCGCATCCGGACGACGCGCGCGAGCTAATCCAAGAACGTCGTGAGCTGCGCCCCCTCATCCGCCACGAACACCGCGATCAATTCCGCCGGCTCTGTCATGCTGGCATTGGCGGAGACCAGGTGCGTCGAGCCCGGCGGCTCGAAGAACGACTGGCCGACGCCGAATGTCTCGACCGGGCCGCCGCCGAGCTGGGAGCGGATCTCGCCCTTGGTGACGGTGGCCGTCACCGAGCCTGCGTGACGATGTGGCCGCGAAAATCCGCCGGGACCGTAGGAGACGCGCACGATGGTGACGCGCTTGCCCGGGACGTTGGGCAGCGCGTAGGAGCCGATCGGCTCGACTTTGTCGAGCGACGAACCATCCGCAGCACTGGCGCAGAGCGGGGCCAGTGCGCCCGACACAGTGTCCATCGTCACAGGAAGCGCTTTGCCGATCGCCAGCGCGCAGGCGAGCCCCGCGACGACGGCGAACGCCGTCGAACCTGACGGCGCCGGGCGTTGCGCGACGGAAAAGTTCATTGCTGTCATCGTGACCTCCCGCGCGCCGATCAGGATGCCGCAGCATTCGCTGCTGCCGGCCGCGACGCCGGCGTCCAACGAAATGCGGCACCAAAACGGTTCCAGACGTTGATCGAGGCGACGGCCGAAGTCAGGTACATCAGCTCGCTCTCGGAGAATTCCCGGGCGGCTTCGGTGTAGACTTCCTCGCTGACGCCCTCCGGCAGCAAGGTCAACGCCTCGGCCCAGGCCAGCGCGGCACGCTCGCGCGGCGAGAAGATCGGCGCCTCGCGCCAGACCGCGACCAGATGAAGCTTGTCGACGGGAACGCCGATCCGTTCCGACAGCAGGACGTGGTGCTGCACGCAGAAGGCGCAGCCGTTGATATGCGAGGCGCGCAGCTTGACGAGCTCGATCAGCTGTTTGTCCAGGCCGGCCTTGCCCGCAAGCTGCCCCAGTGCCAGCACCACATCAAAGACGTCGGGCGCGATCGTCTTGAAATCCTCGTATTCGCTGCGGGCATGGGACATTGCGGTTCACCTCGTCTTATTGTAAGTGTCCTTATATCTTATAAGAGCTCTGATATGTCGCGCAAGACTGCTGTTGCCGCAAGATCGAAAACTGCCCGCAAGGTGCAAGAACCTGCCGACGACGGCACGGTGCGCGTCCCCGCTCCCGGCGAAGGCAAGCGCGGCGAGCAAGGCTATCTCGGCTATCTGCTGCGCCAGGCTCATGCTGCGGTCCGGCTGACGATGGAGCGGGCCCTCGCCGATCTCGGCGTCACCTCGCCGCAATTCGCCGTGCTGACGATGCTGAATGCCTATCCGGGTCTGTCAGGCGCCGACGTTGCCCGCCTCACCTTCCTGACACCTCAGACCGTCGGGGTCATCATCCGCAATCTCGAACGTGACGGCGCGATCGTGATGACGCCCCATCCCGTTCACGGCCGCATCCAGCAATGGACGCTGACGCCGCGCGGCGCCACGCTTCTGAGAGCCTGCCGGGAGCGCGTGATCGAATTGGAGAAGCGCCTTGCTCGAAGCCTGGATATGAAGACGGAGACTGCAATCCGGCGCTGGCTCACCGGCATCGCGACCGAGCTACAAGAGGATTAGTCTGGACGGCTCCGTCCCGACTTCTGCGACCGGCGGGACTCTAGCCGCCCTTCAGCGCATCCTTGACCTCGCCGTCGGGCCAGGCCTCGCCTGCGGCGATCACCCGCACGCGGGTTTTATCGGCAGCATTGACCAGCACATGCGAGCTCACCTGGTCGCGGCTCGGCTCCAGGTGCAGCTCGGTTTCGGGCTTCCAGCTCAGCGTGGTCGCGAGATCGCCGGGAAAGATCTGCCATTGCGATCCGTCATCGAGTTCGACGACATGGCTCTCCGCATGCGTGCGTATCTTCATTCCAGCCCGACTTCCTGATGAACAGAAGCGGCCCCGGCACTCAGGCCGGGGCCTATTCCGTCAGTCGTTGTCGTGGTGAATCACGGTCTTTTCGCGATTGCCGAATTCATCTTCCTTCTTGATCACGGTGGTGCGATCAGAGGGCTCGCGCTCCCTGATCACGGTGGTGCGTTCGCGATCGCGGTCTCGCTCGCGATATTCGTGGGATTGACCGACCGTCACGCCGGCGCCGACCGGACCGACGTGAACGCCGACTTCGTCAGCGCACACGGGAGTCGCGATGGCGGTAATCATTGCGGCGGCAAACAGATATGTCCTCATATTCTTCTCCTCATATCGTGCGGAGGGAATGCGGGACTGCGACAGTTTGTTCCGGCGGAACAGCACCATCGGGCCGACACCAAATCATGCAACGGCTGTTCCAGGAACCGACTCACACGGGCCATGTTTCCGGCTAGAATGTGCCGATGAAACACGCTGATTCCTCGCCCCATCAAACCCGCCGCGCACTTCTGAAATCCACGCTGGGCGCGGCCGCCGCGCTCGCGTTACCCGCGAGCGTTCACGCCGCGCCTCCGGGCTTCGAGGAATGGCGCGAGAGCTTTCGTGCACGTGCGCTGGCGAAGGGCATTTCCGCCGCGACCTGGCAACGCGCAATGGGACGGGTCGAACCCGACATGAGCGTGTTCAAGCAGATGCGCAGCCAGCCTGAATTCCACGAGCAGGTCTGGCAATACATCAATCGCCGCGTCTCCGACTGGCGCATCATCAACGGCAAGATCGCGCTGAAGAACAACGAGGCGCTGCTTGGACGCATCGAGCGCGATTTCGGAGTCGAGCGCGGCACGCTGCTGGCGCTGTGGGGCGTCGAGTCCGCCTATGGCGATCCTCTCGTGCAGCAGAACCACATGACGCCGGTATTTCCCTCGCTTGCCGCGCTTGTCTGGAACGAGCCGCGCCGCAAGGCCTATTGGGAAACCGAGCTGATCAACGCGCTGCGCATCGTCGACAAAGGCTGGAGCACGCCCGAGGAGATGAAGGGTTCCTGGGCCGGCGCGATGGGGCATTCGCAATGGATGCCGGAAGTCTGGCTCAATGTCGGCATCGACTATGACGGCGACGGCAAGGTGTCGCCGTTCGGCAAGCCCGATGACGCGCTGGGATCGACCGCAAAATATCTCGTCAATCGCGGCAAATGGCATCGCGGCGAGCATTGGGGCTACGAGGTGCGCGCGGCCGGCAATATGAGTGGCAGCCGCAGCTACGCGGCCTGGCAGGCGGCCGGCGTCACCCGCGCCGACGGTGCGCCCTTCCCGCAGCCGAACGCATCCGCGCAGATGTGGACGCCGGTCGCGGGCGGGCCGACGTTCCTGCTGGGACCGAATTTCTACGCGGTGAAGAGCTACAACCCTTCGATGAACTATGCGCTTGCGATTTGCCATCTCGGCGACCGCTGCCTCGGCGCGCCGCCGTTCATTCAACCCTTCCCCGGCTCCGAGCGCGCCCTGACGCTCGCCGAGGTGCAGGAGATGCAGACGCGCCTGACGAAAGCCGGCTTCGACACCGGCGGCACCGACGGCCGCGTCGGCAACGACACCATGAAGGCGGTCAAGGATTTCCAGCAGCGCGCAGGCATCACGCCGGCGGACGGCTATGGCGGGCTGAAGGTGCTGGCGAAGCTCCGGCAGGGGTCGTAGGCCACGACCCTCTCCGGCCGTCATTCCGGGGCGCGCCACTTGGCGCGAGCCCGGAATCCATTTCACCACGTCGCTTGCTGCACGATGGATTCCGGGCTCGCACTTCGCGCGCTCCGGAATGCCAGTCTGCCTCAATGCCGGTACTGCGGCTCCTCCGCATCCAGCTGACGCCGGATCGCCGCAAGATGCAGCCGTGCGGATTCGCTATCGCCCTCGCGCATCTGCCGGTAGGTCTCGGCCGCAACCGCGGGATCGACCGGCAGCACCTTCCGTCCCGTCGACATCGCAAGCACCTGCACCTCGGCAGCGCGTTCGAGGTAATAGAGGTCGTCCCAGGCCTCCGCGATGGTCGGGGCCAGCACCATCACGCCATGATGCTTCATGAAGACGATATCGGCATCGCCCACCGCCGAGGCGATCCGCGCGCCTTCGCGGCTGTCGAGGGCGAGGCCGTTATAGTCGCGATCCACGGCGGTGCGGCCGTAGAATTTCAGCGCGGTTTGGCCGGCCCAGATCAGGGGCTCGCCTTCGGTCATCGAAAGCGCCGTGGCGTAGGGCATGTGGGTGTGGAACGCGACCTTGGCGCGCGGCAGCAGCCTGTGCATCTCGGCGTGGATGTAGAACGCGGTCGCCTCAGGCACGCCCTCGCCGTCGAGCACGTTGCCGTGGAAGTCGCAGATCAGGAGCTTCGAAGCGCTCAATTCCCGAAAGGCGTAGCCATAGGGATTGACGAGGAACAGATCGTCGTGACCAGGCACGACGGCCGAGAAGTGGTTGCAGATGCCTTCCTCAAAACCGTTGCGCGCTGCCATGCGGAAGCAGGCGGCCAGATCCTCGCGCGCGGTGCGGATCGCATCGGTCGCAAGGTCTGGCCGGTTCGAGCGGAATGGCGCGGGCGCGGGTGAGGAAGCATGAAGGCTGTGCGCCATGGCGAAGGACACCTCTGTCGGTCGGGAGCTATTCGCGTTGTACAGCGGCCGCGCCTGCGCGTCAGCCCCTGCGCGTGCCGCCCTGCCCTGCGCGGCTCAGGCCCGCCGCGGCACGCCCCCGGCATTCATGCCGCCGTCGATCACGAGCTCGCTGCCGGTGACGTAGCGCGAGGCATCGGAGCCCAGATACAGCACGCCGGAGGCGATCTCCGCGGCCTGACCGGCGCGGCCGAGCGGGGTTGCGACCTTGGCCCGTTCCTCCGGATCGATCGGCGCGTTCTGGCCGGCGCCGGTCGCCCCGGTCGGGATCTTGCCCCAGATCGGCGTGTCGATGATGCCGGGATGAACCGAGTTGACGCGGATGCCGTCGCCGGCCGCCGCACATTCCATGGCGATCGACTTGGCGAACAGCCGCACGCCACCCTTGGTCGCCGAATAGGCCGACAGACCGGGCGCGCCGCGCAAGCCCGCCAGCGACGACATCATGACGATCGAGCCGCCGCCGGTCTTGCGCATCAAGGGCAGGCAATGCTTGACCGAGAGGAACACGCCGTCGAGATTGATCGCATTCTGCTTGCGCCAGTCAGCGAGCGTCATGTCGACGATCGAGGGTACCGCAATGCCGATGCCGGCATTGGAGACCATGATATCGAGCCGGCCGTAGCGCTTGGCGATCTCAGCGACGACCTCGATCCAGCGCTCCTCGCTGGTGACGTCCTGCGCCAGGAAGATCGCCTTGCCGTCAGCCTTTGTCACGCGCTTGGCGAGCTCGGGCCCGCGCAGCTCATCGATGTCCGTGATGACGACGGTGGCGCCCTCGCGTGCGAACAGCTCGACGATGGCCTCGCCAATACCGGAGGCCCCGCCCGTCACCAGCGCGACCTTGCCCTCAACCTGCCCTGCCATGTTCACTCCCTTTTCTTGTTGTTTGAGACGTTATCTTTCACGCATGATCTTTTCGGAAAACCGCTTCACACTTTTCCGGATCATGCGTCATCTAATCACGGACGGCCCCTGATCCGGTAGCGCGACGTCGACGACGCGGAATTGCACCCGCTCGGCGCCCTGATAGCGGTCGACCGAGAGCGAGCCGGCGACATGCAATTGCTGGCCGCGATTGGCGAGCAGCGCGTTGCCGAGCTTCTGGCCGACCGAGCGGAATGCGATGCCGTTGACGATGGCGCCGTCACCCGACTTGAGGCGCAGCCTCAGGTGGGCCTGGCCGACCTCGTCGGCAAAGACGAGCTGGTGCGCCGGCAGCGCCAGCACGGGCTCCGGATTGCCGCTGCCGAAAGGCCCGGCGCGGTTGAGCGTCGCCGCGAGCTCCGTCGTCACCGCGCGCGCGGAGACCGCGCCGTCGATATAGAGCTCGTTGACGTGGCGGGCCTCGGCGACGTCCTGCGCCAGCGCGTTCTCGAGATAGGCGCGGAATTCGGCGAGCTTCTCTTTCCGCAACGTCACGCCCGCGGCCATCGCGTGCCCGCCGCCCTTGAGCAGGATGCCGTCGGCCACCGCCTGCCGCACCGCCTTGCCGAGATCGACGCCGGCGATCGAGCGGCCCGAGCCGGTGCCGATGCCGCCGGGCTCCAGCGCGATGGCGAAGGCGGGCCGCGAGAACTTCTCCTTGAGGCGGGAGGCGACGAGGCCGACGACGCCGGGGTGCCAGCCTTCGGAGGCCGTGACGATGACGCCGAGCTTGTCCTCCAGTCCGATCGAGGCCAGCGCCTCGGCTTCTGCCTGCGCCTCTGCGGCCTGCTCGATGACGCGGCGCTCGCTGTTGAGGCGGTCGAGCTCGGCCGCGATCCGCGCTGCCTCGACGCTGTCGCCCTCCAGCAATAGCCGCACGCCGAGATCGGCGCGGCCGATGCGGCCCCCGGCATTGATGCGCGGCCCCAGCATGAAGCCGAGATGCCAGGCCTCCGGCGGGCCATTGAGCCGGGCCACGTCCATCAGCGCGGTATGGCCGACGTGATCGCGCCGGCGCATCGCGATCAGGCCCTTGGCGACGAAGGCGCGGTTGAGGCCGATCAGCGGCGCCACGTCCGCAACCGTACCGAGCGCGACGTGATGCAGCATGCCGAGCAGATCCGGCTCGGGCATCTCCGCGCTCCAGAAGCCGCGCCGGCGCAGCTCGCGATTGACCGCCACCAGCGTCACCAGCACGAGGCCGACGGCGGCGAGATGGCCAAGGCCCGAGAGATCGTCGAGCCGGTTCGGATTGACCAGCGCGTCGACCTCCGGCAGCTCCGTGCCGGCCTGGTGGTGGTCGATCACCACCACGGACATGCCGAGGCGCTTGGCTTCGGCGAGCGGCTCGATGCTGGTGGTACCGCAATCGACGGTGACGAGCAGCGTGGCGCCCTTCGCGGCGAGCGCACGCACCGCTTCGGTGTTCGGTCCGTAGCCCTCGAAAATGCGGTCGGGAATGTGGATCAGCGGATCGAGCCCGCAATGGCGCAGGTGCCAGGCCAGCAGCGCCGCCGAGGTCGCGCCGTCGACGTCGTAATCGCCGAAGATCGCGACCTTCTCGCCTTTCGCTGCGGCGTCCGCGATCCGCTTGGCGGCGGCCTCCATCTCCGTCACCGTGAACGGGTCCGGCAAGAGCTTGCGGATGGTCGGATCGAGGAAGTCCTGGACTGCATCGATATCGACCCCGCGGCCGGCCAGCACCCGGGCCAGCAGTTCCGGAAGCTGGTGCTGCTGCACGATGGCAAGCGCCTTGGCCGCGCCACGAGCGTCCAGCCGGTCGCGCCAGAGCTTGTCGGTGAGCGAGCGCGCGACGCCCAGGAACGCCTGGGGCGCTTCGACGGGCAAGGCGGTGGCAGGCGGCGTCATGTATCGCAGTTGGTTTGAGGAAGCCGCAGCCGACGAGGTCGCGCCGGTCCGGCTTGCGGAACGATTGACCCGGAATCTCCGGGCATTTGCAATCTCCGCGGCGCACAAAGCGGTGGATTGCCGATTTGCTGCGCCGAGTGACTATCATTTGGGCAATCCGCCGAACAGCAAATTAAGCAGGCGTTAGGCGGAATCTTCGAAAAAGAATCGTATTCGATCTGTAATTTGTAGTTCCGGGTTCGTTGCAGATCAGACCTCATTGCCAAGGGATGCCCCCGATGTCTGCTGCGCTGGGTCTGAAGGCCAAGCCGATCGCCACCGAACCCGCTGAGGACGATTCCGATATTTCCGCGCTGATCAACCGCCTCACCGCGGAGGTCAACCAGATCGCGGTCGACAAGACCAAGTCGATCCAGCAGATCACCAACCAGATGAAGATGCTGGCGCTGAACGCGCTGATCGAGAGTTCGCGCGCCGGCGCGCAAGGCGCGGGCTTTGCCGTGGTGGCGCAGGAGGTGCGCGGCGTCGGCCAGCAGGTCGAGACCATCGCACGCGAGCTCGAGACACAGCTGACGAAGCGCACCGGCGACCTCGTCTCCTCGATCGAGCGGATGAGCCAGCGTTCGCGCGGCGAGCGCATGATGGACCTGTCGCTGAACGCCATCGAGCTGATCGACCGCAACCTCTACGAACGCACCTGCGACGTGCGCTGGTGGGCGACCGATTCCGCCGTGGTCGACTGCGCGGCCTCGCCGAGCGCTGCGGCCGTCTCGCATGCCTCGCAGCGCCTGGGCGTGATCCTCGGGGCCTACACCGTCTATCTCGACCTGTGGCTCTGCGACCTCGACGGCAACGTCATCGCCAACGGCCGGGCCGACCGCTTCCGCGTCGTCGGCCAGAACGTCGCCCACACCAAATGGTTTCGCGAGGCGCGCAGCTTGCGCTCCGGTGACGATTACGTCGCCGGCGACGTCGAGAACCAGCCGCTGCTCGGCAACGCGCAGGTGGCGACCTATTGCGCCAGTGTCCGCGCCGGCGGTCAGGCGAACGGCGCCCCGATCGGCGTGCTCGCCATCCATTTCGACTGGGAGCCGCAGGCTCGCGCCATCGTCCAGGGCGTGCGCGTCGGCGACAGCGACAAGGCGCGCGTGCTGCTGGTCGATTCGAATATGCGCGTGATCGCGGCGTCCGACGGCCAGGGCATCCTCAGCGAGCGCATCTCGATCTCGCTGAACGGCCAGCGCTCCGGCTTCTATCACGACCGCAACGGTCCGCTGATCGCCTTCCATGCGACGCCGGGCTACGAGACCTATCGCGGGCTCGGCTGGTACGGCGTGATCGTCTGCGGGGCGTGAGCTCGCAGGCCGATTCAAAAACGCGAAAACAACCCCATGCACAGTAGCTTGGGGTTGTTTTCATTGGTGTTTACGCCCACCCGAACGCCGCCTCGCCAAAGCTCTTTTGACACGTCGGGCAAAACCCCCGCCTTCATGGCGTGGCATGACCATGCCCGCACGCCATTGTAAGAGGGGAATGATCCCCGACCGACCAGCTCATATCCCCTCGTGCGCGATTGAGCATTTTCCGGCGAACCAGGCCTATTCCAGGCAAAAGCTCGCCGCATTGCTCGGGTAGATTCCGCGTCGCGTTGAGCTGCGGACCATGACTCGCTTCAGGCCCCCACCAAGCTCACATTTGCCCCATGCTGAGGAGACTTTCATGAAGATTGTCGTGATCGGCGGAACCGGGTTGATCGGATCCAAGCTCGTGGCGCGGCTCAAGCAGCAAGGTCACGAGCCCGTGGCAGCTTCGCCGAAATCAGGCGTGAATGCCGTGACCGGCGACGGCCTCGCTGCGGCATTGGCAGGCGCGGATGTCGTCGTCGATGTTGCCAATGCGCCGTCCTGGGAACCGGCCGCCGTGCTCGCATTCTTCGAGCGTTCAAGCAAAAATCTCGTCGCGACGGAGGCTGCCGCGGCCGTGAAGCATCACGTGGCCCTGTCGATTGTCGGGGCCGAACGGTCACCCGGCAACACCTATTTCCGTGCCAAGCTCGCCCAGGAGACGATCATCAAGTCCTCGCCGGTGCCATACTCGATCGTGCGCGCGACCCAGTTCTTCGAATTCCTCGGCGCCATTGCCGAAATGGGTGCGAATGACGGCAAGATCGTCGTTCCCTCGGCCTTGTTCCAACCGATCGCGGCCGACGATGTCGCCGCGCGCCTCGCCGAGGTCGCAACAGGCAAGCCGCTCAACGGCACGATCGACATCGCAGGTCCCGAGAAGGCTCCCTTCAATGAATTCATCGCGCGTCGTCTGAAGGCATCCGGCGACACCAGACCGGTGGTCGGAGACCCGAAGACGCCGTATTACGGCAGTCTCATTGACGACACATCGCTGAATCCGCTCGGCGAGGCGCGGCTAGGGGCGACGTCGCTTGCGGCGTGGCTCGCGAACTTCTGAGAGCCCTGCCGGTCGTTCATCCAGGACGCTTGCCGGCCGCTGCCATCTCCGCCGCGAGCAGCACCGCGGCGCGGCTGGCGCCGATGGAAGCAATGCCCTGCCCTGCGATGTCGTAGGCGGTGCCGTGCGCGGGCGTGCAGATCGGGAATGGAAAGCCGCCCAGCAAGGTCACGCCGCGATCGAAGCCCATCAGCTTCATCGCGATCTGGCCCTGGTCGTGATACATCGTCAGCACCGCATCGAAGGCGCCGGCCTTGGCGCGCAGAAACACCGTATCGGCCGGGAACGGTCCCTCCGCGGCAATGCCCTCGCGCCGGCCGGCTGCGACCACGGGCGCGATCACGTCGATCTCCTCGCGGCCGAAATTGCCGCCGTCGCCGGCATGCGGATTGAGACCGGCGACCGCAATGCGCGGCCGCGCGAAGCCGGCCTTGCGCATGCAGGCATCAGTCAGCTCGAGCGCGCGATGGACGCGCTCGCTGGACAGTCTTGCGACCACGTCCTTCAGCGGAATGTGTGAAGTCACCCGTGCGTTCCAGAGCTGATCAAGCACGTTGAATTCGCTGGCAGGCGTCTTGAGGCCGACCACCTCGGCGGAGAACGCGATCTCGTCGTCGTACTCGGCGCGCGCAAGCCGCATCGCCTGCTTGTTGAAGGGGGTAAAGCAGACCGCGTCGACTTGGCCGTCGCGGCCGAGCTCGAGCGCATGCCTGTAATTGGTCAGCGCGAATTTTCCGCCGGCAAGAGTCGCAGTCTTCGGCTCGACCTCCTTGGGATCGAGATGGCCGAGGTCGACGAACAGCGCCTCGCCCGCTGCCGCGCGAAGGTCGGCGCCCTGCTTCACCGTCGTCAGCGCCGGCTCGACGCCGGCAACGCGCGCGCCCTCGTCGAAGATGCGGCGGTCACCGATCACGACGAGCCGGCTTCGGGCGCGGATGTCATCGTGCGCCACCAGCTTGGCCGTCAGCTCGGGGCTGATGCCGGCGGGATCTCCCATGGCCAGCGCAATCAGCGGCTTTGCGGTCATATGATCACTTTCTCCTGGCTTGTCGTATCGGCCGTGGGGGATGCGGGTTTGCGCCAAAGGCGCGCGAGCTGCAGCACCAGCGGCAGCAGCAGGAGCGCGATGCCGGCCACGATCAGGCATGTCACCAGCTTGTTGGCAAAGAAGATGCCGAGGGATCCCTTGGACATCAGCATCGACTGCCGGAACGCGTCCTCGGCCTTGTCGCCGATGACGATGGCGAGCACGAGGGGCGCCAGCGGATAGAACAGCTTCTTGAAGAGATAGCCGACGACGCCGAAGCCGAGCATCATGACCACGTCGAGATAGGAGTTCGAGACGGAATAAGCGCCGACGACGCAGATGATCACGATCAGCGGCGCGATCACCACGAAGGGAATCCGCATCAAGGCGGCGAATACCGGAACCGTAAGCAGCACCAGCACGACCGCGACGATGTTGCCGACATACATCGAGGCGATCAGGCCCCAGACAAAGTCCTTCTGATCGACGAACAGCATCGGCCCGGGATTGAGGCCCCAGATCATCAGCCCGCCCATCATGACGGCTGCGGTCGCCGAACCGGGGATGCCGAGCGAGAGCATCGGCAGCAGCGCACTGGTGCCGGCGGCATGATCAGCGGTCTCCGGCGAGATGATGCCCTCGACCTCGCCTGTGCCGAAATATCGGCCGCGGCGCGAGAACCGGCGCGCGATGCCATAGCTCATGAACGAGGCCGCGGTCGGGCCGCCCGGAGTAATTCCCATCCAGCAGCCGATCGCAGCGCTGCGCAGCAGCGCCACGCCATGCCGCGGCAGACGGCCGACGGCGCGAAACACCTCGCGCCAGTCGATCCTGGAGGACACCGCGCGGGCATGAAACTCCTCCTCGACCGCGACCAGCAGCTCGCCGATGCCGAACAGGCCCATCACCGCGACGACGAAGCTGACGCCCTTGACGAGCTCGTCGATGCCCATGTTGAGGCGCACGCTGCCGGAGACGGTGTCGATGCCGATCGCGGCGATGGCAAAGCCGATCGCGAGCGCCACGACGGTCTTGATCGGTGCCGCGCCGCCCATGCCGACGAAGCTGGCAAAGGCCAGGAAATAGACCGCAAAATATTCCGCCGGGCCAAAGGCGAGCGCGACCTGCGCCACCCAGGACGCCAGGAACGTGATCAGGACGACACCAACCAGGGCCCCGAACGCCGCCGAACCGAAGGCGGTGGCGAGCGCCGTGGTCGGCCGGCCGTCCCGCGCCATGGGATAGCCGTCGAAGGTGGTCGCGACCGACGACGGCTCGCCCGGAATATTGAACAGGATCGAGGTCACGGAGCCGCCGAACAGCGCGCCCCAATACATGCTGGAAAGCAGGATGATCGCCGACACCGGCTGCATGCCGAAGGTCAGCGGCAACAGCAGCGACACGCCGTTCGGCGCGCCGAGCCCCGGCAACACGCCGACGAGAATGCCGAGCAGCACGCCGACCGCCATCAGGGCCAGATGCGGTACGGTGACCGCGATGGTGAAGCCGTGCAGGAGCTCTGCTAGATTGTCCATCGGCTTCTCCGTCAAAACCCGAGCGCGGCGGCGAGCGCACCGTGCGGCAGGCTGACCTGGAACATGCGCTCGAACACGACATAGAGCGCCAGCGACGCGGCCCCCGCCATGGCGAGCGCACGGGGCACGGATTGGTGCTGCGGGATTGCCAGCACTGCGAAGACATAGAGCGCCGAGGCGATGTAAATCCCGAGGGGCGGAATCGCGGCAACGAAGATCGCGGCCGGCACGAACAGGCCGGCAAGCCGGCGCAACTCGATCTGTGTGATCGCGACCCGGACATTGGCCAGGGACGCTACCGGCAGCACGCCCCGCACCAGATTGTAGATGCTCCCGAGCACGATGATGATGCCCGTGAGGAACGGGAACGTGCCGGCCTCGACGCCAGCGCTCGACCAGCCGATGCCGTTGTCGAAGCTTGAGGTGACGACGGCCACGCCGAAACCTCCGGTGAGGACGGCAGTGGCGAGTTCAAGCGCGCGACGTGAGATCATGGAGACTCCACTCAGGCTACGGACCGTGGCCAGTCATGACGCAAGCACTTTCCCAGCATTCGCTGTCGTCCCTGCGGACGCAGGGACCCATAACCACAGGGAGGGGCTTGACGGAGACTGGAAGCCAAGTCGGTACCGCCACCAACGCTCCTCGTGAGATCACGCGGTATGGGTCCCTGCGTTCGCAGGGACGACGGAGGAGTTTGAGGCCCGCCCCGCCTCACTTGACGAGCCAGCCCTGCTCGCCGGCGACCTGCTTGACGTGTTCGAGGTCCTCCTTGATGAACTTGTCGAACTCGGCGCCGGTGAGGAAGGTGTCGACCTGGGACGTCTTCTCGATGTAGTCCTTCCACTCGGGCGTTGCCTGTACCTTCTTCATGAGGTCGACATAGAACGCGGCCTGCTCCGGC
This sequence comes from Bradyrhizobium frederickii, assembly GCF_004570865.1. GTDB lineage: Bacteria > Pseudomonadota > Alphaproteobacteria > Rhizobiales > Xanthobacteraceae > Bradyrhizobium > Bradyrhizobium frederickii. The sequence continues at coordinate 29,315 of NZ_SPQS01000029.1, forward strand.
GTGACCTTGCCGGGCAGCCACACCGTGCGCGGCTGCTCATATTGCTTGATGTCGAGGCCCTGCTCGACGCAGGTCGGAACGTCGCTCCAGCCTTCGGTCGCGGTGACCTTCGGCCCCTGCGGCAACCGCTTCGGGCTGAATACGCAAAGCGGACGCTGCGTGCCGCCGCGCCATTGCCCGAGGCTCTCGCTGGGATTGTTGACGTGGGAGTCGAGATGTCCGCCGGCAAGCTGCACGGCGGTCTCGGCGCCGCTCTTGAAGGGGATGTAGGTCAGCTTGACCTTGCCAACCTTCTCGATCATGCGCGTCAAGACTTCGTCGGTGTCCTTTGACTGCGCGCCGCCCATCTTGAACTCGCCCGATGCCGCCGCCTTCAGATAATCGCCCGCGTTCTTGTAGGGCGAATCCTGCTTGACCCAGAGCAGGAACTCGTCCTGCGCCATCGCCGCGATCGGGGTGAGATCGGTGTAGTTGAAGGCGACCTTGGAGACGAGCGGCTGCTGCCAGGCGTTCGAGGTGCCGAAGATCACCTTGTAGGGATCGCCGGCCGACGCCTTGCCGTAGACGTAGCCTTCGGCGCCGCTGCCGCCGCCCTTGTTGACGACGACGATCGGCTGCTCGGTCAGCTTGTGCTTGGTGATGATGTTCTGCACCGCGCGGGCGAGATTGTCGGTGCCGCCGCCCGGCCCGGCGGTCGCCACGAACTCGATCGGCTTTTGCGGTTGCCAGGCACTGAGCGCCGGCATCGTGCCGGCGAGCACGGTCGCGGCCGCGGAGAGCAGAAATGTTGACGTCCGACCCATGATTTCCTCCAGCTGATTTTTGTCTTCGTATTCTTATCTTTGGTCTTGTCCGTATCGACGTCCGGTCAGGCGACGCGCTCCTCGCGTCTTGCCGAGCCCAGGACGATAGCGCCTTCTTGTGCGAGCGCTTCAATCTGCATCTGGTCGAACCCGTGCTCGGCCAGCACCTCGCGCGTATGCTCGCCATAGACGGGAGCACCCGATCGCACCTTGCCCGGGGTCTCCGAGAACTTGACCGGAAGCCCGATCGTCTTCACAGGTCCGAGCGTGGAATGCTCGACCTCGACAACCATTTCGCGCGCCAGAGTCTGGGGATCGCTGAGCGCCTCCAGCATGTCGTGCACGGGTCCGCACGGCACGCCCTTCTCGTCCAGCGCCGCGAGCCAGTGCGCCCGCGATTGGGTGCGGAAGCGTTCGCTCAAGACCGCTTCCAGTTCTCCAAGATTCGCCATGCGGTCGGCGCCGTTGACGAAGCGGGGGTCGGCGGCCAGCTCGCTCGCGCCGAGCGCTTCCAGCATCAGCAGCCAGTGCTTCTTGTTGGCACCGCCGACCACGAGCCAGCCATCCGAGGCTTCGAACGCCTGATACGGCGCGTTGAGCGGATGGGCCGAACCCATCGCGCGCGGCGCGGTGCCTGCGGCGAGCGCGATGGTCGACTGCCAATAGGTCTGCACCAGCGCAGCCTCGTAGAGCGAGGTCTCGACCCACTGCCCCTCGCCGGTCTTGAGACGGTGCGCGTAGGCCGCGAGGATGCCCATGCTCGCGAGCAGGCCGGCGGTGATGTCGGACAATGGCGGGCCGCATTTCACCGGCGGACCGTCGGGGCGTTCGCCGGTAAAGCTCATGATGCCGCTCATGGCCTGCGCGACGAGATCGAAACCGCGGCGGTGCTTGTAGGGACCGGTGCGACCAAAGCCCGACAGCGAGCAATAGATCAGCGAGGGATAGTGCTTGTGCAGCTCCTCGTAACCGAAGCCGAGACGCTCCATCGCGCCGGGCGCAAAGTTCTCCACCAGCACGTCGGCGTCCGCGATCAGCCGCCGCAGCACCTGCTTGCCGCCCTCGGTCTTGAGATCCAGCACGATGCCGCGCTTGTTGCGGTTCATCATCAGGAAGGAGGCCGCCTCATCGCCGATCTTCGGCGGTACCGAATGACGGGTGTCGTCGCCGTTCGGCGATTTTTCGATCTTGATGACGTCAGCGCCCATGTCGGCGAGCATCAGGGTGCAGGTCGGCCCGGCCATGACATGAGTGAGATCGACGACCTTGAGGCCGGCGAGCGGTCCCGAACGGCGCGAGGTGGATTGCGAGCTTTGCATCGGGGCGTCCTATTGGCCGCGCCATTGCGGCGCGCGCTTGTTGAGGAAAGCATCGAGCCCTTCGCGAAAATCCTGGCTCGTGTAGCACATCAGGATGAGGTCCTCGCCTTCGTCACGCGTCAGCCGCCGCTGCAAGCGGGCGACCGCCTGCTTGGTCGCATTCAACGTCAGCGGCGCGTGGCTGGCGACGAGCCGGGCGACCTCGCCGGCGCGGCGATCGAGAGCTGGGAGATCCTCGACGATTTCGCCGAGCAGCCCGACACTCGCGGCCTCCGTGGCGTCGACGAGACGCGCGGTGAAGATGATGTCCTTGACGCGCGCGGCGCCGATGAGCGCCGTAAGACGGCTGACATTGGACATCGACAGGCAATTGCCGAGCGTGCGGGCGATCGGAAATCCGATCTTGGTGCTCTTCGTGCCGATGCGCAGGTCGCAGGCTGCGGCAATGCCGGCCCCTCCGCCCGTGCAGAACCCGTTGATCGCGGCGATGGTCGGCACGCGGCACTGCTCCAGCGTGGTCAGCACGCGATCGATCCGGTTCTCGTAGTCGATTGCGTCCTGCGGTGTCCTGAATTCGCGGAACTGGTTGATGTCGGTACCCGAGGCGAAGGCCTTGTCGCCGGCTCCGCGCAGCACCAGCACCTTGATGGTCTGGTCGCGGTTGGCCTGCTCGCAGATCACGGCGAGCCGTTCGTACATCGCGAAGGTGAAGGCGTTGCGAGCCTGCGGGCGGTTGAAGGTGATCCGCCCGATGCCGTCGTTGCATTCAAAAACGAGGTCGTCCGTCGCCGCCGCCAAGTCCATTTCCTCATGTCCTCTTGTTTTTTGCATTTTTGAATGCAAAATTCGCCATTAGCAAGCCGGAACTTCGATATTTCGATCAAATTCTGCGGTTTTGCATTCAAATTGGAGCGCCGGTCCCCATGCTTCACGAGGATGTCGTCAGCCGTATCCGCGCGATCCTGCTCGACGGCGAAATTCCGCCGGGCGCCCGGATTCCCGAGCGCGAGCTGTGCGAGCGGCTCGGGATCTCGCGCACACCGCTGCGCGAGGCGCTCAAGGTGCTCGCCGCCGAGGGACTCGTGCAGCTCCTGCCGCATCGCGGCTCGCGCGCAGCAAAACTGACCGACAACGACATGCGCGATCTGTTCGAGGTCTGCCAGGGCCTGGAGGCCCTCGCCGGCGAGCTCGCCTGCGAGCGCATCACGGACGCCGAGATTGACGCGATCGCCGCCGCTCATGCAGCCATGGTGGAGCATTATCGCGACGGCGACCTGATCCAGTACTACCGCGGCAACCGCGCCATTCACGAAGCCATCGTCACCGCAGCCGGAAACCCCGTGCTCGCGGGGCTCTACACATCGGTGACAGCACGCATCCGCCGCGCGCGTTACGTCACGCCGATGACGCCGCAGCGCTGGGCCCTCGCGGTGAAGGAGCACGAGGCGATCCTGAACGCGCTGCAGAGGCGCGACGGGGCCGGCCTCTCGCATATTCTGCGCGCGCACCTGCGCCACAAGCGCGAAGAGGTGCTGCAGGCGGGCTTTGCCGAGACGGAAGGCAACGATCTCACGCTGAGAATCGCGTGACGCACCGGTACCGTCGCCACACCACACCTGCGAAAGCTGCCGCGTTCACGACGTGACAAACGAAATCGATAGGGCAATGCAACCGCGTATCGCGTTGAAGCAAGGAACGCTACTGCGCCCCCAAGGTGCGGCCTATAGCGCGATGCGATGAGGATGAATCGTCATCGCGCTTTAGGTTGTTGTTTGAGCATGATCTTTTCGGAAAACCGCTGCGCACTTTTCCGGATCATGCTCTAGCAACCCAATTTATCGGCGATTCCGCCAAAGTCCCTCGCGACGATGTCCCAATCGCCGGTCCCCTCGAAGTCGACCTTCTGCAGCGGACCGTATTCCGTCGGCCGTGCCACGAACGCGGTCTTCAATCCGTTCTTCTGCGCGGCCGCGAGATCGCCGTTGTGGGCGGCGACCATCATCACCTCGTCCGGCTTGAGGCAAAGCAGCTTTGCTGCGCCGAGATAGGTCTCGGGGTCGGGCTTGTAGTGCTCGAACAGCTCGGCCGACATGATGAGGTCCCACGGCAGGCCGGCGAACTTCGCCATGTTGGTGAGCAGCGCGACGTTGCCGTTCGAGAGCGGCGCGATCACGAATTTTGATTTCAGCCGCGTCAGGCCGGCGACGCTGTCCGGCCAGGGATGCAGGCGGTGCCAGCCCTTGGTGAGGTAGTCGAGATCGGCCTCGGTGAGGCCCTTGATCGCGAACTGCGCGACCAGCTTCTCCAGCGAGCGGCGGTGCAGATCATCGAGCATGACGTAGCCGCGCTCGGGATGCTGGCGCACGTCGTCCATCGAGGCCATGTACATGCCGCGCCAGCCGTCGACCAAGGCGGTCCAGTCGGCGCTGATGCCGCGCTGCTTGCTCCACCACATGAAGTCGGTGATCAGGCTGGTGCGCCAGTCCACAACCGTGCCGAACACGTCGAACACCAGGGCTTTGACGGCGGAGAGATCGGACATGGCGCTTCCCTCTTGTTCTTATCATTGTCATTCCGGGATGCGCCGCAAGGCGCAGGCCCGGAATCCATTTCACCTCGCACTCTGCCGCCCGATGGATTCCGGGCTCTCCGGTCCGCGCTTTGCGCGGTCCCATCGCCCCGGAATGACGGCAGTCGTTGTTGCGTCGCTCAGTCCAAATGGAACTTGGCCAGTTCGCGGTGCTCGGCCTTGATGTAGCGCACGGTGCCGGTGACGGAGCGCATCACCACCGTCTCGGTCTCGATCACGCCGTCCTTGCGGAACTTGACGCCCGAGAGCAGCGAGCCCGTGGTGACGCCGGTGGCGGCGAACAGGCAGTCGCCGCGCGCCATGTCCTCGATGCCGTAGATCATCTTGGGATCGTTGACGCCCATCTTGGCGGCACGCTCGCGCTTCTCGTCGGAATCGAGGATCAGGCGGCACTGCATCTGGCCGCCGATGCAACGCAGCGCCACGGCGGCGAGCACGCCTTCCGGCGCGCCGCCCGTGCCGAGATACATGTCGACGCCGGTATTGTCAGGATCGGCGCAGTGGATCACGCCGGCGACGTCGCCGTCGGTGATCAGACGCACGGCGGCGCCGGTGGAGCGCACGCTCTCGATGATGCTGGCGTGGCGCGGACGGTCGAGCACGAGAACGGTGATCCCCTCCGGCTTGACGCCCTTGGCCTTGGCGAGGCGGCGGACGTTGTCGGCCGGGCTCGCATCGAGCTCGACGACGCCCTTGTCGTAGCCGGGACCGATCGCGAGCTTCTGCATGTAGACGTCGGGAGCGTGCAGCAGTGTACCGCCGTCGGCCATCGCCATGGTGGCGATCGAGCCCGGCATGTTCTTGGCGCAAAGCGTGGTGCCTTCGAGCGGATCGACCGCGATGTCGACCTCGGGACCCGTCTTGAGGCCGACCTGCTCGCCGATATAGAGCATCGGCGCTTCGTCGCGCTCGCCCTCGCCGATCACGACGGTGCCCTGGATCGGCAGCTTGTTGAGCTCGCGCCGCATGGCGTCGACCGCGGCCTGGTCGGCCGCCTTCTCGTTGCCGTGGCCGCGCAGGCGCGCCGACGACACTGCCGCCCGCTCCGTCACCCGCACGATCTCCAGCGTCAGGATGCGCTCGAGCAACGCTTGCGGCGGGACTGAAATATGGGTCGACATCGGCTAACTCCTTCAAACCGGTTCTGGACAGAAGTTCTCTGCCCACACATCAATTCGCAACGCCCACGATTCGTTCGAACGAACCGCCCTCAGTTCTTCTCGATCCGGATCACCTGCGGCCGTCCGCTGATCACCTTGTCCTTCTGCACGGCAGCGAGGGCGCGGCGCACGGCATCCTCGTGCGTCGCGTAGGTGATCAGGATGACGGGCACGGGGACCGCCTTGCCGTCCGCCGGCGCAGCGCCGCCATTGGGATGTCGCTGCACGATCGACTCGATCGAAATCTTCTGCTCGGCCAGCCGCGTCGCGATCGCAGCCGCGGTGCCGGGGAAATCGCGCGCCAGAAGACGAATGTAATAGCCGCCCTCGTGGCGCTCCATCGGCGCCTTCTTGGTGTCGCGCAATTGCGCGATGGGCCGGCCGAACGGATTGGCGCGGATGCCGCGCGCGACGTCGGCGATGTCGGCGACCACTGCGGATGCCGTTGCGGCGCCGCCGGCGCCCGGGCCGACCAGCGTGATCGGCGGAATGCCCTCGCCGTCGATCGTGACCGCATTGGTGACGCCCATCACCTGCGCGATCGAGGAGGATTTCGGCACCATGGTCGGATGCACGCGCTGCTCGATGCCCTTGGCGGTGCGCACCGCAACGCCGAGCAGCTTGACGCGGTAGCCGAGATCGGACGCCGCGCGCAGATCTTCCGGCGCGATGGATGAGATGCCTTCGACATACACCGCGCTTTGAGCAACTTTCGTGCCGAAAGCGAGGCTGGCGAGAATCGCGAGTTTTTGCGCGGTATCGTGACCATCCACATCGAACGACGGGTTGGCCTCGGCATAACCGAGCCGCTGCGCGTCCTTGAGGCATTCGGCGAAGGACAGCCCCTCCTGCTCCATCCGGGTCAGGATGTAATTGCAGGTGCCGTTGAGGATGCCGTAGACGCGGTTGATGCCGGTGCCGGAAAGCCCCTCGCGCAACGTCTTGATGACGGGGATCGCGGCGCCGACGGCTGCCTCGAAATTCAGCGCACCGCCGTGCTTTTCGGCTGATTTGGCCAGCTTGAGGCCGTGCTTGGCCAGCAGCGCCTTGTTGGCGGTGACGACCGACTTGCCGGCGTTGAGTGCGGCCTCCACCGCCGACAGCGCGGGATCGCCGGCGCCGCCCATCAGCTCGACGAAGCAATCGATGCCGGGATGGGTGGCCAGCGCCATCGGATCCCTGGCCCATTCGACGCCGCGCAGATCGACGCCGCGCTTCTTCGCCTTCGAGCGCGCGGTGACGGCGACGACGCGGATGCCGCGGCCGCTGCGGCCCGCGAGCACGCGCGCCTGCGTTTCGATCAAACGGACCACTTCGGCGCCCACGGTGCCGAGCCCCGCTATGCCCACTTTCAGGGGTGCAACCATGATGTCTTAGAAAACCTGCCGAAGAGAACTCAACGCCGATTGGCGAGCGGAACGACGTTGTGCAACGTTTCGATGCCGCTTTCAAGGAAGCGTCGCACGCCGCGCGCGGCCTGCCTGATCCGTTGCTCGTTTTCCACCATGGCGATGCGGACATATCCTTCACCATGCTCGCCGAAGCCGACGCCGGGCGAGACCGCGACGCCGGATTTCTCCACCATCAGGGTGGCGAACTGCATGCTGCCGACGCTGCGGAAAGCCTCCGGCAGCGGCACCCAGGCGAACATCGAGGCCTCCGGCGGCGGGATCTCCCAGCCGGCACGGCCGAACGATTCCACCAGCGCATCGCGGCGCTTGCGATAGGTGTCGCGCATCTCCTTGATGCAATCATCCGGGCCGTTCAGCGCCGCGGTCGCCGCGACCTGGACCGGTGTGAACGCACCGTAATCGAGATAGGATTTGACGCGGGCGAGCGCGGCGATCACGCGCTCATTGCCGACCGCAAAGCCCATGCGCCAGCCGGCCATCGAATAGGTCTTCGACATCGAGGTGAACTCGACGGCGACGTCCATCGCGCCCGGCACCTGGAGCACCGAGGGCGGCGGGTTGCTCTCGTCGAAATAGACCTCGGCATAGGCGAGATCGGACAGGATCAGGATCTCGTGCTTCTTCGCGAATGCGACGAGGTCCTTGTAGAAATCGAGGCTCGCGACATAGGCGGTCGGGTTCGACGGATAGCAGACCACGAGCGCGAGCGGCTTCGGGATCGAATGGACGATCGCCCGTTCGGCCGCCTCGAAGAATTGCGGCGTCGGCTCGGACGGCACCGAGCGGATCACGCCGCCCGCCATCAAGAAGCCGAAGGCGTGAATCGGATAGCTCGGGTTCGGACAGAGGATGACGTCACCGGGCGCGGTGATCGCCTGCGCCACGTTGGCAAAACCCTCCTTCGAGCCGAGCGTCGCCACGATCTGGGTGTCCGGGTTGAGCTTCACGCCGAAGCGGCGGGCGTAGTAGCCGGCCTGGGCCCGGCGCAGTCCGGGGATGCCGCGGGAGGCCGAGTAGCGGTCGGTGCGCGGCTTGCCCAGCGTCTCCTTCAGCTTCTCCAGCACATGCGCCGGAGCCGGCAGATCCGGGTTGCCCATGCCGAGGTCGATGATGTCGGCGCCGGCATTCCGCGCGGCCGCCTTGGCCCGGTTGACCTGCTCGAACACGTAAGGCGGAAGGCGGCGGATGCGGTAAAATTCTTCCATGGCTCTCTGGGCTCCGGGCAACCGGTCAGGACAGAATCGACAGGACAGGACGGCGCTCCGGAAAGGGGCTCGGCCTCGTCGCGAAAATTACTCAAAATCAAATACTTAGAGCAATCATCGACGACGAGGACTGAAGTCCTTCGTCCTGACCGTCGGCTGAACCGGGGTCTTTTAGCACGGCAAGGCGGTGGCGCCAGCGATTCCCTTGCAGCGCCTCACTTCGCATCCTTGCCGGCAACGGCCTGGCGATCGCGCGCGGCGGCCAGCTCGGCCTCGATCTTGGCGCGCTGATCCGGCGGGATGACCGCTTGATCGCGGTCCGGAGGCAGGTCGTGCACCGGCAGATAGCTCCCGGGCTCCCTCGGATGCGCCTGCGCGTCCGTCGGTGCCATATCCGCGAACTGACTCGAACAGCCGCCCAGCGCAAATGCCACGCTCAGCAGCGCGCCACCGATCAGCAGCGACCTCCGTAGGACCCTCAACGCCAACACTTGGGAAATCCCCTACTCGTCCCAACGCAAGCTGCCGCACACTAACCCGACAACCTGCCCAAGCTCAAACCATTGCTGCCCACAAATGGAACGAGCGAGAAAACATCCAAGGCCCACGACCGCAGGGTTGCACCGCGATTGTGACGAAACCAAGAAACTCTATCGCAGTGCAGCACATCTTGGAGCGTGTTTAGCGTCAAACATGCGAGCTTCGCGGTGACGAATACGGAATGACTCGTTACTGTTCTGCCCATGAGCATGGCCACGACCGATACGCCCAAACCCGAGACCAAGTTCGATCCGGAAGCCTTCGCGATGAATGTCGCGCGGGCGATGGAGAGCGGCGGCAAGGCGCTTGCGGCCTACCTCAAGCCGCGCGAGAGCGGCGAGGTGCAGGATCGCCCGCCGGCCGAGCTTACCGAGGTCGTCAAGACCTTCACCTCGGTTGCCGAATATTGGTTGTCGGATTCGTCCCGCTCGTCGGATCTGCAGACCAAGCTCGCCAAGGATTATCTCGACCTCTGGGGCTCGGCAGTGCGGCGCATGGCCGGCCAGGACGCTCCCCCTGCGATCGCGCCCTCCCCCCGCGACAAGCGCTTTGCCGATCCGGAATGGAAATCGAACCAGTTCTTCGATTTCGTCATGCAGCTCTATCTGCTCACGACCAAATGGGCGCAGGAGCTGGTGCGCGATGCCGAAGGGCTCGATCCGCCGACCCGCCGCAAGGCGGAGTTCTACGTCCAGCAGGTCATCAACGCATTGTCGCCGTCCAACTTCGTGCTGACCAATCCGGAGGTGCTGCGCGAGACGGTGGCGAGCAGCGGCGAGAACCTCGCGCGCGGCTTGAAGATGCTCGCCGAGGACATCGCGGCCGGCAAGGGCATGCTGAAGATCCGCCAGTCCGATCCGGACAACCTCGTCGTCGGCGTCAACATGGCGACGACGCCGGGCAAGGTGATCTACCAGAACGAGATCATGCAGCTGATCCAATATTCGCCGACCACGGAGACGGTGCTGCGCACCCCGCTCCTGATCGTGCCGCCATGGATCAACAAGTTCTACATCCTCGATCTCAAGCCGGAGAAATCCTACATCAAGTGGTGCGTCGACCAGGGCATCACCGTGTTCGTGATCTCATGGGTCAATCCCGACAAGCGGCTCGGCAACAAGAGCTGGGAAGACTACATGAAGCAAGGGCCGCTCACGGCGATGGACGTGATCGAGAAGGTCACCGGCGAGATGAAGGTGCACACCGCCGGCTATTGCGTCGGCGGCACCATGCTCGCGACCACGCTGGCCTGGCTCGCCGAGAAACGCCGCCAGCGCGTCTCGTCGGCGACGTTCTTCGCGGCGCAGGTCGACTTCACCCATGCCGGCGACCTCCTGGTGTTCGTCGACGAGGACCAGATCTCCTCGCTCGAGCAGGACATGAAGGCGGCCGGCGTGCTCGAAGGCTCGAAGATGGCGATGGCCTTCAATATGCTGCGCTCCAACGATCTGATCTGGTCCTATGTCGTCAGCAACTACCTGAAAGGCCAGCAGCCCAGCGCGTTCGACCTGTTGCACTGGAATTCCGACGCGACCCGCATGACCGCGTCGAACCATTCCTATTATCTGCGCAATTGTTATCTGGAGAACCGGCTCTCCACCGGCACGATGGTGCTCGACAACGCGCTTCTCGATCTCTCCAAGGTCAAGGTGCCCGTCTACAATCTCGCCACCCGCGAGGATCATATCGCGCCGGCGGAATCGGTGCTGTACGGCTCGCAATTCTTCGGCGGTCCGGTGAAATATGTGCTGTCGGGCTCGGGCCATATCGCAGGCGTGGTCAACCCGCCGGCCTCGAACAAGTATCAGTACTGGACCAACGACAACATCAAGGACGTCAACGTCGCCGAGTGGATGAAGGGCGCCGTCGAGCACAAGGGCTCGTGGTGGCCGGACTGGCGGCAATGGCTGGGCGAGCTCGATCCCGAGCAGGTTCCCGCGCGCATACCGGGGAGCGAAGCATTCCCGCCGATCGAGGACGCGCCCGGCAGCTATGTCAGGGTGCGCGCATAGCGGAATCGGCTGCGCTTTCGTATAGACTGGCGCTCACCATAGCGACGACAGAGGGGACCGGACTATGACGCGCGAATTGTTCTGGCTGACACTGACGGTGATTCTGACCGGGATCCTCTGGATTCCCTACACGATCAACCGGTGTCAGGTCCGCGGTCTCAGCGGCGCGATGGCCAACCCCTCGCGCAACGACAAGCCGCAGTCGGACTGGGCGAACCGGCTGATGTTCGCGCATGACAACGCGGTCGAGAACCTGGTGCTCTTTGCGCCGCTGGTGCTGATCCTCAACGCGATCGACTATTCCACGAAATGGACGGTGCTCGCCTGCGCGATCTATTTCTGGTCCCGCGTCGCACATCTGATCGTCTACGCGCTTGGCATCCCGGTGTTCCGCACCCTCGCCTTCACCGTCGGCTTCCTCGCCCAGGCCGCGCTGGCGCTGGCGATTTTCAGGGTGCTTTGATGTCGTGTCCCGGACGCGCGAAGCGCGCGCCGGGACACAGAAGGCTGCAATCAAAACAGCAACAATGGGCCCCGGCTCTGCAGCGCATCACTGAAGAAGTGCTGCGCTGCGTCCGGGGCACGAGACAACCCTACTCCTCCGGCAGGCCCAGCATCAGCCGCATGTTCTGCACGGCTGCGCCGGATGCGCCCTTGCCGAGATTGTCGAGCCGGGCGACCAAGACCGCCTGATGATATTTGTCGCTGGCGAAAACGTAGAGCTCGAGCGTGTTGGTGTCGTTGAGCGCCTCCGGCTCGAGCCGGCCGCCCTTTGACGCTTCGTTCTGAAGCGGCATCACCTTGACGTATTTCGAGCCCGCGTAACGCTTTGCGAGCGCGGCTTGCAGGTCGGCTCCGCCAGGCTTGCCGGGCAGCGTGTCGAGCTGCAGCGGCACCGAGACCAGCATGCCCTGCCGGTAGTTGCCGACCGACGGGATGAAGATCGGCCGCCGCGTCAGGTTGGAATAGAGCTGCATCTCGGGCAGATGCTTGTGCTCGAAGCCGAGGCCGTAGAGCTCGAACGACGGCGCGCTGCCGTCCTCGAAGCTCGCGATCATCGACTTGCCGCCGCCGGAATAGCCGCTCACCGCGTTGACGGTGACGGGATAATCGGCCGGCAGCAGCCCGGCATCGACGATCGGCCGCAGAAGCGCGATCGCGCCGGTCGGATAGCAGCCGGGATTGGAGACCTTCCTGGCGGCCTTGATCTTGCCGGCCTGGTCCGGCGTCAGCTCGGGAAAGCCGTAGGCCCAGTCCGGCGCGACCCGGTACGCGGTCGAGGCGTCGAGCACCTTCGGCCCATGAGCTCCCATGCCGTCGACCAGGGCGACCGTCTCCTTGGCGGCATCGTCGGGCAGGCAGAGGATGACGAGGTCCACCTCCTCCATCAGCGCCTTCTTGGCTGCGGGGTCCTTGCGCTTGTCGTCGGGAAGCGTCTTCACGACGACGTCGCTCTGAAGCTTCAGCCGCTCGTTGATGCCGAGGCCGGTCGTGCCGGAGCCGCCGTCGACGAAGACGGTGGCGGGCTTGTTGGCCGCACTGGCGGTCGGAGCTTTGGTGGTGTCAGCGAGACTCATGGCGCGCTCCCTTCGAGCATGTTCGTGTCGTCTGCAAAAACCTGCGGCCTTGCCTGCCGCATCAAATCCGAGATCTGCCTGGCGTCGGCATCGCCGGCACTGAGCGCATTGGCAATCGCCGCATAATCTGCGTCCGATTTGTGCTGGTTGAGCTTGAAGCTGCCTTCGACCTCTTCGACATTCATCACCAGACCCACGATCGCCTTCTTCATGGTCTCCAGGCGGCCCGCCGTCATCTTGCCCGACGTCCACGGCTTCTTCGGCAGCAGCCAGCTCTCGAACTTGTCGCTGAGCGTGTCGATCTGCACCGACAATTCGTCGTCCGTCAGAAGGCGCACCGGCCCGCTCAGATGCACCGACTGGTAGAGCCAGGTCGGCACCTGATCCGGCGAGACGTACCAATCCGGCGATACATAGGCATCGGGGCCGTTGACCGCGAGCAGCCAGGACGCATCACTGCCCGCCAGCTTTAGCAGCGGATTGTGACGGGCAACATGAAAGGCGGCCTGCGGCGTGCCGTCGGCGGCGTAAGTCAGATAGAAGGGCAACGGCGAGGCGATCGGCTTGCTGCCGTCGAAGGCACACATGGTGCCGAAGCCGCGCGCTTCGGCGAATTTCAGGCTTGCGGCGCGGTCCTGCTTGAAAAAGGGTGGCGTGTACATCGTGGTCTCCTGCTGGGCCTCCTCGAGGGAGCCGCCGGATCAGATCGCGCTGACAGGGGAGAGCATGCCGCGGATCGGATCCAGCGGCAAAGACGATGATCTCAAACGCGATCGACCGCCCAAACCGCTAAAGAGCGGCGGCGGCGACGGGCGAACAGGATGGTCGCGGCGTTGATCATGGCGCGCGGCTATAAAACGAGATCGGGTTCCCGTCAAGGCAACCCTTGTCATTCCGGGGGCGATGCGGGGCATCGAACTATGGGGCGCACTGACGCACCAGAGAATCTCGAGATTCCGGGTTCGCTCGCTTGGCGAGCGCCCCGGATGACGGGACTTAGATCATCCGCCAGATCCATTCCATGATCTTGGCGAGCACGTCGCCGAACAGCAGAAGCACGGCCGACCAGAGCAGGGCCGAGACGAAATTGGCGGCCTGGAAGCTCCAATAGGGCATCTCGAAGATGCCAGCCGCGAGCGGCACCGAGGCGCGCAAGGGGCCGAAGAAGCGGCCGATGAAGATGCTGGGGATGCCCCAGCTGCGCACGAAGGCCTCGCCTCTGGGCAGAAGGCCCGGATAGCGCGAGAGCGGCCACATCTCGGCGACCTTTTCCTTGTAGCGATAGCCGAACCAGTAAGAGACCCAATCGCCCAGCGCCGCGCCGAGGCCGCCGGCGATCCAGACCGGGTAGAAGCTGATGCCGCTCGCCCCGATCAGCGCACCGATCGCGACCAGCGCGCCCCAGGCCGGAACCAGCAGCGAGATGAAGGCAAGCGACTCCCCGAAGGCGAGCAGGAACACGATCGGGGCCGCCCAAGCCTGGTGAACGCGCACGAAATCGGCCAGGGCGTGCGCAAACTGCTCCATCAAAAATAGCCTTCCCGCCCCGTCTCAAGGTGCTGCTCGATGAAAAAGACTGGTAAGCCAAGCACTTGTGTGACATCAAGTCACAAAACCCGATACAGGCTGGGCATGAACGTCAAATTGCCGGGAATGGATGGCCCGCGGCGTAAAATCGTCGGGATTGGCGCCCAACCACACCGGCCGGCCCGCCCTGCAATAACCTTTCCCGGTCAGAAGTGGCATAGTCGGCCAAATCGATTCGCCGCCCATGCGGCCCTCAAAACGCATCAAGATATATGTCCAAGCAGTTGAAACCCAAAGCAAAAGACGACTTTTTCGGCGGCGACGAGCCGAAGCCGCGCGCTGCCAGGGCGGCGCCGCGCGGAAGCGGCGGGGAAGCCGACTACACCGCCGCCGACATCGAGGTGCTCGAAGGCCTGGAACCGGTGCGTCGCCGGCCGGGCATGTATATCGGCGGCACCGATGAGAAGGCGCTGCATCATCTGTTCGCTGAGGTCATCGACAACTCGATGGACGAGGCGCTGGCGGGACATGCGACCTTCATCGGAGTCGAGCTGAGTGCGGATGGCTTCCTGACCGTCACCGACAATGGCCGCGGCATCCCGATCGATCCGCATCCGAAGTTCCCGAAGAAGTCGGCGCTCGAAGTGATCATGTGCACGCTGCATTCGGGCGGCAAGTTCGACAGCAAGGTCTACGAGACCTCCGGCGGTCTGCACGGCGTCGGCATCTCCGTGGTGAATGCCCTCTCCTCGCGGCTCGAGGTCGAGGTCGCGCGCGGCCAGAAGCTGCACCGCATGATTTTCGAACGCGGTCACCCAAAGGGCAAGCTCGAGGACCTCGGCAAGGTCAACAACCGCCGCGGCACGCGCGTGCGCTTCAAACCCGACACCGACATCTTCGGGCCTAAGGCTGCCTTCAAGCCGCAGCGCCTGTTCAAGATGACGCGCTCGAAGGCCTATCTGTTCGGCGGCGTCGAGATCCGCTGGAACTGCGCGCCCGAGCTGCTCAAGGGCGTCGAGGACGTGCCGGCGGAAGCCACGTTCCACTTCCCCGGCGGCCTCAAGGACTATCTGGCGGCGGCGATCCACGCCGACACGCTGGTGCATCCCGACATCTTCTCCGGCAAGTCGGGCCGCAACGGCGCGCATGGGGCCTGCGAATGGGCGGTGGCCTGGACCGCGGATGCGGACGGCTTCCTCTCCTCGTACACCAACACCGTCCCCACGCCCGACGGCGGCACGCACGAATCCGGCCTGCGCAGCGCGCTGCTCCGAGGCCTGAAGGATCACGCCGAGCGCGTCGGCCAGGGCAAGCGCGCTTCGTCCATCACCTCGGAAGACGTGATGGTGGGCGCGGCCGTGATGCTGTCCGTGTTCGTGCGCGAGCCCGAATTCCAGGGCCAGACCAAGGACCGTCTCGCCACCGCCGAAGCACAGCGCATCGTCGAACAGGCCATGAAGGATCCGTTCGACCATTGGCTGTCGGGCAATCCGAACATGGCCAACCGGCTGCTCGACTTCGTAATCGACCGCGCCGAGGAGCGGCTGCGCCGCCGGCAGGAGAAGGAAACGGCGCGCAAGACCGCCGGCAAGAAGCTGCGCCTGCCCGGCAAGCTCGCCGACTGCACCGACGCCGGCACCGATGGCTCCGAGCTCTTCATCGTCGAAGGCGACTCGGCCGGCGGCAGCGCCAAGCAGGCGCGCGACCGCAAGACGCAGGCCGTGCTGCCGTTGCGCGGAAAGATCCTCAACGTCGCTTCCGCCGGCAAGGACAAGCTGACGGCGAACGCACAGCTCTCCGATCTCGTGCAGGCGATCGGCTGCGGCCAGCTCCTGCAATATCGCGAAGAGGATCTGCGCTACCAGCGCATCATCATCATGACCGACGCCGACGTCGACGGCGCGCACATCGCGTCGCTGCTGATCACCTTCTTCTACCGGCAGATGCCGAAGCTGATCGACGAAGGACATCTCTTCCTCGCGGTGCCGCCGCTCTACAAGCTGACGCACGGCACGAAGTCGGTCTACGCACGCGACGACAAGCACAAGGACGAGCTGATCAAGACCGCGTTCAACGCCAACGCCAAGGTCGAGGTGAACCGCTTCAAAGGCCTCGGCGAAATGATGCCGGCCCAGCTCAAGGAGACCACCATGGATCCGGCCAAGCGGACCCTGCTCAAGGTGGTCCTGCTGCCAGACGACCGTGACACCACCGCAGATTCGGTGGAGCGCCTGATGGGCACCAAGGCCGAGGCGCGCTTCGCCTTCATCTCGGACAAAGCTGAGTTTGCCAGCGAAGAGCTGCTGGACGTCTGAGCGCCAGCACCGTCGCACGCCGCTCAAGAGCCCCGGCCAGAAGCCGGGGCTCTCTTGTTCTGGGGGCCATTCCTTGCCGGATATACCTGCCTACCGTCCGCCTCGCATCCGGCGATTCCCGGCACCGCCGCGGCGATTCGGCCACCGACTCGCGGTGCTCGGGCCGTGGCGGGACGGCCACGATTTCGGAGAAGGCCGAATTTCCTAACGAAACCCTACCCGAATTGGCGACGTGTAAATCTGAGCAAGTCTTTGAATTTACACAGTTATTTATGATTTAGGCATTCAGGCCGCAAATGCGCGCTTCCCGGCGTTTTCCGGCGACTGTGCCTGCCCGGCAACAGCATTTCGGGAGGAAACGTCTATAGTTCAGGTCATCAGATGACACGAACTTCAGTGCGCTCGCGCCTGCTACGACAGACCAAGGTTGGGGATTTTGACATGAAGAAGATTTTGCTCGCTCTGACCGCGGTTGCCGCGATGACCGGTTCGGCCTCGGCCGCCGACCTGGGTGCCCGTCCCTACGTGAAGGCCCCGATGCCGGCGCCCGTCGCCAACTGGACCGGCTTCTACATCTTCGGCGGCGGCGGCGGCGGTGTCTGGGCAGCCGACACTGGCGTGGACGCAACCTTGACCGGCGCTCCGATCCTCGGCTTCAACCAGCGCCAGGGCGGCAGCGGTTGGTTCGGCACCGTCGGCGCCGGCTACGATTGGCAGTTCGCTGGCACCTGGGTCGCCGGCGTCTTCGCCGATGGCCAGTTCGGCAGCCTGAAGGGCACCATCCAGGATCAGGGCCCCTTCATCGCGGGTAACATCAAGAACGACTACTCTTGGGCAGCGGGCGCTCGCCTCGGTTATCTGGTCGCTCCGAACGTGCTGTCCTACGTGAACGGCGGTTACTCCAGCTCGCACTGGAAGGGTACCACCCTGTTCAACACCGCGACCGCTCTTCCGTCCGGCCTGCACACCAACGGCTTCGATCGCGGAGGCTGGTTCGTCGGTGGCGGCGTCGAGAACAACCTGAACATCTTCGGGATCTCGGCTCCCGGTTGGTTCATGAAGACCGAATATCGCGCGGCCTATTACGACAAGAGGGCCATCTCGGAACTGACCGACGTCGGCAACCTTTCGAACGGCCGCGACATCACCTTCAAGCCGCTGGTGCAGACCATCAGCACCTCGCTGGTGTACCGCTTCAACTGGACCGGTCCGGTCGTCGCCAAGTACTGATCCGAACGCAAGTTCAGACGTCAAAGCCCCGGCATTGTCCGGGGCTTTTTCGTTATGGGATTGTCGGGCGGCCGATGCTCGCCTTCAGCGACGGCACACTGCGCGAACTGGGCCACATTTGCCGCCCAAGCAGCGTCGGTGATCGCTCTGCCCCGCGCGTTGCGGCATGCGCCCGCGACGGCTTGGGCCGGCACCGCCATTGTATCCAAACCACAGCTACGGTTACTGTGCACCCAAGCTTTCGAGGCCGCAGCACATCCTTCACGCCGCGAGTCGCGACAGAGCGGATCGATGGGAGGGACGCATGCGCAGATTTCTGCTTGTCGCAGGCCTGTTTGCAACTGCCGTCGGGCTGCTCTGGATCGGCCAGGGCACCGGCACCGTCCCCTGGCCGCGATCGAGCTTCATGGTCAACCAGCTGCAATGGGCCGGCTATGGCGCCGCCATGGCCGGCTTCGGGCTGGTGCTGATCTGGCAGAGCAACCAATAAAAGAAACGGGGAATACAAGCATGACATCCAGCCGGTTCGATCTCCGCGGCAAAGTCGCGATCGTCACAGGAGGCAATGGCGGCATCGGTCTCGGCATGGCGCGCGGCCTTGCCGATGCAGGCGCCGACATCGCCGTGGTCGGACGCAACGAGGCGAAGTCCAAAGCGGCCGTCGAAGATCTCGGCCAGCGCGGCATCAAGGCGATCGCGGTTGCGACCGATGTCACCGACAGGGCCGCGATCGAAGCCATGATTGCCCGCGTTCTGAAGGATCTCGGCCGCATCGACATCCTCGTCAACAACGCCGGCATGAGCATCCGCAAGCCGCCGCACGAGCTTGAGCTCGACGAGTGGAACAAGGTGATCGACACCAACCTCACCAGCGCCTTCCTGTGCTCGAAGCTTGCCTATCCGGCCTTGAAGGCATCCGGCAACGGCAAGGTGATCAACATCGGCTCGATGATGTCGATCTTCGGTGCGAGCTTCGCCGCCGCCTATGCGGCGAGCAAGGGCGGCATCGTGCAGTACACGCGCGCCTGCGCCAATGCCTGGGCGCCCGACAACATCCAGGTCAATGCGATCCTGCCGGGCTGGATCGATACCGACCTCACCCGCGGCGCGCGGCAGCAGGTGTCGGGATTGCACGAGCGGGTGCTGGCGCGCACGCCTGCGGGACGCTGGGGCGACATCGACGACTTTGCCGGCATCGCCGTGTTCCTGGCATCGCCCGCGTCGAACTTCGTCACGGGCACCGCGATCCCCGTCGATGGCGGCTTCTCAGTGATGGCCTGAGGCGCGCGCGACGCGACGCATGAAAAAACCCCGGCATCCCTGCCGGGGCTTTTCGCATCACGCAAGGGTCTGTGAGATTGACGTTTCTCACGCGCAAAAAAAAGCCCCGGACCAAGCCGGGGCTTTTGAATTTTGCGGTGCTTTTCTTGATCGTTGGTCGCGTTGCGTCGACGTGCTCAGTAGCGGGCGATGGTCGGTGCGTCGAACTTGTAGCTCGCGCGCACCACGGCCCACTGAATGTCGCGCGGCTTGGCATCGAACGTGTAGTTTCCGGAGGTGCCGCCGAGCTGATAGGTCTGGCTGCCGAAGGCAGCGTAATTGTATTCGAGGCCGACGATCCAGTTGCGGGTGACGCCGTATTCCCAGCCGGCGCCGACGGTCCAGCCGTTGGCCCAGTGGGTCTGTCCGCCCGAGCCCGTCGCCACACCGGCGGTATCGGTAACCGAGAGACGGTTGTTCACACCGGCATAGCCGCCCTTGATGTAGAAGAGGTTGTTCTGCACGGCAAAGCCGGCGCGGCCGACGACGGTCGCGAGCACGTTGGCGCGCCAGGAGAACACGTCGTCCCCGGCCCCGAACTCGGTGTTCGTGATCGTGCCCTTGTTGTCGAGCCCGGAGATCGTGCCTTCCATGCCGAACACGTAGTTGTTGGCCTGCCAGTTGTAGCCGATCTGGGCGCCGCCCATGATGCCCGATTTGCGCTGACGGAAGCTATCACCCGGCGAAAGGTCGCCGAACGGCGCGCCGATCCCGTTGTTGACAAAATGCTCGTTGGTCCATGCGCCGCCGATGTGGCCGCCGACATAGAAGCCGGTCCAGGTGAACAGCGGCTCGACATAGGCGGGCGCCTTCGTGTAGCGCGCACCGAGATCGGCGGCGGAGGCAGCGCCGGTCGAAACCAGTGCGGTCGTGCAGGCGAAGGCGGCAATCAATTTATTACGCATGGTACACCCCGTGTCCTTTGATGGGCGCACGGTCACAGACGGGTGTTACTAAAATTCGAATCAACACAGTTAACGCGGCGCGCCGGCCGCTCAGGTCCGCAAATCCGCCCGCGCTGTTGCAGACCCGCAACGCCCGCCGTGCGATTTAACGCGATGTTATCCCTACCGATGTGCTGCGCTACGACGCCGGCGCGACCTTCGAATGCACGTGCTCTGGCCGCACGCCGAGCGCCAGCAGGCGCGCCGGAATGCCCTGGAGCCATGGCAGCGCGGTGATGAGGCGCACGATCAGCGGCACCTTCAGCGGCCGGTCGCCGCTCCGCAGGGCGCCGCTGATGATGTTGTTCTGCACGAGCACCTGCATGCGCTGCGTCATCTTCACCGGGAACTCGCGGCGACGCCTGACGGCATCGAGCTCGTTCTCGGAGGGGCAGCCGCGCTGCAGCTTGTCCGCCAGCAGATTGGCGGTCGCGACCGCATCCTGCACGGCGAGATTGACGCCGACGCCGCCGACCGGCGACATCGCATGAGCGGCATCGCCGATGCAAAGCAGGCCCGGCCGCGTCCAGCGCGGCAGGTGGTTGATCGCGACGGTCAGCAGCTTGACGTCGTCAAAACTCTTCACCTCGGCAATGCCGGATCTGAGGACCGGGGCCATCCGCACGACGTCGTCCAGCAGCGCCTGCAGCCCCCTCGCCTTCACCGACTGGTGCTGTCCCTTGGCGATGACATAGGCGCATTGCCAATAATCGCCGCGATCGAAGGTGATCATCATCTTGCCGGGCTCGACGCGCGCGAACACGTTTTCCGTCTCCTCGGCGTTGCGACCGGCGCGAAACCACAGCACGTCCATCGGCGCGCCGATCTCCTCGACCGCGAGCCCCGCGCGCTCGCGCACCGTCGAATGCCGGCCGTCGCATGCGATGGTGAGATCGGCTTCGATGTCGATGAGGCCGTCAGGCGTCTGCGCGCGCACGCCGGCGATGGTCTCGCCGCGGCGGATCAGATCGACCGCCTCGGTGCTCATCATCACCTCGAGCGAGGCAAAGCGCCGGCCGGCCTCGCGCAGGAAGTTCAGGAAGTCCCATTGCGGCATGAAGGCGATGAAGGGGTATTTGGTGCGGAGTCGCGAAAGATCGGCGATGCGCACCGGCGTGCCGCCGAACAGGCCGTCCATCTTCTGCAGGCGCTGATGCGGCAGCTTCAGGAAGCCCTCGATCAGGCCGAGTTCGTCCATCACCTGAAGCGTCGAGGGATGCACGGTGTCGCCGCGAAAATCGCGGAAGAAATCCGCGTGCTTCTCCAGCACCACGACCTCGATGCCGGCCCGCCCCAGGAGATAGCCGAGCATCATGCCGGCAGGTCCGCCGCCGACGACGCAGCAGCGGACCTTTTTCGTCCGGCTTGATGGTTGTTCGGATGTCATTGCAGCCACGATCCGCGATGCGAGTACGATCGAGATATGGCGGATAATGTAGCGCCGATTCCCGGCGAACCGCGCCTGAATTTGGAGCCGGGTTGTCGAACGCCGGCCCACAGCTTGGATCGCGCCGGCCCCTCCGACCCCCGGGAATAAGCCGCTCACCCAGTTGTTAAAACGGGGATATACGCCCCAAAAGGGTACCAGAGGGAACGTTCAACGTGGCATGGTTGCTTGCAGGCGTGGCAGCCTGGCTCGCCATCAACATCGCGCTGGTCTATCTGCGCACGCGCCGAAGCCGCGATGCGGAAGAGAGCGAGCCGCGGGTCTAGCTTTGCCGGCGCGGCCGTTCGCGTCAGCGCCGCCGGTCGCCGCTTGCGAGGCAACATAGGCCCGTACCACGCGGGCCTATGTGCACAGCACCTGCCTATTTCTGATCTTCATTGCTGGTGCCGGTGCCCGGACTGCCGATCGGCAAGCCGTTCGGCGCATGACCGACACCTGCGTTCCGTTCAGCTTGCGCGGCCGATGGCGAGGTGCCGTTCGCAGTCGGGGACCGAACGTTCGGATTGATCTGGCCGGTATTGGTGTTGACGTTGGCCCCGGTCGTGGTGCCGTGAATCCCCATCCCCGAAGGAGCCGACGGCCCCGAATTGGCGCTGCTGGAGGATGTGCCCATTCCGGCGCCTGAGCTGGCCGCCGATCCCGCGCCGCCGGTCCCCGTTCCGGCCGCAGCACCGGCACTGGCACCGCCACCCGCTCCACCGCCGCCGCCTGCTCCGCCACCGCCCTGAGCGAGTACGGTCGTCGAAAGCGCAGCGCATGCGAAGGCTACGAGGATGGACTTGCGGATCATGGATCATCTCCCTGGTTTGGGCAGACAATCCAGGACACCAGGAGTTGTTCCTCTTCCGATCCGTATCCGCCGACCATCGCCCTCAATTATTGCTGCGGTTCGCGCTGCGAAAGCTCTTGATCTCGGACACGCTGCCGTCGCGGTAGGTCAGCTCCACCGAGACGGACTGCGTGCTTGGCGCGAGCTTCATGTAGAGCGGCATGCCGGCGCTGATGGCGCTGGGATCGCGCATGTCGCAGGGCGGCATCTTCAGCACCTGGTTGGGCACGGCGGTGTCGATGCCGATGCGCACCTCGCGGATGGCGCAGCGGTAGGACACGAGGTGCGTGTAGTAGACCAGCAGCCCGTTGAACTCGCGGAACGACAGCCAGCTCGTCGAAGTCATGTCGAGGATCTTGCGCTGGTCGCGGATCAGCGCGGCCTCGGGATCGAACCGGATCGGGAACGGCCCCTGCATGTCGCCGGACTGGTCGACATAGCGGACCTCGATAGTGCCGGCCTGCGCGTCCGACGGCAATTCGATCGACGGGTTCGGCATCCGCTTGCGCGTGCGCGGATCGAGCGTGTCGATGAAGCCGGTCTCGCGGAAATCGCTCTTGCCAGCCATGCGCCAGGAAATGCCGAGCGTCGGGTCGGCGAACGAGAACGTAACGCTCCAGCCGCCATTGTGCCGCGAGAAGCTCGCGATCGGCGCGTTGGTGGTCACCTCCTTCGGCAGCTGCGGCACCGACACCGGCGGCAGTGCCGCGAGCTTCTGCTGCGGCGGATCGGCCGGGCGCGCGGCGGCGTCCTTCGCCGTGCCGCTCAGGAAAACGTCGTCGACCATCTGATCGAAATAGACCGGCACCTGCCTGTGCTTGACGGTATCGGCCATCTCGCTGACGGCGCGGCGGGTGCGCTGCGCCACCTGCACGAGGTTCTCGCCGGGCTGGAGCAGCTCCCTGGCGAAGGTGCGCGTGAACACCGAATTGGGATTGGCGTCGTCATTGGACAGACGATCGAGCGCTGTCTGGCGGGGACCGGCCGAGAACACCGAGAACACGCCTTCGGGCAATTGCGTCATCGGCGCAAGCCCGCCGGCGCCGGCGACCGCACGGGTGCCCTTGCGCTCGAACGGGTTGTTGCGGCAGGCGTCGAACACCAGGATCGAGGTCCGCGCCTTCTTGTTCTGCAGGCGCTCGACGATGCGGTCGGCCAGGATCGAGGCGTCGCGCACCAGCTCTTCCTGCCCTTCCGTCGCCGCCGGCACGTCGGTCGGCAGCAGATAGTTCTGGCCGGCGATCTCGAAACCGTGGCCGGCGTAGAAGAAGAACGCGGTATCGCCGGGCTCGATCGCCTTGTCGAAGGCGAGCAGCGTCTCGGAGAATTGCTGCCGGCTCTGGTTCTCCGCGACCATCACCGAGAAGCCGAGCTGCTTCAGCGTGTCGCCCATGGTGCGGGCGTCGTTGACCGCCTTGAGCAGCTTCGGGACGTTCCTGTAGTCGTTGTTGCCGACGACCAGCGCAACGCGCTTCTCGGCAGAAGCGGGAAGCGCAAAGCCGCTCAGGCCCGCCGCAAGGCCAAGGGCCGCCAGAATTCTGAAAAGCCGACGCGTCATCGCAAATTTCCCGTTGCAGAACGGCGGAGAGGCCGCTTCCTTCGAACGGCAGTTCATTGGACCCCCTGCCGCTGTGTGATAGTCGGCGCAGGCGTAACGACGGTTCAAGGGAACAGGGCTCCGGATCCATGATCCGGCTATGGCAGATTCCCGCGGAATCTGCACAATCTGGGGCATTGCGCTGCAAGCGGGGGTTGCCGTGTATTGGTGTACCGACGAAGTCGCGCCGAATGATCGCTTCGACTATTGGCGCGAGGTGCGTTCCAAGGGCCTGTTCGGCGTCACCGCCGAGCTCGCCCGCGAGCACCGCGCGGACTTCTTCGGCGAATTCTCGCTACGTCAGCTGGGCGGCGCCGGCCTCGTCGAGCTGAAGGCCTCGCCCTACGCGGTCGAACGCAGCGGCTCCGACATCGCCGACGCGCCGGGTGACGCCATCTGCGTCTACCAGCAGCTCGGCAGCGGCGGGTGGTTCGGCGGGCTGCGCGGAAGCGATTTTTCGATCGCCAACGGCAGCTTCGCGACCAGCCATACCGACCTGCCCTACCGCACCGCGCCGCTGGGCACCGGGGGCTTCCACCTCCGGATCCTGAAGATCCCCGTGAGCATCATCCCGGGGCAGGACAAGCGCATGCGCGAGCTTGCGCCCCGCACGTTCGGCGATCCCACCCTGGCGCCCCTGCTCGAAGCCTGTTTTGTCGAACTCGGTGAAGCCTCCAGGGATCAAGGCGCCGACGATGCGACCTCCCTGGTCCAGGCTTTGGCCCACCTGGCGCTGATCGAGCGCGGCATCGTCAGGCCCGGCAGCCGGCGCGGACAGGCCGCGCTGCGGACCGCCCGCCTCGCCCAGGCCCGTCGCCTGATCGCGCGGCAGCTGCAGAACCCGCATCTGGCGCCGACGGTGGTCGCCGACGAGCTCGGAATATCCGTGCGCCACCTGCACATGCTGTTCGAGACCGCGGAAAAGACCTTCTCGCAGACCGTGACGGATGAACGCCTGAAACAGAGCCGCCGCCTGATGCGCGAGGCGCCCGAGCGGCTGATCGCCGATATCGCGGCCTCCTGCGGCTTCGAGAGCCTGGCGACCTATTACAGGGTCTTCAACGCCGCCTATGGCATGGCCCCCGGCGACTTCCGGGCCCAAGGCTCGGATCGGGGGTAGCCGCCGAGCCTGGAACCTCGCTCGATTCATACGCGGCCGGAAAACCCTAGCAGCGCCCGAGATTTGGGCAAAAACCTCAGGTTTTTTAGGATCTTCCCGCGCCCGCTCCATTGACTTTGGCCGATTCCCGCCTATGTTCCGGGGCGACGCGGCTCAGATCGAAGAGCGATTCCTGAGCCTTGCGCTTTGTTCGCGTGAGTCAGCACCCCCAGCTTCTTTGAGAGCGCGCCGTTTCGGGGTGGAACGCGACAGCCTTATTACCCTCGATTCCGAACGGCGGTTTCGACCAGAGGCTCAATGTCCTTCTCAAATCTCGGACTATCCGAAAAAGTCCTCGCCGCAGTGGCGGCCACCGGTTACACCACCCCGACCCCCATCCAGGAACAGGCGATCCCCCACGTCCTAGCGCGCAAGGACGTGCTCGGCATCGCCCAGACCGGCACCGGCAAGACCGCGGCCTTCGTGCTGCCGATGCTCACCATCCTCGAAAAAGGGCGCGCCCGGGCACGTATGCCTCGCACGCTGATCCTCGAGCCGACCCGCGAGCTCGCGGCCCAGGTCAAGGAGAACTTCGACCGCTACGGCGCCGGGCAGAAACTGAACGTCGCCCTGCTGATCGGCGGCGTCTCCTTCGGCGACCAGGATGCCAAGCTGACGCGCGGCGTCGACGTGCTGATCGCAACCCCCGGCCGCCTGCTCGACCACACCGAGCGCGGCGGCCTCCTGCTCACCGGCGTCGAGCTGCTCGTCATCGACGAAGCCGACCGCATGCTGGACATGGGCTTCATCCCCGACATCGAGCGCGTCTGCAAGCTCGTCCCGTTCACACGGCAGACCCTTTTCTTCACCGCGACCATGCCGCCGGAGATCCGGCGCATCACCGAAACCTTCCTGCACAATCCGCAGAAGGTCGAGGTCTCCAAGCCCGCCACCGCCGCCGTCACCGTCACGCAGGTCCAGGTGCCTGCCGGCCGCGAGGCGCACGAGAAGCGCGAGCTGCTGCGCCGCCTGCTGCGCGAAGCCAAGGACCTCAAGAACGCGATCATCTTCTGCAATCGCAAGCGCGAGGTCGCGGTCGTTCACAAATCGCTGCAGAAGCACGGCTTCAGCGTCGGCGCGTTGCACGGCGATATGGATCAGTCGGCCCGCACGGCCGCGCTCGAGCAATTCCGCAAGGGCGAGCTGCCGCTGCTCGTCGCCTCCGACGTCGCGGCCCGCGGCCTCGACATTCCCGAGGTCAGCCACGTCTTCAATTTCGACGTCCCCCATCACGCCGACGATTACGTCCACCGCATCGGCCGCACCGGCCGCGCCGGCCGCACCGGCACCGCGATCTCGATCGTGACGCCGCTCGATCAGAAGTCGATGGTGGCCATCGAAAAGCTGATCGGCCAGAGCATTCCGCGCGCCGAAGGCGATTACGAAATTCAGGCTGAATCTTCCGACGGGACCGAGCGTCCGCGCGAGGCGCGTGGCCGCGAACGTTCCCGCGGCGGACGCGGCAAGCCGCAGCGCGGCCGCGACCGTGAGCGCAGCCACGAGCCGCGCGAGGCGCGTGGCGAGGCAAGGCACTCTTCGGAGACAAGGCACGCTTCGGAGGCCAGGCACGCTTCGGACGCAAGGCAGCCCTCCGAAGCGCGGCATCGGTCCGACGACAAGCGCAAGGCGGAGCCGCGCCACGACGCACGCCAGCCCGTGCCGGCCAATAATTCGCATGTGCCGTCGATCGGCCGCCCCGAGCCGCGCCGCCATCGCGAGGCCGACGCCGAGCCGGGCGACCACTCACATCTTCCGGCATTCCTGCTGCGGCCGGTCCGCTCTCCCGCCGGCGCCTGAAGCGCGGGGCGCGCTCCAGGTTTCGGTTGAGGAAACAGGAAACACACGTTTTTAGACGTTCCGTGAACGTATATTTACGGGGCGTTCACGATCGTCCGTTAGCCTACGAACATAATTTAAGCATTGCTGCGGTCGCCGGCGCTCCGACCGCTGTGGGGTATGTTCCGTGGTCAAGGTGCTCGACGAACACGAACGCACGATGGCGTTCGCCGAAGTGGCGCTCGGTCAGATCCGATCGCTTCGTCAGACGGCGATTCCCCGCAATTACGAGATCTGGTACGTCTACGCCACCGGCTACAACGCGCCGCTCAACAAGATCGTCAACGAGACGCTGGCGCGCAGCGGCAAGCTGACCGAGGCCGACCTCGAGCAGATCTACGAGACCTATCTCTCCCACATCAAGACCACCGACCGCATTGACAAGGTCGGCGCGCGCGTCATCGGCGAGATCGACGACGTGATGAAGGTCTTGAGCGACGCACTCGGCATGACCGGCTCCTACGATGCCACCCTGTCGGGCGCGGCCGCGAAGCTGTCGGCGGCCAAGAGCCGCGACCAGATCAAGACGATCGTCGAAACGCTGCTGCGCTCGACCAGCGAGATGCGCGAGACCAACAAGGCGCTGGAAGACCGCCTGACGCTGTCGAAGAACGAGATCAGCAATCTCCAGCAGAGCCTGGAGGCGATCCGCGCCGAGAGCCTGACCGATCCACTCACCGGCCTTGGAAACCGCAAATATTTTGACCGCATGATCGACATGGCCGTGCAGAGCGCGCTCGCCTCGGGCGAGCCGCTGTCGCTGCTGCTGTTCGACATCGATCACTTCAAGTCGTTCAACGATTCCTACGGCCATCTCACCGGCGACCAGGTGCTGCGGCTAGTCGGCCTGTCGCTGAAGCAAACCATCAAGGGCCAGGACATCACCGCGCGCTATGGCGGCGAGGAATTCGCGGTCGTGCTTCCCAACACGGCGCTGCGGCAGGCCCTCACGGTGGCCGACCACATCCGCCGCGCGGTGATGGCGAAGGAATTGAAGAAGAAGTCCACCGGCGAGATCCTCGGCCGCGTCACCATCTCCGTCGGCGTCTCCATGCTCAAGCCGGGCGACGACACCGACGCCCTGATCGAACGCGCCGATGCCTGCCTCTACGCCGCCAAGCGCAACGGCCGCAACCGGGTGATCTGCGAGGCCGATCCGGAATACGCGGTCGAGTCGCACAGCCGCGTGGCGTAGGTTTCCATCAACTGCCGTAG
This sequence comes from Bradyrhizobium frederickii, assembly GCF_004570865.1. Lineage (GTDB taxonomy): Bacteria > Pseudomonadota > Alphaproteobacteria > Rhizobiales > Xanthobacteraceae > Bradyrhizobium > Bradyrhizobium frederickii. The sequence continues at coordinate 57,352 of NZ_SPQS01000029.1, forward strand.
GGTGGGCAAAGCGGAGCGTGCCCACGGACTTTCGGTGGGCACGGCGCTATGCGCCTTTGCCCACCCTACGGCACCGCCGCTTGACATTATTCCGCGGTGAACAACATCTGCCAATTGGCCGCCTGCCCCCGAGCCAGCAAAGGTCTTGTCATCTTGCCCAACCCCCACGATTTCCACACGCCGCAACCGTCCTACACCAGAGCCGAGCTGCTGAGATCGAGCGAAGGCGGCTATTTCGGCCCGGGCAATGCGCAATTGCCGGCGCCGCCGATGCTGATGATGGACCGCATCACGGAGATCAGCGTCGACGGTGGCGCGTTCGGCAAGGGCCATATCGTCGGCGAGCTGGACATCACACCAAGCCACTGGTTCTTCGATTGCCACTATCGCGGCGACGCGATGATGCCGCCGACGCTGGGCCTCGACGCCATGTGGCAGATGATCGGCTATTGGCTCGGCTGGTCGGGCTCACCGGGCAAAGGCCGCGCCATCGGCGTCGGCGAAGTGGAGTGCACGGGCACCGTTACACCGGACACGAAGAGCGTTCGCTACGAGGTCGCGATGCGCATGGTCCGGCGCGGCAAGCTGGTGCTCGGAATCGCCGACGGACGCGTGCTGGCCGACGGCGTCTGCGTGTTCACGGCAAAGGACATGCGGGTCGGCCTGACCAAGACCGTGGATTAGTTCTCAGATCTCGTAGGGTGGGCAAAGGCGCAACGCGCCGTGCCCACCATCTCGTCGCGACTATTTCGAACGGTGGGCACGCTTCCGCCTTCGCTCTGCGAGCTGCGGCGGACGGGTGGCTTTGCCCGCCCTACGCACCGTTGTCTTGGCTGCCGTCCCGGCCGTCTTCTTGGCTACCGACTTCTTCGGCGCGACCTTGCTCGCCGCTCTCTTCTTCGGCCGCTTCTTCACCTTGGCGCGCTGGGCGGCGGCGAGTGCCGCCCTCGCCCATTGCACGAACTCCTCGGAATCATCGAACAGCCGCGCCGGCAGCTCCCAATAGGAGTTGACCACCACGGTCTTGGCGCGGGTCGAGTACTGGAACGGCTTTGAGCCTTCGGCCTCGAAATCAGGAATCGTCACTTCGTCGGCGCGGAAGAACAGGCCGGCGCGCAAGGACAGAGCGAAGTTGATGCCGTCGGCGGAGATGCCGTAGCCGGAGAACATCCTGCGGATGGTGACGGGGCCGAAATCGGCGAACAGGTCGGTCAGGAATTCGCGGTCCATACGCATGCTCCAACGTGCCCCGGACGCAGCGCAGCGTCTAACGCTGCGCTGCTGAGCCGGGGCCCAGTCCTCTACGCCGGAAATATAGCGTGGGTCCCGGCTCTGCGCAGCAGCGCAAGCGCGCTGCAGCGCGTCCGGGACACGAGAGAGGTGTGTGGGAGACGAAACTACCCGTCGATCTTGGCCGGCCGCAGCTCGACCGACTCGCCGCAGCCGCAGGCGGAGATCTGGTTGGGATTGTTGAAGACGAACTGGGCCTGCATCTTGTCGGTCCTGTAGTCCATCTCGGTGCCGAGCAGGAACAGCACGGCCTTGGGGTCGACCAGGATCTTGACGCCCTTGTCCTCGACGACCTCGTCGGTCGGCCGGATCTCGTGGGCATATTCGACCGTGTAGGACTGACCGGCGCAGCCGCCGTTCTTCACGCCGACGCGCAAGCCGACGATCTCGGAATCCGCACGCTGGGTCAGCTCGGTGATGCGCTGGGCGGCCGCATCCGTCAGCCGCATCACCTGCGGGCGCGGACGCCGCGGCTTCGGAGTGGATACTGGGGTCACCTGGGTCATCTTGTTTATCTGGTCCGTTGCGGAACGAATTCAATGCCGGGCTTATGTCACCACATGTTGAGGACGAGGCGGGCCTCGTCGCTCATGCGCTCGGGCGACCACGGCGGCTCCCAAACGACCTTGACGTCGACCACGCCGACGCCGGGAACGCTGGCGACCGCGTTCTCGACCATGGTCGGCAACTCGCCGGCGGCCGGACAGTTCGGCGTCGTCAGCGTCATCTGCACGTCGACCGAGCGGTCGTCCTTGATCTCGACCTTGTAGATCAGGCCGAGCTCGTAGATGTCGGCCGGGATTTCCGGGTCGAACACGGTCTTGAGCCCGGCGATGATCTCGCGGGTCAGCCGCTCGGTCTCCTCCGGCGGCAGCGCCGAATGGGTCTCCATCGGATTGGCTTTGATTTCGGCCGTGTCACTCATGCGAACAAATCCCGCGCCTTCAACAGCGCCTGTGCCAGATGATCGACTTCTTCCCGCGTATTATACATGCCGAACGAGGCCCGGCAGGTGGCCGTCACGTTGAACCGCTCTAAAAGCGGCATCACGCAATGGGTGCCGGCACGCACCGCGATGCCCTGGCGGTCGATCACGGTCGCGACATCGTGGGCGTGCGCGCCCTTGAGCTCGAAGGAGATCACCGGGCCCTTGCCCCGCGCCGTGCCGATCAGCCGCAGCGAGTTGATCTCGCGCAGGCGATCCTGGGCGTAGGTGGTGAGATCGGCCTCGTGCGCGGCGATGCGTTCCTTGCCGATCGAGTTGACGTAGTCGATGGCCGCGCCAAGGCCGACGGCCTCGACGATCGCCGGCGTGCCCGCTTCGAATTTGTGGGGGGGATCGCCATAGGTGACGACATCGCGCGAGACCTCGCGGATCATCTCGCCGCCGCCATTGAAGGGGCGCATTGCGACGAGGTGGTCATACTTGGCCCAGAGCACGCCGATGCCGGTCGGCCCGTACACCTTGTGGCCGGTGAAGACGTAGAAGTCGCAGCCGATGTCCTGGACGTCGACCGGCAGATGCACCGCGCCCTGGCTGCCGTCGACCAGCACGGGAATGCCGCGCGCATGCGCGATTCTGACGACCTCCTTGACCGGCACGATGGTGCCGAGCGCGTTCGACATCTGGGTGATCGCGACCAGTTTGGTCTTGGCCGTAAGCAGCTTCTCGAACTCGTCGATGAGGAAATTGCCTTCGTCGTCGACGGGCGCCCATTTGATCACGGCGCCTTGGCGCTCCCGCAGGAAATGCCAGGGCACGATGTTGGAATGGTGCTCCATGATCGAGATGACGATCTCGTCGCCTTCCCCGATGTTCGGCCCGCCCCACGAAGACGCGACCAGGTTGATGGCCTCCGTCGCGTTGCGGGTGAAGATCACTTCCTCAGGTCGCGGCGCATTGATGAACTGCGCCACCTTGGTGCGGCCGCCCTCATAGGCTTCGGTCGCGGCATTGGCGAGGTAGTGCAGGCCGCGATGCACATTGGCGTATTCGGACGTATAGGCCTGCGTCATGCGCTCGAGCACGGCGCTCGGCTTCTGCGCCGAAGCGGCGTTGTCGAGATACACGAGCGGCTTGCCGTAGACCTGCATCGCGAGCGCCGGAAAATCCTGGCGCACGCGCGCGACGTCGTAGGCACCGTTCTTGACCGCGGGATGCGTGCTCATGACCGCCGCTCCAGCCAGCGCTCGGCGATGCCGATCACGTGCTCGCGCAGGGGCTCGTCGGCGATCTGCTCGATCGCCTCGCCGACGAAGGCCTGGATCAGCAGCGCCTGGGCCTGCTTCTCCGGCAGGCCGCGCGCCTTCAAATAGAACAGCAGGTTGTCGTCGAGCGCGCCGGCAGTGGCGCCGTGGCCGCAGGAGACGTCGTCGGCAAAAATCTCGAGCTCGGGCTTGTTGTCCGCCTCGGCCTCGTCCGAGAGCAGCAGCGCACGGGTCATCATCTTGCCGTCGGTCTTCTGCGCGTCGGGACGAACGATGATGCGGCCCTGGAACACCGAGTGGCCGCGGTCGTCGATCACGGCGCGGAAGATCTCGCGGCTGACGCAGTTCGGCACGGCGTGGTCGACCACCAGCGTGGTGTCGCCATGCTCGGTCTTCTGCAACAGGTTGACGCCGTTGGCCGAGAGCTCGCTGCCCTCGCCCGCCAGCGTGATGAAGCCCTGCAAACGGCTCACCGCAGCGCCGGTGGTCATGTTGAAGAAATTGTACTTCACGTTGGCGCCGATGGTGACGAAATGCGAGGTGATGTTCACCGCGTCAGGCGCATCGTCCATCAGACGGATGTGGGCGACATCGGCGTCATCCCCGACCGAGACGAGGACGGCGTCGTTGACCTGGTAGGCCTTGGCGTCCGCCGCAACGAAGGTCTCGACGATGGTGGCGCGAGCGCCCTTCCCGATGACGATCTGCGAGCGCGTGAACGCCGACACTGACCCGGCGGTCGCGATGTGAATGATCTGGATCGGCGCGGACAGCTTGGCGCCATCGGCGATCGACAAGACGACGCCGTCGGTCGCCATCGCCGCGTTCAGCGCGATCACGGCATCAAGGGACGCGGTCTGCAGCAGACCAGCGTCCTTGTCCAGCGCCTCACGCAGGGTCTTGAAGCCTGCCTCGGCGACAAGCGCCTTCACGTCGGACAGATCGGCCGCGAACACGCCATCGACTAGCACCAGCTTGCGGGCGCCATCGATCGCATGCACCTTCACCGCGTCCGCGGCGCGCTTCAACGCGGCCGCATCGGGGCTGGCCGCCAGCGGCAGCACTTCGCCGACGAGCGCACGCAGGTCGGTGTACTTCCATTCCTCGATCCGGCGGTGCGGCAGGCCGAGCCGCTCGTAAGTCTCGAACGCCTCGCGGCGCACGGCGGTAACCGCGGGGGAACCCGGCAGCCGGCCCTCGGCGCTGGTGAAGAGATCGCTCACCGCGCGGCCCTTTCCGGTCTTTGCCACAGCAACGTTCATTGCAAACAATCCTTACGCGGCATCCTCGAACTGGGCGTAGCCGGACGCTTCCAGCTCCAGCGCCAGATCCTTGCCGCCGCTCTTCACGACACGGCCCTTCGACATCACGTGCACGACGTCAGGCACGATGTAGTTGAGCAGCCGTTGATAATGGGTGATGACGACCATCGCGCGCCCCGGCGAGCGCAGCGCGTTGACGCCGTCGGCCGCGATGCGCAGCGCGTCGATGTCGAGGCCCGAATCCATCTCGTCGAGGATGCACAGGCTCGGCTCGAACAGCGCCATCTGCAGCACCTCGTTGCGCTTCTTCTCGCCGCCGGAGAAGCCGACATTGACGCCGCGCTTGAGCATGTCCTGCGGGATGTTCAGCGACTTCGAGACCTCGCGGACCTTCTTGAGGAAGTCCGGCGTCGAGTATTCATCCTCGCCGCGCGCCTTGCGCTGGGCGTTCAGTGCCGTGCGCAGGAAGTTCATGGTGGCGACGCCGGGAATTTCGACCGGGTACTGGAACGCCAGGAACACGCCCTTAGCGGCGCGCTCGTTCGGCTCCATCTCCAGGAGGTCCTCGCCCTTGAACAGGATCTGGCCGTCGGTGACCTCGTAGCCGGGCTTGCCGGCGATGACGTGCGAGAGCGTCGACTTGCCGGAGCCGTTCGGCCCCATGATCGCATGCACCTCGCCTTCGTTCACGGTCAGCGTCAGCCCGTGGAGGATCTCACGCTCCTCGACACGAACCTTGAGGTCTTTCACTTCAAGCAAAGCCATAATTTTCTTTCCATCTATCCCCTCATCCTGAGGAGCGCCGCAGGCGCGTCTCGAAGGATTGAGGCCACCAATCTTTCCGGTATCCATCCTTCGAGACGGCCGCTTGCGCGGCCTCTCAGGACGAGGTCCGAGCTAGCCGACCGACCCTTCGAGCGAGATCGAGATCAGCTTCTGCGCTTCCACCGCGAACTCCATCGGCAGCTGCTGCAGCACGTCCTTGACGAAGCCGTTGACGACGAGGCCGACCGCCTCTTCCTGGCTG
>NZ_SPQS01000030.1 GCF_004570865.1 Bradyrhizobium frederickii
CCCCCCTTGCGGGGGAGGGTGGGGGAGAGGGGTGGCCAAGGAAAAGGTGTTTGTACTCGGCGGCGGGCGGAGCGACCGAGAGATTCCCCGTGTGGTACCCCTCTCCCTGCCCCTCCCCCGCAAGGGGGGAGGGAATGAGACAGAAGTGCTCCCCTCACTTTACTTTCGCGAAATTTGAGCGCAGCGCGGCCGTTGCGCGCTTCTTCAAATTTCCTCCGTGACAACACCGCGTTCTAACAGTTCACCGCCGCACTCCGGCCAAGCCAAGCCCGTTCTACTGTGCATGGGGTTGTTTTCCGCTTTTGTCTTCACCAGCCTAACCCGACCGTCGAGAACGCCATTCACACCCCATTCATGCCGGTTCCCGTTCCATGCGGCCGTTCATGGAGAGGGACCTCATCGATGCAAATTTCCAACGAAGGCCTGCTCGTCATCCTGTTCGTCGGCCTGGTGGCCGGCTGGCTTGCCGGCAAGATCGTGCGGGGCGCCGGGTTCGGCCTGATCGGTGACATCGTGATCGGCATCTGCGGTGCCTTAGTGGCGAGCCTTCTGTTTCCAAAGCTCGGCATCCGCCTCGGCACGGGCCTGATCTCCGAGATCGTCTATTCCGCCATCGGCGCCGTCATCCTGCTGCTGGTGGTGCGGCTGGTGCGGGGCGGCGGCCGGCTCTAGCAGCCGTCCGGCTCGATCGATCGGAACTTGCCGCCTCTTCCAGATCTGGGGAGAGGCGGCGACGTCTGCACCAAAAAGCCGCAAAGACTGTGAAATACCGGACTTGCGTGCTCGGCCGCCAGGAGTAGATGTGGCCCTTCGGGGCTCTGAATGAACCGGCCCGCGTTGGACGCCGCGCCAACATGATGTTAATTCGGGGCGCGTATCCTGAATTGCCCGTGAAATCAGGGGCTTTGGCCCCGCCAGAAAGAGATCAGACTGATGGCAGCCCCTGGCGCCCGCCGTTCAGAGCTCGGTGACGCCTTGCGCGCCTGTCGCACGGCGTTCGTCGGCGTCGGCCTGATGAGCTGCATGATCAACCTGCTCTATCTGACCGGGTCGATCTTCATGCTGGAGGTCTACGACCGGGTGCTGCCGAGCCGCAGCATTCCGACCCTGGTCGGCCTGATCATCCTCGCCGGCTTCCTCTACATGGCGCAGGGCGTGCTCGACATGATCCGCAACCGGATCCTGGGGCGGATCGGCACCGCGCTGGACGAGGCGCTCAACAAGCGCGTGTTCGACACCATCGTGCGCCTGCCGCTGCTGGTCGGCAGCCGCAACGAAGGTCTCCAGCCGCTGCGCGATCTCGACAACGTCCGCTCCTTCCTCGGCGGCATGGGCCCGAGCGCATTCTTCGATCTGCCCTGGCTGCCGCTCTACCTCGCCATCTGCTTCGCCTTCCACGTCATGATCGGCGTCACCGCGTTGATCGGCGCCGTCATCCTGGTTGGCCTGACGCTGGTCACCGAATTCATGTCCCGCCAGCCGGCGAAGGAGGCGATGGGCCTTGCCGCCCAGCGCAACGATCTCGCCCAGGCCAGCCGCCGCAACGCCGAAGTCATGGTGTCGATGGGCATGGCCGGCCGGATGAACCAGCGCTGGAGCGAGGCCAACGAAAAATATCTCGCCGGCAATCAGCGCGCCAGCGACGTCGCCGGCGGTCTCGGCGCGGTCGCAAAGGTGCTGCGCATGATGCTGCAATCGGCCGTGCTCGCGGTCGGCGCCTATCTCGTCATCCACCAGGAGGCGACCGCCGGCATCATCATCGCAGGTTCGATCCTCGCCGCCCGCGCGCTGGCACCCGTCGACCTCGCCATTGCGCACTGGAAATCCTTCGCCGCCGCGCGCCAGAGCTGGCACCGCCTCACCCGCCTGCTGGAGCAGATGCCGGCGCAGGCGACGCCGACCCAGTTGCAGGCGCCCACCAGCCGGCTTTCGGTCGAAGGCGTCGCCATGGTGCCGCCCGGCGACCAGCGCCTCATCGTGCAGGACATCACCTTCACGCTCAGTGCGGGCAACGGCCTCGGCGTGATCGGCCCGAGCGGCTCCGGCAAGTCGTCGCTGATCCGTGCGCTGGTCGGGGTCTGGCAGCCGGTGCGCGGCAAGGTGCGGCTCGACGGTGCGGCGCTCGATCAATGGTCCTCCGACATGCTCGGCCGGCACATCGGCTATCTGCCGCAGGACGTCGAATTGTTTGGCGGCACCATCGCCCAGAACATCAGCCGGTTCGATCCCGAGGCGACGTCCGACGCCATCATCGCGGCGGCGAAAGAAGCCGGCGTGCACGAGATGATCATCAAGATGCGCGAGGGCTACAACACGCAAGTCGGCGAGCAGGGCACCGCACTCTCGGCAGGCCAGGCGCAGCGCGTGGCGCTGGCGCGCGCGCTCTACGGCAATCCGTTCCTGATCGTGCTGGACGAGCCCAACTCCAACCTCGACACCGAAGGCGATGAGGCGCTGACCCGCGCCGTCCGCGCCGCCCGCGAGCGCGGCGCCATCGTCGTCGTGGTGGCGCACCGCCCGATCGGCGTCGAGGCGGTCGACCAGATTCTGGTGCTGCGCGACGGCCGCATGCAGGCGTTCGGTCCGAAGGAACAGATACTGGCCCAGGTGCTGCAGCCGCGCGCGACGCCGCCGGCGCCGATCAAGATCGTCAGCGAAGGCGGAGTGGCCAAACCATGAGCACAAAGCCATGAGCACGATGGCCATCGGCGGCCCCAAGCCAGACGCGAAGAAGACCGTTCGGGACTCGATCAAGTTTCACCTCCTGCTCGGACTTGGCATCGTGCTGGTGCTGGTCGTCGGTCTCGGCGGCTGGGCGTCGACCGTGCTGATCTCGGGCGCGCTGATTGCGCCGGGCCAGATCGTGGTCGAATCCAACGTCAAGAAGGTGCAGCATCCGACAGGCGGCGTGGTCGGCGAGGTGCGCGCCCGCGACGGCGACCTGGTCAAGGCCGGCGACATCGTGGTGCGGCTCGACGACACCGTCACCAAGGCGAACCTCGCCATCGTCACCAAGAATCTCGATGCCGCGCAGGCGCGTGCGGCGCGGTTGCAGGCCGAGCAGCGCGGCGTCGACAGAATCGAATTTCCGCAAACCCTGCTCGAACGCGCCAACGATCCTGACGTCAGGCTGCTGCTCTCCGCCGAAACCAAGCTGTTCGACGTCCGCGTCAACGGCCGCGCCGGACAGAAGGCGCAGCTGCGCGAGCGCATCACCCAGCTCAACGAGGAGATCGCCGGTCTCAGCGCCCAGGAGAAGGCCAAGGACCAGGAGATCGCGCTGGTGCAGAACGAGCTCACCGGCGTACGCGATCTCTACGACAAGCGTCTGGTGCAGCTCTCGCGCCTGACCCAGCTCGAACGCGACTCGGCGCGCCTCAATGGCGAGCGCGCGCAGTACATCGCCGCGCGCGCCCAGGCCAAGGGCAAGATCACCGAGACCGAGTTGCAGATCATCCAGGTCGACAAGGACGTGGTGAGCGAAGTCTCCAAGGATCTGCGCGAGACCAACGACAAGATCGGCGAACTGATCGAGCGCAAGGTCGCTGCCGAAGACCAGCTTCGCCGCATCGACATCCGCGCGCCGCAGGACGGCATGGTGCTGCAATCCAACGTGCACACGATCGGCGGCGTCGTCACCGCCGGCGACGCTCTCATGCTGATCGTGCCGCAGGCCGACGACCTCCAGGTCGAGGCCAAGGTCAATCCGGTCGACATCGACAAGCTCCAGATCGGCCAGAAGACGCTGCTGCGCCTCTCCGCGTTCAACCAGCGCACCACGCCCGAGCTCAACGGTCTCGTCAGCCGCGTCTCGCCCGACGTCACCACCGACCAGCGCACCGGCCAGAGCTACTACACCATCCGCGTCTCGATGCCGGCCGAAGAGATCGCCCGCCTCGGGGACGTCAAGATGATTCCCGGCATGCCCGTGGAAGCCTTCGTCCAGACCGGCGACCGCACCATGCTGTCCTATCTGATGAAGCCGCTGCACGACCAGCTGATGCGCGCGTTCAGGGAGAAATGACGCGCGCGTAGGGTGGGCAAAGGCGCAAAGCGCCGTGCCCACGATCTTTCGCACGATAAGCATATTGGTGGGCACGCTTCGCTTTGCCCACCCTACGGGACCGCCTTCTTTGCTATAGTTCGACTCAAGCCCAAATAACCCGGCGGTCGAACAATGCAATCTCCTCCCTCCATCGCCACTGAATCCTTCTCCGACGCGTCCCTCGCCGTCGCCCGCCTCGAAGAGATCTACGAGCGCAACACAAAGTTCCTGCGCGAGCGGTTCGAGGCCTATGTCGGCGGCGAGGCCGTCGCCGCGCGGGTGCGGGCCTACTATCCTTTTGTCCGCATCACCACCGCGACGCATGCGCGGCTGGATTCGCGTCTCGCCTACGGCTTCGTCGCCGGGCCCGGCGTGCATGAAACCAGCGTGACGCGGCCGGATCTGTTCCGCAGCTATCTCGTCGAGCAGATCGGATTGCTGATCCAGAATCACGGCGTGCCCGTCGAGATCGGCGAATCGGCCGAGCCGATCCCGATCCATTTCGCCTATCGCCGCGACATCAATATCGAGGCCGCCATCACCACCAGCGAGAATTCGTCCGTCGCGCGATCGCTGCGCGATGCGTTCGACGTGCCTGATCTCGCCGCCATCGACGATTCCATCGCCGACGGCACGTTTGAGCTCCGGCCCGGTGCGCCCGAGCCGCTGTCGCTGTTCCGCGCCGCCCGCGTCGATTACTCGCTGCGCCGGCTCTATCACTACACCGGTACAGATCCCGAATATTTCCAGAACTTCGTGATCTTCACCAATTACCAGTTCTACGTCGACGCTTTCGCGCAGCTCTGTCAGCAGCGGCTTCAATCTGGTGAGGTCGGCCTCGATGCCTTTGTCGCGCCGGGCAACCTCATCACGCAGAGCGGCGGCGCGATCAGCGGCACCGCGCCGGCGCGCATGCCGCAGATGCCGGCCTTCCATCTGGTCGTATCGGGCTATCGCGGCATCACCCTGATCAATATCGGCACCGGTCCGTCCAATGCGCGCAACGTCACCGACCACGTCGCCGTGCTGCGTCCGCACGCCTGGCTGATGCTCGGCCATTGCGCGGGCCTGCGCAACACGCAGCGGCTCGGCGATTACGTGCTCGCGCACGGCTATGTGCGCGAGGATCACGTGCTCGACCGCGAGCTGCCGCCGTGGGTGCCGATTCCGGCGCTGGCGGAGATGCAGGTCGCGCTCGAAGAGGCGGTCGAGGACGTCACCGGCCTCGAAGGTTTCGAGCTCAAGCGCCTGATGCGCACGGGGACGGTGGCGAGCGTGGACAACCGCAATTGGGAGATCTCCGGGCCCGAGGTGATCCGCCGCCTGTCGCAATCGCGCGCCGTTGCGCTCGACATGGAATCGGCCGCGATCGCCGCCAACGGCTACCGCTTCCGCGTGCCCTACGGCACGTTGCTGTGCGTCTCCGACAAGCCGCTGCACGGCGAGATCAAGCTCGCCGGCATGGCCAGCGAATTCTACCGCCGCCGTGTCGGCCAACATCTCGAGATCGGCCTGAAGGCGCTGGAGCGGCTCAAGCAGCAGGAATCGGAGCGGCTGCATTCGCGGAAGCTTCGCAGTTTTGCCGAGGTGGCGTTCCAGTAGGGCGAAGCTGCTCTTTGCTGCTGACAACCGGAGCGATTTTCAGCATTGTCCGTCGCGGGGGCTCGACCGGGACGACTTGATGCCACTGACGCGCGACAGGATCATCGGCCACGACCTTGAACGGCTGGCCTTTCGCTTCACTATGCTGAACGACGGCGAGGTCGTGCATTGCCAGATCAGCGACGCCGCGATGGACGAGCTCGCGGGCATGCAGGGCACCGAGAGCAGCGCGCGGCAGGCGCAGTTCCTGTCGCTGCGCGAGACCATCGAGCGGATCGCGTCGGATGTCTATGACGAAGCGCCGCGGGTGCCGGGATATGTGGTGCGGATCTTCATGCGGCATTTGGGGCGGTGAAGTGATCGTTGCCGCAAGCGAAAACCCCGCCCCGTCACCTGAGGTGCTCGCCTCTTCGGCGAGCCTCGAAGGGCGACGGCCCCGCGGCAGCTCGGCCGCCCATCCTTCGAGGCTCCTCACGTGGCGCGTTGCGCCACGTGTCTCGCACCTCAGGATGACGGTTCTGAAATCGTGATTGCTGCGAGCGGCACCAGCATCACCCCTCCAGCTTCCCCAGCAACAGCCTCAGCGCGGTCGCCGCGAACATTTGCATGTTGCCGAGCCGGTCGTTACTGCCCGTCTCCAGCGTCATCACCTCCGACACAGGCCCGGCGACCGCCATGCAGCTATGGCCGGCGGCATCGCCGTAGCGGTTGCCGGTGGGACCGGCGGCGCCGGTCTCGGACAGGCCCCAGTCGCTGTTGAAGCGCGTTCGCATCTGCCCCGCCAGCAGCTGCGCGTAGGGCTCCGACGAGGAGCGAAAGCCCTTCATTCCTTCGTCCGAAATATCCATCAGCACGCGCCTGGCATCTCGGGTGTAGACCACCGCGCCGCCGAGGAAATAGGCGGACGCACCGGGTACCGCGAGCAGGCTGGCCGCGATCAGGCCGCCGGTGGAGGATTCGGCGACGGCAATGGTCTGTTTGCGCGCGATCAGTTTGGCGGCGATCTGTTCCGCAATGCCGACCAGCTCTTTCATTCCCTTAACCTCTCGTTTCCCGCAACCGAGCTGCGCCTTCCTAGCATATGCCGGAAGCCTTGGCCGAGTTGCGGGCGACGGGCAGGCCTGCTTGAATGGCGGGGACAAAAAAGACATGCGAGGAAACGTGAGAAGGGAGACGTGATGGCGTCCCTGATCGCCGGCGGCATCGATTGCGACGTGCATCCGGCCGTGCCGCATCTGACCAGCCTGCTGCCGTACCTGAACGAATATTGGCGCGATCAGGTGACGACGCGCGGCATGGTCGACCTCATCTCGCAATCCTATCCGCAGAACTCGCCGATCACGGCGCGACCCGACTGGCGTCCCGAGACAGGCAAACCCGGCGAGAGCCTGGAGGACATGCAGCGTCATGTGCTCGATCCCTTCAAGTTCAAGCATGCCATCTGCAATCCGCTCTACGGCGTGCAGATGGTGTTCTCCGAGGACATGCAGGCGGCCTTCTGCCGTGCGCTGAACGACTGGCTCGTGAAGGAATGGCTCGACCGCGATCCGCGGTTGCGCGGCTCGATCGTGATCCCCACGCAAAGCGTCGAGAAGGCCGTGGCCGAGATCGAGCGCTGTGCGCAGGACAAGCGCTTCGTGCAGGTGCTGATGCTGGTCATGGGCGACACGCCGCTCGGCAAGCGCGCGCTGTGGCCGATCTACGACGCCGCGGAACGGCTGGAACTGCCCGTCGGCATCCACGCCGGTTCCGCCTATCACAATCCGCCGACCGCCGTGGGATGGGGTTCCTACCACATCGAGGACTATGTCGGTCAGGCCCAGGCGTTCCAGACCCAGCTCACCAGCCTGATCGTCGAGGGCGTGTTCGCCAAATACCCGCGCCTGAAAATGGTGCTGTTGGAATCGGGCGTCTCCTGGATCTCGCCCTATCTCTGGCGATTGCACAAGTTCTGGCGCGGGGTGCGGATGGAGACGCCATGGGTCGATCGCGCGCCGCTCGACATTGTGCGAAGCAACATCCGCTTCTCGTTACAGCCATTTGATGCACCGCCGGATGAGACGACATTAAATCGCCTGTTTGAGCATATGCAGTCCGATGAATTGGTCCTATTCTCCACGGACTATCCGCACTGGCAATTCGACGGCCAGGACGCGCTGCCCGAAGGGCTGTCCCCCGATCTCGTGCGCAAGATCATGATCGACAATCCGCATACAACCTATCCCCGCCTGACGTGAGCCCGCTGCCAAAGGAGGCAAGGCGATGAATATCCAGTTCCGCGAGAACCAAGAAGCCGCTTCCCCGCTGACCGTCAAAACCGCGATTGCGGACTGCGACATCCATCCGGCACGCGCCACCCGCACCGAGCTCTATCCCTACCTCGCCAAACGCTGGCAGCATCATCTCGAAGTCTACGGCGTGCACGCCTATCAGGGCATGATGGAAGGCCCGCCTTACCCAAAGGCGCAGCCCAACGCCTCGCGTCGTGACGCCTATCCGCCGGAAGGCGGGCCGCAGGGCTCCTCGCTCTCTTTCATGCAGAAGCAGCTGCTCGATCCCAACAACGTTCAGCTAGGCGTGCTCAATCCGCTCAACACCGGGCAGGGTATCCGCAATCACGAGCTGTCGGCCGCGCTGTGCTCGGCCATCAACGACTGGCAGATCGACAAATGGACCAGCAAGGACAAGCGGCTGAAGGCCTCGATCGTCGTCGGCAATGAGGATGGGTTGTCGGCCGCCGCCGAGATCCGCGAGCGCGCCGGCGACAAGAACTTCGTGCAGGTGCTGCTGCTCAGCCGCAATGTCGAGCCGCTCGGCCAGCGCCGCTATTGGCCGATCTATCAGGCCGCGGAGGAAGCGGGGCTCCCTGTCGGCGTTCACGCCTTCGGCTTCGGCGGCAACCCGATCACGCCATCGGGCTGGCCATCCTATTACATCGAGGAGATGGTCGGGCATTCGCAGTGCCAGCAATCGGCGCTGGCGAGCCTCGTGCTGGAAGGCGTGTTCGAGCGCTTCCCGAAACTGAAGATGGTGATGATCGAGGCTGGTTTCGGCTGGGGACCGTCGCTGGCCTGGCGGCTCGACAAGGCGTGGCAACGCCTGCGCAGCGAGGTGCCGCATGTGAAGCGGCCGCCGTCGGAATATATCCGCGAGCAGGTGTGGTGGACGACGCAGCCGATGGAGGATCCCGAAAGCCGCGAGGATCTGTTCGACGTCATCAACTGGATTGGCTGGGACCGGCTCTTGTTCGCCACCGACTATCCGCATTGGGACTATGACGAGCCCTCGCGCGTACTGCCGGCCGGCGTCAGCGAGGCCAACCGCGAGGCGTTCTATCTCGGCAATGCGAAGAAGCTCTATGGACTAGCTTGATGGCGCGTCATGTGATTGCCGCGGTCGACGAGCTTCCGCCGGGCACGCGAAAATTCATCGAGATCGACGGACGGCCGATCGCGGTCTTCAACATCAAGGGCGAATATTTCGGCCTGATGAACCGCTGCCCGCATCAGGGCGCGGCGCTGTGCGAGGGCCCGCTGATCGGGCTCGCGCAATCAAAGGACCCTGGTGAGATCGAATACACCAGGCTCGGGGAGATCATCCGCTGCCCCTGGCACGGCTGGGAGTTCGACATCCGCACCGGCCAGTCCTATTGCGACCCCCGCCGCTTCCGCGTGAAGGCCTATCCGGCCCATGTCGAGCCCGGCGCGAACGTGGTGAAGGGGCCGTATGTCGCCGAGACGATCCCGGTCACGATCGAGAGCGACTACGTGGTGGTGGAGCTGTAGGCCAACCGCGCGTCATTCCGGGGCGCGCGCAGCGCGAGCCCGGAATCCATCGTGCGACAGGAATGCTCGGAGAAATGGATTCCGGGCTCGCCCTCTTCGAGGCGCCCCGAAATGACATCCCAGGGGGAAGAATCCGCCGATTTTTCAGGCCTTGTTCTGCGTGGCAGCAAGCATCCATTGGCGGAACGCGGTGAGCTTCGGCGACTCGCGGCGGCCCTCCGGGGCGACCAGGTAGAAACCGGCATCGGCCGGCAGCGCGATCTTGAAGGGCACCACGAGCCGGCCCTTGGCGATGTCGTCTTGCACATAGGAGGTCCGCCCCATCGCCACGCCAATGCCGTCGATCGCGGCCTGGATGGTCATGAAGATCATGTCGAAGGTGATGCCCGGCTGCCTTGCGATGTCCGCCGGCAGTCCCGCCGCGGTCAGCCATAGCCGCCAGTCATCGCTGTTGGCGTTCGAGGTGTGCAGCAGCGCATGGTTGCGCAGATCCTCCGGCCGGCGCAGCGGCTTGTCGCCGCGCAGCAGCGAAGGGCTGCACACCGGAAACAGCTCATCCGCCATCAGCCAGTCGGCGCGCAGGCCCGGCCACTGGCCGCGGCCATAGCGGATCGCGGCATCGACATTGTCGCGCTGAAAGTCGACGAGGCTGGTCGAGGTGGTGATGCGCACGTCGATGCCGGGATGCTGCTCCTGGAAATCTGTCAGCCGCGGCAGCAGCCATTTCGCGGCGAGCGAAGCCAGCGTCGACACCGTCAGCACCTTGTCGTCGTCCTTGCGCAGCAACCGGTCGGTCGCAAGCCGCAGGTCGTTGAAGGCCGCGCGGACGCCAGGGAGATAGTCGCGCGCTTCCGGCGTCAGGGCCAGCGCGCGGTTCTGCCGGATGAACAGGCGGATGCCGAGCTCCTCCTCGAGCCGTCGGATCTGATGGCTGATCGCGGTCTGCGTCACGTTCAGCTCGGCGGCCGCCAACGTGAAGCTGAGATGGCGCGCGGCGGCCTCGAATGCCCGCAATCCGTTCAGTGACGGCAATCTGGCAGTCATTTGGCAGCAGGATACATGACGTTATTTCATGCGAATGGGTACAAATTGTCGTTTGTCGCAGTGCACTAGGAAGCAGATATTAGCACTCAAGTTAGCTCTAGGAGCTCAAGATGTCTACGTTGACCCACACTTCGATGACAAATCATCATGCGCCTGGCTTGATCGAGCAGATCGGCGAGACGCTTCACGTCTGGTATGAGCGCTACCGGACCAGGCGCGAGCTCACCCACTGGACCGCACGCGATCTCCAGGATGTCGGACTGTCCTGGAGCGACATCGCCTATGAGGCCGACAAACCCTTCTGGCGGGCCTGATTGGCCGCCAGGCCGGCGCCGCCTGAGCACAGGGGCGCCGGCGGTCCCTTTCCCGGATGGCCTGTGTCATGAGCACCCTTCGCCTGGAAGAGTTGAAGCAATATTCGGACACGCTGCGCACCCGGCATGGCGAGGCGCTCAACGTCCGCTTCATCGAGCCGCGCGACACCGAGGAGCTCCAGCACTACTTCCGTTCGCTTTCGACCCGCTCGCGCTACAACCGCTTCTTCGGCGCCATCAGCGAATTGCCGGAAGGGTTGTTGCACGACTTTCTCCAGATCGGTGATGGCGAGCGCTTCACGATCGTCGCAACCATGATGGTCGACGGCTTCGAGACCATCGTCGCCGAGGCGCGCTACGCGCTGCATCCCGAGGCCGCGACGCTCGAGTTCGGCCTGTCGGTCCACGACCGCTGGCAGGGCCACGGCATCGCCACCGCGCTCATGAAGAACCTCGAATGCCGCGCCGCCGCCCTTGGCGCCGAGCACATCTTCGGCGAGACGCTGCGTTCCAACGAGACCATGGTCTCGCTCGCGCGCAAATCCGGCTTCACCTTCGTCAATCATCCCGACGATTGGAAGCTGGTGCGTTTCGACAAGGAGATCTCGGTCGCACCGAAAGACATCCCCTGCGCGAGCTGGCGCCTCGCCGCCCTTTCCCGTCAGGCCGAACGCCCCTCAGCCTCGGCCTGACATCACTGAGAAGCCCGGCCTGGTGAAACCAGCCGGGCTTTTTTTGCCCTCGCGATCTCTCTCCAGCGTCATTCCGGGGCGCGCGCAGCGCGAACCCGGAATCCATTTCACCGCGCGTTTCGCGGCCCGATGGATTCCGGGTTCGATGCTGCCGCATCGCCCCGGAATGACGCCGTGGACGTCGAGGCGCCTACTTCCCCGTGAACACCGCTTTCCTCTTCTCGATGAACGCCTGCACCGCCTCCTTGTGATCTGCGGTCGTGGTCAGGCGGACCAGCCGCTCGGCTTCATGGTCGCGCGCGGTCTCGAAGTCGAACAGCACGGCCTCGTCGAGATTGTCCTTCATGTAGCGCAGGGCGAGGCGCGGTCCTTCGGCGAGTGATTTAGCCAGCGCGAAGGCCTCGGTCTGCAATTTGTCGTCGGGCACGACGCGGTTGACGAGCCCGATCGCTTCGGCCCGTGCGGCATCGACGCGGTCGCCGGTGAACATCAATTCGCGCGCCCGCGCGGTGCCGACCAGCCGCGTCAGCAGCCAGGCGATGCCGTAATCGCCTGACAGCGCGACGCGGGCATAGCCGGTGGCGACGAAGGCGGATTGCGCGGCGATGCGGATGTCGCAGGCCATGGCGATGGCAAGGCCGGCGCCGACCGCGGGGCCGGGCAGGGCGGCGATGGTCGGCTTGCGCACCGACACCAGCGCGCCGGTCAGCAGCCGCTGCCGCTCCTGCAGATCGGCGATCCGCTCCTCGATCGACATTTCCAGCTTCTTGGGGTCGCGATGCGCACCCATGCCCTTGACGTTGCCGCCGGCGCAGAACGCCTCGCCCGCGCCGGTGAGCAGCAGCGCGCCGACGTCGCGATCCTCGCCACAGGTCCGGATCATCGTGCGCAGCGCCGGCGTCAGCGCGTCCGACAGCGAATTGCGCGCCTCCGGCCGGTTCAGCGTGATGACAGCGACGCGGTCGCGAATGACGCAGAGCAGCTCGTTGGTGCCGGTGTCGATGGTGGTTTCCGTGGTCATTGATCCTCCCTGTTCTTGTAGGGTGGGCAAAGCGAAAGCGTGCCCACCACCTTTGTCCGTTTGCGTGAGACGGTGGGCACGGCGCTACGCGCCTTTGCCCACCCTACGGCGGTCCGACTTCAAAACGTCTCCACCCAGGGCCGCAGCTCGAGCTCCCAGCTCCAGGCGCTGCGCGGCTGCTGCAATACGTTCCAATAGCTCTGCGCGATCGCATCGGGATCGAGCATCGAATCCGGTCTGTCCGCCGCTTCCGTCCGCGCCGCGCTGCGGATCCCGCCGTCGATCACGAAATGGGCGACGTGAATGCCCTGCGGCGACAGCTCGCGCGCCAGGCTCTGTGCCAGTCCACGCAGCGCGAACTTGCCCATCGCGAACGAGGCCGACTGCGCATAGCCCTTGACGCTGGCCGAGGCGCCCGTGAACAGGATCGCGCCGTGCTTGTTCGGCAGCATGCGCTTTGCGGCCTGCTGCGCCACCAGGAAACCGCCATAGGCGCTGACCGCGATCGCGTTGGCGACGTCGGCCGGAACGAGGTCGACGAACGGCCCGCGCGTGCGGCCGCTGGCGTTGTAGACCACGAGGTCGGGCGTACCGATCTCGCGCTCGACCAGGCCGAACAGCCGCTCGACCTCCTCCGGATCCGCTGCGTTGCAGGCATAGGCCTTTGCGCCGGTCTCGCTGCAGAGCGCGCCAAGCTTCTCGATCTTGCGGGCGGCCAGCGCCACGCGAATATTCTGGGCGGAGAGCAGGCGCGCCAGCGACGCGCTGAGGCCTTCGCCGGCGCCGACGATGAGGGCGATCTTGTATTTCGGATGTTCCATGGCGTGGTCTCTTAGGATGGGGAGCCGTTGATCTATGCATGCCTACGCGAACAACCAGCCGGCGCGATCACAATTCCGCAGAGCGAATTGCTCCATCATTGCGATCATGCCTCCCTGACAATTTGCGGCTTTATCGCTCTCCGCCGCTGGAGCATGATCGACATCATCCCAAGCGGCAAGCGCCAAGTCAGCGCAAAATGCCGGCACGGCGGAAACGATAGAGGAACGATCATGCTCAAGCCGGCCCCAGCACAGCCGAACAACGCCGCGGCCGAGCCATCCGGCCTGCTGGCGCCCGATACCACAGGCATGAATTTCTACCGCGCCGATCCCGCGCTGACGGATCTCTTGCGCATCCATCTGCCGGAGCCCTTGTTTCGCCACATCGAGCCGCATCTCGACCGCCTCGGCGAGCTCGCCGGCGGCCGGCTCGACGAATGCGCGCGGCTCGCCGACCGGCACACGCCGGTGCTGCACCAGCGCGACAAGTTCGGCCGCGACGTGCAGTCGATCGAGTATCACCCTGCCTATCGCGAGCTGGAGAATGCCGCATTCGGCGAGTTCGGCATTCATGCCCTCTCGATCCGCAAGGGCATCATGGGCTGGCCGGACAAATACCCCGTGGTGGCCAAGCACGCCTTCACCTTCCTGTTCAACCAGACCGAATTCGGCATGGGCTGCCCGATCAACGTCACCGACGGCTGCGCCAAGCTCCTCGCAAATTTCGGCAGCGAGGCGCTCAAGGCGAAATATCTCGACGGCCTGACCACGACCGACATGAACAAGCTGACGCAAGGCGGCCAGTTCATGACCGAGAAGGAGGGCGGCTCCGACGTCGGCACGCTGACCACCCGCGCGGTGCAGGAGGGCGATCATTGGCGGCTCTACGGCGAGAAATGGTTCTGCTCGAATGCGGATGCCAAGGTGGTGATGCTGCTGGCGCGCCCCGAAGGCGGCGGCCCCGGCACGCGCGGCGTCGGCCTGTTCCTGATGCCGCGCTTCCTCGACGACGGCGCGCAAAACCATTACCGGATCGTGCGCCTGAAGGACAAGCTCGGCACGCGTTCGATGGCCTCGGGCGAGATCAAGCTCGAAGGCGCGATGGCGTACGCGGTCGGCAAGCTCGACCGCGGTTTCGTGCAGATGGCCGAGATGGTGAACTCGTCGCGGCTCTCCAACGGCGTCAAATCCACCGCGCTGATGCGCCGCGCCTATCACGATGCCATGACGGTCGCGACGAACCGCGTGGTGTTCGGCAGTCGCATCATCGACCTGCCGCTCGGCCGCCGGCAGATGCTGAAGATCATGCTGCCGGTCGAGCAGGCGCTGTCGATGAGCTTCCTCACCGCGGACGCGCTCGACCGCGCCGAAGCGGGCAGCCAGGACGCGGCGGCGCTGCTGCGCATCCTCACCCCGACCTTGAAATTCCGCGCCACCCGCGACGCCCGAAAGGTCTGTGGCGATGCGCTCGAGATGCGCGGCGGCACCGGCTATATCGAGGAGTTCGCCACCGCGCGGCTGTTGCGCGATGCGCATCTCGGCTCGGTCTGGGAAGGTACCGGCAACATCGTCGCGATCGACGCGCTCCGGCGCGCGGTCGGCCGCCATGGCGCCGAAGCCGCACTATCAGCCGATCTGCATGCGCGGCTCGATGACAGCGCGTCCGTGCCGCAGGCCTGGCGCGACAAGCTGCGCGGTCTCACCGATCGCGCCGTGGATTTTGCGCGCGAGGTTGCGGGCAAGTCCGAAAACGAAGCCGACGCGCGGCGCGCCACCAGTCTGCTCTATCATGTCGCCAGCGCGGTGGCGCTCGCCTGGGAAGCGCACCGCATTCATGCCATGCGCGGCGACGCGCGCCGGCTGCTGCTGTCGCGGCTCGTCGTCGACCACAGGGTGTCGCCGAGCGATCCGTTCCGGCTGACGGAAAATGCCGCGCAAGCGAAGATCGCCGTGTTGCTGCTCGGCGATCGCGATGCCGGCATGAGCGAGGTTGGCGAACTGGTTCTGGCGGCGTAGGCTGCTTTCACCTCTCCCAAGAGGAGAGGTGAAGTCTGCGCGCAACGATAATCATAACAACGGGGAAACACCGATGAAGGCCGCCGTCCTCCATGAAGTCAACCAGCCGCTCGTCATCGAGGATGTCAGCCTGCCGAAGCCGGGTCCGCGCGAGGTCCTGATCCGCACGGCGGTTGCCGGCCTCTGCCATTCCGACCTGCACTTCATGGAGGGGCTCTATCCGCATCCGCTGCCCGCAGTACTCGGGCATGAATCCGCCGGTGTCGTCGAGCAGGTCGGCTCCGACGTCACCTACGTCAAGCCGGGCGACCACGTCGTCACCTGCCTGTCCGTGTTCTGCGGCACCTGCGACAATTGCACCACCGGCCGCACCGTGCTCTGCACCGACACCACGGTGAAGATGCTGCCGGGGGTCTCCAACCGGATGCAATGGTCGAAGCCCGAGAAGCTGCACCAGTTCCTCAACCTGTCCTCGTTTGCCGAGCAGATGCTGGTGCACGAGAACGCCATCGTCAAAATCCGCAAAGAAATGCCGCTCGATCTCGCCGCGCTGATCGGCTGCGGCGTCATCACCGGCTACGGCGCGGTGGTGAACACGGCGAAGGTGACGGCCGGCGAGACCGTCGCCGTGATCGGCTGCGGCGGCGTCGGCATGGCCGCGATCAACGGCGCGCAAATCGCCGGCGCCGGCCGCATCATCGCCATCGATACCAACCCGGCCAAGCTCCAGCTCGCGACGAAGCTGGGCGCCACCGACATCATCAACCCGGCGGATGGCGACGTCGTGAAGCAGGTGCGCGACCTCACCAATGGCGGCGTTCATCATTCCTTCGAGGTGCTCGGCCGCAAGGAGACCGCCGAGCAGGCGTTCGGCATGCTCGCCTCGGGCGGCACCGCGACCATCGTCGGCATGATTCCGTTCGGCCAGAAGATCGAGCTGCACGGCTTCGACTTCCTGCGCGAGCGCAGGATCCAGGGCTCGTCGATGGGCTCGAACCATTTTCGCGTCGACATGCCCCGCCTGGTGGATTTCTACCTGCGCGGCCGGCTGCACCTGGAGGACTGGATCTCGGCGAAATTGAAGCTCAACGAGATCAACGAAGGCTTTGCCAACATGAAGGCCGGCAAGACGCTGCGCAGCGTGATCGTGTTCGACAGCTAGAACGGCCGGTGCCGGCGCCGCCCGATCAGGCGCATGCGCGGCATTCTGCGCGATGAGGCGGGACTTCCGGATGGTCCCGCCCGAGACGTGCTTCCACAATCAAGCTCAACGCGACGGGGCCGCACCATCGGCCGAGGCGCAACGCGACTCCCTTATGAGCAGCAGCGTCATGAGCGCGGCAAGGCCCGCGGCGAGCATATAGGCAGGGGATATGTTCAGGCCGGCACCTGCGAAGAGCAAATAGGAGAACAATCCTGCCGTCGACGCAATGAAGCCAAGCCAGGCCAATCTTGGGAGGCGAAATCCACGTCCGCCCTGGCGGAGATCGAGCACGAGGTAGAACACCAAAAAGGTGTTGCAGAGCGCCGCCGGCAACAGGCCCATGACGATCTCGCTCTCGAATGCAAGATAGGATAACACGCCGTCGACCTGGGCAATCACCGCGAACGGCAGATAGCGCAGGTTGAGGCAGGCTAGGGCGATGCTCGCAAGTTCGAACGCGTAGAAGTAGCGCTCGTGCATCTTGGGAAGCAGGTACGGCATCAGAATGAGCGACGCGCATGCGACGAGCAGAGTGAACTCCGGCCCGGTCCGCTTGGACTGTGCGATGAAGATCGATAGGGCAAGCCCGCTCGCTGCCGCGAGCACGAGGCCAATGGCGACCCCGACTGTGTACGGCGTTCCTCCTGCGAACACCCAGACGTTCGCTGCATTCATGGTCAGGTGATGATATGTGTTGGCTTGGCCGAGATAGATGCCGAGCACGGAGACCAGAGATCGGCCTGCAACGAGAACCGGAATGGCGAGGATCAAATAGACTCCCGGAATGGCGGCAAGCCACGCCAGGTGAATTTTGCGGCGCAAGATCATGCCGAGCACGAACGGCCCCAGGAACACGCCCTGCGCCTTCACCGAACAGCCTACGGCGAAAGGCAGAACGCCATTTCGGTTGCGCATGAACATCGCCACGGACAGCAGCGCGAAGAAGGTCCAGATCGAATCGGCCTGCCCCCACATTGCTCCATTGAAGAGCACCGTCGGTGCGAGCCAGACCGAGCAGAAGGCCATGGACGCGCGCAATGGCACCTTCGTTGTACGCCAGACGATCTGTGCGACAACGATCGCGCAACCGAGCTCGAATATCGCCGAGATTGTCTTCACGAGCGAAAGTGGCTGGCCGAGCCTATCAAAAGGGGCGGCGATCAGCAGGAGGTAGCTGTAAAACGGGGCGTAGTTGGTGAAAGGCCCGGCCAGCGCGCCAATACCCTGATCCCGAGCGAAGGTGTACCAGGGGATCAGGAACTGAAACGCATCGCTGTTGGCGTATTCCCGGACAAGGTACCGGAGCGCAAGGCCTGCAAGCCCGCACACCAGCGCGAGGGCGATCGCCAGCGGCTTGGTGGCCAGCGCCTTGTCCGGATGAATGCAGCGGTCGAGCTCGCGCGGCGCGCCGACTCCGCCAGTAATGTTTGTTGCGCCATCGCTCTTTGCTGGAACTGTGCGCGACGATCGATGAGCACAGCTGGGATCCGCGTAATCAGGAGAAGATGGATATTGGTATTCAGAACGTGGTTGGTTCTTGCGGCCCTCTGCAACACAGAGAGACTCAGGGCTTTGATCCATGGCACAACAAGACGTTGAATTTCATCTTGTGTACGTATACGTATATCGATTTCGAGTTGTGTAAATATTGGTTGTGCAACCGAATGAAGGCTCGCGAAAGGATTATTTGGTTAGCGAATCCTTTAGTGGAACAGGCGATCGTCGGAATGAGCGCGAGCGGCAAGCGAGCCCGGCGCTGCGGTCGCAGGATGGCGGCGCGGTATACCAGCGTCTTGTCGGGATTGGAGCAGTAGAACTCGGGCGCCAGGATCTCTTCGAAGCGCTTGACATCGCGGTTCTGAACGGAGGCGACGTAGTCGCGATTGAGCGCGGTGAGTTGGTCGAGGTCCTGGCGCATTGCATGTCCCTCCTGTCATTCCGGGGCGCGCGGAGCGCGAACCCGGAATCTCGATGTCGTCTTACTCCGTCATCGCGAGCGACTTGTCCGCCGTCGCTCCAGGAGCGAAGGCGGAAGCGAAGCAATCCAATCTCCCAGCGCGGACGGATTACTGGATTGCCTCGTCGCAAGAGCGTCTCGCAATGACGAGCGACTAATCGTCGAACATCTTCGGCGGCACGAACCCGCCGAACTCGCGCTCGATCAGCTCGGCAAGCTTGAGCGGCGTGCGATCCTCCAGCCACGGGCCGACGATCTGCACGCCGACAGGCAGGCCGTCCTTCGACAGGCCCAGCGGAACGGCCGTCGAAGGCAGGCCCGGCAACGTCGCGATACCCGGCCAGGCGAGCTGATCGGAATAGGGGTAATCCCTGCCGTCGATGCTGATACGCCGCAGGCTCTGGTCCGGCGAATGGTCATGCGGAAAGGCCGGCGTCGGCATGATCGGGCAGATCACCGCGTCGAAGCTCTTGAACAGCGCGCGCCATTGCGCACGCAGGCCGGCGCGGGCGCCTGCGTCGAGCACCCAGGCGCGGTGGCTTGCGGTGATGCCGCGCAGTCGCTCCGCACCGAGGCTGCGATCCTCGGGCGAAAGCTGGCTCGCCCGGGCTTGCGCATCCGCAAGCTCATCGGGCAGGAAGAACGCGCCGAGAAAGCTCAGGAGCATGCGCATGTAGAGCCGCGACGTCTCCGCGAAGTCCGGGAGCTGGCCGCTCTCGCGCGCGATCCTCGTGCCGGCCTTCGACAGATCGGTTGCGAGCCTGTCGATCGCGCCGCGGACGTCACCGTCGGTCGGCAACAGCGGGTCGCTGTCGATCACCAGGACGCGAAAGTCCCGCAACGAATGATGCCGTGCAGCGGGCAGGTCGAGCTTGTAGGCGACACCGGCGTCCAGCGGTTCCGGCCCGGCCATGACGTCGAGCAGCAGGGTGAGATCTGCTGCCGTGCGCGCCATCGGCCCGATGACGGCGAGGTCGCCCTCGCGCGGAATCGCCGGAAACGGCGGCGGGGTCTCGCCGCGGGCCGGGCAGAGATTGAGAGTCGGCTTATGCGCGAAGATGCCGCAATGAAAGGCCGGCACCCGCAGCGAGCCGCCGATGTCGGAGCCGGTGGCGAGCGCGCAATAACCTGCGGCGAGGGCTGCCGACGATCCTCCGGACGATCCACCCGGCGTGCGGCCGAGATCATAGGGGTTGTTCGTGGTGCCGTAGATGTCGTTGTAGCTCTGCCAGTCGCCGAGGCCTACCGGCACGTTGGTCTTGCCGAGGATCACGCCGCCGGCCTGCTTGATGCGTGCCACCGGCAAGGCGTCTTCGGCAGGCTTGAAATCCCTCTGCGGCAGGAATCCCCAGGTCGTCGGCAGGCCGGCGATGTTGAAGGATTCCTTCACCGTCACGGGCAGGCCGAGCAGCGGCTTGCGCTCGCCGCGTGCCAGGGCGGCGTCCGCCTCGCGCGCGGCACCGAGAGCGCGATCGAAATCCCGGACGCAGATCGCGTTGATCTTGCCGTCGTGACGCTCGATACGGGCGATCGCGTCCTGGGTGAGCTCGACCGCGGAGACCTTCTTCGCGCTCAAGGCGGCCGACAGCTCGACCGCGCTCTTGAAACTCCATTCCGATTTGGCCACCGCGCGTCTCCTGCTCTGGTTGTCGGACGATGATGCGCAGTTTGGCCGAATGCCGCAACGGCTGCTTGATCGCGATTGCTGTTCGAAATCGCGGGAAGGCGGCGTCCGCCGACGGCGGTGTCATCGCCCGCCTTGTGCGCACTTGCGCACTGGGGCGGGCGATCCAGTACGCGGCGGCTTCTCGGTTGAATCAGAGACGACTCTGGAATACTGGATTCCCTGCCTTCGCGGGGAATGACACCGGGGTGAATGTCGCTACGCCGCCCCGATCAATATCCCGACCGCGAGCACGATCGCGCCGCCGAGCACGATCTGGAACACCGCCTGGAGGAACGGGGTGTCCATGTAGCGCGAGCGGATGAAGGCGATCGCCCACAATTCGAAGAACACCACGACGCAGGCGATCGCCGTTGCGATCCAGAACGCGTTGGCCCAGCTGTCGGGCACGAGATAGGGCGCGGTGTGGCCGAGCCCGCCGAGCGTGGTCATCGCGCCGCAGGTGACGCCGCGCAGCCAGGGCGAGCCGCGCCCCGTCAGCGAGCCGTCGTCGGACAGCGCTTCCGCAAAGCCCATGCTGATGCCGGCGCCGATCGAGGCGGCAAGGCCGACGAGAAACGTCTGCCAGTTCTGGTGGGTGGCGAAGGCGGCGGCGAACAGCGGCGCCAGCGTCGAGACCGAGCCGTCCATCAGGCCGGCGAGGCCCGGCTGCACATATTGCAGCACGAACATCCGCCGCCGCGTGCGATCCTCCTCGGCGCGCACGTCGGGACTGAGGATCTCGTCGGTCAATCTGGCGGCGGTGTGCTCGTGAGCCTTCTCGGCTTCGGCGAGGTCGCCGAGCAGCCGGCGCACGTTGACGTCCTCGGCCTGCTCGGCGGCCTTCGCATAGAAGCGCTCGGCCTCGAGCTCCATGGTCTCGACTTCCTTTCGGATCGTGTCGAGCGGCAGGTTCTTGGTCAGCCAGATCGGGCGACGGCGCAGAAAGCCCTTGACGTCCTCGCGGCGGATCGGCGGCAGATGCTGGCCGAAGCGCTGCTCGTACAATTCCAGCAGCATGTGGCGATGACCGCGCTCTTCCTCGGCCATCTGCTCGAATAGCTTGGCCGAGTCCGGATAGCGTTCCTTCAGGTCCTCGGCGAAGGCCATGTAGATGCGGCTGTCTTCCTCTTCCGAGGAAATCGCGACCGCCAGCACCTCGCGCTCGGTCAGATCGGCAAAAGTCTTCACGGCTGTCCTGTTTTCAGTAGTTTAGAATTATTCTAAACTATATAGGAGCCCATTGTTCCCGGGTCAAATCAGGCCGTGCCGGCTTTGGCGAGGAAGTCGAGCAACAGGCGGCCGACCTCGGCCGGCTCCTCCTGCTGCACCCAATGGCCGGCTCCGTCGACGAGATGGCAGCCGAGCATCTGCGTGCAGGCGCGCGCCTGCATCGCCTCGAACACGCCGGGACGCTGGTAAGTGCCCCAATCCTGCTTGCCCGAGATGAAGCAGGAGGGCACGTCGATGCTGCGACCGGAGAACAATTGCAGCTCGTTGTTGAGCATGCCTGACGTGCCGTAGCGATACCATTGCAGCCCGCCCTGGAATCCGGTGTGGCCATATTCGGCGGCGTAATAGGCGAGCTCGCTGTCCGGCAGCCATTGGTTGGCCGCGATCGCCGCGGGCGATGGCATCTCCTTGGCGACCGTCTCCGCCATGGTCTCGTTCAGATCCATCACGTAATAGGTCGGCAGCTTTGCCAGCTCGTTCGCCGACCACGATGTCAGCGGAGCGGGCTTGTTGCCGGCCCAGTCCGCACTCTTGTGATGGTAATAGGCGCGCAGGAAATCGTGCACGCCCTGTGGCGCGCGGTGCATGTCGGCGTTGGCCTCGCGCGTCGAGTAGTACCACTGATAATGCTTGCGCGGACGCGGCAGCGCGGCGAGCTCGCGATGAACGGGGTCATCGATCGGCGGCCTTGCCGGTGTGTCGATCGTGTCGAACGGCAGCGGCGGCGCTCCGCCGAATGGCGCGCTCATCAGCGTCACCGAACGAAACACGTCGGGCCTGATCAGCGCGCACCAGGCTGCGACCGGGCTGCCGAAATCATGTCCGACCACGTCGACCTGCCTGTAGCCGAACGCCGACACCAGGGCGAGCGCGTCGCGCACCAGGTTGAGCAGCGAGAACGGCGCGAGATTGCCGTCGTAGTCAGCGCTCCATCCCGTGGTGCGGCCATAGCCGCGCTGGTCCGGCGCGATCACGTGATAGCCGGCCGCGGCGAGCGCCGGCATCACCTTGCGCCAGGAGAAGGCGAGTTCAGGAAAGCCGTGCAACAAGAGAATACAGCGCCGCCCCCTGGTCTCGAAGCCCGCCTCCAGCACATGCATGCGCAGGCCGTTGACGCCGTCGACGGTGCGCGAGCGGATGCCGGCGGGCAGGGGGATTTCAGGGAGATCGGCCATGATGTCTCCTCGTCATGGCCGGGCTTGCCCCGGCCATCCACGTTCTTCGCTAATGTCGGATTGTAAGAGCGTGGATGCCCGGGACAAGCCCGGGCATGACGGAGCTGGAAGTCTACGGAACGTCCTTAAACCGCCGCGCACACGAACGCGTTGCCCTTGCGCCGGATCTTCCCCACCGACGGCGACGGAAAATGCGCGGTGCAGCACAGCGTGTCGGTGTCGCAATAGCGTTCGAGAAAGCCGCGGCGCGTCGTTGCCGCCTTGGCCGGATCGACGTCGAACTTGATCGACAGCTCCGGATAAAGCGTTTGCAGCGGCGAGTGCATGAGATCGCCGGAGAACACCGCGTCGTCCCTGCCGCGGCCCATGGTGATGGCGATATGGCCCGGCGTGTGGCCGGGGGTCGGCAGGATGCGGACGTGGTCGCCGATCGCATGGTCGTTGCCGACGAGCTCGTGCCTGTTGGCCTCGACCACCGGCAGCACGCTGTCGGCGAAGGGCGGGACTTCCGCCTTCGCGTTCTGCTCCGACCAGTGGTCGAATTCCTGCCTGGCGAAGACGTAGCGTGCCTTCGGGAAGGTCGGCACCCAGCGGCCGTTCTCCAGCCGCGTATTCCAGCCGACATGGTCGACATGCAGATGCGTGCACATCACGAAGTCGATGTCGTCGACCGAGAACCCCGCGGCATCGAGTCCGCGCAGGTAGGTATCGTCCGTCTTCATGTTCCATTTCGGACGATTGGGCCGCGGCTTGTCGTTGCCGATGCAGCTGTCGACCAGGATGGTGTGGTGCGGCGTCTTCACAACGTAGGACTGGAAGCACAGCAGCAGAACATCCTGCTCGTCCAGCGCCTTCGCTTCGCGCATCCAGGCCCGGTTCTCGGCCAGCAGTTGCGGCGTCAGCCCCGGCAGCATCTCCAGCGCCGGGACGAACGAGGTCTCCTGCTCGATGATGCGATGGATGGTGAGATCGCCGACCGAGAATTTCAGGCTCATGAGAACTCCAGCTGTTATGCGGCCGGCGGCACCGAGATCTTCACGGAAGGGCGCTCCAGCATCTTCTGGTGGAAGGCGTCGAGCTTCGGATAGGCCTTGCGCCAGCCGCAATCGGCGAAGCGGAAATCGGCATAGCCGAGCACGCAAACGAGGCCGATCTGCGAGATGTCGAACGGGCCGTTCAGCACCTCGGGCATGTTCTCGAAGCGCGCCATTCCGGTCCAGGCCCTGTTCCAATGGTCGTCCGACCAGGCCTGCCATTGCAGGCCCTGCGGCCGCACCATCTTCTCGTAGCGGCACAGCAGCATGGAATCGAGCATGCCGTTGATCAGGGAGTGATTGGTCTTGGCCTTCCAGCGCCGCGGACCGTAATCCGGAATCAGGCTGCCGCCGGCCATCTCGTTGAGATATTCGACGATGACGTAGGAGTCCAAAATGACGTCGCCGTCATTGGTGATCAGCACCGGCAGCTTCTTCAGCGGCGTGATCTTCGAATAATCCTCGTTGGCCGTGCCCGGCGCGACGCTCGCCGGCGTCAGCTCGATCTTGTCGATCAACCCGAGCTCGATCGCGGCGATGCGCACCTTGCGGGCAAAGGGCGAGGCGGGGGAGAAGGTGAGCTTCATGGGGACTATTCCCTGCAATCGATCGTGTGCGAACGGTGTTTCCTCCGTCATGGCCGGGCTTGACCCGGCCATCCACGCGTCGCGTCGTGGTCAGACTGTGAGACGTGGATGCCCGGGTCAAGCCCGGGCATGACGACGTATGATGCGCGTGCGCCTCACGCCGCCACAATCTCCTGGCGCTGCTCGCCGAGACCTTCGATGCCGAGCGTGACGACGTCGCCGACATTGAGGAAGGTCGGCGGCTTCATGCCGAGGCCGACACCGGGCGGGGTGCCTGTCGTGATGACGTCGCCGGGCAGCAGCGTCATGAACTGCGAGACGTAGGAGACGCACTTGGCCATGGAGAAGATCATGGTCTTGGTCGAGCCGGTCTGGCGGCGCTGACCGTTGACGTCGAGCCACATCGACAGGTTCTGCACGTCCTTGATCTCGTCCTTGGTCGCGAGCCAGGGGCCGAGCGGGCCGAACGTGTCGTGCGACTTGCCCTTGGTCCACTGTCCCAGGCGCTCGATCTGGAAGGCGCGCTCGGAGACGTCGTTGCAGACGCAATAGCCGGCGACATGGTTCAGCGCGTCGGCTTCCGAGACGTACTTGGCCCGGGTGCCGATGATGGCGGCGATCTCGACCTCCCAGTCGAGCTTGGTCGAGCCGCGCGGCTTCTCCACCGGATCGTTCGGGCCGGACAGCGAGGTGTTGGCCTTCATGAAGATGATCGGCTCGCTCGGGATGTCGGCGCCGGTCTCCTTGGCATGGTCGGAATAGTTGAGGCCGATCGCGACGAATTTCGAGATGCCGGTGACGGGGGCGCCGAACCGCGGCTTGCCGGACACGGCGGGCAGCGAGGCGGGATCGAGGCCTGCCAGCTTTTTCAGGCTCTCCGGCGAATAGGCCTCGCCCGTGAGGTCCTTCAGATGCGCCGACAGGTCGCGCAACTGGCCGGATTTGTCGATCAGGCCGGGCTTTTCCGCACCCTTCTCGCCGTAACGAACAAGCTTCATTCTCGTTTCTCCCTGGAGATTGGACCGATCGGTTAACAGCTTCATGGAACAGGGCGGCGGGAAATTCAACCGCTCAAAGCGCGCCGCATTGCAGGCTTCTGGATTCGGTGGGAGCGGCAAGGTCTCGTGCCCCGGACGCTGCGCAGCGCGAAGCGGTGCGCTGCTGAGCCGGGGCCCAATCCCGCGGCATTCTGGGTCCCGGCTCGGCGGAGCAGCGTTGCACGCTGCACCGCGTCCGGGACACAGAGCTCAGCCCAGCGCCACGAACCGGAACGCGTCACCGTCCCGCCTGATATGCCCAGCCGAGAAATGGCCGCCGATCACCAATGTCGGCGTGTCGGCAAAGCGGCCGAACAATTCGCGTCGTGTCCTGGCCGATTTCGCCGGGTCGGAATCGGCGGTCGAGGACCAGTCGAGGTGCGCCATCTGGCAGGGATGATGGGCGACGTCGCCGGTGAGCAGGCCCTGCTCGCCGTCCGACCGGATGAAAATGCTCATATGGCCGGGACTGTGGCCCGGCGTCGGAATCATGCTGATCTCCTCGCAGAGCCGGTGGTCGCTCGGGATCAGATCGGCCCGGCCTGCATCGACGATCGGCTGCACGGAATCATTGAACACCGCCGCCTTGTCCGGCTCGCTGGAGTGGTCGCGCCAGTGCTCGTATTCGGTCCTGCCGAAGACGTAACGCGCTTTGGGAAATGTCGGCACCCATTTGCCGCCAGCCAGCTTCGTATTCCAGCCGACATGATCGACATGAAGATGCGTGCACAGCACGGTGTCGATGCTCTCGGGCGCAAAGCCGGCCGCGCTCATCGTCTCGAGAAACGGAGTCGTGCGGTTGTTCCAGGTCGGAACATTGCGGCCCTGCTTGTCGTTGCCGAGCCCGGTGTCGACCACGATGCGGCGCGAAGGCGTCTCCACCACCAGCGAATGGATCGACATCTTCAGCCGGCCTTCGTCGGTGGCGAAATGCGGGATCAGCCAAGGCAGCTTCTGGATCTCCGCGTGGCCGGCCAGCGGCAGGATGAAGCGGGTCGAGCCGACCGTCTCCAATTCCACCACCTTGGTGATCTTGACCCGACCGACCTTCCATTGCATCCGGCAGCTCCCATGTTCTTGTTTTGGTGCCGAAACATGCGCCGTTTCCGCCATGATGCGCAATGGATCATCTGACGCGATACGGCGTTATCGCGGGAACCGGAGGAGGAGCCATGCCAGAGCTTGCGATTTCCGCTGACAAAGTCGCCTTCATCATCGAGAAGGCGCGCGAATTCGACGTCAAGGAGGGCGATTCCGATCCGGATTCCGGGTCGAACCCGAGCGATGACGATGCGCTCGATGTTCTCGAGGACGACGGCACCGATCCTGTCGTCCAAGAACTCGGCAGCTTCATGATCGCCTTGAACGAGGACGAGCAGCTCGATCTCGTCGCGCTGACCTGGCTCGGTCGCGGCGACGGCACGATCGACGATTGGGACGATTTGCGCGCACGCGCGGCGGAGGCCCGCTCCGAGTACCGCAGCCCGCGCCGCGAAACGGTGCATTATCTGCTCGGCGAGCCCATGCTCGGCGATCTGCTCGCCGACGGGCTCGACGCATTCGGCATCGACTGGAGCGACGAGCGCACGACAGCCGATTCCTCCGCTCCAAGCCAGCAGGACGAAGACGAGCCGACGAAACAGCGGTGATACCTCGAGCATGCGCAGTGCTGTCGACTGAAGGTCGTCATGCCCGGGCTTGTCCCGCCTGCGCGGCCGAAGCCGCTCCGGCGCGGCGAAGGCCCGGGCATCTGCGTTCTTCGTGCTCTGCGGCCAGGCCTGGATGGCCGGGACAAGCCCGGGCATGACGATGCGGAAGCTTTGGCGCAGCCGCCAGCGACGTTACAGCGTCCCCGGGAACGCGCCGCCGTCCAGCAGAATGTTCTGGCCGGTGATGAAGCCGGCCTTGGCGCCGCACAGGAAGGCGCAGGCATAGCCGAACTCGTCGGGCTGGCCGAAGCGGCCGGCGGGGTTGAGCTTGGCGCGCTCGGCCAGAATCTGCTCCGCGGAGACGCCGCGCTTGTCGGCCTCGGCCTTGGCGGTGCCGGTGAGGCGGTCGGTCTCGAACGGGCCCGGCAACAGGCCGTTGATGGTGACGTTGTTGATCACGGTCTTGCGCGACAGGCCGGCGATGAAGCCGGTGAGGCCGGCGCGCGCACCGTTGGAGAGGCCAAGGATGTCGATCGGCGCCTTCACCGCGGCCGAGGTGATGTTGACGATACGGCCGAACTTGCGCGCCATCATGCCGTCCACGGTCGCCTTGATCAGCTCGATCGGGGTCAACATGTTGGCGTCGATCGCCTTGATCCAGTCGTCGCGGGTCCAGTTGCGGAAATCGCCGGGCGGCGGGCCGCCGGCATTGTTGATCAGGATGTCGGGCTCCGGGCATGCCTTCAGCACGGCCTCGCGGCCCGCCGGCGTCGTGATGTCGCCGACGATCTCGGTCACCGTCACGTCGGGATAGGCCTTCCGGATCTCATCGGCCGTCTTCTTCAGCGCCTCGGCGCCGCGTGCGGTCAGCGTGACGTGAACGCCGGCGTCCGCCAGCGCGATGGCGCAGGCACGGCCGAGACCCTTGCTGGATGCGCAGACGATGGCGCGGCGACCTTTGATCCCAAGATCCACTGTTTCACTCCCGTAATGTCAGGCAGGTTTTGGACGGCGGGCACCTTAACCAAGTGCGGCGCCGCTGATAAGGGATGGGCTCGCACCAAAATGCATGCGCCGGGCGCTAGCGATGCAAATGCGTTCTAGATCCGCTGTTCCTGCTTGAGGCGGTCGATCGCGGAGGCCGCTTCCGGCGGCAGCGACTTGAAGCCCATCTGCCCTGCCATCGAGAACAGCGGCCGCAGATGCGAGCCGACGAGAAACGGCGGCTGGCGGTTGGCCGGCACGATCTGGTCGAACACCAGGACCAGCGTGGTGGCGACGAGGCCGACCCTGATGGCGCCGAGCGCGGCGCCGCCGAGCCGGTCGCCGATGCCGGCCTCGCCGAAGGTGTCGTTCAACGCGATGCGGCCGATATGCCCGAACAGCATGCCGACCACGACGAAGATGCCGAAGAACCAGATCCAGTTCTGCAGCAGCAGCGAATTCGGGTTGCCTGCAATTTGCGGCGCGATCAGCGGCAGCAGCGCGACCGCAATCGGCGCGGCGAGGAGATAGGCGAGGATGGTCATGGCGCTACGCAGCAGGCCGGTCCTGAAACCGAAGCCGACCGCGACGGCGAGCGCTGCGTAGACGGCCAGATCGAAACTGTTCATGAGCACAACCTTGCCTTGATGGAGCAAGTGAACGCAAGTCCGATCATTCCGGTTTCAGATCGCTAAAATCGTCTCTATTGGTGACTCCGAAACTCCAGGGCTGCCCGCAGCAATCGTCGAGGAGGCGTCGGGGGGACATGACGGGGAGAGGCCGGAATTTGCGCGAGCAGATTCCGGGTGAGGGGGACTCTCCGCGAGTCCAGCTCCCCGCGTCCCCGCGGAGATTCCCCCTCACCCAACGCTCCCCGCAAGCGGGGAGAGGGAGAAGAGATCCTATCGCAGCTCACCCCGGATCATATCCGCCGCCTTCTCCCCGATCATGATGGTCGGCGCATTGGTGTTGCCGCCGATCAGGGTCGGCATGATCGAGGCGTCGACGACGCGCAAGGCGTCGACGCCGTGCACCTTCAGCGCCGGATCGACCACGGCCATCGCATCCGTTCCCATCTTGCAGGTGCCGACCGGGTGATAGACGGTGTCGACGCGCTCGCGCAGGATGGCGCGGATGTCGTCGTCGGTCTTCACGTTCGCCGTGAACATGTCGCGCTTCTGCAGCGCGCGCAGCGCCGGCGTTTCCATCAGGCGGCGCGTGGTCTTGAAGCCCGCGACCAGGGTCTCGAGATCGTCGTCCTCGCCGAGAAAATTCGGATCGATCATCGGCGCGGCGAGCGGGTCGGCGCTTTTCAGCCAGACGCTGCCGCGGCTCTTCGGCCTGAGCAGGCAGACATGGCATGAGAAACCCGCCTGCTTGTGCTTCTTGCGGCCGTGGTCGTCCAGCATCGCGATGACGAAGTGCAACTGGATGTCCGGAACGTCGAGGTCGGGCCGGGTTTTCAGGAAGCCGCCGCATTCGGCGAAATTGGTGGTCATCAGGCCGCGCCGTTCGCGGCGGTATTGCTGGATGGCGCGGAGCAGGGACGGCAGCCGGCCGAGCGAGGCGTGAACGAAGTGCGGATAGTCGGAGGCGTAGACGAACACGAAATCCGGATGGTCCTGCAGGTTGTGCCCGACGCCCGGCAGATGATGCACGACGCCGATGCCGTGCGCACGGAGTGCATCGCCGTCGCCGATACCCGACAGCATCAGCAATTGCGGGGACTGGAAGGCGCCGGAGGCGAGGATCACCTCGCGGCGGGCGCGCAGCCGCTTGGTCTGCCTGCCCTGCACATATTCGATGCCGACCGCGCGGCCTCCTTCGAACAGGATCTTCGTGGCGTGCGCGCCGGTCTCGACGCGCAGATTGGCGCGCTTGTCCATGTGGGGCTGCACATAGGCGCGCGCCGCGCTCCAGCGCTCGCCATTGTGCTGCGTCGCCTGGTAGCTGCCGAGGCCTTCATGGTCCTCGCCATTGAAGTCCTCGCGGATGCGAAACTGCGCCTCGCGCGCGGCCTGATGGAAGACGTCATGGAGCGGATTGTCCGTGCGCAGCCTGTTGACATGCAGCGGGCCGCCCTTGCCGTGATATTCGCCGTCGAAATCGGCGTTGTTCTCCGAGCGCTTGAAATAGGGCAGCACGTCGGCATACGACCAGCCGACGTTGCCGAGCGTAGCCCAGTGGTCGTAGTCCCGTTTGTGGCCGCGGATGTAGACCATGGCGTTGATCGCCGAGGAGCCGCCGAGGCCCTTGCCGCGTGGCTGATAGCCGATACGGCCGTTCAATCCCTTCTGCGGCACGGTATCAAAGGCCCAGTTGGCTGCACTGTATGGCAAGGCGAGCCCGAACGGCGTGGTGATCCGCCAAGTGTCGTTGCGTCCGCCGGCATCGAGCAGCGCGACCGATGTCCCCGCATCCTCCGACAGCCGCCCCGCCACGGTGCAGCCGCCCGAGCCCGCGCCCACGACGACGAAATCGAATGTGTCCGTCAATTTAGTTTCCCCCCATTGTCGTCCTTCCGGGGCGATGCGGAGCATCGAGCCCGGAATCCATTTGGCCGCATTGTGATTGTGAGATGGATTCTCAGGTGCGCAATTGCGCACCATAGCTCGCCTCTTCGAGGCGCCCCGGAATCAGCTACGACATGAACCGCATCAATTTCTCCAGCCGCGCGACCTTGCCGCCATAGGGCGGATAGAGGTCGGCGAGGCGGTTGAACTTGGAGCGATAGAACACCGGCTTCAGCTTGCTGAAGGTGCGAAAGCCCCATTCGCCGTGATAGGCGCCGGTGCCGGACGCGCCGACGCCGCCCATCGGCTGGTTGATCTGCGTGAAGTGAAACAGGCAGTCGTTGATGGTGACGCCGCCGGAGACGGTGCGCGCCAGCACCTCGTCGCGCGCGGCATCGTCCTTGCCGAACCAGTACAGCGCCAGCGGCCGGTCGCGATGGTTGATGAAGGCGATGGCATCAGTGCGGTCGCGCGTGCCGAGAATGGGGAGCACCGGCCCAAAAATCTCCTCCTGCATCACCGCCATCGCTGCGGTCGCACCGACGATCAGCGTCGGCGGGAATTTGCGGTGCGCCTTCCAGTTCGGATCGTCCGCCACTGCCGGCTGCAGGATTGTTGCGCCGCGCTGCGCCGCATCGGCGACCAGGGCTTCGAGCCGCGCATAATGCCGGTCCGAGACGATCGAGGTGTAGTCCTTGTTGGAGGGATCGGTGCCGAACATCCGCCGCATCTGGGCGCGCACCTTCTCGGCAAAGGCCTGCAGGGATGGCTCCGGCACCAGCACGTAATCCGGCGCGATGCAGGTCTGCCCGGCATTGAGCAGCTTGCCGTAGGCGATGCGCTCGGCCGCTTCATCAAGGTCGGCCGAGGCGTCGATGATTGCGGGCGACTTGCCGCCGAGCTCCAGCGTGACCGGCGTCAAATTGCGTCCCGCGGCTTCCGCGACCAGCCGCCCGACCCGGGTCGAGCCGGTGAACACGAGGTGATCGAACGGCAGGCGCGCAAAGGCCTCGGCGATCTCGCCCTCGATGCCGGTGACGAGCAACTCGGCCACATCGAACCTCGTGGCGATCGTTTCCTTCAGCAGGGCTGCGAAATGCGGCGTCAGTTCGCTCGGCTTGATGAGGACGCGGTTGCCGGCGGCGAGCGCGCCGATCGCGGGCGCGAGCGTGAGCTGGAGCGGATAATTCCACGGCGCGATGATGCCGACGACGCCGAGCGGCTGCGGCATCAGCCGGTTGCGGGCGGGGAGGAATTGCAGCGCGGTCGCGACCCGCTGCGGCGCCATCCAGGCCTTCAGGTGTTTGGTGGCGTGCCGGATCTCGGAGAACAGCAGCATGGTCTCGGCGATGGTGGTCTCGACCGCCGAGCGGTGGCCGAAATCGGCAGAGATCGCCTGCCGGAAGCGCTCCTCGTTGTCGGCGACGACGCTGCGCAGCCGCGCCAGCCGGTCGAGCCGCTCGGCAAGGCCGGGTGCCGACTCGTCCCGCGACCGCGCGACCATGGCTCGGAAGGCCTCCTCCAACGCTCCGACCGGGGCGCTCGTCAGGGATTCGTCCACGGCGTTCCTCCCTCGAGGGCGCGTTTTCTGCTTAATCTTGTTGCCGCAAGCTGGCCCTTTGTGGAACTTCTGGCAAGAGCGCAGGGAATGCAGCGGAAATCGGTCGATTCCCCTGTCATAAAGTCGAAAAAAACGTCCCCGCAGCCCTTTCCAAAGCCAGCCCGCCTTGATACATACGCCCCGCACCCGATGGGCACTGCCCCGGGGTTGCCTTCCAAGGAAGCCTTTGGGACGGACTGGAAAAGCCACGCGAACAGCGCCGGCCTCAACCGACCGTCCCCGGGATTTAACCGAAGGCATGCAAGTGTTTAACGCGGGGTGGAGCAGCCCGGTAGCTCGTCAGGCTCATAACCTGAAGGTCATAGGTTCAAATCCTATCCCCGCAACCAAATTCGGATTTGATCGGATCCGATACGAAAATGGCCCGCTTGATGCGGGCCATTTTTGTTTGTGAAACAGCTGCGCGTGCCGCAGCCCGTACAGAGCATGATGGGCCAGCGCTCCACTGGCGCGCTTGCCGCGCGCAGCAGCGCGCGTTCGGCCGAACAGCACGGCAATTGAAGGAACGCAATATCGATCCTCGCGTCATCGTTATTGCCGGACCCGTCCAGCACTTGCTTTCCGGCGGTCATTCGGAAGGCTAGTCCCATGAAATTCGAGGATTTCGACGCCGCCGATGTACAGGCGGCGGAAGCGCGGATTTTCATCCGCCGGGCTGGTTCGGGGCCGGCGCTTCTCCTGCTGCACGGGTTTCCCGAGACGCATCTAATGTGGCGAGACGTTGCGCCCTTGCTCGCGCAAGACTTCACCGTGATCTGCGCCGATCTTCGCGGATATGGGCGCAGCGCTTGTCCGCCCTCCAGTCCGGACCACGCGCCATATTCGAAACGGGCGATGGCAAAGGACATGGCGTCCATCATGACGAGGCTCGGCTTCGACCGCTTCTCGGTTGCGGGCCATGATCGCGGTGGCCGTGTCGCCTATCGGCTTGCGCTCGACCATGGCGAACGTGTGGAGCGGCTCGCCGTCCTCGACGTCGTTCCGATCGCTGATGCCTGGGAGCGCGCCGACAAGAAACTGGCGGTCGGCTACTGGCCCTGGTCATTGCTCGCGCAGCCTGAACCTCTCCCAGAGCGGCTCTTGTCCGCTGCCCCCGATGCCGTCGTCGACAATGCGCTCGATGGCTGGGGGTCTCAAGCAGACAGTTTCAGTCCGGCCGTCCGGACAGCCTATGTCGAGGCGTTGCGCGATGAGGCGCATGTTCACGCGATCTGCGAGGAATATCGCGCGGCTGCGACGATCGATCACGAGCACGATCTTGCGGATCGCCATTCCGGCCGCCGGATCGAGTGCCCTGTCCTGGTGCTCTGGAGCGGCCGCGGCCCGTTGAACTCCTGGTATGCGAGCGAGGGCGGTCCCCTGGGGGTATGGCGGACCTGGGCCGATGACGTGCAAGGAAAGCCGCTCGATGGTGGACACTTCTTCCCCGAGGAGCTTCCGCAGCAGACTGCGGGCGCACTGAACCGATTTTTCGGCAGGCTGTAGGCAGCGATGAACTGCCGCGGTAGCGCCACGGCGGTTCACGGTGGCGACGGCGGGAGGCCCACTTGCGGTGCGGCGGGAAACAAAACGCCCGCAGCTGTCGCTCGCGGGCGTTGATGACCTTGTTGAATGAGCCGAGTGGTCGGAAGCTCACTCCCTGTACGGGCAGACCATCGTCAAATTGAGCAGCGTCGGCGTGTTCGAGCCCTTCTTGTACTCCCACTCCAACCGGATCTCATGCCGGTGGGCATAGGCGTCGTTCGGCCCGTGGACGATGATGTTGGTCTTCATCGGGATCGGCGGCTCGGAGTTGAAGCACTTCCGCACGCAGGCATCGAGCAGGTCGCACCGGGTCAGCGGGATAACGCCGGGCTCATCTTTGGACAGCGGGACCGTGTTCGGCTGGGTGCTGAGGTCGAGACGCGCCCGGCCCTTCTCCTTATGCCAGTACTTGGCGCTGCCCTGCGGCCACTTCGACGGCGGGTTCAGGATCAGGTGGTACTGGCCGTATTCCAAGGTCGGCAGGTCGATGTCTTCGGAAGCCTTGAGCTTGGCGACGCTCTTCTTCATGTTTGCCAGAGGGTAGTAATTGCTGTTCATCAAGTCTCGAAATGCCTTGCCGCTATATGTCCTGCCGCCCATCGCCTTGTCCTTCGATATGATCCAACCAATCAGGGTGACCTGCAGCCCAGAAAAGCTCGTTGGCTAAACGAAAGCCCTCGGCGCCCCCAGAACGCGCGGCCCCACGTTCGCGCGCGTAAACGCTACCATCTGAAATTGTGTTTCGTCCAGAGAGAGGCCTGCTGGTGATGCAGCCATGCTTGCGTGCAAGTTCGATTGCCATGAATCTTCCGATAGGTAATCTTGCGTCAGGCTCCTCGCGAGCGCCGATCGAAGGACGGTGCTGCGACTTTTGAAGGCACGGAAATGCATTGTGCCGCGTGTCAGTCGGCGATCGACCCAGGCGACAGCTGGTGCTCCAAGTGCGGGGTGGCCGTGCGGCGCTCCGAACCAGAGAGCGAACGGCGGTTCGTGACGATTCTCCGTGCCGATGTCGTGGATTCGACCGGGCTCGTTGCCGATCTCGATCCGGAGGCGGCGGTCTCGCGCCTGGAGCCGGCGTTGGCTGCGATGAGAGGCGCGGTACGTCAGTTCGGAGGCATCGTCAGCAAGGAGTTGGGCGACGGGCTCTCTGCGGTGTTTGGTGCTCCGATCGCTGACGACAATCATGCGCCGCTGGCCTGCCACGCGGCGATCGAGTTGGTCCGGCGTGTTGCCGGTCTCGGTGACCCCGGCCTTCAGGTTCGGGTGGGTCTCCACTCCGGCCATGTCGTTGCCTATATGGTCGCCAGCGAGTTTTCCAAGGTCTACGAGATTGGCGGGGCGGCCCAGCACCTGGCCGCCCGGCTGGAGGCGGCGGCCGAGGCGAATCAGATCTACGTGTCGAAGGCCTGCCAGGAGCTTGCCGAAGGGCACGTCCGATTCGAGTTTCTGGGTGACAAGCCGCTGCGCGGCTTCAATCAGTCCGTGCCGGTCTATCGGATCGTTGGGGCCAGCGATCTGTCGAGCTGGCGGGTACGGCGTGCGCGCAGCGTCTCGCGATTCGTCGATCGGACGACCGAGCGCGCGTTGCTGGCCCGTGCGGTCGAGAGCGCCGGAACGGGCCGGCAGACGGTTCTGCTGCTGGGCGATGCCGGTATCGGCAAATCGCGGCTCGCGCACGAATTTGTCCAGGAGCTCAGGCCTCACGGTTGGCGCCTGATCGACGCCGAGTGCAGCCCGAACCTCCAGGGGGCGCCGTTCAGCACGCTCAAGCGGCTCCTGCTCTCGGCGCTGGAGTCGGTCGCCAAGGAGCCCGGCAGCCCCCCAGATCCCCGGAACGATCTGGTTGAGATTCAGCGTTGCGCCCTTGACGCGGTGCTCGATCTGCCGATTGCGGATCCGCAATGGAATCAGCTCGAGCCTCACGCCCGGGGACGTGCGATTTCCGAGGTCAGCTGCGCCATCGTCGAGGGTATCGCCCGTCGCCAGCCAACGGTTCTCCTAATCGAGGACCTGCACTGGATCGACCGGGCCAGCGATACGATCATGGCGACGATCGCTTCGCTTCAGGTGCCGGGCCTTCTCGTCCTCCTCACATCCAGGCCAAACGGCATGCCGGTCTGGATTGCGCGCTGCCGCGCCGAGATCGTTGCGATGCAGCCTCTCGACGATCATTCAGGACTGGCCATGCTGGCCGACATGCTCGGTCCCTCTACGGCGAATGACGATCTGAAGAATCGGATCATTTCGCACACGGCCAATGTCCCTCTGTTCATCGAGGAAGTCTGCCGCGGGCTTCGGGATAGCGGTACACTCCATGGCCAATGGGGCGATCTCGCGCTGATGCGTCCGATCGAGGAGCTCGGCATTCCCTCGAGTATTCAGGGCGTCATTGCAGCGCGGCTGGATCGGGTGTCGCGGCAGGAGCGGTCGGTCCTACAGGTAGCGGCTGCGCTGGGCCCGCGATCGAGCGTGGCGATGCTGCGCACGCTCCTTGAGCTGCGCGAGGATACGCTGCAGGATTGTCTCGCGTCGCTTGATCGCGCCGAACTGCTGGTGAGGATCGACAGCGACTTGGGCGATGTAGTCGAGTTCCGGCACGAGATGGTCCGTCAGGTGACCTATGATTCCATGGTCGAAAAGGTGCGCGAAGGCATTCACGCGCGCATTCTTGCGAGGCTGGAGAGCGACGGGGCGGGCGCGGATGAGCCCGATGCTCTGTGCTATCACGCGGTGCGCGCCCGCGATTGGCTCAAGGCCTTCGGCCACGGCAGGAGCGCGGGTCGAAAATGCTTGAGCCGCTCGGCATTTTCGGACGCGGCCAGCTACTTCGAGATCGCGATGGGCTCGCTCGACAAGACGCCGATGGCGCCTGTGCGGGAGACGGATGCCATCGATTTGCGGATGGAAGCTCGTGCGGCATTCATCGCGTCCGGCCAGGTGACCGAGTGGCTGGATCTCGGAAAGGAGGCCGAGCGGCGGGCGGGAGCGATCGATGACATCGGACGCAAGGTCGCCGCCATGACGGTCAGGGCCGGCGCACAGAACTTCTTCGGAGCGCCGGTCGAAGCCGTCGCGGTTTCCGAGGAAGTGGTGCGGCTCGCCGAAGAGTGGGGCAATGCGGGGTGGCTTAACCTCGCGCGATACGGTCTCGGACAGGCCTATTTCCTCGCCGGCCGCTATCGCGAAGCAGGGCAGATGTTGGCCGTCGCTCACGCCCAATTGGAGGGACCGCAAGCGAGCGCCCCGATCGGCACGACCCCGCGATCCCTCCTCCTCCTCTGCTGCATGATGAACAGCATCACCCACACCGTCATGGGTGAGCTCGCCGCCGCCGAGCAGCTCCAGCAACAGGCCGCCGAGATCGCCGAGGAGACCGGCCGTCCCTACGACCGCGTCGCCGCCGCCTATAGCGGCGGCTGGCTGAAGCTTGGTCAGAACGATCCCACGGCGGCCGCTGCCATTCTCGAAGACGGCTTTGTGCTGGCGCAGAAGCACGGCATCCGGCTGTTCGTGCCGGTGCTCGCCTGCCACCTCGGCATGGCCTATCTGGAGCAGGGGCTGTTCGACCGGGCGCGCGGCATGCTGACCGAGGCGCGCGAGGAGGCGAAGGCGGTCGGCTATACCTCGGCGGTGCTGCGCAGCTCGATCTACCTGGCGCTCGCGACCTGGCGTCTCGGCGATGTTCAGGCGGCGCAGAACATGTTGCGCGAAGCGCGCAACACCGCCCGCCAGCAGGGGTTTTCAGGTCTCGAGGCCGAAGCCCTGTTCGGCGAGGCCGTGGTGACGCCTGTCGCCAGCGAGAACGGCAAGGCGGCCGTCCTCGCGTCCTTGCGCGGGGCAATCGCGATCGCGTCCGAAAGCGGCGCGCTGCCGCTGCAGCGCAAGGCCGAGGCAATGCTGGCCGGGATGCTGGCGCGCGGCGGCGAGTTGATCTGAGGCCGCTCCTGGCCGGCACCGACTGTCGCCGCGGAAGCGTGGGGGAGCCGACATGTCAAAAAAATCTCGCACGTGCACAATGGGTTAGCTACTGTGCATGGGGTTGTTTTTCGATATTTTGATTGGGCGCCGGGTCCGGGCGGCCGCGGGGCAGCCCGCTCAGCGCAATGACGAGCGGTTGCACGGAGGCCCAGCTGGGCTAACGTCGGCACCAGCCGCAGCGCTAGGTGACTTTTGAGAGATTCTTTTTAGCATTCCATTTTGCCGGCGCCGCGATGGCGCGACGCCCAGCGAGAGAGGCGGGGCCATGCTCACCCGGGACCAGTCAGCTCTGTTGTCGCCGGTCGAGCGCGACCTGCGGCTCGATCTCTTCCGCGGCATCGGCCTGTGGATGATCTTCCTCGACCACATCCCGCATGACGTCGTGGCCTGGCTGACCTTGCGCAATTTCGGCTTCAGCGACGCCGCCGAGTTCTTCGTTTTCATCTCGGGCTACCTGGTCGGCTGGATCTACGGGCCGATCGTCGCCGGCGGCTGGTTTCTTGCCGCGGTGAAGCGGCTGTGGCGTCGCGCGGCCGAATTGTATGTCGCGCACATCATGCTGTTCCTGCTGTTCACGGCGCAGATCGCCCGCACCGCGCGCCGCTTCGACAATCCGATGTATCAGCACGAATTCAATGTGTTCAACTTCCTGTCGCATCCGGACGAGCTGATCGGGCAGGCGATCGTACTGAAGTACAAGCCGGTCAATCTCGACGTGCTGCCGCTCTACATCGTGCTGGTGCTGGCCGCGCCGTTCGTCGTGTGGTGCCTGGTGCGCCGGCCGAACCTGACGCTCGCCGGCTCCGTGGTGCTCTACGTGCTGTCGCGCTGGTTCGACTGGAACATCGCCTCCTATCCGACCGGCACGACCTGGTACTTCAACCCGTTCTGCTGGCAGCTGATGTTCGTGTTCGCTGCCTGGTGCGGCATCGGCCAGATCGACAAGATTGCCGGATGGGTGTGGTCGAAGGCGACGATGGGGCTGGCCGCGGTCTGGCTGGTCTTCGCGCTGCTGATCGTGATGACCTGGCACGTCCCCGCGCTCGAGGCGTTGATCCCGAGATCGATGATCAAGGCGATCTACCCGATCGACAAAACCGATCTCGACATGCTGCGCTTCACGCATTTCCTGGCGCTGGCGATCTGGGTGACCCATTTCATCTCGCGCA
The DNA here is from genome assembly GCF_004570865.1 of Bradyrhizobium frederickii. GTDB lineage: Bacteria > Pseudomonadota > Alphaproteobacteria > Rhizobiales > Xanthobacteraceae > Bradyrhizobium > Bradyrhizobium frederickii. The sequence goes on from NZ_SPQS01000030.1 coordinate 38,672, forward strand.
AATGGCGGGCGCTGCATTCGACATGGCTGCGGCCCGTCATCCTCTGCGGCCAGCATTCACTGCCGATCTTCTGCCTCGGCGTGTTCCTATCGTTCTCGGCGCACTGGATCCTGACCCAGTACACCAAGGGCGTCTGGGAGCAGCTCGCCGTCTCCATCGTTGGCATCGTCATCATGATCGGCGCGGCCTGGCTGCTCGACCGCGCCAAGCGCGTGCCGAACCTGTTCGTGAAGGTGACCGAGGTCGAGGAGGACGAGGCGGCCCTGGACAACAGCGCGCCGGCGACGACCGCCGCCGCCGCGCCAGCGGCGCATTGAGCATCGCCAGCCGAATGTCTCGTGGAGAAGTCCAACGGAGGAGCCCATGTCCAGACGTGTGTTGACGATCGCAGGCGTCCTCCTGCTCCTGGTCTGCGGCGCCTCCGCGGAAGGACCCGCACCCGAGGCGATGACCGCGGCCCGCAAGCTCATCCTCACCTTGAGGATCGCGGACCAGTATCGCGCGCAGTTGCCGCAGCTCCTGCTCAGGCTCCGGCCGGTGGTCGCGCAGGACAGGCCGGAGATCGAGCGGGACTATGACGCGATGACGGCGCCCGGCTCCGAGATCTACGCCCCGCTGCTGGCAACGATGATCGACCAGGTCGCGGCGCTCTACGCCCAGAGCTTCAGCGTGGACGAGTTGCGCCAGATCGAGGCGTTCTATGCCCAGCCGGCCGGGAAGAAGTACTTGGAGAAATCGGATGCGCTGGCGCAGGCGAGTGCGCAAATCAGCCAGGACGTTAGCCAGAAGGCCGTCGACGAATTGAAGCAGCGCCTGATCGAGGCGCTGCGCCAGAAGGGCCACAAGCTTTAAGGCTCCGGCGCGCCTCACGCCAGAAACGCGCGAAACCTCCGCAGCGCGATCACGAAGAAGACGCCGCCGATCACGGCGAGCGCGGCAAGCTGCGGCCACACCGCCTCCAGGCCCGCCCCGCGGAACAGGATCGCCTGTGCCAGCATCACGAAATGGGTGTTGGGCGCCGCCAGCATGATGTCCTGGACGAATTGCGGCATGCTCTCCCGCGGCGTCATGCTGCCCGACAGGGTTTGCAGCGGCAGCAGGATCATGATCAGCAGCATGCCGAACTGCGGCATCGATCCGGCGACGGTCGCAAGAAAGATGCCCATGCTGGTGGTGGCAAACAGCTGCAGCGCGGCGCCGACGAGAAACAGCGCCAGCGAGCCGTCGATCGTGACTTGCAGCCATCCCTTCACGACGAAGGCGATCGACAGCGCCGAGGCGACCAGCACCACCGCGCCCATCGACCAGACCTTGCTCACCATGATCTCCAGCGGCGTGACCGGCATCACCAGGAGGTGCTCGATCGTGCCGTGCTCGCGCTCGCGGATCAGCGCCGCGCCGGTCAGGATGATCGAGAGCATGGTGATCGAGGTGATCACATGGTCGATGGCGCCGAACCAGGATTTCTTCAGCTCCGGATTGAACCGTGCCCGCAGCGCCAGCTCGATCGGCACGGTCTGGGCATCGCGCGTGCGCGCCAGGAACTCGGCGATTTCCGCGCTGACGATCTGCTCGATATAACCGCCGCCGTTAAACGCCTGCGAGATCCGCGTCGCATCGACATTGAGCTGGATGCTGGGCGATTTGCGCGCCAAGAGGTCGCGCTGGAAGTCGGGCGGGATGTCGAGGGCGAAGGTGTCGAGGCCGGCGTCCATCCTGCGGTCCATCTCGTATTGCGAGATCAGGCGCGGCTCGGAGAAATAGGGCGGCGTGAACGCCATCCCGATCCTGGTCGAGACCGGCGAATGGTCCTCGTCGACGATGGCGATCGCGGCGTGGTTCAGGGTTTCGGGCAGCGCCTTGGCGCCGGCATAAACCGCCAGCGTGAAGGAATACACGATCAGCACGAGCAGCATGGGGTCGCGGACGAGGCCGCGCAATTCCTTGATGCCGAGCTGGAGCACGTTGTCGATGCGCATGGTCAGCGGGCCTGTTTCTTCAGCAGCATCGTGCCGACGATCACCAGGACCGGGACCATGATGGCGAGCGCCAGGAGATCGTTGTGGAGGGTGTCGAACGCCAGGCCCTTGGAGAAGGTGCCGCGCGAGATCGTGACGAAATAAGTGGTGGGATAAAGCCGTCCGATCAGCGCGCCTGCTCCCTGGAGGGATGAAACCGGGTCGATCAGCCCGGAATATTGGATGGCCGGAATCAGCGTGATCAGCACCGTGCCGAACAGGGCCGCGATCTGGCTGTTCATGAAGGCCGAGATCACCATCCCCATGCCGGTCGTCGCCGTGACGTAGAGCAGCGCGGCCAGCGCATAGGTCGAAAAGCTCCCGGTGAACGGCACCCGGAAGACCGCGAGGGCAAAGCCGACGAGGAGCAGGAAATTGCCGAAGGCCAGCACGACATAGGGCAGCTGCGTGCCGAGCAAGAATTCCAGCCGCGTCACCGGCGTCACGTAGAAATTGACGATCGATCCGAGCTCCTTCTCGCGCACCACCGCCAGCGCGGCGAGCACCGCCGGAATCATCACCAGCAGCAGCGGGATGATGCCCGGCGCCATGGCGACCACGCTGATGACGTCCGGATTGTAGCGGTAGCGCACCTGGAGCTGGTAGGTGCCGGCGACCGCCGCCTCGCCATAGAGCTCGCGGCCTTTCTGCGCGAGCCAGCTGGCGTGGATCGCCTGGGCGTAGGAGCGCAGCGTCTCGGCCCGCGTCGGATTGGCGCCGTCGACCCAGGCGCCGATCTCGACATGGCGGCCGCGGCTGACGTCGCGGCCGAAGCCCGGCGGCAGCTCGATGGCGAGGCCGATCTCGCCGGCGCGCATGCGGCGGTCGAGATCGGCATAGTCGGTGATCGGCGATTTCTCGGTGAAATAGCGCGAGCCGGCGATCTGGAGGCTGTAGTCGCGGCTGATCGTGCTGTCGTCGCGATCGAGCACGGCGAAGGTCAGGTTCTCGACGTCCATGCTGATGCCGTAGCCGAGCACGAACAATAGTAGCACGCTGCCGAGGATCGCGAGCGTGGCGCGGATCGGATCGCGCCGCAGCTCGAGCGCCTCGCGCCGGGAATAGGCGAGCATGCGCGTTGCATTGAATGCGGCTGTGCGCCGGGCGGGCGGCGCGGCGGCTGCCGGTGCGGGCGCCCGTAAGGCGGCCGCCGGCCGGCTGGCCGGCTCCGTCGTGTCCGCGATCGCCTCTTCCAGGCAGGCGATGAAGGCCTGCTCCAGCGTCGCGGTGCCGCGCGCCGCCACGATCGCCGCAGGCGTGTCCGACGTCAGCACCTTGCCGGCATGCATCAGCGAGATCCGGTCGCAGCGCTCGGCCTCGTTCATGAAATGGGTCGAGACGAAGATGGTGACGTTGTCCTTGCGGGACAGCTCGGCGAGGATCTGCCAGAAGCGGTCGCGGGCGACCGGATCGACGCCCGAGGTCGGCTCGTCGAGGATGAGGATGTCGGGCGCATGGATCAGGGCGACCGCCAGCGACAGCCGCTGCCGCAGCCCGAGCGGCAACGCATCGGGCAGAGAATCGGCGACCTCGGCGAGATCGAACCGGGCGATCATCTCGTCGATGCGCGCGGTGATGGTCTCCGCCGGCAGCTCGAACAGCCGCGCATGCAGATCGAGATTTTGCGCGACCGTGAGCTCCGAATAGAGCGAGAAGCCCTGCGACATGTAGCCGATGCGCCGCCGCACCGACATGTCGCCGGCATCGATGGTGTTGCCGAACAGCCGCGCGGTGCCTTGGCTGACCGGCAAGAGGCCGGTGAGCATCTTCATGGTCGTGGTCTTGCCGCATCCGTTCGAGCCGAGAAAGCCGAAGATCTCGCCCTTCCTGATGCGGAAGCTGACGTCGTCGACGGCCACGAAGCCGTTGAACCGCCGGGTCAGGTGGTCGGCCTCGATCGCGATCTCGTCATGGTCCTCGCCGCGCGGCGGGATGACGACGCCGGCATGATCGCCGCGATCGGCTTCGGGCAAGAGACGGATGAAGGCCTCATCGAGCGTATCGGCGCCGGTCTGCCGCTTGAGCGCGGCGGGCGTTGCGGTCGCCAGCACGCGGCCGGCATTCATCGCGACCAGAAAATCGAACTGAGCGGCCTCTTCCATGTAGGCGGTCGACACGATCACGCTCATGCCGGGCCGGCTTTGGCGGATCGAGGCGATCAATTCCCAGAATTGGCGGCGCGACAACGGATCGACGCCGGTGGTCGGCTCGTCCAGGATCAGGAGCTCGGGATCGTGAATCAGCGCGCAGCACAGGCCGACCTTCTGCTTCATGCCGCCGGAGAGTTTTGCGGCCGGCCGGTCGGCGAAGGGCGTCAGCCCGGTGTCGCGCAGCAGGCCGGCGATCCGTCTGTTTCGCTCCGCCTTGTCGTGTCCGAACAGGCGGCCGAAGAAGTCGATGTTCTCGAACACCGACAGCGTCGGATACAGGTTCTTGCCGAGCCCCTGCGGCATGTAGGCGATGTCGGGGCACACGTTGCGGCGGTGGCGCGCGCTCGCCATGTCGCCGCCGAGCACGTGGACATGCCCCTGCTGGATCGCGCGGGCGCCGGCGATCAGCGAGAGCAGGCTGGATTTGCCGACACCGTCGGGCCCAATCAGTCCGACCATGCAGCCGGATGGAAGGTCGAGGGTGATGGCTTCCAGTGCGCGGGTCTTGCCGAAGCTCAAGCCCACGTCGTCGAGATGCACCACGCTGCCGCGCCCGGCAGGCAGCTCGGCTGCGGCCCTCGTGCTCATCTCGTCAGCTTGATGTTGAGATTGCCTGGCCATTGCGCGGCCGGATCGAGCTGCACATAGGCCATGCCCGGCAGGCCGGTCTTCACCTGCTCGATGTGCTGGCGCAGCAGCTCGGGCGCGACATGCGCCTTGATGCGGAACATCAGCTTCTGGCGTTCCTCCTCGGTCTCGACGGTCTTCGGCGTGAATTGCGCGACGTCGGCGACGAAAGTCGCCTTGGCGGGGATCACGTATTGCGGAATGGCGTCGAGCACGAGACGGACGTCGGCGCCGATCGCGACCCGGCCGGCAGCGGCCGTCGGCAGGAAGAACGTCATGTAGACGTCGCCGAGATCGACCATGTTGAGGACGCGGCCGCCGGCGGCGAGCACCTCGCCGGGCTGCGACACGCGATATTGCACGCGACCGTCGCGCGGCGCCTTCAGCACGCTGTCATTGAGGTCGGCATTGATGCTTTCGATCGCGGCCCTTGCCGCGTCGACGGCGGCGCCGGCGTCGATCACCATGGCGCGGGCGGAACTGATCGCAGCCTCGGATGCCGCGACCTGAGCGTGGGACGCGGCCAGCGCCGCCTTTGCCGTGGCGTTGGCGGAGCGGTCGTCGTCCAGGACCTGCTGCGCCACCGCACTCGTCTTGATCAATTGCTCGGAGCGGTCGAGCTTGCGGCTCGTGGTGTCGAGCTGGGCGACGCGCTGGTCGACCACGGCCTCCGCGGCCTTGCGTTCGGCCTCGCGCTGGTTCACCAGGCTCTTCGCGGTCTCGACATTGATCGCGGCGCGCTGCAGCTGCGCCTCGGCCTGGCGGCGCTGCGCCTGCAATTGCTCGGTGTCCATGCGCGCCAGCACCTGGCCCGCGCGGACGAAGTCGCCTTCGCCAACCAGGATCTCGCGGATCCGGCCCGGCGTCTTGGTCGCGATGTCGATTTCGACCGCTTCGATGCGGCCGTTGCCGCGGGCGAAGCCTGCCGGCAGGGTGTTGGTATCGCGGTGCTGCCAATAATAGTAGGCGCCACCTGCAACGAGGACGGCGATCGCGGCGATGACGCGACCCGGAGTGAAGTTCATCTGTTCAAAACGCCGTGCGGCGGCGCCCATTGTGAGAGACATGCGCCCGGCCGCTGATCGCGCGAAGGGCGGCCTCAACATTGCAGCGAATTTTGCATCGCAACTTGATGCAGATCAGATGGCGGCGCGAGGCGTCCTTGCCTCTATTTTGGGCTGCGCGGCGTCGTTGCCGCTCGTCCGCCCAGATGGATCAAGCGGACGAGCGGGCTTGCTGAACGGATTGCGATCGGCTCGATCCCCGCCGCCTCACTTCAGGCAGCCGCCATCCTTCAGCGGGCGACGCCCTCGGTCTCCCACCATTTGCGGGCGATGGTGGAGGCGACGTCGGGCTTGTTGAGAACGTCGGCCGAAACCATGTCGATCGGCTTGCCGAACATCCGGCCGCCGAAATCCTCGATCGCCAGCTTGGTCGCCTCGACATTGCCCATGCCGCCAATGTCGGAATAGACGGAGGAGAGGTTGGAGAGCACTCCGATCTTGAGCGGCGCCTGCTGGGCGAGGGATGGATTGATTGCGAACGATGCGAGCCCGGCCGCGAAGGCGGCAAGCACAATAGTCCGGCACATGGCATTTCGTTTGAATTTATAGTTGGTGCGCCGGTTCAGATTGCCTCGGCGAAATTGCAATTCTTGCGTGACGGCGCCGCGCATGCGAGCCGAATTGACGCGGCCCATCGCGCCGACTAGGTTTCGCGCAAACATCAAAAGCCCGCGAATGCAACGGCCTGGCCAAGCTCCGCGGATATCCGGCAGATTGCCAATTCAGGGGACGGAAATGACCGCAGACATTGCAGCCACCATTTCGAAGGCGCGCGAGCATTCCATCGGCGATCTGCTGCGCCGCTCGGCGGGACGCGAGCCGGACAAGCTCGCGGTGAGCTGCGGCGACGTGAGCTGGAGCTTTGCCGAGATGGATGCGATCTGCAACCGGCTCGGCCGCGGCTTGCTCGGCCTCGGCGCCAGCAAGGGCGATCGCATCGCGGTGCTGTCGCGCAATTCGCACGCCTTCGCCGCGCTGCGCTTTGCGGTGGCGCGGATCGGCGCCGTGCTGGTGCCGATCAATTTCATGCTCAATCCGGACGAGATCAATTTCATCCTGAAGAGCTCCGGGGCGAAGCTGCTCGCGGCCGGTCCCGATTTCGTCGAGCCCGCGCGCGCAGCCAGCGCCAAGGATTGCGCGGTCGAGAACATGATCTGGCTGCCGGGTGAGGATCCTGCGACCGCGCCCGCGGGCCTCACCACCTTCGACGATCTGCTTGATGCCGACGGCTCGTTCCTCGAAGCGTCGGTCGACAGCCGCGATCTCGCCCAGATCGTCTACACCTCAGGCACGGAATCCCTGCCCAAGGGCGCGATGCTGACCCATGAAGCCGTGATGTGGCAGTATGTCAGCTGCATCATCGACGGCGGCATGAGCGTGGAGGACAGGTTCCTGCACGCGCTGCCGCTCTATCACTGCGCCCAGCTTGACGTGTTCCTGGGACCGCAAATCTATCTCGGCGCCTCCGGCGTCATCACCGGCAAGCCGACGGCCGACAACATTCTGGCGCTGATCCAGGCGCACAAGATCACGTCCTTCTTCGCGCCGCCGACGATCTGGATCGCGATGCTGCGCTCGCCGAACTTCGACAAGACCGATCTGTCGACCCTGCAGAAGGGCTATTACGGCGCCTCGATCATGCCGGTGGAAGTCCTGCTCGAGCTTCAGCGTCGCCTGCCTGCCGTAAAATTCTGGAACTTCTACGGCCAGACCGAGATCGCGCCGCTCGCGACCGTGCTGCGGCCGGAAGACCAGCTCCGGAAAGCGGGTTCGGCCGGCAAGCCCGTGCTCAATGTCGAGACGCGCGTGGTCAACAATGCGATGGAGGACGTCAAGGTCGGCGAGGTAGGCGAGATCGTGCACCGCTCGCCGCATCTGCTGTCCGGCTATTACAACGATCCCGTGAAGACCGCGGCGGCGTTTGCCGGAGGCTGGTTTCACTCCGGCGATCTCGCCACCGTCGACGACGAGGGCCACATCACCGTGGTCGACCGCGTCAAGGACATGATCAAGACCGGCGGCGAGAATGTCGCGAGCCGCGAGGTCGAGGAGATGGTCTATCGCATTCCCGCCGTGTCGGAGGTCGCCGTGGTCGGCCTGCCGGATCCGCGCTGGATCGAGGCGGTGACGGCCATCGTCGTGGTCAAGAGCGGCGAAAAGCTCGACGAAGAAGCCGTCATCAAGCATTGCGCCGCCCAGATGGCGCATTTCAAGGTGCCCAAGCGCGTCATCTTCGTCGATGCCTTGCCGAAGAATCCGAGCGGCAAGCTGCTCAAGCGCGAGCTGCGCCAGCGCTTCGTCGGCGGCGAGACGCTGGACAAGGCTGTGCAGAAGAGCTTTGGCACCTGAGCGGGAGCGCTTCCCCGGACGCGCTGCGCCTGATGCAGCAGGGAAGCCATTTCGGCAAGATCGTGGTCGAGTTCGCCTAGCCGGCCTCGCCGGAAAGCTTCCGGACGTCGTCCGGGGTCTGTCCGAAGCGGCGGCGAAACGCGCGATGGAAATAGGAGACGTCGTGGAAACCCGCGAGCTGGGCGATCTCGATGATCTTGCGGGTGCGCATGGCGGGATTTCGAAGTAGCCGCTCGGCGCGCAGCAAGCGTTGCTCCAGCACGAAGCCGCTATAGGTGATGCCGGCCTGCTCGAACAGCAGCTGGATCGTACGTGGGCTGATTCGATGAGCGGCCGAAAGACCGGTGAGCGACAGTCCGGGGCTGTCCAGCTGCGCCAGGATCTCGGATTTGAGAGTCTCGAAGCGAGCTGCCGTAAGGCCGCGCATGCGGGCTTCTTCGGCGACATCGCCGCGGGCTCCGATCATCAGCACGGCGAGGTCGAACAGATGCTGCGACACCGCGTCGAGCTCTGCGGGTGCGAGCTTGCCGGCATGCGCTTGCGCAAGGTCGTAATACCTCAGGAACATCGACGTGATCGGATTGGCGCCGGAGATCGACTGCGCGATCAGGTCTTCGGCATTCGGGCATGCGCGCAGCAGCGCCTTGCGCGGCAGCAGCGCGGTCTGGAAATTGCCGTGCGCCGTCTGGGTGATATGGGCGCCTTTGATCGAGGGGTCGCCGATGGTGATGTCACCGGCGGCGATCTCCAGCGGGCGCTTTCCCATGGCTCCGCTCAACGCCGAATTGGGCGAGGTTGTAATCACCAATTCGTCGTTCGTCCCCAATGACACGAAAGACATTGGGGTGCCGAAGGAGGCCGAGAGCCTGATACGGGGAAGAATCGAAGGCACAATGGTCCGGTGGACTCGCCCGTCGCCGACCGGCACGAAATCGACGTTCGCCACCTGGCGACAGAACTGCTCGCGCCATCTTTCGTAGGCCGGACCGTTCGGATCGCCATCGAATGAGAGCTGAGGCTGGGTCATCGATCGCGGGAAGGTTGCCGTTTCATTGCGGTGAGCATTTTCGTCGGGGTCGCCGGGGGCGGCAACCAGAAAAACGCTGGATTGCGCGAAAAGCCACTCGCAACTGCGCGCTGAGCCAGCGACCAGGTGCCGCAGCCTGCTTGTGGGCGCAGATCGAAGGCGGACCCGTTGCGTCGCGACCTCCTGTACGGCGATGTCAAAGCTCAGTACTTCTTCACCGCCGCCCCGAACGCGAACCACAGCACCATCGACGCGAGGCCAAAGCCGCCAAGCAGCAGGAAGGTCGGCCCGTAGCCGATCCATTGTGCGATCCAGCCGCCGAGCGCGGGACTGAGGCTGGCGCCGACGCCCTGCACCGTGATCACGGCGCCCTGGCCGAGATTGATGCGACCGGTGCCGTTGAGTGCGCGCGCGACCATGCCGGGAACGGCGACCGTCTGCAGGCCGGTGCCGATGCCGTCGAGCACCTGCATCGGCACCACGCCCCACCATCCCGTGACGAAGAACGCCAGCACGCCGCGGATGGGCAGGAACATGAAGGAGATCAGGATGACCGGCCAGTAATTGCGCTTGCTCGCGGCCTTCATCGCGATCAGCGAGGTCACGATCATCACGCCCTGTGCGATCACCACGGTGGTTGCGACGAAGCTCGGGCCGTTGGCCTGTCCCTCGGCGACCGCTGCAAGCCCGTAGAGCGGGACGATCGCAGCATTGCCGAGATGGAACAGCGCGAGCGCCAGCGCCAGCACCAGCAGGGCGCGGTGCTTGAGCAGCATCGTGAACGCGTCCGGCGCGCTGTCGGGATCGTCCTCCTTGCAGCCGCGCGCGGCGCGGTCGTCGATCGCCTTGGCAGGGATCATCAGCACGCAGGCGATTGCGATGGCGCCGAAGATTGCGGCCAGAACGAAGACGGCGACATAGCCGAACTTGTAGCCGAGATAGCCCGACAATGCCGCGCCGACCATGTTGCCGGCGTGGTTGAACGCCTGGTTGCGGCCGTTGAGCGCGTTGAAGCCCTTTTGTTTGGCGATGCCGAGCGTGATGCCCGTCACCGCCGGCACGATCGCGGCGCTCGCCAGCGATTGCGCGACCTGGGAGAACGTCACCGCCCAGAAATTCTGCGAGATGAGGATGATGGCGGAGGCGAGAACGACGCAGATGCCGGGAATGACGACCCACAGGCGCTTGTTGCGGCTGGAATCGATGAAGCCGCCGATCGGCGTCGTGACCAACATGCCGGCGACGTTTCCGATCGTCATCGCGGTGCCGATCAGCCCGGTCGCCCAGCCGCGCTCCTGGAGGAAGACGCCGACGAACGGGCCGATGCCAGACTGCATGTCGGCCATGAAGAAATTGAGCGCGAACAGAGGCCAGATACGGGACGGGGAGGGAGGCCGCGATGTCATCGATACCCAAGCATGCTGTTCGTCTGTCGTGATCCTGTTGGCCAATCGATCTGGCGTTGATCTGAACGTAACGGGCGCTCGCCGCGTTGGTTCCCGTCACTCCTGACGCTCATCGACCTTGCTGAAAGCTTGTTCGCAATGTCATCCTGCGATCTTCCCACGGAGCTCGAACCATGCCTCTCTGGACCTGCGAAACCTGCGGCGCGCAATTCCCGAACGGCGGAAATCCGCCCGCCTCCTGCGTGATCTGTGGGGACGAGCGGCAGTTCGTGAACTGGAAGGGACAGAGCTTTCTCACGCGCGAGGAGCTGGCGCGGGAGCACCGAGTGGTGGGCCGCGACGATCTTGGCCTCACCGGCATCGGCCTGGAGCCGAGCTTCGCCATCGGGCAGCGCGCGCTGCTGGTGCCTCAAGGCGACGGTTGCGTGATGTGGGATTGCATTCCGCTCGCAGCCGATGAAGCCATCCAGTACGTCGCAGCCCTCGGCGGACTGAAGGCGATCGCGATCTCGCATCCGCACTATTACGGCGCGGTCGCCGACTGGAGCGACACCTTTGGCGGCGTGCCGGTCTATCTGCATGCGGACGATCGCGCATTCGTCACGCGACCGCATTCTTCGATCGTGCACTGGACGGGCGAAAGCCATCGGATCTCCGACGATTTGCTGCTGCTGCGAACCGGCGGTCATTTCGCCGGCGCCACCATGCTGCACTCGGCGCGCAGTGCGGACGGCAGAGGGGCGCTGCTCACCGGCGACATCGCCCAGGTGACGATGGACCGCCGCTTCGTCAGCTTCATGTACTCCTACCCCAACTACATGCCGCTCAATGCAGCCGCGGTGCGGCGGATCGCGGCAGCCGTCGAGCCGCTCGCCTTCGATCGCATCTATGGCGCGTGGTGGGGGCGCAACATCGCCAGGGGCGCCAAGGCCGCCTTCGCGGCGTCGGTTGCGCGCTATCTGGCAGCCATCGCCTGAGCCGGATTTATCTTGCTCGTCTTAAATAACTGTACTATAAGTACAGTATAAACTGCGATGACGCAGATGCGAGCCCGGCATGATCGATGCATCGTGGAAGCGCCGCACCCTGCGGCCGCGTGAGCGGGAGTTGGACGCATGACGGGGCTGCAGGATTACGAGATTTTCGACGCCGGCGACGTCATGCTGCAATCCGGGGCCGTCTTCCCCTCGCTGAAGCTCGCCTACAAGACCTATGGCACGCTGACCCCGGCCAGGGACAACGTCATCCTTTATCCGACCTCGTTCAGCGCGCAGCATGTCGACACCGAATGGCTGATCCGGCCCGACGGCGTGCTCGACCCCACGCGCTACTTCGTCATCATCCCGAACCTTTTGGGCAACGGCCTGTCATCTTCGCCGTCGAATACCCCCGCGCCATTTCCCGAGGTGACCTATCACGATGCCGTCGCGGTCCAGCACCGCCTCCTCACCGAGCGCCTTGGCATTTCGAAGCTGGCCATGGTCTATGGCTGGTCGATGGGCGGCATGCAGGCCTATCACTGGGCGGCGCTGCATCCCGAGATGGTTGAGCGCGCGGCCGTGGTCTGCGGCAGTGCGCGTTGCGCGCCCTACAATTACGTCTTCCTGGAAAGCGTGAAGGCCGCGCTCACCGCCGATCCCGCCTTCCGCGACGGTCGCTTCGCCGAGAAGCCGGTCGCCGGCTATCGCGCCATGGGGCGGGTCTATGCCGGCTGGGCGATGTCGCACGGCTTTTATCGCGACGAGCTCTGGCGCGAGGCCGGCTTCACCTCGCTGGAGGATTATCTCGTCCGCACCTGGGACGCGACATTTGCCCGGCGCGACGCCAATGATCTCCTGGCGCAGATCGGCATCTGGCAGAACGGCGATATCAGCCGCTGCGCGACGTTCGCAGGCGATTTCGATCGCGGGCTGGCGGCAATCAAGGCCCACATGCTGCTGATGCCGGGCGCGACCGATCGCTATTTCGACCTGCGCGACAACGAGGACGAGCTCGGCCGGCTGGTGAACGCGAAATCGGCCGTGCTGCGTCCGATCCCGTCGCTGCATGGCCATCGCGCCGGCAACCCAGTCAACAATCCGCGCGACCAGGCCTTCCTCAAGGCCGAGGTCGCGGCGCTTCTCGGCAAGTAGGACAGGCATTTCGATCATGACCGATGCGACCGTTTCAGAGCCTGGCCATCGCCTGAAGCCGCTGACGTCGGCGATGCTGCGCGAATTGTCGGTCCGCTCCGATCTCAGGGGCGCCATGCAGACCCTTGGCCATTATGGCGCGATCGTGCTGGTGGGCGCGCTGATCTCTGTGGTTTCGTCGAGATGGGGCGTGCTCTGGGCGCTGCCATTGATGGCGGTGCAGGGCTATGTCGTCGCCTTCCTGTTCATGGCGGTGCACGAGACCGCGCACAAGACCGCGTTCAGGAGCCGCGGCCTCAATCTCGCCGTGGGCCACGTCTCGGCCTTCATCATCGGATTGCCCTACGAATATTACTGCCTGTTTCACTGGGATCATCACCGCTACACCCAGGATCCTGACAAGGATCCCGAGCTGATCGTCGGGGTGAAACCGACATCCGACACGCAGCTCGCGATCGCCTATAGCGGCCTGCTCCAGGTCGCCGGCCGTCTCAGGCTGATGCTCGGCCATGCCATCACCGGCAGCGTCACCGTGCCCTGGATCCCCGAGGGCAAGCGCGCCGTCATCGTGACGGAGGCGCGAGCCTATGTCGCGCTCTATGCTCTGCTGCTCGCGCTCTCGCTGTGGTTTACGTCAGCGCTGCTGCTCTGGGTCTGGATCGTCCCGCTCATCATCGGGCAGTTCTTCCTGCGGCCCTATCTCTATGCCGAGCACACCGGTTGCGAGCGCACCCGCAGCGCTTATGAGAACACGCGCACCACCTACACCGCCGCGTTCGTCAAATGGTTCGCGTGGAACATGCCCTACCATGTCGAGCACCACGCCTATCCCTCGATCCCGTTTCACGCGCTGCCGAAGCTGAACGCAATCATCGACGGCGAGATCGTCCATCGCGGCCACGGCTACGTCAGGACGACCCGCGAGACCTGGGCTTGGTTTCGCCGGCAGCGGCAGGCCGGCTAGGCGCGCGCAAAACTCCGGCCGCGGTGCGACCGGAGCTTTGTCGTGGAGGCTGGTATCAGTACATGCCGTAGGCGCAGACGTTGACGACGCGCACGCGCAGGCCGTGACGGGTCTGGACCAGGCGCTCCTGGTAGCAGTTGCTGACGCCGGTGTTGACGTAGAGACCGCCGAAGCCCCAGCCGGGACCCCAGTGGTGATGACCGTGATGGTGATGGAAACCGCCGGCCGAAGCGGCGGTGGGGGCCAGAGCGGCAACGCCGAGCGTACCGGCGGCGATCAGACCAAGAGCAAGCTTACGAAACATCTTCATTCTCCATTTGGCGCTAGGGCCATTGTTGTGTCCCTGCATCTCGGTCGGGCCGAGATGCGATCGCGTTCACGCGGGATGAGGAGAATCGTGTTTCAGGATTGTTTCGTGGACTGCGGCGAAATGTGCCGGCGTCATGTTTTCCGCGCCGCGCGATAGCGCGCGGCCATTGCCTGCGTCAGTTCCGTCATCCGGTCGCGGAGATCTGTGGGCTCCAGCACTTCGGCCTCGGGGCCCAGCCGCAACAATTCGGCTGCGGCGTGCCAGGATGTCTTGCCGACAGGCACGCGCGCAATGCGCCAGCCGTCGGCATCGCTGGTCTCTGCGAGCTGCGTGCGTGCCTTGACGTAAGGCTGGCTCAGTGCGTCGAGCAGCTTGACGCCGAACGGCGACAGCCGCACCACCGCGACATTGGGATGCATCTCGGCCTCGAGGCGAAGCGTCGCGGCCTGCCAATAGGCGGCGAGATCGAAATCGGCGGGGCGCTCGAAGTTTTCGTCGAGCGCCGTGCAGTCGAGCACGCGCGCGACGCGATAGGTGCGCACGCTGGCATCGACTTGGCCCGCGAGGTACCAGTTCCCGCCCTTCAGCACGAGGCCGAGCGGCGCGAGGCGGCGCTGCTTCTCGGAACGCCAGCTCTGGTAACGGATTTTCATCAATGTCCCGCGCAACACCGCGCCGGCGATGGTGCGCAGATGTTTTGGTTCTTCCGCCTCGCCAAACCAGCCCGGCGCATCCAGGTGAAAGCGCTCCTGCATCCGGTTGGCGTCCTCGCGCAGATGGGCAGGCAGCGCCGCCATCAGCTTATTCTGCGCGGCGATCATCGCCACATCGAGGCCGAGGGCGGCCGCAGGGCCAGGCAATCCGGTCAGGAACAGTGCGCCGGCCTCGCTCTGTGACAGGCCGTTCAGTCGCACGCGATAGCCGTCGAGCAGGCGATAGCCGCCCTCTGCGCCGCGGTCGGCGTAGACGGGGACGCCCGAGGCCGCGAGCGCGTCGATGTCGCGATAGATCGTGCGCACCGAGACCTCGCAGGCCTCCGCAAGCTCGGGCGCGGTGACCTGCCCCCTGGCCTGGAGGGTGGTGAGGATCGACAGCATCCGGCTCGCGCGCATGATTTCCTTAAACCATACCTGACAGAGGATGTCAGGTATGAGCCTCTACAAGGTGCGCCTCGCCAGAGAGCGCCCCAGGAGAACCTGCCATGACCGATCCGAACCGCATCACGCTGTATTACTCGCCGCAAAGCCGCGCCACCGGCACGCGAGTGCTGCTGGAGGAGCTGGGCGCGCCCTATGATCTCCACGTCCTCAACATGAAGGCCGGCGAGCAGCGGCAGCCGGCCTATCTCGCCATCAATCCGCTCGGCAAGGTCCCGGCGATCCGCCACGGCGAGGCGCTCGTGACCGAGCAGGTCGCGATCACCATCTATCTCGCCGATCTCTTTCCGCAGGCGGGCCTGACGCCCGCGCTGAATGATCCCCTGCGCGGTCCATATCTGCGCTGGATCGCCTATTACGGCTCATCCTTCGAGCCGGCGCTGATCGACAAGTTCATGCAGCGCGAGCCGGCGCCCATTACCCAGTCTCCCTATGCCGACTACGACACCATGCTCGGCGCGCTTGAAGGGCAATTGTCGAGGGGGCCGTATCTGCTCGGCGAGCGCATGACGGCTGCCGATGTGTTGTGGGGCGTGGCGTTCAGCTGGACCATGATGTTCGGCATCGTGCCGAAGAAGGACGTCTTCGTCCGCTATGCCGAGCGCATGACCTCGCGACCGGCATTCCAGCGCATCAATGCGGCGGATGAGGAGATGGCCGCGCAGCATGCCAAGGCGGCTGGGGCGTGAGGGGGCGCGTTGATGACGAAAGGCGGACCCGCAATCTCCGCCGTCGTCCCGGGCAAGCGTCAGCGCAGACCCGGGACCCATAGCCACAGGGAGGTGTTTTGCGAAGACTCGGAGTTGCCAGCTTCCCTCCATAACCGCTCCCTGTGGTTATGGATCCCGGATCTGCGCGCGCCTGAGGCGCGCTTGTCCGGGACGACAGCGGTGGGTTTGGCTTTCTCAAAACCTCGGCGCTCTCTTCTCCGCGAACGCCTTGATGCCTTCCTTGATCTCCTCGCCGCGCATGCTGTCGCGGTGGCGCTGGTCGGCGGCGCGATCATCGAGCTCGCCGCGGGCGAATTCGTTGATCGCGCGCTTCATGCCGCGCATCGCCTGCGGCGCGTTGCCGGCGAGAACCGTGGCGAGCTGGTCGACCTCCTCGTCCAGGAACTCCACCGGCACCATGGCGGTGAGATAGCCGATGCGCAGCATCTCCGGGGCGGTGATCTTTTGCGCGGTCAGAAACAGTCGTTTCGCGTTGTCGACGCCGAGGCGGGTGACGTAGCGCTTGATGCCGCTCCGGTAATAATGCAGCCCGAGCCGCGCCGCCGGCATGAACATCTCGGCGGTGTCGACACCGATGCGGAAATCGCAGGCGAGCGCGAGATCGGTCGAGCCGCCATAGACGCCGCCGTTGAGCCGGCAGATCGTCGGCACGCCGAGATCCTCCAGCCGGTTGACGACGAGTTCGAAGGCAGAGCCCGCGCTCTGCTGCTCGTTTGCGCTGACGGCGCGCTCGGCGACTGAGTTGAGGTCATACCCGGCGGAGAAGGCGCGGCCGGTGCCGGTCAGCACCAGCACGCGGATATCAGGATCGGTCTCGATCAGGTCGAACAGCCTGACGAGCTCCTCGAGGTCTTCCGCCTGGAGCCGGTTGAGATGTTTCGGCCGGTTGAGGCGGATGGTGGCGCGCGCGCCGTCGCGTTCGAGCAGGGGGCCAGTCGCTGCGTCGGTGATGTCCGACATTCTTGTCTCCATCCTACTTGTTTTCGAGCGCGCGGCGTTTCGCCTCGGCGTCGATGGTCTCGGCGAGATCGGGGTGCCGTGCCATCAGCACGCGGAAGTCGACGAGGTCGAGCACCAGCAGCCGCGACACTTTCGTGGTCGAAACGTTGGCGCCGCGCTTGTTGTTGCCGAGCAGCGCCATCTCGCCGAAGAAGGCGCCGTCGCCGAGCTGAACCTTCTTGCCGGGCAGCTCGACCTCGACCTCGCCGGCGGCGATGAAATACATGCAATCGCCCTGCGTCCCCTTGCGGATGATCGTGGTGCGCGCCGGCAGCTCAATGGTCCGCAGCATGTGGGTAACGTCGGCGATGGCAGCGGGTCCCAGAGTTGCGAAGAACGGCACCTTGCTGACGGATTCCCAGGTCTTGAGGAAGTTGTCGCGCCGCGTCTCGGCGGCAAATCCGGTCGCCAGGATACCGGTCCAGAGGCCGAACACACCGAGGCCGGAGATCATCACCGCGGCCGCCACCAGCCGCCCGAGCGGCGTGACCGGCACGACGTCGCCGTAGCCCGTCGTGGTCAGCGTCACCACGGCCCACCACAGCGCGGCCGGCACGCTGCCGAAGGTCTGCGGCTGCACGTCCCGCTCCAGGAAATATTCGGCGACGGAGGCGAGGAAGACCACCATCAGGAAGATCACGAGCACGCTGACCAGAGGTCCGGATTCCAGCACCAGCACGCGGCGAAGCTGCCGCAGGCCCGGAATTCCAGGCACCACCTTCAGCACCCAGAGCACGCCGAGCAGCCAGGCCGTCCGGGGCTCGACGCCGAGAACCAGCGCGACCGGCACCGCCAGAGCCCCGATCGCGTCGACCAGCCCGGCGGAGGAGGACATGTACAGCGAAAGCCGCCCATGCTGCGTCATGTGGCGCAGCCGGACCAGCCATTCGAATACGAAATAGGCGAGGCAGGTCCAGAGCAGAGCGCTGATCCAGCCGTGCGCCTCATGGGCCCGCTTGTCCGACAGCAATACCATGCAGAGCACGCCGACGGTGACCGCGACATAGGCCGCCTTGGTCATGTTGCGGCCGGCCGTGACGGCCGCGAACTGGGCCAGAGCGGAAATCAGCGGCTTGGACATGCGGGAGGGCGGCTCGGTCTCTGGGGTAAATCTTTGGAATCCCGGCTGGGACGTCGGCGCCAAAGTGCCCGCCCCGGTGGGGGCCGTCAACGACGGGCAGGGGTATGATAAGGGGGAAGCCACAACCCAGCCTCGTGCCCCGTACGCAGTGCAGCACGTAGTGATGCGCTGCAGAGCCGGGGCCCATGCAGCAGCGCATCCCCGGCTTTCTGGGTCCCGGCTCTGCGCGGCAGCGCCTTTGGCGACGCGGCTTGTCCGGGACAAGAATGGCGGCCCCAAACGACCCGACTTCTCAGGCGCTCTGGGCGGTCTTCACCACCACGACATTGCTGTCGTCGTGCGGGGCAGGGCCGGCGCCCGGCGCCGGCTTCCCGGTCTCGTTGGCATGGCGTTTCAGATAGTCGCGCCGCATGCCGATCTCGTCGCGGACGAACTCGTAGCCCAGCTTGAAGGTGTCGAGCCCATCGGTACTGATCGTGCCGTCTCGTAATCCGATGACGGCGCCGCGCAGGATGCCCTCGAGCTCGTCCTGAAGACATTCGAGTTGATCCAGCGAGTGGGCGTGCTCGATCCGCTCGCCGATGTCGAGGATGGCGGTGGAGAGTTCGCTGGCCTTCTCCGGCGCGATGCGGGTGATCTTGGCGTAGATCGCGGCGAAGATCGAGCCGATGATGCTGAGCGCGGCGGCGCCCAGATACATCAGGTCGCTGTACTTATCCATGAACGACTTGGTGTCGTCGTTGATGTAATCGGCCGCGCCCTGGTGCGCGATCACGAAGGCGTCCTTCTCGACAGAGGCCGGCTCGATCCTGGTGGCAAAGCCGTTGTCGAGCCCGAGCGCGGCTTTGTTCTCGTAGACGATGCGGGCGAGCTCGCCTGCCGTGGTCGGGGACATCCTGGATTGTGCGACCAGCAGCCATTCCAGCCCGATCGTGTCGAGGTCGTCATCGGGAATTTTCGGGGATGTCGACAGCGTGCCTGCCGTCAGCGTCTCGCTGGAAATGCCGGGAAGCTTGCGCGCCAGCGCCTTGGCCTCGTCGATCGCGTTGAGCGTGAAGCCGCCGCGCCTGGCGACCTGCTCATAGGCCTTGTCCCGCACCGCCCTGGAGGCATGGACGATGGCGATGACCGCGCCAAAGCCGTTTGCCGGTGCGAACAGCTTGTCGAGCGTTGCGCCCTGCGGCGCCATCTGGATCTTCGCCGCGTCCGGACCGTCGGGGATGTCGAGAACGCTGCGGACGAAGGCGAGGGAGGATTCGCTCTCGGCGAAAACGGCGACCTTCTTCTTCTTCAGTTCGGCGATCGATTTGATCTTCTTGTTGCCGGGACCGAGCAGAAGCACGAGATCGTGCTCGAGGATGGCAAGCGTGCGCGCCCGCAGCGGGACCTTGGCGTCGGTGCGCAGGACGGCAAGGTCGGCCTGCTTGCGGTCGAACTGCGCGAGCGCCTTGGCGTTGTCGGCGTTGTTGACGATCTTGATCCGGAAGCGCGAGGCGTTGGACGTCAGCACCGTGGCGAGCTTGGCCGCGAACAGCGCCTCGTCGCTGTTGGGAGCGCCGACGGCAAAGGTCAGCGTTTCCGAATTGTGCAGCATCGCGCGGCCGCCCCAGACGGTGGCCAGCGACAACAGCAGGGTCAGCACGACGTAGAGGAAGACCTGCTGCTGATTGGTCTTGATCACCTTGGGGCGCCGGGGCGGCGGTTCGGTGAGCGACGAGGTCGGGCCTTCAGTACTCATGGCAGCACTCTGGCCTTATTGTTTCGGTGGCGGGCGGCACGCCGATGTGATCGCGGGGAGCGCCCTCAAATTCGTAAACGCCTGAAAAAAGAACGATATTCTCTATCCGCGATGATAGCGCGAAGGTCACGGAAAGCAAATTTCGAGCCGAAGGTAACCTTACGCGAGGCTTCCGCGGCGATGGGGCGTCCTATGCCCGGTTAGCCACACTTGGCGAATTTCCGGTTCCCCCGGCTGCATTCCGCCGCGGGAGATGGCATAAATCGCGCCTCCCGGCGATTTGACCGGTCCAGAACTGGTCCAAGAATAAGTTGCGCTGAACGCTCCAATTTTTGTTGTCACGTCAATGAGGGCGTCAGCCTTGTCGTTTCCACCCATGTCATCGGCGGTTCCGGTCGAAGCGCTCATTGGCTGGATGTTGCTGCTCACCTTCAAGCACATCATCGCCGACTTCGTCCTCCAGACCGCCTGGATGGCGCACGGCAAGGACCAGAAGCACGGCTGGGCCCTGCCGCTTCTGGTGCACTGCCTCGTTCACCTTGCGGTCGCGCTGCCTCTGATCCTGATCGTGGCGCCGAAATTCTGGTTCGTGGCCTTCATCGACTTCGTGATCCACATCACGATCGACCGTGCCAAGGGGTTCGTCTCGGCGAATTTCGGGGTCGACCTGACGCATCCCTGGTTCTGGACCCTGATCGGCGTCGATCAGGCGCTGCATCATCTGACCGGCTTCGGCCTTTCCATCTTCATGGCGGCGAACTGACGGCGGGCCTCCTGCGGCCTCTGGCTGGAAGCAATCGCTGGCATCAAAGGTCGTCATGCCCGGGCTTGTCTCGCCTGCGCGGCCGTAGCCGCTTCGGCGCGGCGAAGGCCCGGGCATCCACGTTCTTCGTGCCGCTTGGTTCTCCGTGGATGGCCGGGACAAGCCCGGCCATGACGCGGGGCAGCATTTGCGACCCCGCGCCCCACCAATTCGCGGCCCACGCGCAAGCACCCCGGGTGACTACCGGCCAGCGTGGTTAACCTTTCATTAGAGAATTGCGCTGCATCTTCCTCACACGAGGGAGAACTGCAATGTTTTCAAGCCGCAACGCCTTTGAAAGCGATTTCTGCCCGGTTCGCGACGAACTCCTTGGCGAGATGTACCGCGCCAGCGAGAGTGGCCTGCCGAGGTTGGTTGAGAGTGTTTCCCCTGACGCGCGCGCCAGGCTGGCGCTGTTCTGCTATCGCCGCAACCATCTGCACTCGCTGGCGGTCGTGATCGCGGCGAGCTGCAGCGAGCGCGACCTGATCGAGAACGGCGGCCGGGTCGGCTCGACGCTCTATGCGCTGTCGCGGGAGGGCGCGGCGAAAGCCTCGCCGTCGCTGTCGGGCGGCCGCAAGCCGATCACGCTGTCGACCAAGCCGCTCTCGGTGCTCGCGCCGCTCGAGGACGAGCTTGACGACGAGATCGGCGAAGCAGTTCCGGCCTAAACGATAGCGATAGAAGGCAACCCGAACTTCCGCCGCGCCATCGCGCATTCGGCATCGCCCGGCATGCAGGTGCGGCACACCTCCGGCCGCATCGCATAGATGCCGCACGCCGTGGCTTTCCCGATGTCCCCCTGCAGGGCCGAGCAGCGATCGCCCTCGCAACGCATGCCGGACTGGCGTTCGTTGACCAGCGTCTCCGGAATCGCAGCAAGCTCTTCCTCGCTCTCGATCGAGAAGCGCGGCCAGTTGGCCGAATAGCCGCAGCACGCGCCGCAACTCTGGCAGCAGCTCGACGGATCGATGGGGGAGCTCTCTTGCATCCTTGTCACGTGTCCTTTGGCGGGCCCCAGACCAGGCTCTGCCGCCATCTTGCGCGCAGTACGTCGCGTCGTTCCGGATATTTCTCGTCGAGATAGTTCGCCTCCACCACGCGGTCGGTGCGGAAGCTGCGGAAGTCGCCGCGCAGCTCGCACCAGGCGGCGAGCAGGCGCACAGCTTCGAGATAGCCGACCGAGATCGGCCAGATCGTTCGCTCGCTGGCGCGGCCCTGCTCGTCGCGATAGCGCAGCATGATCTTCTTGCCTTCGTGGATCTGGGTGCGGGTGCGCGCCATGTCCAGGCGGTCCGGCTCCCTGTTCCAGCTTGGACGCGCGCGGCTCGCCGGCTCCAGCACGAAGGGGCGCAGGCGCTCAGGCACGGTGTCGGCGATCTTGGCCATCAGATCCTCGGCCGCGCGCGCCAGCGCCGAATCGGCATGGCCGGCGACCCATTGTGCGCCCAGCACGGCCGCCTCGATCTCGTCGGGTGTCAACATCAAGGGCGGCAGGTCAAATCCCTTCTCCAGGATGTAGCCCATGCCGGCTTCCCCGCGGATCGGCACGCGCTGGCCGATCAGCGTTGCGATGTCGCGATAGATCGTGCGCTTCGAGGTCTCGAGCTCGGCCGCGATGGCGTCCGCTGTCAGCGGCTTCCGCGTCCGCCGCAGCACCTGGATGATCTGAAACAGCCGGTCAGCGCGTCTCATGA